>CAZFMF010000052.1:0-21596 GCA_964519985.1 uncultured Pseudobdellovibrionaceae bacterium | reverse complement strand
CGAATGGCCCGCCGTAGAATGCGCCGCAAAACATACCCGCGCCCTTCATTGCTCGGATGCACGCCGTCGGCAATCAGGAAGGTCCCCGCGCGCAGATGGTCGGCGATCACCCGCATCGAAGCCGAAGGGGAATCCGAAATCGCTTCGCGGTACGGCACGTGCACTTTTTTGGAAATCGCTTGCAGCATGGGCGCAAAGAGGTCGCAATCGTAGTTGCTGAATTTCCCCTGCATTACCGAGGCGACTCGTTCGAGCCCGGAACCGGTATCGACGCTGGGTTTGGGCAGCGGGGTCATTTTGCCCGCGCTGTCGCGATTGAACTGCATGAAGACGAGATTCCAGATCTCCAGAAAGCGGCCATCGGTATTCGTGCCTGGCGTATCGCCCCGGCCGTGTTCCGGACCCCAGTCAAAATGGATCTCGGTGCAAGGCCCACACGGGCCGGTATCGCCCATCGCCCAGAAATTATCTTTCTCGCCGAGTTTTTCGATGCGCGACGCTGGCTGCCCGACCTTCTTCCAAAGTTCTAGTGCCTCGTGGTCGGTCTCAAAAACGGTGACCCAGAGGCGGTCCTTGGGCAGATTCCATTTCTGCGTCAAGAGTTCCCAGGCAAAGGCAATCGCGTCGGGTTTGAAGTAGTCCCCGAAAGAAAAGTTGCCCAGCATTTCGAAAAAAGTGTGGTGACGGGGGGTGAAGCCCACGTTTTCGAGGTCATTGTGTTTGCCGCCGGCCCGCATGCATTTTTGCACCGTGGTAGCTCGGGAGTAGCCATTGTTCTGAATGCCCAAGAAACAGTCTTTAAATTGGACCATTCCGGAGTTGGCGAAGAGCAGGGTCGGGTCGGCGGCGGGGATCAGGCTGGAACTGCGCACCCGGGAGTGCCCCTTGCCTTCAAAATATTTCAGAAAAGATTCGCGAATTTCGGCCGACTTCATCCCTTCCAATCTATGGGAATTCCAGAACCTTTCAATATTGAAAGTCGGGGCACCCCAAGATAGGACAGGGGCATGGATATCCGACATGATTGGACTCGAGACGAGGTCCTGGCGCTGCTGACCGGTCCTCTGGAACCCCTTTTGGCCCGCGCCCGGGAAATGCATTCGCGTTACGCGGCCCAAGATGTCCAGCAGTGCCAGCTGCTCAGCATCAAAACCGGCGCCTGCCCGGAAGACTGTGGCTATTGCTCCCAGAGCGCCCACTTCAAGACGCAGATCAAACCCGAAGCTTTGATGGAAGTGGATCGGGTCATGGAGAGCGCCCGCGAGGCCAAAGCCAATGGCGCTTCCCGCTTTTGCATGGGCGCGGCCTGGCGCCAAGCCCCTAACGATCGTCGCTTTGACGCCGTGCTGGAAATGATCGAAGGCGTTGCCGACTTAGGGATGGAAGTTTGCTGCACACTGGGGATGGCGACCGAAGACCAGCTGCGCAAAATGAAAGAAGCGGGGCTCACCGCCTACAATCACAATCTGGACACCAGTCGCGAGTACTATCCCGAAGTCATTAGCACTCGGACTTACGACGACCGACTCAATACCCTTTCCGCGGCGCGCCGGGCCGGCGTGCAGGTTTGCTGTGGTGGGATTCTCGGGCTGGGCGAAACGGCTCAGGATCGCGCGGGATTGTTGACCGAGCTTGCGAGCATGGATCCGCACCCCGAAAGTGTGCCGGTGAACCTCCTGGTACCCATCGAGGGCACGCCGCTGGAAGCCACTTCCGCGGTTCCGTTTGAAGAGTTCTTGCGCGCCGTGGCCACCGCCCGAATTCTGATGCCCCGATCGCGCGTGCGCTTGAGTGCCGGACGCAACACGATGAGCGAAGCCGAACAGAAGCGGTGCTTCGAAGCCGGCGCTAATTCCATTTTCGTGGGAGAGAAACTGCTCACCGCGCCGAACGTCGACTGGGAACAGGATCGGCGCATGATCCAGCAGATTTCCCCTTGAGTTTAGTCTAAGGGTTGCCCAGATAGGTCCAATCCGGACCGAGCTGACTCAGATTGGTGAAAAGATCGGTGAGGCCACCGGCCGCGCTGGTCGGGTCAATGCGGGTGCCCCGCACTTCGTTCCGAATGGCCACGGAAGTCACGGCCTCGGCTAGCTTTTTGAGTTCGAGAATGCCCTTCCAATGGGCGATATGCGAGGTGCCCTTCACCTTCGAATACTGGACGACGAGGTATTCGGGTACGGCCAAGGTTCCTTGCGTCACCTTTTGGTACCACTCGATCGTCCATTCTTGGCGCGCGAAAAAGGGTCCCGCTTCATTGACAGAAAGGAAGAGAAAGTCCACGCGCGGATCGGCTTTGCGGGAAAAGCCGGTCAGGTCCGCGTCTTTCCATTTCACGCCCGCGGAGGAATGGAGAACGGCCCAGGCCTCGCGAATTGGGCGAAACAAGCAACCACCGCCCACCGCGAAGGAAGTCTTCTGGGCGTCTACCCCTTTGGACGCCACGAGATTTGCCGCGGAGACGTAGTTTCCCGACGCATCCTTCTTGCAATACGGCCCCTCGGGATTTGCGACGATGGTCGGCGCTGCCGTTTCCGGTTCCTGACCGCCGATCTCTACTTTCCCTTCGAAAGTGGGTCGGGTCGGGTCACCCTGAAACGGCGTGGGCGGGCCTTCGCTGCCGCAGCCCGCCAGTAGGAGCAATGTCCCTATGAAAACGCGCGCAACCATTTTAGCTCGGAGTCGTGGTTTCCATTTGTGAGGCGACGATCTGCATCACGTCCATGACTTGCACTTTATCGTCCGCCCCTTTATCGGTGACGCCGTTGCCGATCATGATGCGGCAGTAGGGGCAGGAGGTCGCGATGACGTCGGGATTCTTTTCCAATGCCTGTCCCGCCCGCAGTACGTTCACCCGTTGCTCGGCTTTTTCTTCGACCCACATTCTTCCGCCGCCGGCACCGCAGCAAGTGCCCTGCTTCTTATTGAATTCCATTTCCTCGAGTTTCGCTCCCGGCACATGGGAGAGTAGGGAACGCGGCTCTTCAAAAACCCCGTTGAAGCGGCCGTAGTAGCAAGAGTCGTGGTACACGATCTTCTTGTCCATCGGCTTATTGATCTTCACTTTGCCTTCGGCCACCAGCTGCGAAACGAGGGATCCGGCGCGGATGACCTCCCACTTGCCGCCAAAGTCGGGATACTCGTTTGTCATCGTATTAAAGCAATGTGGGCAGTTCACCAGGATCTTCTTCACATTGTAGGAGTTGATCTTGGCCACCAGCGCTTCCGCCATCGTTTGGTAGAGGTACTCATTGCCCAAGCGACGCGCGGTTTCCCCGTTACAGAGTTCTTCCTTGCCTAAAATCGCGAAGGAGACCCCGGCCTGCTTTAGGATCTTCACCAAAGACTGAGACGTTTTGCGGTTATTGGAATCGAAGGCGCCACCGCACCCCACGTAATACAGGTATTCGACATTGGGAGTGTCGGCGATGCGGGGCACATCCAAGCCGTCGGTCCAGGCCGCGCGTTCGTCGGCGGCGATGCCCCAGGGATTGGAATTGTTTTCCAGGCCCTTGAAGGTGCGGTTGAGTTCTTCCGGAAAACGCGACGCTTCCTGCACCAGGTGCTGGCGAATCGACACGATCTTATCGACGTATTCGATATTCACCGGGCACGCTTCTTCACACGCACGGCAGGCGTTGCATGACCAAACCACTTCGTCGATGACCGGCTTGCCTTCGCCCACCACGACATCGAAATCATCGGTGCCGGTTTTTCCCACGATTTTATTCTGCTGGGCATAAACCGTATCGCGCAGCTGTAGCAGAAATTGCCGCGGCGCTAATGGTTTGCCGGTGGCGGTGGCCGGGCACATCGACGAGCAGCGGCCGCACTCGGTGCAGCTATACATATCGAGGGCTTGCTTCCAGGTGAAATCGATGGGTTTGGAGCGGCCAAAAGACGGCGTCTCCCCCGTGAAGTCGACTTTGGCAATCCGTCCGGCCGGTTCCACGCGCCCGAAGAAGACATTCGGAATCGCGGTAATAATGTGAAAGTGTTTCGACCGCGGCAGCAGGTTCAAGAAGGTGAGGATGACAAGGTTGTGCACCCACCAAGCGATTTGGCTCGCCTGAGTGGCCCGTTCCGCATTGCCGCCGAATAGTGAAGCGATCCACGCCGTCAAAGGTTGCCAGCGGGCCTCGGCGGCCACGGTCGGATCCCCCGCCAGCGCGGCAATCAGACCGGCGTCGTAAACGAATCCCGAGACCATGATGGTGCCGATAAACGACAGGATCAAAAGCGCTTCGCCATGCGTTTGTGAACGCAGTTTGGCTTCGGCGGGCAAAAAGCCCATTAGCCGCTCAGGCTTTTGGATGAGCCAGCGGTAAAGCAAGATGAAGACGGCCACCAAAACTCCGGCCTGAAAGAAATCCTTCGCGGCGGAATAGGGTCCGACGAGAAAGTGCGGTAGGGCAAACTCCGGAAACCAACCCCGCAGGAACATCACGGTCACTTGCAGGCCTAGGGTGATGAAACCCCAGAAGACGATGATGTGGAGAAAACCGGCGATGCCACCGTCCCGGAAAAACTTGTACTGACCAAGTGCATAGATCAGGGTGTTCTTCACGCGCACCGCGAGTGTGCCCGGCGAGTAGTTGCGGGCATCGTCTTTTCGCATTTTGAGTAAGACGCGAAAACGCTGAGTGACTTGATAGAGGAAAAATCCGATGGCCAATACGAACGCGGCAGTCCAGAGCATATCCGTCAGGATACTCGATTACTTAGGTATGGCAAAAGGTTAGGGAATGGGAAAAAGGTCCTCGCGCCGGCTGGCCCAGGCGTCGACCTTTCCGCGGCAATCCACCGCATGTTGGGGGTCGAAAGTGAAAACGAGCAATGTGGGTTTTGCCGCGGCTCGGACGCGGACGCGACCCCAAGGATCGACGACCAGGGAGTTTCCGTACGTCGCCGCGCCATTGCCGGACCGCCCGGCGAGTCCGGGGGCGGCGATATAGATTTGATTTTCGATCGCGCGGGCCCGGAGCAGGGTTTCCCAGTGCGCCCGCCCCGTAGGAACGGTAAAAGCGGCCGGCAGCAAGACGAGTTCCGCTCCACGTTTTTTCAAAGCACGGAAGAGCTCGGGAAAGCGCAGGTCGTAGCAGATCGCGGCGCCGAAGCGAATCCCGTCGAGGGTAAACGTGATCGTTTCCTGGCCCGGCGTCGTATAGGCCGATTCGTCGTAAACGCGATCGGGGAGTTTGGCTTTAAAGAGAAAGATCTTCCGGTAGCGGGCGGTTTCTTTTCCCGCGGCATCGAAAACCGGAAGGGTGTTGAAGTGTCGACCTCCCGGGGAGGGCTCGCGGATCGACCCGGGCACTAACGCCGTGCCGTATTTTTTCGCCCACCCGCTGAACGTTTCCATTAATCGATCGAACTGAGCGGTCACCGGGGCACATGCTTGCAATGGCGCGGTGAAATAGGCCATTTCCGGAAAGACCACGAGTCGGGCCCCGCGACGGGCCGCGGTAGCCACGCTGCGCTCCATCGCGTCGAGATTGCGTTTCAGATCCGCGGCACTGCGCATTTGGACGAGGGCTATTCTCATGGTCGGCGTTCCTTGAAATTATAAGCCAAGCCAAGCAAGATGGGCAGCGATGAAACTCCTCTTTGTTGCCGATCGCTGGGAACGCATTCATGCCACCAGCGACACGACGTTGGCAATCTTGCGAACGGCGTTGAAGCGCAAGCATAAGGTTTTCTGGACGACCGGCGATGCGGTTCGGCTCGAGGATGGTCGGGTGCGTGCACGCGTGATCCCCTGCCTCACGTGCGCCGAGGACCGGCTGCCCGATACCGGAGCGGAAGAAGATCGGGCGGTGGTGGAGTTCGACGCGCTGTGGATCCGCAAAGATCCGCCCTTTGATGATTCGTACGTTTCCCTCTGCTGGTTGCTCTGCGTGGAAGAAAACCGCGTCTTGATGTTGAATCGCCCGAGCCTCCTGCTGCGTTATCACGAAAAGATGATTCCCTTCGAGGCGCTGGCGCAGGGATTCCTCAAACCGGGGGATTTGATCCCGACCCATATTGGTGACGCGGCGTCCGCGCGGGCCTACTTAGAACGGGGGGGATTTGAAACCGCGATCCGCAAACCCTTCTTTGGCTTTGGCGGCGGTAAGATCCTTAAATTTGCTCCGCAAGCCGGGGAATTCCCCGCTCCCGATGAGCTCGAGCTCACCCAACCCTTTCAGAAGGAAGTGATGGCACTGGGGGATCGGCGCCTCTTTTACTTGCGCGGAAAATTCCTGGGGGACTTTGTGCGCATGCCCAAGTCGGGTGGCTTCGTCAGCAATCTTGCCCAAGGCGGTTCCGCTTCGATTGCGCCCCTTACGGTCGCGCAGCGCGCGGTGGTCGATCGCCTCGGAAAGTTTCTTCGGAAATCGGGCATCGTCTTTGCCGGCGCCGATCTCATTGGGCGCCATATCTCGGAAGTGAATATCACCTCGCCGACGGGCCTGCGCAGCTTTGCTAAGCTCACCGGAAAAGACCTTTCGGAAAAACTCATCGACTACGCGGAAGCGGAAGCCAAGTAGAGAAAGAGATCGTTCATATCACCGCCGGAGCGGGTGAAGCGTTCGAGCACCCGATCCGCGGGGTTTTTTCCATCGGCCAGCGTTTGGTCGACGGTCTTTAAGTATTTCTCTTCGCCGAAACCGCGTTTCACCAGTGCGCGGCGAGAGGCCTCCACCAGATCCTGCGCCAGGGTTTTCATCGAGAGGCCACCAACCGTGGCCCGCAATCCTTCGCGACCGGCGGCGACCCAGAGTTCCTGCCGTAACTTCGGAGACAGAGTGCCCAAGCGATCGTGGGCGGCGGTTCGGGCTTCTTCCGAGAACATGAGGCCCGTCCAAAAAGCCACCGCCGCGTACCGGTCGACGGGTCGCAAGCCATCAATCGATCGCACTTCCACATAACCAGGCTTGAGTCGGGCCTCGGTGAAAAGCTGGCGGAGACTATTGAGTTCGTTTTCGGCGGTCAGTTCGCAGTCTTCCAGCTGGCCCAGCGAAATCTCCAGTAGGTTTCGTCGGTGGGACTCTACGTTTTCCCCTTTTTTGTTTTGGGCAAACATCAGCGGGCGTTTCCAAGCCATTTCCGCGTAACGCAGGAAGGAAAAGTCGTCTTCGAAGGCTTCGGGCATTAGGCCGCTGCGATCGGGATCGGTATTGCGCCAAACTTCCGAGCGAAACGAGAGCCAACCGTTTGGTTTCCCACCGCTCAAAGGGGAATTCCCAAAAAGGGCCGTGCAAACCGGCGCGACTGCGAGCGCGGTGCGCAACATCGAGATCGCTTCGGCTTCGCTGGAATAGTCGTAGTTGATCTGGATGGAAGACGTCAGACGCATCATGGTCGTGCCCAGGCTTCCCCGTTTGCCGAGGTAGTCGGTCATGATCCGGTAGCGCGTCAGCGGGATCACGTCCATGGCTTCAACGGTTGTTACCGGGTTCACGCCCAGGCCGATCCAAGCAAGGCCCCAGGGTGCGGTGATCTTGTCGACTTCTTCTTCGAAGGCGTCCACCCACTTTTGCGTTTCCTGTACCGTGGGTTGGGGATTGGCCGAAAACTCCAACTGGCTTCCCGGCTCGAGCGAAACCTTGCCGGCCGGCCCATTCAAACCCAAAGGGAACTTTTCGGAGTAGGTCGCGATCTGCCAGCCCAGGCTCTTGGCGAGTAGGGTCAGAAGCTGCTCCGCCCCCGCCCGCGTATCATCCGGTCCCCCGGGGCGGTAGTGCAGGGTGTAGCCGTCCGGCCACAGGCCAATGCGTTCGATCTCCAAGCCGATATTGCGGATACTCTTGTCTCGGCAATGGCTACGAAGGAGTTCGGCGGTACGTTCCCAAGGTCTAGCGGCGGTCGGCACGGCAAAACTATAGCTGCGCCCCCCGCCAAATCCAAACGAGATTCCTCAAGCATATTGCCCAGTCGAAAGGGCGATGTTACGTTGCCGCCTTGTTTTGACCCAGAATTTCCGGGCCGGTAGCTCATCTGGGAGAGCGCCACGTTCGCAATGTGGAGGTAGTGGGTTCGATCCCCATCCGGTCCATTCCATTCGCCTTCGGCGAATGGAATCCTTAATTGTTAATCCTTAAGGATTAATCCTTAATCCTCAGCGGCGTAGCCGCAGGACTCCATCTCTGCTCGCTGACCCACCGTCGCTTTCACCGACCCTTAAACTTTGATACGCTTCCCCTATCCCGGGGAAACTCATGCCAATGCGTCCCAAACCCTTCATTCTTATTCTTCTACTACTGGTCACGGGGTCCGGGGTGGCGGCCGATAAGGTTCCTTTCGAAGAGCGGTTGGACGAGGCGCGGGAGAGTGTTCAGGATAAGGAGTGGCCCGAAGCCATCCGCCAGTATGAACTTCTTGCCAAAGAAGCGGGAAATGGGCCCAAGGGCGACTTGGTCCATCTCGAGTTGGCCGCCGCCTATTTTTCTTCGGGTGCGATGGGTAAGACGGTCGAAGTTTGCGATCGCTTTCTCGCGGCGCACGCGAGTTCGCCGCAGGCACTTCAGATCCAATACCTCAAAGCCTTCGCGCTGTGGAGCCAAGGCCTTTTCGAAGAGTCATTTAGCGTTTTTGCCGATCGCAAATGGGAAGAACTCCGCGCTCTCCCGGAGAAGCAGCGTCCACGAATTTACGACGTCATCGCGCGCGCGCTCAAAGGGGCGGAGCACGGCCACGCCGCTCGGGTCGTCCGCCAAGAGGCGCGGGCACCGTTGAGAACTGAAAAAGGTTTCTTGCTGGCGGGCAAGCTGCGCGACTCCGTGAATCGTTGGGAGTCGGATGAAACTTGGGACGCCTTCGTCGCCCAAGCTCCCGCGGCCCTGCGGCCGAAACTGATGGACGAAGAAAAAACGGCGGCGGTGACCGAGGAAAAACTGCGCTGGGGCACCGTGGGCCTATCCTTCGCCCTGGATTCCGCCACGGTAAAACACAGTGCCGTGAATTATTCGCAGATGTTTTTGAACGGCCGACTCGACTTCGATTTCAATCTTTCCCCATCCGGCTCTCAGTCGTCGCTCTACGCGGGCTACAGTTTGTTGCCCCTCAGTCTTCCCACGTCCGGCCTGGAATACCGCTGGATTGATACCGGTGGGCTATTGCGGGGGGTCGTGGTCGGTGATCGGGGGCCCGGATTTATTTTCATCTTAAACGCCGGGATCTTTTTTCGCGTGTCTCAGGTGCAGCCGGCTTCGCAAGTCCGCTTGGCTTACGCCCTGGGCTTGGACTTCTATCCAACTTTTCGCTACCGCTTCCCCAATGGGATGTCGGTGGGGCTATACGGCAAGGTTTCACCCTTTGTGCAGAGCATGAAGCGAGTCGATTTGGCGAGCAATCTCATTGCCGGCGGCGGATTGGATTTCCAAATCATCGCCATTCCCGAAAAACTCTGGATGGATTTCTTCACCGAAACGGAAATGATCCGCTTCAAATTCGAAGATGGTTCGTCCTTCGAAAACATCCACTGGCGGTTCGGGGTTAAGACGAAGTTTTAGTAGAGCAGGTAGGGTTTGCGCAGCTTCTTAAAGGCGGCGACATCGGCTTGCGCGCGCTGCTCGAGTTCCTTCACCGTTTTTCCATGCTCCACAATTTCCCGCAGCAGGGCGGTCCCGGCGATGAGGTCAATCGGCATCCGCGTATGTTCGTATTCGTACGGCGGCTTTTTCCACGCGAAGGAATGAGACGATTGCGTTGCAATCGCTTCCAAGAGGTGGATACCCGCGCGGAAGGCGTTCAATTTTTTTCGATCCGTCACGTGCAATTGCACGCCCCCGCAGACCTCATCTTTCCATTTTTGGTAGGTGGGCTGGAAATAAATGGGGCGAAAGTAAATGCCCGGCAGTTTACGTCCGTTCAGTTCCGTAGCGAGCTGGTCGGGTTGAATAAATGGGGCACCGACCCATTCAAAGGGCTTGGTGGTGCCGCGACCTTCCGAGACATTCGTGCCTTCGAAGTGCACCGTTCCCGGGAAAACCAGCGCGGAAAGATACGTCGGGATATTCGGCGAAGGCGGCACCCAGTCGCGTTTCCACTGGTCGCCGTGGACGTTGCGCTTCCAGCCTTCTAGTTTAATGACTTCGAGATCGCACCCGATGCTAAAGGCATCATTCATCATCAAGGCCATTTCGCCGATCGTCATCCCGTGCCGTGTGATGATGGGGTATTGGCCGACGAACGACGCATATTCCGGCTCGAGACGATTGCCTTCGAGCGTTTCCCCGTCGATCGGGTTGGGACGATCCAACACGACGACTTTCTTGCCGGCGCGTTTGGCGGCCCGCATGCAATTGGCCATGGTGTAGATAAAGGTGTAGATGCGGGTGCCGACATCCTGAAGATCGATAACGAAGGTATCGATCTTCGCCAGCATCCGATCCGTCGGTTCGCGGATGTCGGCGTAGAGACTAAAAACGGTCTTTCCCGTTTGCGGGTCGTTGAAGTCTTGCGACTCCACCATGTTATCTTGTTTCTCGCCGCGGATGCCGTGCTGCGGTCCGAAAAAACAGGTCACATCGAGGCCAAGTTTTTTTTGCGTTACCAGCTCACTGATGTGG
This sequence comes from uncultured Pseudobdellovibrionaceae bacterium, assembly GCA_964519985.1. Taxonomy (GTDB): domain Bacteria; phylum Bdellovibrionota; class FAC87; order UBA2466; family UBA2466; genus JAIEOG01. The sequence goes on along the minus strand of CAZFMF010000052.1, from coordinate 11,043 downwards.
CGGAGTTTCGGATCGACGGAGGCTTGGTTGCAAAGGACGCCGAGGCGCATGCCGCGGAAGGCTTTGTGTTTTTTCTCGAGAAATTTCTCCAGACCGGTCTTCATGCGAGATCGCGTTGCGCCTATTTTCGGGAAAAGCGATTGAACTCCTGGGCGACCTTATCCACCCAAGTCGACATTCTACCGTATCTTAGCCCCGGGTCATTCAAGATTATGGCGAAGGCCACCGTCTCGCCATCGCGCGTAGAAGTATAACCGGCCAGCGCGTTGACTCCGTCGAGCGAGCCGGTTTTCCCCCGGACCACGGAGTGCGATTGATCGCTGGGCAGACGGTTGCGCAAAGTCCCATCTTCGCCGCCGACCCCTAGCGACGCGATGTACTCGGCGGAGAGACTCAAGTCGGAGGCCGCCGCGGTCAGGACGCGTACGATCTGGCGTGCGGTCACCCGCGTTTTTCGGGTCAGGCCGCTGCCGTCGATGATGGTGTAGGCTTTGGGCGGAATACCGATGTTTTCCAAAGTATCTTCTAGAGCCTTCACGCCTTTTTGCATGGTACCGGGGGCGCCCCAGGTCTCCGCGCCGACCTTTTTCAGGATCTGGTCGGCCACGAAGTTGTTGCTAAACTTATTCATTCCCCAAACCACTTGCCAGAGGGGCAGGGAATCAAAGGTCAGCAGCAGCTTGGCTTTCGCGGGCAACGTTCCTTCCCGAATCTTTCCTTCCAGCCGCATGCCCCGTTGTTCCCAAAACGTCTTGAACATATGTGCAGCGTAAAGACTCGGGTTGACGATGTTACGGTAGAACCGCATTTCCTTGTGGCCCACCGGAATCGACCCGCGCAGCAAAACCGTATCGCCGATGTCGCCCTGCACGAACTTGGTGCGCTTAACCGCAACCGTATTCTTGCTTCCCTCTTTGCCCGTCGACGCTTGGTTGACGACATCGATGTAGGAGTTCTCGGGGTCGGTGTAAACGATCGGCGGCTTGCCCGGAATATCGGCCGGCGTGACGTAGATCGTGGTCGTGTTGAAATTGAAAGAAAGCGCGCCGATGGGCGCGTTATACGCTTGATCGGTTAGGTAGCCCGGCCGGGTTTCCGGCGTGCGCTCGCGATCGAAGTAGGTGTCATCCACGATAATATCGCCGCTGATTTTCTTGATCCCCGATCGCACGAGCTCGTTCACGAGCATCCAAAGACGCTCCGAAACCAAGCTCGGATCGCCGCCGCCGCGCAGATAGATATCCCCCGCCAGGTGCCCGTCGCTCACAGGTCCCTGGGCATAAACATCGGTCTTAAACGTGGACGTCGGTTTCAGACGTTTCAGTGCGGTGTACGCGGTAAAGAGTTTACTCACGGACGCGGGGATGAGCAGTTTGTCGGCATCGCTCTCAAAAAGCACATCGCCCTTATCCAGAGAAACCGCGATGATCCCCACGTCGAGTTTTCTTAGCACACCGCTCGGAAAAATGCCGTCGACCGCCTTGCGCAACTGGACCATTTGCGGCGGCGTCCCGGTGGGCGACGCTTTCGTTTCCGCTTTAGCTTCCGGGGTAGCCGGCTGGCGTTCGGCGTTTGCATTTGCCTCCGCGGCTTTCCCGTAGGGTCCCAGGCGGATTCCCGGCGGCAACGAGGGCGATTTCGATGCCCCTAGCCCCAGGGGTGCGGTCAGTAGCGCAATGGCAAGAATGGTGGAGCGCATGTCCTTCTATGGTGTCATAGTTCCAGGCGGGTGAACAGTCGATGGACACGCCCGGAATCCGAAGAGCCCCGTTTCCGCGCCTAGGGTGGAAAAACGTAATCTTTACGGATTGGTATTTCGGTTGCATCCTTTATCAAATTGAGAGCGGAGGCTGGCTCCGACTCCAGAACGGCCTTCCTGGACCGGGGCCCTTCCGCTCTCGCTTTTTTTGATCGTTTCATGCCCGAAAGTAAAAAGCCCAAAATCCTGATCGTGGACGACGAACCGTCGAATCTGCGTGCGTTGGAACGGACGCTCCGGGCGCATTTCGATGTGGTCGCCTGCGAAAACGCGGAAATTGGACTCGAAAAGCTCAAGGCCGAATTGTTCGCGGTGGTGGTTTCGGATCAACGGATGCCGGGAATGTGGGGTACGGAATTTCTCGCCGAGGCGGCGCGCCTGCGTCCTACGACGACGCGGTTGATTCTGACCGCGTTTACCGAAACCAAGGAAATCCTGGAAGCGATCAATCGTGCCGAGATCTACCGCTACATCACCAAACCGTGGGAAAACACGGATTTGATGACGACCTTGCGGCAAGCGTGCGAGCGGCACTACTTGCAAACCGAGAACGAACGCCTGCTCGAAGAGCTTCGACTGACCAATCAGAATCTTGAGAATGAAGTCGCTCGGCGCACGGAGGAGCTCAAGCTGGCCAATGCGCGCCTGAGCGAACTCGCGCTGACCGATTCGCTGACCCGGGTACCCAATCGCCGCGCGCTCTTCGCGCGATTCCAAGATGAAATCGACCGCGCCGATCGCTACCAGCGGCCGATCACCGTGGCGATGGTGGACGTGGATCATTTCAAAGTCTTCAACGATATGGAGGGACACCTCTGCGGCGATGAGGCCCTGAAAAAAATCGCGGCGGTGCTTTCGGCGAACTTGCGCAAGACGGACTTCCTGGGGCGCTACGGTGGGGAAGAGTTCCTGATCTTGATGCCGGAGACCTCGGTGCATAACGGCTTAGAGATCACCCAGCGCCTGAAAGCGTCCGTGGAAAACACCGTCTTCCAGGGCAAAGCCAAACAAGCTTATCTCACCGTCAGCCTTGGCCTGTCCGGCTACCCCCACCACGGCAAAACCCCCAAACCCCTCATCGAAGCCGCCGACCAGGCGCTCTACCAGGCCAAAGAAGGCGGCCGCAACCGCATCGTCGTCGCCTCCTAAAAGGTACCCACTTCCTTTTCAGTCATCGCGCACGCAGGTACCCGCTACCTTTCCAGTCACTTTTTAAGACAAGGCCAATAGGTGCCCATCTACTTTTGGGCCCAGTAGGTGCCGGGTGCGCACTGTGTACTTTTTGGGACCAAAAGTAGATGGGCACCTTTAGGAATCTGTTATAAGGCGCCGATGCACCGTTTTCTGTCAGCCACGCCGCTAAAGACTGGGGCCACCGTGACCCTGGAAGCCGAGCAATCGAAACACCTCGCTAAAGTCTTGCGCCTGGAAGAAGGCACGGTGGTGGGATTGATCGATGGGCGGGGCGGCTTGGCTTCGGCGCGAATCACCAGCGTGCATGCGCGGGCGGCGCAGGTCCAGGTGATTGAAGTCCAAACGGCGACGGCGCGTTCAAAAGTTCGCCTTTGCTTTGGCGCGCCGAAGGGCCAAGCGCTGGATTTCATTTTTCGACGCGCGACGGAACTGGGCGTGCAGAGCTTCCAGCCACTGCAGACGCGTTTTTCTTCACCGGTAAAGGGCTGGAACGACGAACGCTGGGCGAGTGTGGTCAGCGAAGTGTGCAAACAGTGTGAGGAGCTTTTCTTTCCCGATGTCGCGGCTCCTTTGACGCTGGACGTCTACTTGAAACAGCGCGATCCAAAACGCGTGTTGGTGCTCTGCGATGAAAATGCCCGAGCGGATGCGGCCGAAATTCCCGTCGCCGCCGAGGTCGATCTGCTGATCGGGGCCGAAGGCGGTTTTCACCCCGACGAGGTCGCCGCACTACGCTCCGCCGGAGTCCTTTCCCTCGGTCTAGGCCGCAACCGCTTGCGAGCAGAGACCGCCGCCCTAGTTGCTCTTACGTTGGTAAAAAAATCCCTCCACGAAATCTAGCTCCCTCTTCATTTGCCGGCGAAATCTAGGTACCCACTTCCTTTCAGGGATTGCCTTGCCGGCCTGGCCTTAGGTTTGGAATCGCATCGTAGGACGCGGGGACACTTTAACGGTCCTACGATGCGATTCCAAACCTAAGGCCAGCGAATCAGGGGGCAATCCTTGAAAGGAAGTGGGTACCTGTAACGACGGAATGAAAGTGGGGACCTAGAACTCGTGGTATTCTTTAACCTAGTATGTGGAAAGTCTTTCTTGCGTTTGTCACCCACCGCGCGCTGCTCCTGATGGTGGCATTGCTGACCCTTTCCACCACCTCCAGCAAGACGGCTTTCGGAGGCTCTCTCTACGATCGGTTTCTGCGTCGGGCGGCGGAAGGTCCCGAAGTAGCGACCGTGGTCCATCTGTCCAAACAGAGCATCGGTCAGGTAGTGACCGAATCGCGCAATCCATTTCACTGGATCGTCGTAGCGATGGCGGCGATCACGGGAGTGCCGCCGCTCGTCTCGCTCATCCTGTTTTCGAATCTCTTCCTACTGCTTTTTCTCTTCGAGATCTTTCAGCTGTTTAACCGGATGGTGACGACGGACATTTCCACTTTGGCGGCGACCTTGGTTCTGCTCTGGCCCACGAGCTACGAGCTCAGCCTGGGTTCGAGTTTCCCGCTGGCCGGATTTTTCCTCTCGCTTTCGCTGCGTCAGGGCTTGGAACAGAATTGGTGGATGGCCGGACTGGCCATTTCCGTATTGGCGTTGATGGATCCGATCGCGATCGCCCTCATTCCGGTTTTTCTCTACCTGTTTTGGGGCGTTCAGCGCTTTCTGCCGGCCAGCGAGTGGGGGCGCAACGCAGGGATCTTTCTCGGCATGCTGGCACTCGGCGTTTTTCTCTCCGAGCGGACATTCCAGGCGACATTTCACGTGTTGGGAAACTCCGCGATGGTGAACTTGATGCAATGGAGTGGTCCGGCGGGTGAGGGGCTGTTCTCCCACGCCATGGCGGGGCAGACGATTTCGCTGATTTTCTTCTTTCTGGGGGCCGTCGGGGCGCTTTTCAGCAACGTCAATCCGATGCACCGTTTCTTACCGATGGGGGTTTTGCTGGCGTTGGTTTTGGCTTCGCCCTATACCGCTTTGGCGTCTCGCGCCGTGCTAGCGGGCATTTGCATGGAAGGCATCGCTTCGGCCTCGTCGGGCCCGGCGAGTCGCATCGTATGCGCGCTCATGATTTTACTGGGGGCGTACGAGGTCTACTCGGTTTTCCTGGTCTAGATTATTGCAACGTGAAACGCCGCGGCGTTTTTGTCACGCCGCATCCGGGGCAGCGGCAGTTTTCGATCACTTCGAAATAACCCAAATTCAAATCGTGGGTGAAGAGGAGCTTCGTATTGCAGTAGTTGCAGCGTTCAAACTGTTCGGCGGTCAACAGGGCGGCTTCTTCGCCGGAACCATCTAAAGTGGACGCGTCGACACGGGTGTAAGGCGTTCGCATTGCTTCGTCTCTCCAGGATGTTTGGGAGTCTCGGGAGGGTGTCCCTACTATATTTATCGGCGCACTAGCGCCCTACTTGATCCGTTTTTTACGGTTTTTTCCATTCGGCCGGTCGGTTTGTCATCCCCGCCCGTTTCCGATACCTTACCGAGCCATGACCGCCTATTCGGCTCGAAACGCGCTGCTCGGAAATCTCATTGATTACGCCGGAACTTTTCCGCCCGCCGCGTTGCCATTGGAAAAAGCGATGGCGGAGGCCTGCGCTTTTCGACGGCGTGCGAAGCACCCTTGGTTGATGGCGCGGATTGTCATTACGATTGCCGATCTGAAGAAACTTTCACCCCGCGCCTGGTTCGAGGCGGGCTCCGATGGCACGCCCTTACCCATGACGGTGATCGGCAGCCCGATTGAAAAATTCTCCGACCTCTCGCGCACCGTTTCATTTGAAATGCGCGAATTGCGCCGATTCAATGAGCGCTTCATGGAAAGTTCTCAACGCCAACGGGCCTTCGCCTACGAAACCAAACTCGGTGAAGATTGCCCGCTCGAAGCGACGGGGGAAGTCCTTCAGGAAACGCTGAACGCATGTGTGCAGGGCGGCTCCCTCGGAATGGACGTTTACTTCGAAATCCCCCTATCGGGTGACTGGCAAATGCGTTTGGCGACGGCGACGCGAGCGCTATCGGAATGGAGTGAAGACCACCGCAGCGCGATCGGGGCCGCGGGCGTTAAGATCCGCACCGGCGGAAAAACCCCGCCCACCCCGGAACAACTGTCCGAAAGCATCGCCGCGATCCTGGCGCATGGTCTGAAATTCAAAGCGACCCAAGGGTTGCACCACCCGCTGACGCGCGGATCCGAGTACGGCTTCGTCAATCTCTTTGCCGCCCTCGCATTTGCTCAGGGACTCGGGCTGGATACCTTCGGCCCCGGCGAGATTCGCGCGTGTCTGCTGGAAACGCAGGCGTCGAAGCTGAAGGTCGAAAACCATTTGGAATGGAATGGCTTCAAATTGGAGCCCGAAGCGATTGAAGGGGCGCGCCGCCAATACGGCGGAACGTTCGGCAGTTGCAGTATCGCCGAGCCGGATCAGTTTCTGGCCGACGAATTGGTTTGAGGTGAAGGCATGAAATTAGCGACGATTCCCGCGGAAAATCCCAAACAGCGCAATGGTCAGCTTATCGTCGTATCGAGCGATAACAAAACGGCGGTCAAGCCCCCCGCGCAAATCGCGACGACTCTACTCGAGGCGTTAGAAAACTGGAAAGAAACGGCGCCCCGCCTTTCGGCATTGGCGGCCGAGCTGAATCAGGGCAAAGCTTCGGGTTCCTTCTCGCTCGATTTGCGCAAATGCCTGGCGCCGCTGCCCAACGCTCCCGGCTTTTACGATGGTAGCGCGTTTCTCTCGCACGTGGTGCGGGCCCGTCGTTCGCGTGGCGATGAGATGCCGGAATCTGCCAAGCAAACGCCCTTGATGTACCAAGGCGTGAGCGACAATCTGCTGCCCGCCACCTCGCCGCTCGATATCATGAACCTCGAATTCGGTGGGGATTTCGAGGGTGAGTTCGCGGTGATCACGAGCGATGTCCCGAAGGGCACGCCCGCGGACAAGCTCGCGCCGTACTTTGCGCTTTTCACGATGTTTAATGACATCACCTATCGCGTGATCGTGAAAACGGAGATCGAAACCAAGTTCGGTTTCCTACAGTCTAAGCCCAATTCGTCTTTCGCTCCGTTGGCAGTGACCGCCGATGAACTGGCCGGAGTTTGGGACGGCAAGCGCATCAACGCCGACTTGCACGTGAAAATGAACGGGAAAGATTTCGGACGTCCGAACGGGCGGGAGATGCACTTCTCCTTTCCCGAATTGGTCGCCCACGCTTGCCGCACACGCCCCCTCGGCGCGGGCAGCATCGTCGGTACCGGCACGGTTTCGAACGAGGACAAGAATCGCGGGTTTGCTTGCCTGACCGAGAAGCGCTTTCAGGAGATTCTCGACACCGGCAAACCGACGACGCCATGGCTCGTTCCCGGCGATCAGGTTTGGATGGACGTCGAACGAAACGGCACGTCGGTTTTCGGGCCGATTGATCAGAAAGTGGTTGTCGCTTAGGATCCATACAAAGGGGATCCCATGGCGACCATCGATCTACATATCGCGAATCAAAAATACACGGTGAAAAGCGACGTGGCCGAAGCGCACCTTCGGGACGTGGCGACGCAGCTCCAGGAAAAGATCGACGCCATTCTTGTCGACCATCCGGGCACGGCGGCCACCAAGGTCGCGCTGCTCGCCGCCGTGGAGTTTGCCAGCCGCGCGATTCAGGGCAAACGCCAGGTCGAAGACTATCGCAGCACGTTGCTCTCCAAGGCCGGGGACATTTTGGATCGGATCGAGCGCGAGCTGACGCCGCCCGCCCATTAACGTGACTTCGCTGGCCAAAGCGTCCGCCCGTGAAAATTGGAAGCGGCTCCGCAAAGAGATTGCGGAATGGCCGAGCACCCAGGTTTGCGCTCGGATTCTCGCCCACCCGGCCTTCCAATCCGCACGCCAGGTCGGTGTCTACAGCGCGAGACCGGGCGAAATCGACCTCACTGACCTTTGGCAGGCCCGACCGGAAGCCTGTGTTTTTCCGCGGGTGGCGGCCAAAGATCGCCTCGCCTTTCGTAAAGTCGGCTCCCTTTCGGCCCTAAAACCGGGGTTTGCCGGCATCGCCGAGCCCGACGAGGACGAAGAACCGGCCGCGGAGTGGACTTCCAGTGATCTGGTATTGGTTCCGGGCTCGGCTTTTGATATGACCGGCGCGCGCGTCGGCAGCGGGGCAGGGTTCTACGATCGGTTTTTGAGCATCAACCCGGCGATTCCCTGGGGCGTGTGCTGGGACCGCCAGATTGTGGCGGATCGGCTAGTGCAAGAACCCACCGATGTGAAGATGAAGGCGCTTTGCACCGAAAGCGGCATTCGATTGATTGATGGTTGATTGGACTTAAACGGATGGGCGTGGATACGCGAGTTTTATTTTTTGGCGATATCTTCGGCAAGCCCGGAAGGAAGGCGGTGGCGGCCGCGCTCCCCGAGCTGCAGAAGAAGTTCGCGCCCGATTTCATTTTCGGCAATGCCGAGAATCTAGCCGGCGGTCGGGGTGTGAATCACAAGACCTTCGACGAAATGATGAAGATGGGCTTCCACGCAATGACCACGGGCAACCACGCTTGGGACAATCGCGAGATCTTCACGTTGCTCGAGTCCGATCGGCGTCTGCTTCGTCCGGCGAACTTTCCCGATCCGGACGACTCGCCGTGTCCGGGTGCCGGCCACGCTATCTACCAAAATAATGGCAAGTCGATCCTGATCGTGAACCTGATTGGTCGCGTTTTCATGGAAGATTGCGAAGATCCATTTACTACCGTGGATTGGATTTTGGACGATAAGGACGCCGACCTGCCGGTGATCGTCGACATGCACTGCGAAGCGACGAGCGAAAAATATGCGATGGGCTGGTATCTCGACGGCCGCGCCAGCGCGATGGTGGGAACGCATTCGCACGTGCAAACTGCGGATGAACGTATTTTACCGGGCGGAACGGGGTATATTACGGACTTGGGAATGTCGGGATCGTTCAATTCGGTAATCGGGATGGAACCCGCGCCGGTTATTCGACGTTTTCGGACAAAACGCCCACAAGGTTTTCACATTGCGACGGACAACCCGGGCATCGGCTGCGTCGTGATTGATATCGGCCCGGACGGCAAGACCAAGAATATCATCCGGATTCGCGAAACCGTGATTGGCATGGATATCGGCGACGGGAAGGAAACAGAATGAGCGCGCAACTCTCCGCGGAGGCCCAGTTTAAAGAGCTCGCCCGCGGGACCGACGATATCATCACCAAGAACGACCTTCTGGGAAAGCTGCAAAAGTCGGTTGCGTCCCGCAAGCCCCTGATCATTAAAGCCGGTTTCGACCCCACCGCGCCGGATCTGCACCTGGGCCACACCGTGGTATTGCAGAAAATGGCCCAGTTCCAGAAGTACGGGCATCAAGTCGTTTTTCTCATCGGCGACTTCACCGGCATGGTCGGGGACCCGTCGGGCAAAAATAAAACGCGCCCGCAGCTGACGCGCGAGCAGGTCGCGGCTAACGCGGAAACCTACAAGCGCCAGGTCTTTAAGATTTTAGATCCCAACCGCACGCAGGTCCGTTTCAATAGCGAGTGGCTGGAGCCCTTCACGGCTTACGATTTTGTGCGCTTGGCTTCCAAGGCGAATGTCGCCCGCATGCTCGAGCGCGACGATTTCAAGACCCGCTACAAGGAAGGCCAGAGCATCAGCGTCCACGAGTTCCTTTACCCCCTTTTGCAGGCCTATGATTCCGTCGCCTTGAAAGCGGACGTGGAAATGGGTGGCCGCGATCAGATCTTCAATCTGCTCCTCGGACGGGAGTTGATGAAAGATGCGGGTCTGGAGCCCCAAGTCTGCCTCACCGTGCCCCTGCTCGAAGGTCTCGATGGCGTGCAGAAGATGAGCAAATCGGCCGGCAACTACGTCGGGATCGATGAGCCGCCGGATCAGATTTACGGCAAGGTCATGAGCCTTCCGGATGCGATGTTGCGCCGGTACTTTGAGCTGCTCAGCGCCCTCACGCTTGAGGAAATTGAGGCGCTCTTCGCCAAAATGAAGGCGGGGCTGAACCCCAAGGAAGTGAAGTCGCAGCTGGCGGTGGAGTTGGCGACGCGGTTTCACTCCGCCGACGCCGCCCAATCCGCCAAAGAGGGTTTCCAGAAGGTCTTCGCCAATAAAGGCGTTCCGGACGAGATCCTGGAGCGGAGCATCCCCTCGGGCGATGTCTGGATGCCCGCCTTGCTGAAGGAACTGGGACTCGTACCCAGCACCAGTGACGGCAAGCGGATGATTGCCCAGGGCGGCGTGAAGCTCGATGGCAAGGCGCTGGCGGAAGAGCGCATTGCCCTCACTCAGGGCCGCGAGATGGTCCTTCAATGCGGCAAGCGCAAGTTCGTGAAGTTAATCGTGCGTTGATTCGCGCGGATTAGAAAATGTTGATTTTGCGACCGAAGTTGGTCTGGCGGTATTTGACGATTTCGGGGTCACGGTAGATGGCGATTTCGTTGGGCCCGTTGGCATTGAACGAGACATCCCCCCAGCCGTAGTAAAGCGCTTCGGAACCGAAGTTGCCGCCGCCCGCCCGCATCGTGGGTTCGCCCAGCTCCCCGATCAGCACCTGGTCCCAAGGGGCCGGGGCGGACTTGGCCAATTTAAAGACCTCGAGTTTTTTCCCTTGAATCACCCCGACAAAGGGGTCTTGGACCTCAATCAGGGCGACCCGGCCATTGCGGAAGTAGGCCCGGGTACCAATTTCTTTGAAAAAAAGCATATGGGAGAATTTGACCCGTTCCACGCCCGGATCCTGAGAGAGATCGACCCGCTCGGGTTTCCACTGGCGCGACCGCTCCATCACCTTCTCTTCGGTGTCGCCAATATTTACGAGCTGGCGGATGCCAGTATGCAGGCTGAGTTCCAGGCCGGTGCTCGAAGGCCCACTTTTGGTACAGGCGACGCCCCAAAAAAGAATGACGGAAAGAGCGAGTGGAAGGCGCGCGAACATGGCCTCAGTATAACACGGGACATCACTTGCCTTCACGCGCGCCAAAGGGTATTTCTTCGACGCACTGTTTTTAGGGGCCGCTAGCTCAGTTGGTAGAGCATATCCCTTTTAAGGATAGGGTCGATGGTTCGAGTCCATC
>CAZFMF010000051.1:0-21887 GCA_964519985.1 uncultured Pseudobdellovibrionaceae bacterium | reverse complement strand
GGTCAGGACCTTCCCCGCAAACCCAAAGGGTCCAGGAGTGATTGGGGAGTGACGCCAGCGCCGTTAAGAGCGTGGAAAGCCCCTTGAGCGCCGTCAATCGTGCGGCGAAGACCACCAGGCCGCGCGGCACGGTCCCCAGCGGCGCGGTTCCCGAAACATCCACGGGGTTGGGAACCAGTCGCACCCGTTCGGTCGGCCACCCATCTTGAATCAACGTGCGTTCTACGTAGGGACTGATCGCAAAGACATTGTGGGCGTAGCGCAACAACGCCCGGCGCCGCAAAAGAAAGCTGTGAACGGCGTGCGCGCGGTGCAGATCCGATTTTAAAAAATCCAGGCACCCGTACTCGCCGTTGTGTCGCACGCACATCCAACCACTGGGTTTGGTGCACGCCGTTTCGCCGCGGACCAAACGGGCACTCGACGGACAAGTCGGGGCGACCGTGTGCGCGGTAAGTACCAACGGAAAACGCCGCCCGATGGCCTTGATCAGACGAAAATCAAAAAGGTCGTGGAGGTGCACAACGTCCGCGTTTTGCTCGCGCAAGAATTCCAGCACCCGACCGTGGGCGCGGGCAATTTCACCCAGCGGTGACAGGGTGTGCAAACTGGAAAGGCCTTTGATTTGGATAGCGCTCGCGTGGGGCGGCAGGTTCCCATTGAGCCGATCGTAGACAAACGCAATCTGATGGCCCGCATCACCGAGCAGACGACAGGAATGACTCAGCGCACGTTCTTGCCCAAATGCATCGCCGCCCTGAGGCGTCACCATGACAATTCGCATGGCGCTATTGTATCATCGGAAGCGCAAGGGCTTGGAGATTGATGCCCGTATCTCAGGTAGAGGGGGTTAGTCGATTTCGCCCGTCTGGCTGAGGCGGACCGCGTTACCGGTTGCCGTACCCCGGTACGTCGAAAAGGTCCCCCCCGCGTACACGTCGCCGGTACCGTCCACGGTGGGCGCAATGGTCATGACGTCTCCCGTTCCATTCGTCCCTGTGAATCCCAGCGTGCCGGTACTGAAAGCGGAATCAATTGTTCCGTCGTTGTTCAGACGGATCATATTCCCCAAGCCGGAGATGCCATTGTAGGCGGTGAACATGCCCCCGACGTAAACGTCGCCGCTGCTATCGGTAGCCAGGGCCAAGGAATACACATTGCCGGTAAATCCGGCCGAGGCGCCCGAGCCAATATTGAATGCGGAGTCAATCGTCCCGTCGCTATTTAGGCGAATGAGGCTGCGGATATTTGCCGTCCCGTTATAGGTAGCCATGGAGCCACCCACATAGATATCGCCACTACCATCGGTCGCCGCGACTACGGCATTGACCGTATTGTTGAAGCCCGCGGAAGCGCCCGAGCCAATATCAAAAGCGGTGTCGCGACTCCCATCATTATTGAGACGTACGATGCGTCGAATGTTCGCGGCACCGTTGTAACTAGCGAAGGGCCCGGCAACATAGATATCGCCGCTGCCATCGCGGGCAACCGCAATCGCGCTAACGGCGGAGTCAAATCCGGCGGTCGCTCCGGATCCAATATTGAAAGCGGTGTCGCGACTGCCGTCTTGGTTTAGTCGAACAATCCGATTGATATTGCTCACCCCTTTATAAGTCGTAAAAACGCCTCCGACATAAATATCCCCCGTTCCGTCGGCCGCCAAAGCAAGCGCCGTCACGCTCTGGTCGAATCCCGACCCAATATCGAACGTCTCATCGCGCGATCCGTTGCGGTTTAGGCGAACCATCCGATTGGCGGTGACCCCACCAAAACTGGAAAAGCCACCCGCGACGTAGATGTCTCCGTCGGCGACGGGAAGCAAAGCGGCAACGGTGGCGTCCGGCCCCCCGGGACTGCTCGACCCCAGGGAGAAGCCCGTATCCACCGTGCTATCGCTATTCAAGCGCAGGAGCCGATTGACGTAGGGCGTGGAATTGTAGGCTAGAAACTGCCCGCCAAAGTAGGCATCGCCGGTGGTGTCCGAGCTAATCCCAATCGCGTAGACCCAGCCCATCAGTCCAGAAGTCGTTCCCGAGCCGGTGGCGAAACTATCGACTCGCGACCCATCGGATTTCATCCGGATGAGAAAGCTTACCGGGGATCCTTTATACGATGTAAACCCACCGCCAACGTAAAGGTCGCCACTCCCATCGTTCGCAAACAAAACCGTGGCGGGAGAGTTGTTGAATCCGGCGGTGCTGCCGCTTCCAATATTGAAGGCGGAATCGATTGAGCCATCGGAGTTAAGGCGCACAAAACGGTTGGTATTAGACGTGCCACGGTAGGAAGTAAAATCTCCTCCGACATACACGTCCCCACTTCCATCGGTGGCCGGGCGCACGAGGGTGACCGTTCCGTTAAACCCGGCCGAAGCACCGGAGCCAATGTAGAAACCCGTGTCGAGCGTTCCGTCGCTGTTGATGCGGGCAATACCGTTCACATTTGCCGTTCCGCGGTAGGTTGTAAAAGCGCCGCCCATATACACGTCGTTACTGCCGTCTTGGGCTAGAGCGATATCCATAACTGCCCCAGTTCCAGCGGAAGCACCTGTTCCGATGTCGAATCCGGTGTCGACCGACCCATCGTTGTTGATTCGCACGAGGCCGCGAATGTCGGCCGTTCCGCGATAGCTGTCGAACGCTCCCCCCGCGTAAATGTCCCCGCTTCCATCGGTGGCGGTGGCGACAGCCATGACTAGGCCCTGAAAACCCGAAAGCTGGAACCCGGTACCCACGCTAAATCCGGCGTCACGCGTGCCATCTTCGTCGATGCGGACAATTCCCATCGCGGCCACCCCCCGGTACTGGCTGAAAAGTCCGACGACATAGACGTCACGACTCCCATCGATGGCTGGCGCAATTTCGTACGGGTAGGAATTTAGCCCCGCGGTGGCACCGGCGCCAAGGTCGAAGCCCGTGTCGCGGCTCCCATCCGAATTGATTCGAACAATATTATTGATATTCGCCGTGCCGTTGAACGTGCTGAAGGCTCCGCCAACGTACAGATCCCCGCTCGCATCCGCCGCGGGGACAACGCTCGTCATGGCAAACGAGAAGCCAGCGTTCGCCAGGGCCGTGGTCGCCGGAAATGAGAGATTGGGAGCACCCGTGCTGGGATTGAGGGCCGCCAGTCCATTCGCGGGGTTGGATCCATGTGAAAGGAACCCTCCTACCGCCCAAAGCAGCCCACCGCTCTGCGTGAGGGCTGAAACGCCCCCGTTCAATCCGGTCGCGTTGTTAAAGGCTCCGCTATCGGCGCGTCCCTCCAGGGCAATCGCAACTTCTTTGGTGCTCCCGCCGCGGGAGAAGGAGAGTACCACGGTGGCCGAATGGTCCATGACGGGAGTCGGAGGCTCGAAGGCAAAGACAAGCGAGCAGCTAGCGCCCAATGCCAGCGTGGTGCCACAGGTGCCGTCAGTCCCGGGGTAGGTTCCGCCGGCAAAACTAAACGGAGTCACCGGCGGGGTGGTCACGGTGATCGACTCGATGTCGCTGCCGCCACTATTGGTAATGAGAACGATTTGGGTGGTGAGCGATCCGAAACTGCGGGTTCCAAAAGCCAACACATCCGCACTCAGGGTCAGCCCCGTACATTCGCCTTCAAGGCACAAGCCGGGGCCGCAGCTGCTTAAGCTGACGGCGAAAATAGCAGCGCAAAGCAAACGTGAAGGTGATGGCATGGCTTGCCTCAAAAGATTCGAAGATAGAATCTTCCCGAAATGAGAAGAAGAGCGACAATGTCCATTATAACCGGAATGGACCGACACAATCTACGTGACGCAATCTCCGTAAAATCAAATAGATAAGCTGGAAAGCGCAGGCGCCACGCAGGCCCCCGGCGCGCCAAGTAAGCACTGGAGCGCTATAACAATTCGCCGAGCGCTATAGTATCATCTCCCCTCGATGGGTCTGGGTATCGACATCGGGGTGGGGGGACGATTTCACGCCGATCACTTGGCGCGCGCCTTTCTCGATCGCGGCCACGATGTGCAGGTTTGGTCGAGCCTTCCCGCCTCGCGATTTGCGGACTTGGAGTCGGAACAGGTCCAAAGCCTACTCTGGCCTGAAGTCGCTTACCGCACGCTAAAAAAACTAGGCGCCGAAAATCGCGGCGACCTTTACAAAATGCGGGCGTTTGGGCGCACGCTGGCCAAGCGCCTGCAACAAAGTCGCCGTTCGGATCTTTTTATCGGTTGGTCTAGTTTCTCTTTAGAAACGCTGCGCCTCGAACACCACCGTCACCGTTGCCTCATCCGCGATTCCGCCCACATTCGGAGTCAGATAGAAATCCTCGATGAAGCGTATGCACGTTTTGAATTGGCGGTACCCGATCGTTCGCAAGCAATCGATCGCGAAGAAGAGGAATACGCGCGCGCGCAAACGATTTTCGTGTTGAGCGAGTTTGCGCGGCGATCCTTTCAGCAACGCGGGATCCCGTCCGAGAATCTTCGGTTGCTGCCGTTGGGGGTCGACACGCAACGCTTTCGACCGGTGGCGCGTGATGGCTACTCGCTGCCGTTGCGGGTCGTCTATTTCGGCAGCGTGAGTGTGCGCAAAGGCGTTTCGTATCTGCTCGATGCGGTGCGCGGAATGAAAGAAATGCATCTTACGGTCATTGGCCCGGTGGAACCCGCGCTGCGACCAAAACTCGCCGGAGCCAATAATATTGAATGGAAGGCCGCCTTGCCCCAGGCGGTCTTGGCGTCTTTGCTTCCGGAACAAGATATTTTCGTATTGCCCACGTTAGAAGATGGTTTTGGCCAAACGCTCGTGCAGGCGATGGCTTGTGGTCTGATTCCGATCAGCACCGAGCGCTGTGGCGCGGCGGAAATCATACGCGATGGCGAAAACGGACGAGTCGTTCCGGCCGGGGATGCCGAAGCGATTCGCGACGCGCTGAAGGCCTACGCGGCCGATCTCGCGCGATTGCCGGCGATCCGAAAAACCGTGCTGGAATCGATCCCCAAGCTCGGTTGGGAAGCTTACGGCCTCGCCTTAGAGAAATTTTTAGACCAAAAGCTGCGGTAGCGCTCTAACGCCAGCTGGAACGTTTTTTCGAAGTGGTAGCGCTCTTCGTGCAGGCTTCGCCCCAGTGCCCCCATCTTGATTCCTTCATCCGCATTGCGCAAAAGGCGAGTCAGTGCCTTTTGCAACGCGCCTACGGAAAGGTCTTCGAGCGAAATCCCGATGGGGGAGACCCGCAGAATCTCCCGAAAATCTTCCCCCGCTCCCACGATGACCGGCACGCCGGCGGCCATGGCTTCGAAGAGCTTATTGGAGGCGGTGGCCTGGGTGCGGGCGCGCAAATTCATCGGACGGTACACGCAGTAGGCGGCGTCCAACCCCGCTAGCGCCGACCACTTTTCTTCTTTGAGTTCCCCCAAAAAGTGCACGCGATCGATCACGCCGAGCTCGCGCGCCAAGTGCTGGAGGCTTTCCAAGTAGGCTGTCTCGCCCCAACCCCAAAGGCAGAAATGCACACGCGGAAGTTCGGCCAACGCGCGAATCGCCAAATCTGGGGCGTTGAGCTCTCCGATTCCGCCGAGGTACCCCAGAACGAAAGCTTCCTTGGGCAAACTCAGTTCGCGCCGAAGATCGGTTTTCTCCGGACGCAATTGCTGGCGCGGACAATTAAAAGCGATCTCAGTCGCACCGGTAAGGCCGTAGCGACAAGCGTAAATCTCGCGGCGCTCCTTCTCGGGAAAAATGACGAGCTCCGCGCGGCGAAAGGCGGGACCTTCCAGGGCGAAGAGAAACCGATTGAAGGGGCTCAATTCCCAAGCTTCGAACGGCTCGTGGGAATGGGCGACAAAGCGAATGCCGAAAGCAACGTTCAACGCGTACGCCAACGCTTGTTCCTGTAAACCGTGACTGGCGACTAAGGCCGGTGGGCCAAAGCGCACAATCAGCGTGAGTAGGCGAAACAGCGTTTCAAAGAACGCCAGCGCCGGCCGCAGCTTGGCCGGAAAATACCGGGACCCGCGCGGGGAAAAGCGCAAGCGGACCAAACCGGAACGCAGGTCATGGTGCGAGGCAACTCCCTCGCCAAATTCCACCACTACGGCCGGCATCCCGCTCTCCACCAGTAGCTGCGTTGCGTAAAGGGCAGGGGGAATGCGACCCAACGTGGTGTGTCGCAGGACCAAGATCTTACCGCGTAGGGAGAATTCACGGGGGAGTGACATCTGCTTATTTTACCAACGCTCCTGTGTTATGGCTCGGGGGATGGATCTCTTTTTTCTGCGCCAAGCCCTCGAACTCGCCCAGAAGCGGCGGGGGTTTTGCG
Source organism: uncultured Pseudobdellovibrionaceae bacterium (assembly GCA_964519985.1). GTDB lineage: Bacteria > Bdellovibrionota > FAC87 > UBA2466 > UBA2466 > JAIEOG01. The sequence goes on along the minus strand of CAZFMF010000051.1, from coordinate 15,602 downwards.
CACCCAACCCTTCGGTCGGCGCGGTCCTGGTACGCAATGGGCGGGTGATCGCCGAAGGGTTCCATTGGGCGGCGGGTAAAGCCCATGCTGAGGTCGAAGCACTCAATGGCGTTCCCGACGAAATCGCTCAGAGCAGCACGCTGTATATTTCGCTCGAACCTTGCTGCCACGTCGGCAAGACGCCGCCTTGCACCGATTTAATTCTCCAGCGGGGCATTCCCAAAGTGGTTTTCGCCTACGAGGATCCCAATCCGCGGGTGGCGGGTCAGGGCCGCGCGACCTTGGAACGCGCGGGCGTCGAAGTTCGACACGTCCCCCTCGCCGAGGTCGACGCTTTTTACGCGAGTTACCGGCACTGGACGCAAACGCGTATGCCTTTCACGACGGTAAAACTGGCCATGAGTCTCGATGGAAAAACCGCGGCTCCGGGTGGATTGCCGATTGCCCTCACCGGAAGCGAAGCCAATCGGTTGACCCACCAGTGCCGATTGCAATCGGACGCGATTTTGACGACGGCGCGCACGATCCTAGCCGATGACCCCCGACTCAATTCACGTCTGGGCGAAAGTGAGGTCGCCAAACCCATCGTCATTTTGGATCGGCTGGGCCGCACCCCCGTTTCCGCGCGGCTTTTTCGCAGCGCGCGTTCGGTCACGGTCTTTGTTGGCGACGAGGCGTCCCTCGAAAAGATTCGGGAATTGCGCGCGCTCAATGCCCACGTTGTTTCGGTTCCCACCCCGCAAGGACTCTTGCCCCTGGACGGGATCTTGCGGCACCTCGGGGAGTCGGGCATCCACGACCTTTGGGTGGAAGGGGGCCCCGCGGTCTTTACCGCGTTCTTGCGCGAGAAGCTGGCCCAGAAGGCCTTTCTCTACATCGCGCCGGTGACGGTGGGCGAGGGCATCAGCGCGTTTTCTCCCGGCTGGGAATCCTTGCTGGAGGGGGCCCGGGTGACCTGGAGCCCCCAAGGTAGAGATGTCGTGGCCGAGGTGGTATGGTGACGCCGTGTTTTCGGGAATCGTCGACCACCGCGCTAAGATCGAAGCCGTCGAACGGCTAAATGGCACGCTACGTCTTTGGATTCATTCACGATTTAAGCAGCTGGAATTGGGCGAGAGCATCGCCGTCGATGGGGCGTGTTTGACGGTCGCCGCGACTCGCGAAGGCGTGTTTCAGTGCGATGTGTCTCCGGAGACACAGTGCCTGACGATCGCGGCTGCTTATGAACCCGGCGCCGAAGTGCACCTCGAAAGAGCTTTAAGGGTGGGGGATCGGTTGGGCGGCCACTGGGTAACCGGGCACATCGATACCACCCTCGCGCTGACCCAATCGGCGGATCGGGGTGAGTGTCGGTGGATGCGTTTTGACGGCGTCCACAAAAAGGATCGCCCGCTCCTCTCGCGCAAAGGGAGTGTGTGCATCAACGGAGTGAGCCTCACGGTAAATGAGGTGGGTGAGAGCCATTTCACCGTACTCTTGGTGCCCCACACGCTAGAACGGACGGGCCTGGGGAAGCTCGTTACCGGCGCGGCGGTGAATATCGAGTGGGATTGGATGGCAAAAGTGGTATTGGAAGCGCTGCAAACGCGTTTCGCGGAGAAAAAAGAGGATGACGAACCCCATCCCGTCCATTGAAGCGGCGCTAGAAGACCTGCGCCAAGGCAAAATGTTGATCTTGGTTGACGACGAGGATCGTGAAAACGAAGGCGATCTCGTTTTCGCGGCCGATGCGGTCACACCCGAGAAAATCAATTTCATGGCCAAGCACGCGCGCGGTCTCATCTGCCTCGCCATGACTTCGCAAGACCTCGATCGAATGCAGGTTCCGATGATGGTCGAAAACAACACCTCGCGCTTTAGCACCGGCTTTACCGTTTCGATTGAGGCGGCCCACGGGGTGACCACGGGAATCTCGGCCGCCGACCGATCGCACACGATTGCGGTCGCCATTGATCCAAAAAGCCAGCCCGCCGATCTGGTGATGCCCGGACATATTTTTCCGCTGCGCGCGAAAGAGGGCGGCGTTTTAGTCCGCGCCGGACAAACCGAAGGCGGCGTGGATTTGGCGCGCCTAGCCGGTCGCGCGCCGGCCGCGGTAATTTGCGAGATCATGAATGACGACGGCAGCATGGCCCGGATGAAGGACTTAGTGCCCTTTGCCGAGCAGCACGGGTTGCGCATTGTCTCGGTCGCGGACCTCATTGCCTACCGCACGCGCACCGAATCGCTCGTCGAACGCGTCTCGACCGCGCATTTGCCGCTCGACCCGTACGGAAGGTTTGAAATCGATGTGTTTGAAAGCCGGGTGAATGGGGCTCAGCACGTGGTGCTGCGCTCCGAACCGATTGATTACTCGCAACCCGTTTTGGTGCGCGCTCATTCCGAGTGTCTGACCGGCGACACCTTTGGTTCCGCCCGTTGCGATTGTGGTTGGCAGCTCGCCGCTTCGCTCAAAAAAATCGGCGAGGAAGGCGGCATTTTGCTCTATATGCGCCAAGAGGGCCGCGGCATTGGGCTCGCGAACAAGATCAAGGCCTACGGCCTTCAGGATCAGGGGCGCGATACCGTCCAAGCGAACCACGAACTGGGTTTTAAGGAAGATCAACGCGATTACGGGATCGGCGCGCAAATCCTCCGGGCACTGGGGGTGCGCCAGCTCAAGCTACTCACGAACAACCCGCGCAAGATCTACGGGCTATCCGGTTTCGGTATCGAGATCGTGGAACGTTTACCCATTGAGATGGAACCGACCGGAAGCAATATTGAGTATCTGCGCACCAAGCGCGAAAAGCTGGGACACCTACTGACTTTTTAGGAAAAGTGCGATGCCGATTTACGATTCCCGAAATGCCGAAGCCCATTTCCCGATTGCGCTGGTCGTCAGTCGGTTTAACGCCGAGATCACCGATAAGCTTCTGGAGGGCGCGCGTGAGCGCCTGGTTGAGCGTGGGTTTGAGGAAAAACAGGTGAGCATTGTCTACGTCCCGGGTGCCGTAGAGATTCCCCTGGCCGCGCAAAAGCTAGCGCAGTCCGGATTATACGAAGCGGTGGTGACTTTAGGTGCGGTGATTCGCGGTGATACCGATCACTACGACTACGTTTGCACGCAAGTGTCCAACGGCTGCCAACAAGTCGCGCTCCAACACGGAGTGCCGGTCATCTTTGGCGTACTGACGACGGACAACGACGCGCAAGCGCAAGAACGCGTCGGCGGGCGCCACGGCCACAAGGGGCGCGATGCGATCGATGCGGCGGTAGAAACCGTCGCGGTCCTGAAAGCGTTGCCCGCGGGACGAAGTTGACGGCGCTCGAAAGTTTGACAAGTAACGACTATAAATACCGGAATTATTGATTCTTTTTCGCCTCGCCACCCTCTGTGGTCCGAAGGTGCGCGTGCAACTCCTCGCCAGCGAAGCGGGATTTGTCATCGTCCGACGAAAAGATCCTCCGCGTTTTTTGTGAATTGAAACGCGCGCTTGATCGCGCGACTCCCGGAATACATTTTCTCGGTCCCGCCCTTGCACTCCAATGAAGTGAATGTTGAGCAAGTACGTTATTTTCAGTGCGGTCGTTTTGGCAGTGCCAAGCTTCGCGCGCTCCGTGGGCGAGATGGAGGAGTCGGAAAACAACCCCGAGTCTTTCTTCGACTTCGGAAATCTCGAAACGCTCAACTCCGCTTTGCGCGAAACGCGGGAATTCCAGTTGGACCGGCGGATTGCGGCGTTGGCTCCGATCAGTGCTCCGGCGACCGCGGCAAGTGTGACGCAAAATCGTCCCGCCCCCGGCGAGTCGTCCCGCACCACGGACGCGATCGATACCACCGATGCGGCGGTCCGCACCGACGAACAAGCATCGCCAGTGGGCGAAGCGTCGGTGTCCCGTTCCAGTGCTTTTCCGGGATACGGATCGGCGGGTTTTCCACTCGACGTCGACAAAATCCGTGACCTGGTCGAACCCGTTCGCGCCGTTCCCGGCGTCTCGGTCGCCAATCCCTTGGAAGGCTACTTGACCGGGCTTTCGCCTTCCGCCAATCGCGCACCCGCCGTCCTGCCACAAGCGGATCCGGGACTGGCACCCTTTGCCGAACCGCCGACGAGTACCTTTGGCGATCGGGACGAAAAAACATTTGCCACGCTGGGAAATCCCGGCAACCGAGGAGAAAAAAGTGACGACCAAAGCAAAAAACAAGACGAAATCGATCAAGCGCAAGAGCGCAAAGATCGTGAAGCATTTGAAGAGTCCCTTAGCGATCTCGCGGGTCGCCAAAAACCTTATACGTTCAAAGACTATGTGGACTATCGCGACTTCGTGGCCGAGCAAGGTGGCCCGCTGGGGGAACTCGATCTCTCGGCCAGTGATTTTAGACAAAAAGCTGAAGAGCTTTTCAATGGCTTTGAAAAGCGCGACGTCAGCGGTGAAACCGCGTCCCGCAAAGCGATCTTCCGCGACTTCGTCAAAACCCGTGAAGACGACGCTCAGCGCTTAATCGCCGAGCCCAGCGCGCACGACCGAGGAAAAAGTGCCGCGCCGAAAACCAACCATTGATCTTAAAGTGGGATCTGCCAGCCCAGGGCGATGGACGGATTGCCGAAGTCACTGCGGTAGGCCAACGTAGCACCTACCAGCGCGCGGTCGATCCACACCCGTAGTGGAATGGAGAGCGATAGCTTTCCAATCGCCGAGGTGTACGTCGCGGTGGGCCCCAGCGAAATCTGCATGCTTTCCCCCTCGGTGGGCGCCGACCGCAAGGCCTGTCCCCAGGAAAGAAAACCCCCAACATCGAGGAACCCGCTACCCAAGACGTAGTGGCGTGCCGTCTCCGCCCGCAGCACGGTGAAATCGTTGCGGTGATCAAAAGAAAGAAAAAACGAAAACGCGAGTCGAAAATCCCACGGCAATTGCGCCGAAGGCAGCGCTCCGGTGGCTAGGGTGAGTTTCCAAAACGACGGGGCATTGGGTGAAAAGGACAAGATTGCAGCCGAAATTCGGCCATGCAATCCACTCGAGTTGACGCGGTACCGGCCAATTTCCATCCCGACCGCCCGTGATTCACCGGCTAGCCCGCTCTTCAGAGCTACGCCTTCCGAAGTGGACGAAAAAAATAAGCGTTGGGAGGCAACGAAGCCGATGTCGATAAAATCCAAATCCACGAGCGCCTTGGCCCGGGTGGAAGCGGCATCCGGGTAAAGCATCGCATCGAGCCCCAGTTGGTGGCGGCTCTTGCCCGACGGTTGGGCTTCGAAGGGCAGGGCCAAGTGCTCGAGATACCAAAGGCGGCGGATCGGGTCCGCTTGGACGCTAACTGCCCACAGGCACAAGCCGAGTAGGCACCGAACCTTCATCCAGTTTCCAGCGCCGGATTTTTTCATGCAAAGTCGATTTCGCAATGCCTAACTCTTTTGCCGCCCGCTTCTTGTTACCATGGCAGCGGCGAATGCGGTCGATGATAACGCGCTTTTCGATGTCCGCCAAAGGACTCTCCGAAATATCGGCCCGCTCGGAAAGGGCGGCGGCCAGGCTCTCCTCATCTTGCATCAACCCCGATATCAACTCCCGGGTCACGATCCCTCGGCCGCGCGCGACGGCCCGAACGACCACGTTGCGCAACTGCCGGACATTCCCCGGCCAAGAATAGTCGATGAGCGGTTCGAGCGCCTCATCGGTGTAGTGGGCGCGATATTTCTCGAGCAGGCAAAGAGCGATCGCCCGGATGTCGGCCCGCCGCTCGCGCAGCGGGGGCACCCGCAAGGTCAGGACGCTGAGGCGCTCTAAAAGGTCCAGACGAAACGTTCCGGCCGCTACCGCACGGGCCAGATCCACGTGGGTTGCGGCGATTAAGCGGGGCAGCGCCTTTTCGTAGCGACTTGACCCCAACGGTCGAACTTCGCCGGTGTCCAACCAGCGCAGAAGCTTCACTTGCGCCGCCGCGTCCATTTCACCAATCTCGTCGAGAAATAGGGTGCCGTCGTGCGCCGAGCGAATCAGGCCCCGTTGGCTTTGCAGTGCGCCGGTAAAGGCCCCCCGCTCGTACCCGAACAATTCACTTTCAAAAAGAGTGGCGGGAATGGCGCCGCAATTCACGCCCGCAAAAAGTCCCTTCTGAGAAAGCGATCGGCCATGGATCCGGCGGGCGAGGAGTTCTTTTCCCACCCCCGTTTCGCCGAGAATGAGGATGGGCCAAGCGGTCGTGGCGTAGTCGTCCGCGATTTCCAGAAGTTTTCGAAGTGCAGGGGAATTCCCCACGATGGTTTCGTTTTGCATGCTGTCTCCCTTTTGAGGGTGGCTAGAATGCAAGGCGTGCCATCACTCGTCGTAGGCACAAACCCACAACGCAATGTTTCACGACTGAACTGGTTTTGGTTCAATCCCGAGCGGGATCAGGTGGCCGCTTCGGCCTTGTCGGCCGCGGGGGCTTTGGCGACGAAACGATTCACTTTGGGTTTCATGGCTAAACCGGTCCGCAAACAACGGGTGCAAACGTAGGCGCGTTGGTTCACGCCATTTAAACTCAACCGCACCCGCTGAAGATTGGGGAAGTTGCGCGTCTTGGTTTTGATATTGGAGTGACTCACTTTGTGAGCCACCATCGGCATTTTTTCACAGAAAACACATCGCCTAGCCACGATTCACTTCTCCCATCGAAAGGGTCGTTTTATTGAAGAACCTAGGAAAATTCAAGGCGAAATCGAATCTTTTCGGATAGCCTTATAGAGATGGACGGATCCGAAAACGAGGGCCGGACCGCACCGGAATCTACCCCCGAGGCCCCGAGCCCGGGAAGTCCGTGGCAGTGGGTTTGGCTGGTTTTGTTGATCCTGCCCCTCGCCCTAACCTGGGACTTCGTCCGATTTCTCTCTTCCTACTATTACTACCATGAACAGGCCCGGGCCGGCGTCGAGCAATTGACCGCCCCTCCGGACGCTCAAGAAGTTATCGTGGTCCTGACGGGCGATATGGGCCGTATCCCGCGCAGTCTTGAGCTATTGCGGGTCCGCGGCAGTCGGCAGCTGATTATTTCCGGGGCGGCCAAAGGGGTAGGGCTGACGGAACTAGTGAATCAGCAGGGGGCCTCGATGGCCAACCTGCAAACGATTTGGAAAAAGATCAAAATTGAATCGAACGCTTCTTCCACGGTGGAGAACGCGCTCTTCACGAAGGAACTTTTGGAGGGGCGACCGCCGGGGCGCCTTATCCTCGTCACTTCCGACTACCACATGGGCCGATCGCTGGCGGTCTTCCGCAGTGTCTTCCCCAACGCCGAAATCATCCCCTACAGCGTGGCTTCCCAGCTGTCTGGCGCCCATAGCTTCCACTTTCTGTGGAAAACGGGTGCGGAATACTGGAAGAGCCTGGTGTATCGGCTCTCCCTTTTGCTCGGCTTTTAGCCGCCCTCCTAAAAGGTAGCGGGTACCTTTTAGGAGGTGAGGATTTCAGAATAGCGTTGGCCGGCGCCGGTACGTTCTTCGAGAAAACGCAGGGCGCCTTGGCCTTGCTCGGTGGCCGACTGCGGGTACTTCAACCAGTTCTCGATGCATTCGCGCAAAAGGGTCGCATCGGCGGCGGCGAACAAAGCGCCGTGGCGTTGCAGCTCGAGCGCCTCGTAGGAGTTGTGAATGCGCGGGCCGGTCAGGATCGGAACGCCGTACGCCGCCGGTTCCAAGACATTGTGAACCTTGTGCCCAAAACTTCCGCCCACGAATGCCCAGGTGGCGTGCCGATAGAGTTCGGCGAGCCAACCCACCTCGTCGACCAAAACCACCCGGCAAAATGGTGCGGAGACATCGCGTCCGCGCCACCGCTCAATTCCGGCGCCAATCCCGTGCGCCCAGTCTTCAATCGAGTGTAGGAACACCGGCTCCAACTCGTGTGGGACTAGAAAAACCGTCCAGGGCGCATCGGCCAAGAGCCGCTGCAATCCGGGTTTGAGGGCTTCGAAATCCTCTTCCCAAATGCTGGCGGCGACAAACGCGGGTTGCGGTATCGTCGGCAAACGGGTGGAGTCGCTGAAACGCCGGCGCTGTAAGACCCGCTCGACCCGCGGGTCGCCAATGGCCGCCACCGAACTCGCCCCGATCTCCTCCCGCAGGAAAGCCGCCGTCGACCGATCCGTGGTTCCCAAAAAAGTGACGCGTTCTAACCAGGGCCGCAACCAGCGCACCCGCTTGCGCGCCCGTTCGGAAAGGTAGGTCGCAAAAACATACACGGGAATTTTGCGGCGGAAGGCTTCTTCAAAAAGCTCGGGCCAAAATTCCCGATTCACCACGATGAGGGCTTTGGGCCGCAAGACGTTGTAGAAGGCCCGAACCGCGTGGGGAAAATCCAAAGGGCTATAGTCCACTCCGTCCCAGGGCACGGAAACGTCCGAACGCCGTCGGCGCTCAACTTCGAGTTGCACCGCCCGGCGCCCGGTGGGGGAAAAGCTGCTTAAGAAGACCCGACATTCTGGGTCACGGGCTTTGAGTGCTTCCAAAATGGGCAATACTTGTTCGAACTCACCGCTTGAAGCGAAATGAAACCAGTACGGGTCTTCCGACCATTCCTCGCGCAGACTGCGAATGCGGCAAACCAGATCCGCGCGTCCGCGCAATCCCCGACGGACTTTCGCGACCACGGGGGAAATGGCCACCATCAACAGGTACCAAAAAGAGTAGCAAACTCGGTAGAGCATTAGCATGGCGATGGCCCCCGCTTTAACAGGTCTTGTCCCAGCCGCAAAGTTTCGTGAAAAACTCGGTCCGGAGTGGTCAGCGTCAAGCACCAGCGCTGCGCGCGGATACAAGGGGCCTGGCCGTTTTTCGAGCAAGGGCGACACCATAGCGCGTTTTCCACGATGCGACTTGAGGGGTGATGGGGCAAACAACCCATTTCTCCCGAGGTCGGACCGAAGATCAAAACCGAAGGAATCCGCAGGGCATCGGCCACGTGCATCAGTCCCGTGTCATTGGCGATGGTGAAGTCGCAATGACGTAGCAGCGCGGCCGACTCCAGGATCGAGAGCTTCCCTTGAGTATTCACCACGCGATCCGAAGGCAGCCCCGCCGCGATTTCTCCGCAAAAGTCATCACCCGGGCCGCCAAAGATCACAAGCTGGTACGGGGTTTTCGCCACTAACATTTCGGCCACGGCGCGAAAGCCCGTCTCCGGCCACCGCTTTCCCGGCCACTGGGCGGAAGGAATCAGCGCCACCCGCGGGGTGCCGTCGGCGTGGATGCCCGACTTGGCTAGCGCCGAGGCTTCCGAAGGATCGTCCACGTAGATTTCCGGGCCACCGCCGTCATAGCGCACTCCGAACGGTTCGAGGGGATCGATGAAGCGTTCTAAAAACCGGCGTTGGTTGAGCAACGGCAGTTTGAATGTCATCGCGAGCGCACGCCGAAGGTAGTGCTTTTGGAAGTAAACCTTGTGCGGCGCGCGAATGAGCGGCATGAGCAAACGGGTGCGCAAACTCCGGTGGGCGTCGTAGACCAAGTCGTAGCCGACGGCATTGATATCTTTTAAAAGTCCGCGCAGGCCTGCCCATCCCGATTGCCGCGCCAACCCATAGACATGGGTAAGGTGTGGATTGAATCGCACGAGGTCGAGAAAATCCCCGCGGACGATCATGTCGATGCGGGCTTCGGGAAAGCGCCGGCGCAAGGCCCGGATCGCCGCCGTGGTCATGACGATGTCGCCCAGACTGCTGAAGCGCAGAATCAGAATACTTTTCGGTTCGGAACTCACATTTCGCGGGGACACGCGATACCCAATAGGCCTAGGCCGTTGGCGAGCACCTGCTTGGTCGCGTGCACCAAACTCAAACGCACCTGGCACTGCAACGGATCGGTCGCCTGTAAAACGGGCAACTGATAGTAGAAACGATTCAGGGCCTTGGCCAAATCGATGAGATAGCGCGTGAGGTGTACCGGATCGCCTTCGCGCACACAAACCTGCAAGACGGTGCGGAAACGACCAAGCGCCAGCGCGAGGTTTTCTTCCTCCTCGGCAAAGACGTACCCCGCGGGCGCCGCCGAAAGCGGGGCTTGCGCGCCTTTTTCTCCGGCCTTTTCGAGCAGCGAAGCGCAGCGCACATACGCGTATTGGACGTAGGGGCCGGTCTCGCCGTCCAAGGCCAAGATCTGATCCCAATCAAACTCGATGCCGCGTTGCCGGTTGGCGGAGAGCTCGCCGAAAATCACCGCGGCGATACCCACTTGCTCGGCGACTTCACCTTTGTTTTGCAGATCCGGATTCTTTTTCGCCGATTCCACCAGCGCGCGCTCCTTGGCTTCGTCCAATAGCGCATCGAGAAAGATCACGCGTCCTTCGCGGGTCGACATCTTTTCCGCCCCGAATGTCACCGTCCCGAAAGAAATGTGTTCGCAGCGATCCGACCAAGTGTGGCCCATTTTCTTGAGCACGCCGAAGAGGAGCTGGAAGTGCAGCTTCTGCTGTTCCGAGACCACGTAATAGAGTTTGTGAAAGCTGAAACGCTGGAAGCGATCCTCCGCGGCGGCGAGATCCCGCGTCAAATAGAGGGTCGTGCCGTCTTTCTTTTGGATCAGCGCCGGTGTGGAGATACCCTCGACATCGACAATCCAAGCCCCATCACTGATGTGCGCCCCGGCCTTGGCTTTGACCTCCGCCAGCGTCGACCCGATGGCTGGAACGTAAGTGCTTTCGCCCTCGACGTGATCAAAGCGAACACTCAACCGCTTCAGGGTTTTTTCCGCCGACGCCAAACTGAGATCGCGAATCTTCTTCCAAAGCGCGGTGGTTTTCGCGTCGCCCTCTTCGAGCAACTGGAGACATTTGTTTGCGCGATCGATGAGGGCGGGATCACTTTCGGCCGCCTGGTGAAATTTCACGTACAGCTCGAACAAGTGATCCATGGCCTTGGTCAATTCACCCGAAGCCAAAACGGAAGGGTCGCCCCAGAGTTCTACGGCCGCGAGCAAGCGGGCAAACTGAGAGCCCCAGTCGCCCACAAAATTGATCCGCTCCGTGGGATAGCCCAGCTTCAAATGGATATTGGCCAAAACGTTTCCGATCAGCGTGCTGCGGATGTGCTGGAAGGCGAGTTTCTTCGCGATATTGGGGGAGCAATACTCAATCAAGACGGTTTTACCCGCGCCACTCTTATCTCCGCCGTACTTCTCACCTTCCTTGAAGATCGTGCCGCAAACCCGGTCATAGAGCACGTTCGGCTGCCATTTGAAGTTAGCGTAGGGTCCTGCGGCGCTGGCGGAAATTTCGCCGGCGGAAAAAGTGGCCGCGAGTTCTTTGGCGATTTCATTGGACGACCTGCCCAGAATCTTTTGCACTTTGAAAAGCGGCAGCGCCACGTGACCCATTTTCGGATTGGGCGGGAGGCCAAACTCTTGGTTAATCCATTCCGGGGTCAATTCGGGATGTTTCCAGAAGTCCGCAATGCGAACCGCGAGCTGGGACTTCAATTCAGAAAAAGGCATGGGTAATTCTTAACCTCGCGGCCGGCGTCCTTCAAGCTATCCTGGGGAAACTCTCACGCGCTCGCCATTGGCTGCACTTCCGGACTTGCCGGAGGTCGCTTGCGCTTGGGAACCATGGCGGCGGCGATTTTGCGCGCCGCGAGCAGATTGCCGATGGGATAGGGCAGGTGGCACCCCAGGTACGGAAGCAAAAGCGATATCGAGGTCGCTCGGGTATCGGTGTAGAAGCTCGTCTGGTGATAAACCTCCATCGAGCTTTCCTGTAACGCATCACAAACCGAGCGGCGTTCGTCTTCGCCAAAACAGGAGTCCATGCCCAACGGCATCGAAATCTGAATGAGCTTGCGCGATAAGAAGGGGAAGATCTCCTGCGCCCGGCGGAGCCCCTCGCGGAAACGCTCGGAAATGGCTTCTAGGGAAACCAATCCCGGGGCCGAGGCCCAGACGGTGAGTTCCCGCAGTTCGGCCGAGTTGCGCAGCGTCATCGGCCAGATTTCGGTCGCGGGATCGGGAATGAGATCGGTGTCAAAGGCCACGGCCATGGGCGGCATCGGTGCCGGAATCGCATCGGCTTCGACCCGCAAGCGTAGTGGGTAGAGCGCCTGCAACGTGGCTGGCTCCCAGTGCAAATTCAACTGCTGCAGGAACTCTGGGCATTGCGCGCAAAGCGTTAGCAACGAACGCAAATCGAGATTTAGGATCCACTTGCGACTGGTGATCTCACCAAAATCGCGGAAGGAAATCGAAACCCCTTCGGGCTTTCGAACCTTGAAACTTTCCATTCCATTGGCCGTTGATAAATTCCGGCGTTGGATTTGGGGACTAAGATCTTTTTCGGGTGACCACCACTGCAGCTGCGTCAAGAACCGCGCGTAGTGCACCGCGGATTCGGGCAAAACGTGTTGGGTGCGACCAAACGCTTTCCAAAGCCCTTGCGCGTGGCCGATGAGTTGCGGGTGCTTTGCAATCGCGGTGCGAATCGCCGCCAATTCGGGAGCGGTGGGCTGCGCCAAGGCCGCCGCCAAATCTCGATTTGCGTTCAAGGACATATCCGCCGCCGGCAATTCGGGAAAACGATCCGAAACCGATTTCGCCGTCCACGGAATGTTCATCCGCGGCGTCAGAATTTCCGTCGACCAAGTGGCGGTGGGAGAAACGCCGAAAGACTTGCCGAGTTCCGTCGGGAGACAAACGGGCGCCGGATCGCCGCCGAGCGAGACCCATCCCAGTCTGGCCTCTTCACCCACGGCCGCATATTGCCGTTCGAGTTCCGACAAAAGCCATAGGCCCGCCGGCTCATTGCCCAACACGACGCAACCAAATTCGTCGAATGCCACTTGCCAAACCCCCGGTACTATCTGGAAGATACTAGAATTAAGAACGAAAGGGAGGCTTTTTTGTACCGTGCCATCACTGCTCTTGCGGCCTTTCTGATTTCGGCTAAGGGTGTTCACGCCGCGATCGGCGGCGCGGACGCCGGCGTCTATCTCTTGCCGCTGGAATGTTCCGAGTTGCTTCCCGACAACGGCCCCTTTCTCAACTTCTTCGAAGCGGTGGGTCGCGGCAACATCCGCAAGGACAAAAACCTTTCGCAGCGCATTTTCAAAGTTTTGGCGATGCGCGAGCGACTGGAACAATCGGGCGGGCAGTCGCGGGAGTCCAATCCCGTCGATTTGTTGGTTCGCAAGTCGCTTTGCTTCTTCCGCGAGAAAAAAGATCCCTTGCGCATGGTTCCGTACGACGACCCGCAGTTTTTGGATTTCTTGCGCGTTTCGATGGGCGACCTGGAAAAGAAGATCGAGGAAATGATTTTCCAAAAGGAATTCGACAAAGCCCAGCGAAAGGAATACGAGCGGAAGTTGACCGAGAATCAAGAATTGGAAGACAAGGTTCGTGGCCAGGCCGAAGTCGACGCCGATCGAAATTTCGACCGTCTCTCGAAGGCGGCTCGCCGCAAAGTGAAATGACGCAATCTAAAGCCCTGAGTTCCGCGGCGCTCAAAAAGTTTCTTTTCGAAATCGGAGAGGGCGCCGGCAATATCCTTTTAAAACATTTTCAAAAGGTGCAGCGCATCGAACGCAAAGTCGGCGCGGGCATTGTGACCGAGGCGGATAAGAACGCGGAAGCGTACCTGATTAAAGCGATATTCAAGAAATTCCCTAAAAGTTCGATAATTACAGAAGAAACGGGTGAACACGGAAAAGGTTCCGAGCTCGTTTTTGTTCTCGATCCGCTGGATGGAACGACGAATTATGCCCATGGTTTCCCTTGGTTCTGCGTCTCGATTGGAGTCTACGAAGACGGCAAAGCCAGAGCTGGGCTGATTTATCATCCGCTCGGCAAGGAGCGGTTTTTCGCCGAAACCGGAAAAGGGGCTTTCTTAAATGGAAAGCGGCTTCAGGTTTCCAAAACGGCGTCGTTACAAGACGCTTTACTGGGAACCGGGTTCTACTACACGACCGGCGAGCAACTGCGCGATGAGATCGAGATCTTTCGCCGGGTGCAGGATAAGGCGTTGGGCGTCCGACGCCCCGGTTCCGCGGCGATGGATTTGGCTTACGTGGCATGCGGCCGGTATGACGGGTTCTGGGAACGCGGTCTGGCCTCGTGGGACGTAGCCGCCGGATTGATTTTGGTCAGCGAGGCCGGCGGAAAAGTAACGAACTACCGTGGAGAAGCGGTGGGCATTCACGACGCCGAGGTCGTGGCCACCAACGGAAAGCTTCACGGCGAAATTCTGAAGTTGCTCTAAGCGTAAAAACCACGGAGCGGTTTTTTCCAAGAGCATTGCGAAGGGCGCAATGGCTTCTGACGGAAAAAATCGCTGGATTGTTCTTTTGAACAAAAGCCCCAAGGGGCCCTTTGTCGCCGATGAGATCCGCGCGTTGCTCGAGCAACAGATCCTCCGTCGCAACGATATCGCTTACCAGCTCCCGGCGGATACTGACTCCAAATCGCCCACCGAATGGAAACTGCTATGGCAGTTTGCCGAGTTCGATCGCCGTCGGGACTTGCCCGCCGCCGGATCGAAGCCGGCCGCGACCCCGTCGATGGTGGAAGATGTTCCCGAACGCCGTCGAGAATCGACGCCGACGATTACCGACGTTCCGGCCGAGCTTCTCAATATCGCCCCCGAAGAACTGATTCCAAAGTCGACGGCGCTCACCGCACTCGCGGCCCCGCTGGATCGCGGGGAGATCTCGGATCCCTCGAATGGGATGGAGCGACCGGATCTGGAGTCCATGCACGCGGCCTTTTCGGCCAAGTGGATCTTTGGCAGTTTGGGTACCCTGATGATCGCCGTGGTTGGCTGGATGCTCTACAGCTCCGGCGGAAATCGTGCCACGCCGGTCCCCGCGCCGCGCGCCGTCGCCTCGTCACCCCCGGCGGAAACGCGACCGGCAGAACGCCGGGCGGTCATGACCCGACCGTCCATGCCGCCCGCGCCAGCCGCTCCGCCGATGCGCCGAACGCCGGCGGAAACGCCTCGGCGTTACCAAGAACCGGAAGTCTCCGAACCCGACACGGGTGAAATCGAAGAGAGCGATCCCGACTTAGCCGAAGAGGACGAACGCCCCATGGATCCACGCCGCACGGCCGACCCACGTTTCCGCGGCGGCCCACCCGGAATGGACCCCGCCGACCCCCGCATGATGGATCCCCGTATGATGGATCCGAGAATGGGCGACCCGCGCATGATGGATCCGCGTTTCCGCGGCGGACGCCGTAGCCGCCTTCCCGCCGAAGGCACTCAACCCGACGACGCCCTCCCGGGCGACGACTCCGCCGTCCCTGCGGATGGCGGCCCCGAAAGCGACGAAGGCCCCATCGGAGACGAATAGTTTATCCCGACATCGAACTCGCCCCAGCGGGGTGAAGTTCACGCGGATACCGCGATACGATTGATACGATGATACGATTCTCGCCGCCCCGCGCGCCCGGCCGAAGTCTGGCCGGGTCGGCGGGTCGAATGCGCACTAGTTATTTGAACGAGGCGAGTTGTCCTCGCCGATTTTCAGCTCGAGGCGCCAAGAGCGCGGGAACGTTTTCGGGGTGGCGGCCCTTTCGCCTTTCGGGGTTGATAGGGAATGAGGCCCAAAGCTTCCAAAGTATTCTGCACCACATATTGCCGCGCGATTTCAAAGGCCCGGCCCC
>CAZFMF010000050.1:0-22642 GCA_964519985.1 uncultured Pseudobdellovibrionaceae bacterium | reverse complement strand
ATCTTTTCCATTCCTGCCCTAACGCGCCGTAACCACATGAAATTACGGAGAGGGGGAAAGGAGTGACAATTAAGGCGCCTTGTTTCGGCTTCTAGAAATATGGTAGGACCCCCCCATGAAAAAAACGTTCGCCTTTTTTGGGCTGCTTGTCCTCATGGTTGGCGCCGGTTGCGGTCGCTCGAAATCGGAAGAAAAACTCAGCCCGAGTACCCTGCCCCATTCGCTGATAGGGTTTTGGAAGTATACCGGCGCGCTCCGCCCCGACGGCACGCGGATGGAACCGGATGCTGCTAAACCCAGTATCACCGAGTACACCGACGGCGAAATGCGGTACTTGAGTTTCTTTAAGAGTGCCACTGGTGAAATCAAGTCGGAGTGGCATAAGTACCGCTCGTATTCACTCGACGGCGCGACGATGACCGACTGGGAAACCGCTCTTCCCTCGAACAAGGTGACGTTTACCATTCGCTTTGCCGATGCGAATCATCTGGAAAAAGTCTCGCTAGAAGATCGCTTCGTCCCGATTGGCACGGTCAGTTCTTTCGAGCGAATGACGGCCGAGAGTGTCCAAGCGGCGATTGATGCGTATTTGAGCACGAAGTAAGTCGGATCCGATCGCGGGATCAAATCGAGCCGACGAGCACGGCCCGACGCTTCGAGGAGCTCGACGCTTCGGCCACCACGCCCTGTTTTTCCATTTCTTCCATCAGGGAAGCGGCGCGGTTGTAGCCGATTTTGAGGTGGCGCTGGATGAGCGAGATGCTGGCTTCGCCTTTGTCGGTAACCAGACGAACCGCACGGTCGTAGAGATTGGCGTCACCGTCTCCGTCGCCACCGAACGAGTCACCACCATCGAGATCGCCCTCATCCTGCGCTTGCAGTAGGCGCTCGTCGTATTCGGGTTCCCCTTGGGAGCGAAGGTGCTGCACCACGCGATCGAGATCGGCGTCGGACATGTAGGCGCCTTGAATGCGCTTGAGCGTCGTGAAGCCGGCGGAGTGGAAAAGCATATCGCCATTGCCCAACAAGCGATCCGCGCCGGTGCGATCCAAGATTGTTTTCGAATCAATCGACGAAGCGACGCGGAAGGAAATGCGGCTCGGGAAATTGGCTTTGATCGTTCCCGTCACCACATCGGTCGACGGGCGCTGAGTGGCGAGCACGAGGTGGATGCCGCTGGCGCGGGCCTTTTGGGCTAGGCGCGCGATCGAAAGCTCCACATCCTTGGGCACCACCGCCATTAAGTCGGCGTATTCGTCGATCACGATCACGAGATACGGCATGAACGGCGTTTCTTCCGTCTCGCCGGTTTCTTGCAGGCGTTCGTTGTAACCATCCACATGGCGCACACCCATCTGGTGCATCAGCGTGTACCGGCGTTCCATTTCCTCGACGGCCCAGCGCAATGAAATCGCGGCTTTGCGGGAGTCGACGACTACCGGCAAAAGCAGATGCGGAATGCCTTCGTACATCGAAAGCTCCACCATCTTTGGGTCAACCAGGATTAATTTCAGCTGCTGCGGCGAATAGCGGAACAGCAGACTGCAAATCAACGTGTTGATAAAGACGGATTTCCCCGTGCCGGTGGAACCGGCGACGAGAAGATGCGGCATCGCAGCGAGGCCCGCGATCGCGGGTTCGCCCGACGCCAAACGCCCCAAGACCAGCGGCAGCTTGATGTCGGAACTGAAAAAGGGCGTTTCCTCGACGATATCTTTGAAGAACACCGTTTCCCGATGCGGCGAAGGGATCTCGATCCCCACGACCGGTTTGCCCGGAATCGGCGCGACAATGCGCACCGACAAGACGGACAGTGCGAGGGTGAGATCGTCCGAGAGGTTGGCGATTTCTTTGATTTTCACACCGCTGGCCGGTTTGAATTCATAAACCGTGATCACCGGACCCGGCGAAATATTCACGACTTCACCGTCGACTCCGAAATCGCGGAGTTTCTCGACGAGAATCTGGCTCTTTTCCAGATACCAGTTGCGATCCACGGCTTTTGTTTTCGACTCCGCCTTGCCGGAGATCATCGCGAGCGCTGGCATCTTAAACGGACCGATCGCGCGACTGCGGGCCTTAGTCGACGGGGTCGAGCCGGGCAGCTTCGTGGCCGTCAGCTTGCCCATCTCGGCGTCGCGCTCCATCGGTGCGACGGGTAAAGGCAGTAGCGACGGCTCGGGAGAAATCGGAGAGAGCGAGAGCTGGATCGGCGGCATGACGCGGATCGGTTCCGTCATGGCGACCGGTGGCACTTCAATCGGTACCGCTTTGGTGGCGGACCGGAAGGTGGGCACCGGAATGCGGATGCGCAGTCGGCTGACGCCGAGCGCGGAATTACGGGCGCCCTGACCCAAGCGGCGCGTGCCGACCAGCAATGCCGTGGTCACGCTGACGCGAAACAAGATCTCGAGGGACACGGCGGACGTAAACAGTCCAAACAGGACCGCGCCGCGCGCGCCGGTGATATAGCCGAGTCCGTCATTGAGCAACTTACCGAGCACGCCACCGCCATGCGTTAATTTCCACGGCAGCCAAGCGAGCGGAAGCGTGCTCTGAAGCAAAAGGCTCATTGAAACCAGAAGCAGGGTGCACGCGGGCCAAACCTTGCGCTTCTGCGTGGGACGACGCAGCGCGGCGGCGCCGAAGAGACCGACCAAACCAAAGGCGGCTAAACCCAGAGCTTGGAAAAGCAAATCGGCCAGCCCGCTGCCGGCGCGGCCCATCCAGTTTTGAAAGCGATTTTGGGTGGTCCAGGTGCTCCAGGAGGGGTCGCCCGGAGAGTAACTGGCCAGCGCCAGAAGCAGGTACAGCGCCGTTCCGAGCCAGACGAGTCTTTTGATTTCCACTAATAGTGAAGGATCGGCGGCGGCCGGGGTGACCCGGACTTTGCGTTCTAAGATCATAGTTTGTTGGGGAGTAGGTTGAAACGAACCGGGCAGTAGATGCCCAGTAATTATTATAACTTAGTGACGATCCCTGTCAACGCGCGCGCTTGACACGGCCCCCGCCGTTGCTATCATCGATTTCGTGGGATGGGGGCCCGGAAGCCATCTTCGAAGTTCGCAAGGTTGGAGCAGTCGGGAAAACCACGGAAATCGGGGAACGGCCAAGCAGTTCTAGGCCCCATCGTTTAATTAAGGAGATGGGGAATGCCGACTGGTTTCGTGAAATGGTTTAACGACAATAAAGGCTATGGTTTTATCGAGCAGGAAGGTGGAGCGGACGTATTCGTTCACTTTTCCGCGATCGAAGGCGACGGATTCAAGTCCCTCACCGAGGGAATGGAAGTCGAGTTCGACATGACGCAAGGACCGAAGGGTCCTCAAGCGACGCGCGTGCGAAAGCTCAAAGGTACGGCGTAATAAAATTTTGAAATTCTATAAATTCCCGGATGGGGCTTCCCTCCGGGAATTTTTTTCATTGACACTATTCCGCCCCTTTTCTAGTTTGGGCTCGCGATTCTTCCCAAACAGGGGGAGCCTTACAGACCCAAAAAAGATAATGAAACCCCGCCCGGAGGAAGTCCTCCGATTCTGCAGTAATTCATGAACTTCTTGCCAAATCACAACTCGGACCGAGACGGGCATTACTTAGAAAGCGTGACTCACGTATGTCGACATTGCATTTAAAGGAGCTCAAAGAAAAACCGATCTCAGAACTCGCCGAATTGGCGCGGTCGCTGGGAGTGGAGAGCCCGGGCGGCCTACGCCGCCAAGAACTGATTTTTTCCATCCTTCAGGCTCAGACTGAGCAGGATGGCCATATCTACGGCGAAGGCGTTTTGGAAACGCTGCCGGACGGTTTCGGCTTCTTGCGCGCCCCGGATTACAATTACCTTCCGGGCCCGGATGATATCTACGTTTCGCCCTCGCAGATTCGCCGTTTCATTCTGCGCACCGGTGACACGGTGGAAGGCCAGATTCGGCCGCCGAAAGATTCCGAGCGTTACTTCGCGCTTTTGAAAGTCGAGAAGGTCAACTTCGAAGATCCCGACGTGGCGCGGGAAAAGATCCTCTTCGATAACTTAACGCCGCTCTATCCGCACGAGCGCTTCAACCTCGAACACGATCCCAAAAAATATTCGACCCGCATCGTCGACTTGATGACCCCGATCGGCAAAGGCCAACGCGGTCTCATCGTTGCGCCCCCGCGCGCCGGTAAGACGATGTTCCTGCAGGAAATTGCCAACGCCATCACGACGAACCATCCGGAAGTCGCTTTGATCGTGCTGCTCATCGACGAGCGCCCGGAAGAAGTGACCGACATGGAGCGCAACGTGAAGGGCGAAGTCGTTAGCTCGACGTTCGACGAGCCGGCCACGCGTCACGTGCAGGTCGCCGAAATGGTGATCGAAAAAGCCAAGCGCTTGGTTGAGCACAAGAAAGACGTCGTCATCTTGCTCGATTCCATCACGCGTTTGGCGCGCGCCTACAACACGGTCGTTCCGCCGAGCGGAAAGATCTTGTCCGGCGGTGTCGATTCGAACGCGCTCCACAAGCCGAAGCGTTTCTTCGGTGCGGCCCGTAACATCGAACACGGTGGTAGCCTCACGATCATCGCGACCGCGCTGATTGATACCGGCAGTCGCATGGACGAAGTGATTTTCGAAGAGTTCAAAGGCACGGGTAATATGGAAATCGTGCTGGACCGCAAACTCATGGAGAAGCGCATCTTCCCGTGTATCGACATCAACAAGTCGGGCACGCGCAAAGAAGAACTGCTCATCGACAAAGACGTGTTGAATCGCGTTTGGATCTTGCGCAAAGTGCTGCAGCCGATGAACGTCGTCGACAGCATGGAGTTCCTGCTCGACAAGATCATGTCGTCTAAGACCAATAAAATGTTCTTAGATTCGATGAGTTCTTAACGGTCAAGGTACCCACTTCCTTTCCAGTCAAAGTTTTGACTGGAAAGGAAGTGGGTACCTTCTCGATTCGATAAAGGGGCCTTTCGTTGAAGCGAAAATACCTGATCCTTTTTTCGCTCAGCGGTCTGATCATCGCGCTCGATCAGCTGACCAAAAATCTCGCGTTTCTCAATCTCGTTCCCGGCGAAGAGCAACCGCTCCTGGGCGGATTTCTGACTCTCACCCGCGCCCACAATTCCGGGTTTGCGTTCGGATTGATTCAGCGGGCACCGGACTCGCTCCGCGACGTGTTCTTTATCGGTATTCCCGTATTTGCCCTGGTTTTGATCGTGATGATCTTCATCAAGCTACAGGATAACCAGATGCTCACTTCCGTCGCGTTGACGACGCTGCTCGCGGGCGCGGTCGGCAATCTCATCGATCGGGTGCAGTATGGCCACGTTTTAGACTTTCTGCAGTTGCGCGTTTTCGACTGGGAATTCCCTCCCTTTAATATCGCGGATGCATCGATTATCATCGGGGTCGCCCTGATGATTTGGAATACCTTCCAACGGGGCGGAGCACTACGATGAAACATAAATACGGCATCCTCGCTTTGGTTTCGGTGGTTTCGTTGGTTTTGGATCAATGGACAAAATGGTTGGTCCATACCCGGTTCCGGGTGGGCGAGAGCTTGGACCTAATCGATCCGATCTTGGCCCTGACCTACGTGCGGAATAAGGGCGCCGCTTTCGGTATTTTGCAAACGGCCAACGAGGCCTTCCGCCAGCCGTTTTTCTTGCTCGTTCCCGTCGTTGCCATCTTCGTGATCGGCTATCTCTACTACAAGCTGGAGAACGACCACAAACTGTCCGCCCTGGCGCTTTCCCTGGTGCTTTCGGGGGCGATCGGCAACCTGATCGATCGGGTTCGATTGGGCTATGTCGTCGATTTCGTCGACGTCCATTGGAAAGAGGTCTACCACTGGCCGGCCTTTAACGTCGCTGACTCCTGCATCGTGGTTGGGGTCGGGATCTTGTTTCTGCAGTCCTTCCAAGCCTCCAAGCCCGCGGATTCCAAGGCTTGAGGCGGCCCTCACAGTATTGAGATCGCGGCACCCCCGTGCTATGAACCCCGCATGCACGCACACTCACACGATGTCGAAGTCAAAAAAGTCGACCGGATTAGCTCTACCCAGGTTCGGCTAACCATTGCCTTTTCGGGGAAAACGCTCGCCGAACACGAAAAAATGATGGCCGCCAATTACACCAAGAGTGCTTCCCTTCCGGGCTTTCGTCCCGGCAAGGCGCCGGTGAAGATGGTGATGGAAAAATACCGCGAGAAAATTCGCCAGGACGTGGTTTCCCACCTCCTGGAGGCGGGCCTTTCGGAAGCGCTCCAGAAAACGAATTTCATGCCGGTCAGCCGCCCGCGCATCGAACTCGGCCAAGTCAGTTTTGAAGGAGAGAAGCCTCTCGAATTTCAGGCCGAGTTCGAAATTGAACCCGATGTGCAGGTGAAAAACTATAAGGGTGTGCCGCTCAAACCAGCGGCGGCGGAAATCAGCGATGAGGAAGTGAATAAGACCGTGGACTCGCTCCGCGATCGCCTGGCCATTCTTGAACCCAGCGATGACACCCAACCGACCAGCGGTAGCTTCGCCGTCGTGGAGGTGGGTTACCATTTGGTCGACGATCCGACCAAAAAAGAAGCTCCCTCGTCATTCACGGTTGAACTCGGCACCGGGAAACTCATCCCGGAAATCGACCAAGCCCTGATGGAAATGTCGGTGGGCGAGGCGCGCGAGGTGCAGGGAACGTTCCCGGACGATTACAATGAAAAGCCGCTGGCGGGGAAAAAGGCGAATTTTCAATGCAAGCTGGTAGAAATTAAAAAGCGTACGCTGCCCGAATTGAACGACAGCTTTGCGGAGAACGTACGGCCGGGAATGACGCTACTCGCACTCAAGGCCGACATCCGTAAGAATCTGCAACTGAGCAAAGAACGCGAGACGCGACGGGCGCAGCGTCAAGGAATCTTGGACTATCTCGTCGGTAAAAACCCTTTCGATGTGCCTAACTCGATGATTGAGATGCAATCCCGCCGTCTTTTGGAATCCATGGCTCAGGACCTGAAGGAACGCGGACAGGCCTTGCCGCCGTTAAAAGACGACGAGATGAAAGCCATCCGGAGCTCGGCGGAAGAGATTGTGCGCGGCGGCTTGGTGCTCAAGCGGATAGCGATTCAGGAGAATATTTCGCTTGCCGAGGACAAGATGCAGACGCGATTGACTCAGCTGGCCGAGCAATTCAAGCAGACGCCGGCGGAGACGGAAAAATTCCTCGAAAGTCAGGGCGTTTTGGATCGGATCCGCGATGAAGTGCTGACGGATCAGATTTTTGACTTCCTGATCCAAAATGCCAAACAAGAAACCTGACCACTTCCGACGAGAGAAGCTTGTCTTGCCGCGCCGTGCAAGGCGCTAGAGCCGCCTCCCTCAGGCCGGGGCGGAGCTTGTCAATGTCTTCCCTCGTGAGTTAAAAGGAAAGGACTGGGAGGTACCGTTCCGATGTCCCCTTCTTCCTATCTCGTCCCCATGGTCATTGAGCAGACACCGAGAGGAGAGCGGAGCTTCGACATTTATTCCCGCCTGCTCAAGGAGCGCATCATTTTTATCGGGGTTCCGATTGATGATGCAATCGCGAACCTAGTCGTCGCCCAGCTGCTTTTCTTAGAGTCCGAAGATCCGGAAGGCGATATTCACATTTACATCAATTCGCCCGGGGGAAGTGTTTCGGCGGGTTTGGGCATCTACGATATGATGCAATATATTAAGTGTGACATCGCGACGTACTGCATTGGCCTGGCGGCCAGCATGGGGGCGGTCTTGCTCTGCGCCGGAACGAAGGGCAAACGCTTTGCGTTGCCGAGCTCCGAAATCATGATCCACCAGCCGTTAGGGGGAACGCAGGGGCAGGCGAGTGATATTGAGATTCACGCGAAACATATCTTGCTGACCCGGGAGCGGTTGAATCGGATTCTGATGAAGCATACCGGCCAGCCGCTCGATACCATCCAGCGGGATACCGATCGCGACCGTTTCATGTCTCCCGAGGAGGCAAAAGCTTACGGCTTAGTAGATAATGTAGTGTCTCAGCGCGGAAAAAGCGCTAAACCAGATAAGAAGGGCGATTAAGCCCGAGGAGTCTGGAAATCGGACAGGAGGTCCGCCATGAGTCGACGCGACAGCGATAGTTTCGGCAATTTAGTCTGCAGTTTCTGCGGAAAGAACCAGCGAGAAGTTAAGAAGCTGATTGCCGGTCCAACCGTTCATATCTGCGACGAATGCATCGAACTCTGCAATGACATCATCGCCGAGGAAGCGGAGAAGGAAGATCTTCGCACGGGAACGACCAAAATCCCGAAGCCGGCGGAAATCAAAACAATCCTGGACGAGTACATCATCGGCCAGAACCAAGCGAAAAAGACCCTCTCGGTCGCCGTCCATAACCATTACAAACGCATTGGCCACCAGAAGGCCTCCGGCGAAGTCGAACTGCAAAAGAGCAATATTCTTTTGATTGGTCCGACCGGAAGCGGCAAGACGCTACTCGCCCAGACCATGGCCCGCATGCTCAAGGTGCCCTTCACGATCGTGGATGCCACGACTTTGACCGAAGCGGGCTACGTGGGTGAAGACGTCGAGAACATTATTCTCTACCTGCTTCAGTCCGCGGATTACGATATTGAAAAAACCCAGAAGGGCATCGTTTACATCGACGAAATCGACAAGATTGCTCGCAAAGGGGAAAACCCGTCGATCACGCGTGACGTCTCCGGCGAAGGCGTTCAGCAAGCCTTGCTGAAAATCTTTGAAGGCACGCGGGCGAATGTTCCGCCCAAGGGCGGTCGCAAACACCCGCAGCAGGAGTTTTTGCAGATCGATACGACCAATATCCTATTTATTTGCGGCGGCGCATTCGTGGGTCTGGAAAAGATCGTCGAAGGCCGTCACCACAAGCGCAGCATGGGTATCGGCGCGGATGTGCGCACCGAGAAGGATAAACCGAAGGGGGAAGGGTCCTCGAATAAGGTCCTTCCGGAAGATCTGCTTCGCTTCGGGATGATTCCCGAGTTTGTGGGTCGCTTGCCGGTTATCGCCACCTTGGAAGAGCTGGACGAAACCGCCTTGGTAAAGATTCTTACCGAGCCCAAGAACGCGATCATCAAGCAGTACCAGCGTCTCTTCGAGTACGAGAACGTGAAGCTGCGCTTCGAGGAGAAGGCGCTTCATCGCATCGCGCGCGAAGCCATGAAATCTAAGACCGGTGCGCGCGGTCTGCGCTCGATTCTGGAGCACAGCATGCTCGATATCATGTATGAGCTGCCGTCCATCCAGAACCTCAAAGAGTGCGTGATCAATGAGGATGTCATCGCCAAGAACGCCAAACCTGAATTGGTTTTTGGTGAAGACACCGCCGTGGAAACCAGCAAGAAGGTCGAAAACGCCTGATGTAAAGTCCACCAGCGTTAGATCAAAACTCAGCGCGCTATTTCTCGCCGCAGTTTCCTGCTGGATGCACATCGGTTTGCAGTTATAATGTAACTGTGTAGTCGATTTCTGTTCGCACATCTTTCCATAAGCCACAAGAGACAAAAGCGGAGGTTCGGTTCGAATGAACAAGAAAGCTGACGCGCCCCAGGTTTACTCACTCCTTCCTCTTAGAGACATCATCGTTTTCCCCCATATGGTTGTGCCGCTTTTCGTGGGCCGGGAAAAGTCGATCCGAGCTCTGGAAGAGGCGATGTCCAGTCGGAAGCAGATTGTGCTAGCCGCGCAGCGCCGGGCCCAGAACAACAACCCGGAAGAAAAAGACATTTTTGCCGTCGGCACGCTGGCCAACATCATTCAATTGTTGCGCCTGCCGGACGGCACTTTGAAAGTTTTGGTCGAAGGCGTGCAGCGCGTCCGCGTGTTGCGCTATCTAGAGAAGGACGCGATCTTCCGCGTCGAAGGCGAGCCGTTAGATGAGGAAGTCAGCTCACAGGTCGAAGCCGAAGCCTTCGTGCGCAGCCTGAAGGGCGCGTTCGAAACCTACGTGAAATTAAACAAGAAGATCCCGCCGGAACTTCTAATGTCGGTTTTGTCGATCGAAGATCCTTCTAAGCTGGCCGATACGATCGTGCCCCACCTCAATGTGAAGGTGGAAGACAAGCAGAAGCTGTTGGAAGTGACCGACGCGTGCAAGCGCCTCGAAGAACTCTACGGTCTGCTCGAAGGCGAAATTGAGATCCTCCAGGTCGAGAAAAAGATCCGCAGCCGCGTTAAGAAGCAGATGGAGCGCTCGCAGAAGGAGTATTACCTCAACGAGCAAATGCAGGCGATCCAGAAGGAACTCGGCGAACGCGATGAGTTCAAGAACGAAATCTATGAGCTAGAAAAGCTCATTAAGCGCAAACGCATGCCGGAAGAAGCGGCCAAGAAGGCGAAATCGGAGCTGAAAAAGCTCAAGATGATGTCGCCGATGTCCGCCGAAGCCACGGTGGTGCGCAACTACCTCGACTGGTTCCTCAGTATTCCGTGGAACGAAAAGACCGAGGACAAGATTGATGTCGAAGTGGCCGAAACGGTTCTCGACGAAGATCATTACGGTCTGAAGTCGGTGAAGGAGCGTATTCTCGAGCACCTCGCCGTGCAGAGCCTCGTCGAACGGATGCAGGGACCCATTCTCTGTCTCGTGGGCCCCCCGGGCGTCGGAAAGACCTCGCTAGCGCGCTCCATTGCGCGTTCGGTCAGCCGTAACTTTGTGAAGATTTCCTTGGGCGGCGTTCGGGACGAAGCTGAAATTCGCGGCCACCGCCGCACGTACATCGGCGCACTTCCGGGCAAGCTCATTCAGGGCATGAAGAAAGCGGGGACGATCAATCCCGTCGTACTTCTGGACGAAATCGACAAGATGAGCACGGATTTCCGCGGCGATCCGAGCGCGGCCTTGCTGGAAGTGCTCGATCCCGAACAAAACAAGTTTTTCTCCGATCACTATCTGGAAGTGGAATACGATCTTTCGCAGGTCATGTTTGTCACGACCGCGAACTCCCAGCACACGATCCCGCACCCGTTGTTGGATCGTCTCGAAGTGATCGCGTTGTCCGGATACACGGAAGAGGAAAAAATCCAAATCTGCGTCCGGCATTTGATTCCGAAAATTACCAAGAGCCATGGTCTCGATCCAAACCGGATTGTTTTCCCCAATCCGGCGATTGAGAACATGATCCGGCACTACACTCGGGAAGCCGGCGTGCGTAATCTTGAGCGCGTCATCGCCAGTGTCTGCCGCAAGCTCGCGCGCCAGTGGGCCAAGAAAACCTCCGCTCGCACTCGGGAGGTAATCACGCCCAAGAAGCTAGTGGATCTGCTCGGACCCCATAAGTACAAGTTCCAAAAGATCGAAGAAAACTCCGAGATCGGCTTGTGCAACGGGTTGGCGTTCACCGAGGCCGGTGGCGACATGCTCACGATCGAAGTCTTGCAGATGCCGGGTAAGGGCAAGCTGACCGTTACCGGGAAACTGGGCGACGTGATGCAGGAGTCGGCGCAAGCGGCCATGAGTTACGTCCGCTCCCGCGCTAAGCTTCTAGGGCTCGATCCGGATTTCTACCAAAATATCGATTTGCACATCCATGTGCCGGAAGGCGCCATCCCAAAAGATGGCCCTTCTGCAGGGATCACGATGGCCACCGCGTTGGTCAGTACGCTGACGGGTAAACCCGTCAGCCGCGAAGTGGCGATGACCGGTGAAATCACGTTGCGCGGTAGTGTGCTGCCGATCGGCGGGTTGAAGGAAAAGATCTTTGCCGCTCATCGCGGTGGGATCAAAACTGTCATCATCCCGCACGAAAACGTGAAGGATCTGGAAGACATTCCGAAGAACATCCTTAAGGGCCTGAAGGTCGTCGATGTGACCCACATGGACCAGGTCTTGCTCCATGCGCTAGTGACCGACGAAGTCTTTGAAGGCGCTCCGCGGGATGGTGGCGGCGGCAAGGAAGTGAAGCCGGTCGTGGAACCGGTCGCGGAAGAGCCCCAGCCGTTAACGTCGCACTAGTCATTGCGAGGCACGCAGTGCCGAAGCAATCCCGCACCGCTGTGCGGTGCGAGCCTGCCACGGGCTTCGCCCTCGCAGCGACAAGGGTGTATTCTGCTAGAATACAATTTCTTCTTTAAATTCGTGTATTTAGATATTGCTTTTTAGGAAGCGTGGCGTTACAGTAAGACTGTCTCTTACGACACCTTCTTCAATCCTGCGTATCATTCGGCAACTGGCTCCTGGTAGCTGGTTCCAAAAAAATCCAGTTTTCGCTTTCAAACGTTTTCTTCAACAGGAGTTTCCATGTCCTATTGTAAGGTTTGTTCCAAACCGCATTCTCAGTACGTCATGAACAACAAGCCCGTTTGCTTTCACTGCGATGAGCTGCTTTTCGATATCGAAATCGAAACGGAAGAATTCGATGCGCCGACTCAGGAAAAGTCGCCGAGCAAAGAGCGCACGGTTTCGGTTTCCGCCAAGCGTTCAAAAACGACTTCTAAGTAAACCAGTCCAGGGTAGGTCTCCTAAAAGGTAGCAGGTACCTTTTGGGAGAATGAAAAAGGCCGCGGGGTGAACCCTCGCGGCCTTTCTTATTTCTGGATAAGATTGCTTCGGGCTGCGCCCTCGCAATGACTATGCCTGCGCGCCCTCGCAATGACGGGGGCTACGGCCTCACAATGACCGTCACGTCTAGCGGACGAGACTCTTCAGGTCCTCGACGCGATCCAGGCGCTCCCAGGTGAAGCCCTTGGCACTCGTGCGGCCAAAGTGGCCGTACGCCGCGGTTTCTTCGTAAATGGGACGCAGCAGATCGAGTGACTTAATGATCTCGGCCGGCTTGGTGCCGAAGATTTCACGCACCGCGTTTTCCAGCTTAGTGGTGTCCACCGTCGCCGTGCCGAAGTCCTCAATCATCAACGAAACCGGCTCGGCCACGCCAATCGCGTACGCGAGCTGCACCAGGCAACGTTTCGCTAGCCCCGCCGCCACTACGTTCTTTGCGATGTAACGGGCCATGTACGAGGCCGAGCGATCGACTTTCGAGGGATCTTTTCCCGAGAAAGCGCCACCGCCGTGGGCCCCGTGGCCACCGTAGGTATCGACAATGATCTTACGACCGGTCAAACCGCAGTCGCCCATCGGTCCCCCGATCACGAAGCGACCGGTCGGGTTGATGTAGAACTTGGTTTTGGAGTCGACCAGCTTCGAAGGAATGGTCTTATTGATCACTTCTTCTTGGATTGCGGTCTTCAATTCTTCGTACGAAACTTCCGGGCTGTGCTGGGTCGAAACGACCACGGCATCCACGCGTTTGGCGTGTCCGTTTTCGTATTGCACCGTCACCTGGGCTTTGCCGTCCGGACGCAAGAAACCCAAAACATTTTCTTTCCGGCATTCCGAAAGCCGTTTCGTGAGGCGGTGGGAGTACGCAACCGTGGCCGGTAGGTATTCCGGCGTTTCGTCGCAAGCATAGCCGAACATGCAGCCTTGGTCGCCGGCGCCTTGTTCCTTGTGCAGGCCTTCGCCTTCGGTCACACCCTGAGAAATATCGGGAGACTGACGGCCCACGGCGGTGATGACCGCGCAGGTATTGTAGTCAAAGCCCATGTCCTCGGAGTCGTAACCGATCTTTTTGACCGTGTTGCGAGCAATGGAAGTGAAATCGACAATTGCGGTGGTGGTGATTTCACCGCTGACCATGACCAAGCCCGTGGTCAGGAGGCACTCGCAAGCGACGCGGCCGCGAGGGTCTTGGGCCAGGATGGCGTCCAAGACGGCATCGCTGACCTGATCGGCCATCTTGTCCGGATGTCCTTCGGTGACCGATTCAGATGTAAACAGGCAGTTCTTAAGGTTCATACCCTCTCCGCATTTGGCTGATAAAGATGGCCTAGAAGTTCGCGTGTTGAGGGGTATTTGTCAAACGGCGAGGGCTGAATTGGCTTGGAATTTCGGGCTTTCGGGGACGGGAACCAAGGGGCCGGGGCGCCTTAGCGGCGCTTTTTCTTGCCCGGCGCGGCAAACGCATCTTCGTTGAACTCTTCGATGCTGCCGGAAGAACCTTTCCGGCGCTTATTGATCATCGCGAGCGAGAGCAGCAAGAGCGCGATTCCCAAACCCATACCGACCGCAAACATGTTCTGCTGCGCGATTTTGGCTAGATTCAGGCCCTCTTTTTTGGCCTTTTTCTTCGGTTTCGCGAGGTCTTCCGCCATCGGATCCTGCATGACCGGCGGTGCGTCCACCGGAGCCTGAGCGACCTGCTCGGACGGAGGGGGTTGCACCGGTTCCGTCGCCGGAATCTGCTGTTGCGTGGGCGGCGGGGTCGGTTCAGGCGCGGAAGCCATGATCGGAGTGCCGGAAGCGCCACTCAAGTTGGAGTAGTACTTGATCGTCTGACCGCGTCGCAGAGTGTCGGGACTCGAGAGGCCATTCACCACCGCGAGTTCTTTCCAGCTCGAGAGGTTACCCAGTACCTTCTTCGCAATGCCGGACATCGATTCGCCCTTACCGACCGTGTACTGATCGGCTTGCAGACTGCGCTCGTCGTAGAGCGAAACCATCTGCGCATCGTCGGGCTGCGTCGGCGAAGCGTAGTAAACCACTTTGCCCGGTGTCCAGCGGCCTTTATTCCATTTCTTCAAATCCCCGGCGTGCGATTCGTCGCCGTAGATCAACTGAGAAACCGATTTGGACGTGTCGCCCTGACGCAGGAAGTAGTAGCGGTTCAGGCTCTTGCCCTTGCGCGTCACGGCGCGATCCGGAATGCGCGGTGCCACGGCACCGGCGTAAGCCGTCTTTTCTTTTTCCTTGAACGAGGCCGCACCGGTGAACGCTTGCGCGTCGGTCGCCGCCGCGGGATCGGTCCACGCGGAAGTCGCCGCATCGGTCGGGAGCGGTTCGGCCGCCGCCGGATCCACGGCTTGGGTCTGCGCGAGCGGGTCGCCGCCAGCGCCCGGATCCGTCGGAGCTTGGGTGGACTTACCGGTCAATTCGTCAAAGTTAGGATCGGCCGCGGCCTGGTCTTGGGGAGTTTCTTGGAAGAGAGACTCCATCGTCGGGTCGGCCGCGCCTTCTTGGGCAACGGGTTGGCTCTCCGCCGGCGCTTCCGCACCGCCCTCGCCAAACAATTCCGCTTCCGCCGCGCTGGCATCCGCCGTCGCTTCTTCGCCGGTGGCGGTCTCCGCGACTTCCTCGGTGGATTCGGCGTAGCCGTCCACCTGTTCGCCGTCGGCGACGTTGTTTTTGTTCGCGCAGCCACTTGCGAGCCACAAGGCTAGAACGCAGACTGCCGCTTTGAACTTCCAGGGTTGCTGAGTTTTCATACCCGCACGGTCTCCCGAAGGTTTTTCTTCATAATTCTTGTCGGATAACCCCAAGGAATAGTTAATGGACATTGTCCTAATGGCGGCTCCTGGAGGGGACACACTCGCTATGTCTTCGAAAAAACTAAAAATTCTGCCTCTCGGTGGTTTGGGTGAAATAGGCATGAATTGCATGGTCCTTGAGTACGGCGGGGAACTCGTCTTGGTCGATTGCGGGATCCAATTTCCGGACGCGTCGTATCCCGGGGTGGAGTTGCTAACGCCCGATTTGGGGTACGTGCGCCAACACGCCGACCGGCTGCGCGGCGTCGTGATGACGCACGGCCACGATGACCACATCGGGGCGATTCCGTTTTTGCTGATGGACACCGACGTCGATGTTTACTGCACGCCTTTCCCCCGGGGGTTGATCGAAAACAAACTCATCGAATACCCGCAATTGGAAGAAGTGCGGTTTCACGAAATCGTCCCGCGCAAGAAATTTAAAGTCGGTCCTTTCACGTTCGAGGCGATTCCCGTCGCGCATTCCATCATCGAGGCCTGTGCCCTCGCCATCGAAACGCCGGTCGGAGTGGTCATCCACTCGGGGGACTTCAAACACGATGAATCGTTGCTCAAAGGCGAAGCGACCGGGTTTCAAGCGTTCAAAGGATACGGCGACAAGGGCGTTCGGCTTTTGATGTCGGACAGCACCAACGCCGAACGCACGGGTCACACGATTTCGGAAAACGACGTGACCGAAGCATTTGAGCCGATCTTCAAAGAGCAGACGAGTCGATTGTTCATCGCGCTCTTTGCGTCGAATATCCGTCGGATTGAAAACCTATTGGCACTCGCAAAACGATGCGGGAAGAAAGTCGCGTTCGCCGGTCGGAGCATGCACACGTATACGCGGCTCGCTCACGGCCAGGGGCAAATGGAACTTCCCGACGAGACGTTGGTGCTTTTGGAAAACCTGGAACGCTTTCCCGATAAAGACGTTTTGATTTTGTGCACGGGAAGTCAGGCCGAACCGGGCGCGGCGCTGGTGCGCATCGCGCACGGAACGCACAAGGAAATAAAAATTCGCAACGGCGATCGTGTGATTCTTTCCAGCCGATTTATTCCCGGTAATGAACGCGCGATCACGGCGATGATCGATCAGCTGTATCGCGCCGGCGCGGAAGTCACTTACGAAGCGATCCTGCCGATCCACGTTTCTGGTCACGGGTGCCAAGACGAATTGCTGATGATGTTGGAAGCGGTTCGCCCGCAATGTTTTGTTCCCATTCACGGCGAATACCGACATCTTTCCAAACACGCGCGGCTCGCTGAGCGATCGGGAGTGGTGCGCGACAATATTGCGATCATCGAGGACGGTCAGGTTTTGGAAATCGACGAGACTTCGATCGTGCACGGCCCCCGTTACGATTTGCGCAAGGGCGTTATCGTCGAGGGACAATTCATGGAGAGCGATCCGCTGATCTTCGCCCAGCGCAACCAGCTCTCGCGCACGGGGATCGTGTTTGCTTCGTTCGTTCGCGATCGACGGACCCACGAGCTGCTGGAGCCACCGGTGGTCAGTGTTTACGGACTTTTGTACCGCGAAGGCATTCACCCCGAAGACATTCCGCTCGATGCTTCCGAACTACTGGAAAATCTTTACCCCGATTTGATCGGAAAAGAGGACTGGAAAGACTCGGTCCGCATCGAACTCCGTCGCTTTTTCCGCAAGCGGGCGAGTCACAAGCCGGTGGTCGTTCCGGTCATGCAAGAAGTCTAAAGCGCGACTGCCTTCCGGCCGAAAAGAAGAGGTCGAGGAACCCTTTCGATGTCGAACGCGGAAAAAAGCGCCATCAAACAACCGAAGTTCTTCGAGGTCCGGATCGGTTCGGTCCTCATCGGGAAGACGCTTCCGTACGATCTCTACCTGCTGATCAGTGGGCAACCGGTTCTTTTCCGAAAAACGGGCGACTTGGTTTCTCTCGACCGCGCCAAGCAGCTACGCGACCACGGGGGCGCCACACTTCTGGTTCCCGATGAACAGCGCACGGTCTACCTCGATAGTCTCAAGACGGCGGTCAAAGATCCCGGCGTCAAGATTGAGGAAAAAAGCACGCTGATTAAAGAGACGGCCTACATCCACATCCACGATCTGTTCACGAAAAAGGAAATTCAGCCGGTCATCGGCGAAGCGCGCTCATTGGTCGAAGACATGGTCTCCTTCGTATCGACGGACGTCGCCGCGGTCAGCAGCTTAATGCGCCTCTCCGCTCACGACTATTACACCTACAACCACTCGGTGGATGTGGCCGTGTACTCGATCGTATTGGCCAAGAAAATTTTTGGTTCGGACAACCGTGAACTTTTGATTCAAGCCGGTTTAGGTGGGTTGCTGCACGATATTGGCAAACGCCGCATTGATCTTGCCATCATCAATAAGCAGGGTGCACTCACGGCGGATGAATGGGCGGAGATCAAAAATCACCCTTCCTACGGGTTGGAGTTTTTAAAAGAGATCGGCTCCGTACCGGACGAAGCGAAAAAAATCGTTTTCCAGCACCACGAGAACTTCGACGGCACCGGCTATCCCAATGGCCTGGCCGGCGAGGACATTTCTCGCTTGGCCCGCGTCGTCGCGATCGCCGATGTCTTCGATGCGCTCACAACCAAGCGCTCGTATCACGACGCCATCAGCCCCGCTCAAGCGCTCGACATCATGCACGGCATGCAGCCGGGCAAGTTTGATCCCAGTCTCTTCCTCTCCTTCGACCAGAAATTCGTTTCGAAACCGGGCGCGGTTCTCGCCACCGACTTCGACGCCTGTGCCCCCCAAAAGCAAAAACTCATCAAGACATAGACGCTAATCTCATCGCGTTTCTGCTTAAGTAATCCTTAATTTCCCCATCGATTATTAACGAAATACGTTTTGGCTCACCTTTCCAAGATCGCTAACGTGATCGGTGAATAAGGAGAGGCCAAATGAAAATCAATCGTTTCTTGTGCGGAGTGGTGTTGGGGGGCGCAATCGTTTCCACGGGCGCGAGCGCCGTCGAGATCAGTTGTGCCTGGAAGGACTGCGGTCGAGACGAGGTGTTCGAAATGAAGGAAGTGGGTGGCGAGTACACCTTCTATCTGAAGTTGACCGCGGCTTCGATCACCTCAAACAATCGGACCGAGTTCGGATTCAGGAACTTTATCCGCACAAAATTTGGAATCGCTTCGGACGATACCTATGAGCTTGAATTCGCCATCCCCGGCGGCAACGCGGCGAACTGCCGGTTTTCTAAGGACGGTCTGGGGCTCTTCTCGTGCTATTCAAACGATACGGCAAAAGAGATCGCTCTGAAGCTGGTAAACACCAGAACCCGTAAGGAATACCACGCGTCCGAGCGATACTTTCAAACGACTTTCGAAAATATCGTGAGGCGAGCGGTGGACAAAACTTCCGAACGCTATTCTATTTTCGCGAAAACGGGAGATGTGGCCGGCGGATCGTTCTTCAGTGTGAGCCTTGACGCAGCTTCGTGCAAAATTCGATAAGGAGACTTTTAAAATGGATTCATTCACCAATCGTTTACGGAAAACGGTTACGACGGCGAGCTTATTCCTTTTGGCCTGCAACGCTTCTGGAAGTGATGCCGCCGATCCGGTTCCCCTTTCCTTCAAAGGTTCCTGTTCGGTTCATATCACCGGTGCGGGAGACACCGGACTTGGAAACTTCGAAGTCAATACCGGCGGCAATCCGAATCAAAGGTCGCAAACATTCCATTACAATGTGCTGCGAACGAATATCACGGTCCGAGCCCAAATCTATAAGCCGAATCCAAATGTGGAAGCGGTCAGCACGAGGTTGGCGATTTCTTCCCCCGATTTTACAAACAACGCCATTGCTTCAAATGCGACTCCGGGAACGCATCTAACTTCCACCTACACGGTTAGAACGGCTTCAAGACTCGGAGTGATCACCTGCACGGGGGAGGTTTTGTAAGACCGCCGGACCGCGGGCTATTGCGAGACCCCAATTTCAATCTCGGTTTTCGCTCGGCGGCTGCCTTCTTCCGCGCAGTTGAGGATCACGGTGAATTTGTGAGTGCCCGCGTCTCCCACCTGCGGAGTTCCCCCTAGTGTTGGAAGTGTGTTAAATCCCGTCGTCGTTCCCGGCGGTTTTCCCCTGACTTGAAGCCAGGAAGGTGGACTCGGAATCGCCCACTCAAATGACGGGCAAGTGGGCGAGGCTGCGATGTGAGCCAGATCGAGGTAGTAAGGCACGCCTATTCGCGCGGCCGGTCCTCGCGCTTTGGAGTCGTAGGGAAAAGCGTAGACTACGTTTCCGAAAATGCGCTCTTGGGTCTTGGTACCGTTCTGACTTTCGAGCTCCAACGTTACCGAAAAGGGCCCACCGTGGTCGGTGGCTGGGGTGCCCACGAGGAAATGACCGGAAGTTCCGATGGGCTCCTGTTCCATTCTTAGTGCGAGCCATCTCGGGCCATCGATCCAGCGAATATGCAGGAATTCCCCGTCCGTGAAATTGTCCGTGCGGAAAAAAAAGTGTCTGCCTACCACCGCTGCTCGCATCCACTTCTCTCCCTCTCTCCATTTGAAATCTCCGGGCCGGATCAGAATCTGGATTTCAAGCACGTCCAATTTCCATCCGTCGGAAACTTCGACCACAATGACGTGATGGCCTTCATCACCGGTCGCGGGGTCGAGGCGAATACGGTCGTCTTCGGTGAGGGAGGCGAAGGCGGGGCCGGACCGAACTTTGTAGAGCAGGGTCAGGTCATCCGGATTGGCCACATAATGCGAAAGATGGATCCAGCTTTTCGCGTCGACTATGAACTGCAGAGTCTTGGTGGGCTTGACGACATTTTGCACTTCCGGCTGGAGGCCGAGGGCCGCCAGGAAGTCGGAGCTCCTCCGGTACTTCAGATCTTCAATCCTCAACAGGCCCATGATCTCATGAACAACGAGCCTTTTTTTGGTGAATGCACCCATCATGGGCCAACGGATCAAGCTCAACTCAATTCTCCCCTCGTCGGGATAGTTGAGCGCGTCGACGACTTTTCCGTCTTTCTTCAGAACCGAATCCGTGGAGGTCAGGGTGAGTTTCTCGGCCTTCGTTTCAAAGGCGAGAACCGAAACGCCCTGGAGTTCGGTCATCTCCCTAGCTTTGAGTCGGCGTACGATAGAGCGTGCGACATCTCTAAACTCACCCTCGTAAGGATCGCCTCCGCCGCTCGAAGTCGTGCCCTTGGGCGCATGTGTTGAGGTGCGTGCGCACCCGACCAGTGTGAAAGCGATGAGTAAAAAGAAAAACTTTTTCATGGCCCCCCGGCAGATAACCTTCCCAATTCTGCCAGAAGTATCGTAGTCAGGGGCCCCCGGCAAGTTCAGCGCACGTGGGAGAGGATTGCGCTGGGACGACGCGGAACCGTGCGGCGTACATTTGGGTACTTTATTTCTCCCACGGGAAGTAAAGTTTCTCGGTGGCTAAGAGCACTCCCTTCGCATTCGTACTCGATGAGTTGTTGTCGTTGGAACCGCACACGCGTCCGATGTTTGGGTGCACGGCCGTCTACGTGGGCCCGAAGATCGTCCTCATCTTGCGCGACAAACTGGAGACCCCGCGCGATAGTGGCGTGTGGCTCGCTACGACCGAAGAACATCACGGGAGTTTGCAGGCCGAGTTCCCCTCCATGCGGTCGATAGAAATTTTCGGGCCCGGGGTGAGTGGGTGGCAGGTGCTCCCGGTCGAAGCCGAGGATTTCGAGGCGTCGGTTGTCCACGCGTGTGAACTCATTCGCCGCGGCGATCCGCGGATTGGTAAGATTCCGGGGGTCAAAAAACCCCGGGCGAAAAAGAAATCACCGGCGAAGCGGCCGTCGAAAAAGCGATGAGGTTTTCGATAGACTCGTTGTTCTCTCAGTAACGACTTTGAATCGAACCGCGGGAAATCCCACCTGACGTGTTCGTGTAAACATAGGTTGAACCCGAGGGGAGCGAGAGCGTGAGATCAATAAAAATGTCCTTCGGCGCGGCTTGGTTCTCTAAACGAAAGTGCATCTCCTGAATCTTCTTCACGTCGATTGGGCAATTTCGTTCGGTAAAGGTTACTTCGGCAACCACCTGATCAGTCAAGTACGTCTGTTTTCCAAGTCGGAGGGTAAATGGTTTCCTCTCGAAGGTGACCTTCCCCTTCGAATTTGACGTAAAACGGAACTCGGGATTGGTACAGTTGACCTGTGCTTTTGAAAGTTCAAGTTCGGCCAGGGCTCTCCCGTGACCGGTTGTGAAGTTTTTTGGCGGTTCGGGACTTCCTGTCCGCAGGCGAGGGAAACTAGAAGTAAGCCAAAAGCCGCGGTTTTCATCGTGAACCTCAGAAGAGTGGTGGGCGGACTCGGACTCGAACCGAGGACCTATTGCTTGTAAGGCAATTGCTCTAACCAACTGAGCTATCCGCCCCAATGTCCCGAAAGGTGCCCGTCTACTTTCGGGACTGATTTGAGGGGCGCATCATTGCTCATCTGCAGCGAAATTGGTACTCTAAACAAGCTTTCCAAACCGCGTTTTTCAACTAGGCAGACACCATGGCGTCGAAACTGAGCGTGGGCATTATCGGTCTGGGCACGATGGGCCGATGCATCGTTTCCGGACTGCTTGAGTCCAAGAAATTGAAGTCCGCGCAAATTGGGTTCACGACCCGCCACGATGCCTCGGCCGCTAAGGCGGAAGCGGACCTCGGGATTATTCGCTACAAGAACAATGAGGAACTGGTCGCCCAGTGCGACACCCTTTTGCTCGCCGTAAAGCCTCAAAACATCTTGGATGTCGTGAAAGAAATCGGTTCCAAGATTCGCGCCGACCAAACCGTGATTTCGATCGTCACCAGCGTTTCCACTTCGGGAATTGAATCGCACCTCGCGGCGAAGGCACCGGTGTTTCGCGCCATGCCGAACACCCCGGCTTTGGTACGCGCCGGCATTACGGCGATCTGCGCCGGAAAAAATGTAAAAGACAAGGATTGGGAAAAAGCTTCCGCCCTTTTTGATGTGCTAGGCGAAGTGGTTCGCGTGGACGAAAAGCATATGGACGCCGTGACCGGCCTGAGCGGCAGTGGTCCAGCGTATATTTTTGTGATTTTGGAATCGTTGATGGACGCTGGCATTAAAGTCGGGCTGCCCCGCGAACTCGCCACCCAATTGGCTTCGCACACCGTCTTGGGCGCGGTGAAGATGTTAATGGCCACCGGGCGTCATCCGGCCTCACTGAAAGATGACGTGACGACACCGGCCGGTTGCACTATCGACGGGCTGATGGAGTTGGAAGAGGGCAAACTGCGAGTCACGCTGGTGAAAGCGGTTGTGCAGGCGACGCGGCGAGCGGCTTCATTGACCGGC
>CAZFMF010000049.1:0-22909 GCA_964519985.1 uncultured Pseudobdellovibrionaceae bacterium | reverse complement strand
CATACGGTTTTGGACCAATTGCACAGTTACGAAAACGAATGGAAGGCCAGTGGACGTAAACTCGAGTTAACTTTCTCCGAACGC
This sequence comes from uncultured Pseudobdellovibrionaceae bacterium, assembly GCA_964519985.1. Classification (GTDB taxonomy): domain Bacteria; phylum Bdellovibrionota; class FAC87; order UBA2466; family UBA2466; genus JAIEOG01. Next base: position 22,825 of record CAZFMF010000049.1, on the reverse strand, counting down.
CACGTGGCGGCGTCGAAACACCCCTTGGCGGCCCGCCGTCATTCCAAGCGGAGGGCCGCGGGGTGAATCGACCGCATACGCAATCGGTGAAAACGGGAACCGGTTTTGATCTTGAGCAAACGCTAGAGTTCATTGGGCAATGGTTGCCGACGCAAGGCCCCATCAAGGACTTTATTCATCACAACACGCTTCACGCGTTTCAGGACCGGCCCTTTCACGAAGCCGTGAACGTCGCGTCTCGCCTTTACGGCGCGCGCGGATACATGGAAAAGCGCTGGTATCAGGATGCATTTGCCGACGGCCGCATTACCGAATCGGCATTGCAGCGCGTGCTGGACAGTTACGTCGCTTCGGCTTCCGAGCGCGCCGAGGTTCGGCGAAGGCTATTGGAACACAATGTGGACTCGAATCCTCCGCGCGCCTGGAAAGGCATTCGCGACCGGTGGCTCGAACGCGGAGTGGCTTTGAATACCCACGTTCCACCGACCCTCTTTCGCTACGCTTCAAACTATCTCGATCAGGGCGTAGCGATTTGGCGCATGCCCCACGCGACCGACACCTTTTGGAACGCGATGGGGCGAATCGTCCGGGAGAGTTACCTCCCGATTCCGCCGCTTTCCGACCCCTTTTGCCGTGAACTGCTGAACGGAACGCCCGAGAACGCAATTCTGGTTTGCCTGCGCAAGCTCGTCGGAAACGAAGCCTTTTTTGAAACCTACCTTTTGGAGATGCTGCTATCCCATCCGGGCTGGTCGGGAATGTTCCACTTCATCCAAAACAAGCCGGTATCTTTGTTGAGTCGGCGTTCGGCCCGGCTTTTGGATTTCGCCGCGATTGAACTGGTTTTGGAGCTGGGTTGGGTAATGCGGCGGGAAGGCAAAGACTTCAAGCCCCTCGCCGAAGCCACCGACGTGCCGGAAAGGTTGCCGGTGCGATCCAGCGCGGCCTTCGACGCGGCCACTTACCATCAGCTGCTCTGGCACGAAGCGTTTGAGTGGTCGTATTACGAGAATCTGCTGGGGGGGCTAGAGGCCCAAGCCAAGGCGCCTCCGCCGGCTTCGCGGATCCCTCCCGAGGTGCAGGCTTTTTTCTGCATTGATGATCGCGAGTGTTCCCTGCGGCGCCATCTGGAAGAAGTGGAACCGCGCTACGCCACCTATTCCACCGCCGGTTTTTTTGGGGTGGATTTTTTTTACCAGGGTTTCGATGAGAAGCATCCCACCCAGTTCTGTCCCGTGGTGCTGACGCCGAAGCATATCGTGCACGAATTGCCACTCGCCGGAGGTGTGGCCCGTTCGCGCATTCTGCAAGTCAGTCCCACCTCGCATACATTATTCCGCGGTTGGTTCTTGACCCAGGTGTTGGGATTTCGCACGGCCCTGCGGCTCTTCCTACATGTCTTCAAGCCGTCGAAACACCAAGTGACGGAACCCTCCCTAAGTCACATCACGCGCGGGGCAAAGATGAAACTGCTGCGGGAAGGGGATGAGCGGTCCTCCGAGGGTTACGCAATTGGCTATTCCATTTCCGAAATGGTGGACCGCGTTTATGGCGTTTTGCGTTCGACCGGTCTGACCGTGCGGTTTTCTCGGCTCATCGTGTTTATCGCCCACGGCTCCAGTAGCGCGAACAACCCCCACTTTGCCGCCTATGACTGCGGAGCGTGTTCGGGCCGCCCGGGGGCGCCCAACTCGCGCGCCTTTGCTTGGATGGCCAACCACCCCGAGGTCCGTGCCGGTTTACGAGCGAAGGGTCTCGACTTAGCCGATGATTGCCATTTCGTCGCGGGTCTGCACGACACGAGCCGCGATGAGATCCACTTCTTCGACGTCGAAGAAGTTCCCTTCACCTTCCGACCCCAGCTAGCGCTCTTTCACAAAGCCATGCAGGAGGCTTTGCAGCGAAATGCGAAAGAACGCTGTCGGCGTTTTGATCTGGCCGGGAAAAACCTCTCTCCCGAAGGAGCGTTGGCCCACGTCCAGGAACGCGCCTCCGCGATCTTTGAGCCGCGGCCCGAGTATAATCATGCCACCAATACCGCCGCGATTGTGGGGCGTCGCAACGGCACCCGCGGTTTATTCCTCGATCGGCGCGTATTCCTAAACTCCTACGATCCCTCGTCCGATCCCAAAGGCGACCTCTTATCCGGAATTTTGAATGCGGTGATCCCGGTTTGCGGCGGCATCAGTCTCGAGTACTTTTTTTCCCGCGTGGATAACGAAGTCTACGGTGCCGGCACCAAACTTCCGCACAACGTCGTGGGACTGATTGGCGTGGCGAATGGAGTGGAGGGAGATCTCCGCAATGGCTTGCCCGCCCAAATGGTGGAGATCCACGATCCGATTCGTCTGCTCGTCGTGGTCGAGCAGAACCCGGAAGTGGCGTTGTCGGCGGTGAAACGCAATCCCACCGTCTTTGAGTGGGTGGAGAAGGATTGGGTGCGTTACGCATGTATTGACCCCGCCCATGGCGACATTCATTTCTATTCCCGCGGTGAATTTGTGCGCTCCAAATTCACCCAAGGCCCTCTGCCGGAGGCAGAGAATTCCTTGGCCGTGGTGGAGGGAAGACGCGAAAACATCCCCGTCTACCGGGTGAAAGCGGGGGGCGAATGACGCTGCTATTAGGTCTGGTGCTCGGGATATCGCTTACGACCTCCCTAGTGGTTGCGGCTTTTGGATCCGGCCGCGAATCGTTTACGTACCGCGTGGCTTCGCTAAGCATGGGCGCGCTGGTCGTAACGGTCATTCTATTGATTGTGGAGTGGGCCCGTCTGGGTTTTGGGGGCTACAGTTTCGATTTTGGCACCCTCTATCAAAGCATTGATTACGAATTCTCGTTGGCAATGTATTTCGATCGCACGTCGGCCGTTTTCGTTTCGGTCATTACCTTCGTGGCGGCGGCCACGATTCGCTTCTGTCGCTACTACCTCCATCGCGAGGCAGGCTACGCGCGTTTTTTTGCGACGGTTTATTTCTTCCTCTTCGGTATGTATCTGCTGGTTACGGCTGGAACCCTCGACCTGCTCTTCGCCGGGTGGGAAGTCGTGGGGATTTCTTCATTCCTGCTGATTGCTTTTTACAGTACGCGCATTGGACCCGTGCGCAACGCCCTGCGCACCTTCGCCATTTACCGCTTTTGCGACACGGGGCTGCTGATGGGCGCGTGGCTGAGCAATGTCATCTGGCATGCTACGCAACACTTTGGCGTCTTGACCGAGGAAGGGGTAGCCGCTTTTGCGGGGGCGGATCCGCTCTCGTTGCTGGGCTTGAGCCTTTTGATCCTGTTTGCGGCCGGCGGAAAATCTGCCCAATTTCCCTTTTGCTTCTGGCTGCCCCGGGCGATGGAAGGCCCCACCCCTTCCAGCGCGATTTTTTACGGAGCGCTTTCGATTCACGCCGGTGTGTTTTTGCTCATCCGCACCATGCCGATCTGGCACGCGGTTCCGGCGGCCCGAGTCGCGGTAGGTGTCGTGGGCGCCTTATCGGCGATCATCGGCACATTGTCCAGCCGCACACAATCCAATATCAAAGGGCAGATCGCTTACTCTTCGATCGCGCAGGTCGGCCTGATGTTGATTGAGATCGCTTTTGGACTCAAAACCTTGGTCTTGATCCATTTCGTCGCCAACGCCGGTTTGCGTTGCTACCAGCTTTTGATCTCTCCCTCGGCGGTGGCACAGCTACTGCGTCTGCAGACCATGGGCCAGGAAGGCACTCGTGTGTCGGATTGGTCGATCGAACGTGTGCTCCCCGATCGCCTGCGCAGCACCTTTTACGTTTTTGCGGTGCAGGAAGGTTTTCTAGAAAATGGGTTGCGGGTGATCCTGTGGGGACCTTTGCGGGCATTGGCCCGCGCGGCCCAACGCGTGGGTCGCCGACTGGGTATATTGCCCGCCATCATCGCCATTGTCAGCGTTACGGCGGTGGCTTTCGATTGGATTCCCACCGGAGGCGTCGAGGTTTTCCTGGTGATATTGCTTTTGGGCCTTGTTTTTCGTGCGGCGGGCGAGAGGGATGCGCGTCGGGCCTGGGACACCGTGGCTTTCAGCTGTCTGTTGGCGGGGGCAACCGTTTTCGTACTGGAGAAGCGCACTTTCATGGACATGTTGGTTTACTTCTCCGGGGTCCTTCCGGCGTGGGCCCTCGGTCGATTAGCGTTGGAGCGCCTGGGCGTCAAACTACAACCCGATGTGCTGAACGCTTACCATGGAGCGGTGGAGCGATCGCCTTGGCCGGCCTTCGCGCTTTTCTTGGGCTTCCTGGGTATGGCGGGTTTTCCGATTACGCCGGCATTTTTGGGCGAGGACTTGCTTTTGCACCACGCGGTGGGTGAGCACCTTTGGGTAGCGGTGGCGATTGCCCTGGCCTTTGTCCTGAATGGGCTTACGTTGGCGGCGGTGTACGCGCGTCTCTGTCTCGGACCGGCAGCTGAATAACAAAGTGGGCGCCGCCTTCGGGACGGTTCATCACCTTCACCGTCCCACCGTGCAACTCCGCGATGCGTTTGACGATCGCCAGTCCCAATCCCGTTCCCGATGCCTTCTGGCGCGCCGATTCGGTCCGGTAGAATCGATTGAAGATATGCGGTAGCGCCGCGGGAGTTACCCCGGGGCCGTCATCGCTAACGGTGAGCTCAAAATAGCTCGGCGTTTGGCTCAGTTTCACTTTGGCCGTACCACCCATCGGTGAATATTTGACCGCATTATCGACGAGGTTTTCGATGAGTGAGCGTATCAGTTCGGGTTCCCCTTCGTACTCAAAGTCATTGCGAACGCAGTGAAGCAATTCCGTTTCGCCATCGCGGCGGCCGTCCTCCGGTGGTTGCAACTCGACGTTGAGTTCCACTTGTCGGGCCTTGGCCAGCCGCGCGCGTCGAGACACGCATTCCAAGAGTTTCTCATCTAAGCGAAATGAGCTAGTTCCGGTGGCCATCTCCTCGTTGTCGATTTGGGCCAAGAGCAAGAGATCCCCCGTCATCTGACTGAGGTACTGAATTTCCGATGCGGCACTGTCCAAGAAGGCTTCGAGTTCTTCCGGAGTCCTCCGGCCTTGACGAAAAACTTCCAACTCGCCCTTTAGGATCGAGAGCGGGGTTTTGAGCTGGTGAGACGCATCGGCAATAAATCCCTCTTGGCTCCGGAAGGCCTTTTCTAGACGATCGAGTAGGTTATTGAGGGTTAGCGCGAGCTGCTGGATTTCGTCGCGAAACTCGGGAACCGGAATCCGTTCGCTCAAATGGTGGGCTTCGATTTCCTCCGCCTTTGCCGCCATCGCCGACACCGGTCGCATCGCTCGACGGGTAAGGCCCAAGGCGCCCAAGGCCGCGATGAGCAGCAGGATGGGCACCGAGACGAAGAAGAAAATGACCAAGCTTTCGTGTTGGGTGTTCAAGTGGATCATCGGTACCGCGGCCTGCACGACGAACCCGCCCAGTTCCGGGTGGTGAAAAACGTAGGAAACCGCGCGGTAGCGCTGAGCGGCTCGAGCGTCGCCCCCGGGGGACCATCGAAGATCGCGGTACCGGGCCACCACCGGCGCGCCCATTTTCTGATCCAATCCGAGGAAGGGTAGGGTGCGCCCGCCCATGTTCGCCGAACGGATCACCGGGGTTCCATCCAGTCGGGAAACCTGGAGCAAGGTTTCTCCGTGGGAGAAGGGCAGAATCATTTCCTGATTGCTGAGAAACTCATACGGCGGTTCATCGGTAAGGTGAATGGGGCGCAGCCGATGCGCGACGTCGACGACATAGTTGTAAAGGGCGGTATCAAATTCGGTGCGATGGATGCGGTCGATGTACCAAAACATCGCCGCGCTAAAGGTGGTGAAGATCCCGCCGAAGATAACCAGGGAAAGGACAATGAGCTGGCCCCGGAGCCCCAGACGATTCCAAAGCTTAAGCCTCTTCACGCAACACGTACCCGAAACCCACTGCGGTTTGAATCAAGCGCTTGCCACCGGGTTGCTCGATCTTCTTGCGCAGCATGTTCACGTACACGTCGATGACATTGCTCTGGCTATCGAATCGGGCATCCCAAACATGCTCACTGATCGCGGCGCGGGAGAGAACGCGTTCGGGATTGCGTAGAAAATATTCCAAGAGCGCAAACTCTTTGGCGGTTAGAGAAATGGCTTGTCCACCCCGCAGCGCTTTACGCTGCACGAGGTCCAACTCCAAATCCGAGAAATGTAGCTTTACCCCGGTTTCCGCCGGTCCCCGCCGCAGGAGCGCGCGAATGCGCGCGGTCAGTTCATCAAAATCGAAAGGTTTGGTCAGGTAGTCGTCGGCGCCGGCATCTAGACCATTCACTTTGTCTTTGGTGCCGGAGAGTGCGGTCAACATTAGGATGGGAGCTTGGCAACCGTCTTCGCGCAGGTGACGGGCGGTGTCCATGCCACTGCCATCGGGCAACATCACATCGAGAAGCACAATGTCGTATTCATTGGCGGCCACCATCGACTCCGCGGCAGCTCCCGTCTCCGCGACATCGACGGAATAACCCTGCGATCCGAGCCCGGCCTTGATGAAGCCGGACATCTTCTTCTGATCCTCAACCACCAGGACACGCATCGGAAAAAGAGACTACCACGCAAATAATAACGCGTAGCAACAAATCCAATTAAGACTTTCTCATCTCTTTTTCATCGGTGTCTCATTCCGTTTCGTTACGCTAAGTCCATGAGGAAAAAATGGCTTGGTCTGGCTTTGGCAGTATTGTCATTCTCGAACCTCTGTGCCGCCGAAAATGCGGCGAATCATTTTTCCTTTTACGGCTTTCTCTTGCCGACCTTCGAAGTGGCCTCTTCCGGGGTGGAGTCGTTTAGCCAACCGAATTTGACGGCCTACACCGCGGCATCTAACCCGGTTTTAGGGAGTTCTCCGACGCAGGCGCGAAAGGGGTTTCACGTCTCGCAATCTCGCTTCGGTTTTCTGGGAAAAGCAGCCGGCGCCCAGGGCCGTTTCGAATTCGACATCATCGATTTCAAAAAGGCATCTCCTACCACCGGGGCACTTCCCCGCGTCCGTCGTGCGGTTATCGATATGCCGGTGAGCGAGGCCACGACCCTTCACTTTGGCCAAGATTGGGACATTGTCTCGCCAATGGCGCCCCACACCTTCAACTATGTCGGGCACTACTTCGAATCCGGTGACATTGGTTTCATGCGCATTCAACTCGCGGCGACGATCGATAGCGGGACCTGGCAACACGCATTCGCGTTAGGATTGCCCGGAAACAATAACGACCCGGCCGACCAGCTTTTGGAACTGGGGCGCATTCCGACTTTGGCTTGGCGCGAGACGATTCACCTGGGCAAGGGTCAAGTGGGTTGGTCGGTGCTGGCGGCGTTTCTGCGCTTTGATCGGGCGATGGGAGATCTGCATGCCGCCGGTGCACTCACGGCGTTTGGCGAGCTGATTCCCAACGAGACCCTACAGCTACGCATGGAAGCTTATGTCGGCCGTAATACCGCGAATCTAGGGATGTTGGGGTTGGCCTTCGGCAATAAAACCGCCACCGCCGTCGATGAAGCGGGCGCTTACGTCACGCTCCGCCAAAGCTTAGGAGCTTCGGCGGCGGTCTTTGCGGGCGTCGGCGGGTCTTGGGTGCTCAATCCTTCTTCCATGCTGGCCGCCTACGTTCCCGCGGCCTCGCCGGTATTGGGTAATACAGGTCCTGGGATTGAACAAAATCTCACTGCCCGCGTCGGCTATGAACACAAGCTCGCCGACGCCTTGAACTTCTTCGCCGAGGTGGCGGCGCTGGCGACTAGACACCATTTGGCGGCGGCCGATCTCGCCAATGTGTCGCCGAATCAGTCGGCGGTGCTCGGACAAACCGGAATGCAGTTCAATTTCTAAGGAATGTTACGAACGTTCGGGCCACTGGTTTCGTGGGAGTAGGTAATCCGAGTCGCCTTCTGGTTCACGATAAATTTCCAGCGAATGGAAACCGTTCCGTCCTTGCGGCGCAGGGCGACGGGCGGATTGGGAAATGGGCTGGCGGTCAGAAAAGCTGCCACCGCCGATTTATCGAGCATCTCCGATCCGCTGCTTTCAATAATCGTCGTCTTACGGACCGCGCCGGCCGTATCCAGAACGACCACGACCTGGGTTACGGACTCATTCTTCGCCAGCTTTCGCCCCGAAAGCTGCATTGATCGCATTTTTTCGTCGATATCCAGGCGCCAGACGGGTCCGAGCAGGCTCTTGATGCGTTGGAAGTAGAGCCAGTGGGCGTACTCCTTGGCACTCAGCAAAGTCCGCTGGCCGAGTTCGATCTCCGCCAATGACTCGTCGGTGGCGGCGCTGAGGGAATTTTCCCCTTCGAGCCCACCTGAAATCCCCAGGTCGGATAGTGAAAGATTGGGTGTCTTCTCGGTTTTTCCGCCTTGAAACTCTGGCCCGGTTTTCGCGCGACTCGGTTTTTGGACGGTTTGATCGTGAGACGAATAGAGGTCGGTGTGCTTGGGCGTTTGCCGGTTTCCCATATCTTCCGTCGTGATCAGGCGCGACGGCTCGATTTCGCTTTCTCGGGCGACTTCGATTTCAATGGGCGGGGGAGCCGACGGGGTAGAGCGCGGAGAGGACGCACTCACCCATAGGATGAGCACCAGGTGCAGGGTGATAGATGCCAACCCCGAAAGGCGCACGAGGAACCTCTTCTCCTTTCACTATAATGCGATGAACCAGCCATTACACGACGCAATGCCCGCGCCGCGAGGGAAGAGGTTGAGGCGGAAAAGGGGTACTGGAGAAGCGGGCTTAGTGGTAGAAACCCCTTGAATGTCGCGTTTGAGTTTTCAGTTACAAGCCGAGGCCCCCGACTCCGCCGCTCGGGCAGCGGCTTTCCAGACCTTGCATGGTGAAGTGCTCACTCCCATTTTTATGCCGGTGGGGACCCAGGCGACGGTGAAAAGTCAGACCGTGCAATCGCTCAAAGAAGCCGGATCCCGCGTACTGCTCGCTAATACCTATCACTTGCTGCTACGACCCGGTCCCGAGGTCTTCGAAAAATTCGGCGGCATCCATCGCTTTATGAATTGGAATGGCCCGGTCCTGACCGATTCGGGTGGTTTTCAAATCTTTTCGCTACCGCATTCGCGCCGGATGAACGAAGCGGGCGCGCTTTTTCAAAGTTACGTCGATGGGAAGATGCATTTGCTCTCACCCGAGGAAAGCATTCGCATGCAGCGGGCGATCGGGAGCGACATCATGATGGTGCTCGACCAATGCATCCCGTCCACCGCGGACCGAGAGCAGGCGATTGCCGCGATGGAACTCACCCACCGTTGGGCGAAGCGCAGTCTGGATGCGCGCGGTGACTCTCCTCAATCCCTTTTCGGAATCGTGCAGGGCGCTTGCTTTGAGGATCTGCGCAAGCAAAGTGTGAGCGAATTATGTGAGTTGCCGCTGGATGGTTTCGCCATTGGGGGCCTGGCAGTCGGCGAGACCAAGGCTCAGCGGGAAGAGTTTACCGGATTGACCGCGGCCCTGCTCCCCCGGAACCTGCCCCGATATTTGATGGGGGTGGGGACTCCCATCGATATTCTGGAAGCCGTCCACCGCGGGGTCGATATGTTCGACTGCATTTTGCCATCGCAACTGGCGCAACGCGGGACGGCCTATACTTCCGAAGGCCGGCTGCAACTGCGTCGCATTGGCTACAAGTTTTCCGATGAGCCTCTCGATCCGGAATGCGGGTGTTCGACCTGCCGCGAGTACTCGCGTGGGTACCTTCATCACCTCTATAAAACGGGGGAAGTGGTCGGCTGGAAATTGATCACCAGCCATAATCTCACTTTTTACCACCGGTTTATGGGGCGGATCCGTCAGCACATCTTGAACGGGGATTTTCGAAGCTACTACGATACCCAGCGCGAGATATTCGCGAGGAGTGACAATACGGAGCTCGCTGCCCCTCCGCCCGCCGTGAAGAAGACACGACCGCTCACGATCGGGGATTACGAAGTTCATGTGTCCCCGGAAGGCTTCTCCAGTATTCGGCAACGCAGTTCGGGTGAGGTCATGCATTCCGTGAGCCATCCGATGGAAGAAGCTCGCCGTCTCTACACCGAGCAATCCGGTCTGGCCGATCGGCTGCGGGACGTGGGGGAGCCCTTGGTCATTTGGGACGTGGGACTCGGCGCCGCGACCAACGCCATGGCCGCCGTGCACTGCTTCGAGGTGTGCCGCCCGGCTCGCGCGCTACGCATCGTAAGCTTCGAGTGCGATTTGGATCCGCTGAAGCTCGCCCTCACGCACCCGGAACGCTTTCCGTATCTTAAACATGCCGCGCCTTACGTCTTAGCGCGGGATGGATTTTGGGAGAGTGCGGATGGCCAATTGAGCTGGAGATTACTAGAAGGCGATTTTTTAGCTCGCATGGACGAGGCTCCGGCTCCCGATTTGATCTTCTATGATCCGTTCTCGGCGAAAACGAACTCGGTTCTTTGGACCCCATCCATCTTCGAACGTCTGCGACAGATAGGCGACAAAGGATTCAAGCTATACACCTACTCCGCTTCGACGGCTGTCCGCGCGGCCATGCTCTCGGCGGGTCTGTTTGTTGGGCGGGGAGTGGGAACGGGTCCGAAAGCGGAAACCACCGTGGCAACGAATACACCGGAAGAATTTCGGATGCCGACCGCGGGCCTAAAATGGCTCGACGAGACTTGGCTGCGACGTTGGGGTCGCAGCGATGCCAAATACCCCGGCGATCTCGCCGACGAGCAGCGGTCGGCATTCGAAAAACAAATTCTCGGTCACCCTCAGTTTGTTCCCGAGGGCTCGAGGCCTTAGACGCTACTCTCCTTGGCAGGATTCTCCATCCGCCGTTGAGTTTCGCCATACGGCTTGTTCAGATTTCCGACCTGATTGCCTTCGGCATCGTCTTCATCCACATCGCTCTCGATGTCGGTGAGGTCGCGGTCTTCATCAATGCCTTGAGAAGAGGCCGTCTGCCGAGGTGTGACTAGCGAGGGTTTCCGGTTTTCAAGGCCTTCGCCCTTGCTCGGAAATTCCTGCCGACTTTTATTGGATTCTTCGCGATTTTCTTCTGGTTGTGTTTGTTTTGTCGTTGGTTGTGCCATTTTTATCTCCTTGTTACGGGGAGATCGCTGCAAACCCTACGCCATGGCTTCGAGTTCGGCCCAGCGCGCGTAGAGGGCGTCCAGTTCGGCTTGCTTGTCCGCGAGCGCTTGGAAAAGCTCCGCCAGTTTTTTTGAATCGCTTTGGTGATCGGGATGGCTACTCGCCTGTTGGAGGGCATTCAGCTCACCCTCGGTTTTGTGAATGCGCGCTTCCATCCCGGCTAGTTCGCGCGCTTCATTGTAGCCCAGCTTTTTTTTCTTACGGTCGGGGACGGCTTCCTTTTCCGTCTTCTTTTCGATCTTGGGCGCAGTTTTGATTCGGTTTTGCCACTGATGGAGATCGGCGTAGGCGGTCACCCTCCCGTCGTCAAACGCGAGGATTTGCGTCGCCACCTGATCTAAAAAGTATCGATCGTGAGTCACGAGCAAAATCGCGCCGTCGAAATCCGTGAGACAATCTTGGAGAATATCGAGCGTCTCGACGTCTAAATCGTTCGTTGGTTCGTCGAGAATCAATAGATTCGCATGCTTCAACATGAGGCGGGCGATGAGCACGCGGCTTTGCTCACCGCCGGAAAGGTTGCGGATCGGCATGTCCGCTTGCTCTTTGCGAAATAGGAAACGATCCAGGTAACCATTGATATGCACCATCTGGCCGCGATAGTTCACTTCGTCCCCATGGGGACAAAGCGTCTTGCGGAGCGTTTGATTCGGATCGAGGGTTTCGCGATTTTGTTCGAAGTAGGACGGATTCAAGTGTTCCGAGCGGATGACTTTTCCGGCATCGGCTTCTTCGAGACCCAGTAACACTCGGATTAGCGTGGATTTTCCGCAGCCGTTATTCCCCAACAGTCCGACTCGGTCACCGGGCCCTAAAAAAATATCGACATTGTGAAACAATTTGCGGTCACCGTAGCGCTTCGACAATCCTTGCCCTTCGACGAGGCGTTTGGGTTTCTTGTCCGTGGATTGAAAGTCGAGCTTTGCACTCCGGTGTTGGTTTCGGTACTGGAGTTCCTCCACCGTCTCCTTCAACACGGCGGCGGCCTGAATGCGCGCTTGCTGTTTGGTGGTACGGGCTTTAGCGCCTTGTCGGAGCCACTCCGTTTCCCGGCGCAAGGTATTTTTTAAAACCGTTTCTCGTTTTTCCGTTTGTTCTAAAAGCTCCGTCTTGCGTTTGAGGTACTCCTCGTAGTCACCGCGTACGCTGAGCAGTCCCTTAGGGTTCCGACGATCTAACTCCAGGATGCGATTGGTCACCCGTTTCAAGAAAACGCGATCGTGGGTGACGGTGACGGTGGCAAACGGGGAACGGGCCAGAAAACCTTCCAGCCAGAGGATACTCTCAATATCGAGATGGTTGGTCGGCTCGTCCAGTAAAAGGAGTTCGGGTTCTTTTACCAGCTCGCGGGCCAGGGCGACGCGTTTGCGCCAGCCGCCCGATAAGGTTTTCACCGGCTTTTCGGCGAGATCGGTGAGTTCCAGGCGAGAAAGGACTTCGCCGACGATCGCCGGTTCGGCACCGCCGAGACTGACCGCGGTTTCCACCACGGCCCCTGGTTCGAAGACCGGCGTCTGCTCGAGAAAACCCACCTTCAGACCCCGTTGAAATGAGAGATCCCCGGCATCGACGCTGCTTTTACCGGCCAGCACGCGTAGGAGGGTCGACTTGCCGGCGCCGTTCGGGCCAATCAGGCCAACCCGTTCGCCGGTTTCGACGACAAAAGTCACATCTTCGAACAGAGGGCGAACGCCAAAACTTTTTCGAATGTCCTTGGCGCTAACGAGGATGGGCATGCCGGGTACTATGCCACAGACGCCGGTGAAAGTTCCACTCCCCCCGCTTAGCACGAAACCCTTCAAGATTTAATGCGCGAGGTCGATAAGCCAATTGGCAGTTCACCCTACTAGTCTGAGGCGCAGTTGAAACTGATGTTTCACATGCTGCTGGGTATTGCGAGCGCTCTGAGCACGGGGGCGACCATTGCGGCGGCGGCGGATGTATACACCTGCCTGCAGGCGCCCGATCAATTGGCGCCGAAACTAGAGTGTTCTGATTTTGAAGCCGGCCGGATCTTTCTCGCGATTGAAAAGCAGCTCCAAACTGGGCGGATCGAGGATGGTCTCGCCTTGCTCGAGATGTTGGCCAAAGCCAAGCCATTCCAGTCGGCGTTTCGCGTCGCTCTGGTAGAGAACAAGCTAAAATTCAATCGACTGCAAGGGATCGTGGAGCACGTCAATCTGCTCAATAAGCTGGATCCGAATTCGGAGGCGATTCATCTGCTCACGGCGCGCACGCTCGATTCGCTCGACCGGCGGGAAGAAGCGATCACCCTGCTTTCAAAGTACATACAATCTCATTCGGGTAGCATGGAAATCCGACGCCTGCGCGCCCAGATTCTCGAAAAAGTCGGCAAGTGGCAATTGGCTCAAACCGATTGGCATATTTTGGAGCGCACTAAACCGTTGACCGAAGAGCGAATGCATCGGGTGCTGGCCTCGCTCAAAGAAAAAAGTTTCGAAACCGTCCGCGCGGAGGTCGAGCCACTTCTCAAAGCGCAAGAAGCAGCGATCGACCTACGCTACGCTGATCTTCTCGCCCAAGCCTACTTCGGTCTGGAGCGCTACTCCGACGCGGAAGAATGGGGCAAGCGGATCCTGGAAAAAACTCCCGAAAACCACGAAGCGCGCGTGCGTTTGGCCAAGGCCCTCATCGCGGAGAAGAAGTATGAGGAAGCGGTCCTGCATCTCACCCGCATCCTTGGAGTGCAGGCGAATCACTTAGGGGCGACATATCATCTGGCGAAGGTGCGCATTCTACAAGACCGCTATGACCTCGCGGGTCAGGTATTGGGTCGATTGGCACAGCTGGAGCGACATAACGCCTGGACGGTGAAGGCCCAGGCCGAACTTTGGAACCACTTGGGGGAAACCGCGTTGGCGCAAGCCACCCTGATCGCCGGCGCGCTGGATCCGTATTCGATCAATCCCGCTGAAGCCGCTAACGAGACCAAAGGCGAGGACACCGAAGGCCCCCGGGATCCCGCCAGTACAATCCCCGCGTGCGTTGAGCATCTCGTTCAACGCGGTGAAACGTTGGAAAGTATCGCTCAGCGCTACTTCCAAAACCGACAGGCCTGGTCCTCCATCCTCGCCGTGAACTCGATTGGGGATCCGCATCGCATCCGCGAGGGAATGGTCTTGTGGATTCCCAAGGATAAGGAGACCGGCAAATGCGGAGAATAGGTCTTATTCTCGGCGGCCTGCTCCTCACCTCCTCGGCCGTCGCCGGTAAGGCCGAACACATTCTGGGGTCCGAAGAGACGATTACGCAGGAATCTTACGCTTCTCCGATCGTGAGTCCTATTTCGAAAACGCCGGTGGGTGAAGAGCTTCCCGTCGTGCATCTCAATACGGCGCAGAAGGACCGCGCACTGACCTTTTCCCTCCGGGGTGGTTGGAGCCAACGCAACTATCGCCTGACGAGCAGTGGGGTGAATGCGAACCTTCCCGGCGCGGCCGGCTATGAACTGGAAGGTATCTTCGAAAAAGAAATCAACGAATCCCAAAAATTGTCGGTGAGCTTCCAATGGGGAACCCACCGGTTTGCCGATTTCACCGATTTTACGCCCGCCAGTTTTCGCATCAGCTCCATGCAGGCGATTATCCAATACGGCTTCTTGGCCTTTGGAACGATGGCGCCCGGCGCTTCATCTTGGTGGTTGTGGGCGGGCTACGAAGCCAAGAAGCGCAGCGGCCAGGCGGGCCTGCCCGTTTCACCGATCACCGACGTTTTCTTCCACGGCCTGCGAGTCGGGGTGAGCTACGAAGGCGCAAGGGAAACGGGCGGATTCGGAATCGACGCTTCCACGTTTTTGATGCTGCCGATTTTCTTCCGCGAAGATGTGGAGACGACGGGTAGCTACCGTTTTGGTTTGACCACGGAAAGCAGCTTAATGGTGCACTATGGATTGCGGGACACTCTTTCAATTGCCGTCGGGGGTCGTTTCTACCTGGACTACCGCACATACTTTGGCACCGGCACGCGCAGCACGGTCAACGCGACCGAGTTGGAACCGGTCATTTCAGTTCCGGTCGAGATACGGCTTCGCTTCTAAAAGGATGGATGGAATGAAAAAGCTATTGCTGTCATTACCGTTGCTTCTCGCTGCGTGTGGCAACCCGTCGCTTTCGGGGGTGCCCCTAGCGTTACCGGATCCGCTCTACCCTACGTATCTTAACGTACGCATGTTCGGCGATAACACCGGCGTCACGATGACCGCGGCGCCGGTGGGTGGCACCGAACTGACGAACAATGTAAGCCGAATGTACCTCGACATGACCGACTTCCAGCAAGTTCGGGGCCAGTTCGTTTCCACTCTCACTTCCACGGTCATCAATTGCCGAATCGAGTATTCGTTGGATGACGGCAGCAACTGGTTAACGCTCGTTCCGAATTTTGCGGCCTCGTCTTCCGCGAATATCACCGCGAAAAGCCCCTACAACGAGATTCCGGCCGATGCCCGTACCGACGTTCTGGTCCGCGCCTTGATTGTGGGTAATGGCGCCCTTAACCCGATTATTCGTTACGTGGGCCTCGACTTAATGGGCGAAGTTGAACCGGTCGACCAAGATTGAAGAATTCCTTCCATCGGGTAATCTCCCCCCGATGAAGATCACCGAACCGGTGAAAGAAATCCTGGTCGAACTTTCCCTGCTTTCTCCCCATCCCTTTCCGGCGTCTCCTTTGGTCGGACAGCTCGGTGCCGACGGTGTGGAGGAAACCCTGCGCGAATTGGGTACCGCCGGGGTAGTGGTATTCGATGAAGGCCACTCGGTCTGGGGCGCGGCGCTGACGCAAGGGCCGGCACTGACGTCGGTCCTTGAAGCCGTGGGCGCTTATGCGGATGCGCGCCAACAGGTGGCCCTGGTGGCCAAGACCGTCGGTTTTTTTCTGAGGTTTTTCGATTGGCCGCCGGTGGCGATGCGCCAGAACGCCAAGCTTCTGGAACCTCATCTTGATGAAATTGCGATGCTGGCGCGGCGCAATGGGGAGTGGCGGTTCTGCGCACAGCTACAACACCATCGTGCGGGCTTTTTGCGCTGGGAAGGTGCGGTCCGCAATGCCCTCGTTTGCCAGCTAGACGCGGTGGCGGCATTGCGCAAGCTGCCCACCGTAGCGGACGGAGTGCGGGCCCTTTTGCTCAGTGCTCTAGGCGATTATCAGTTTGAGAATGGAAAGAAAGCCGAGGCGCTGGCTTCGGTTTTGGAGGCCGAGCGATTGTTCGCGGGGCAGTCGGGTGAAAAGTCATTAGAACTGTTCTTGATCTGTTGTCAGGTGCAGGCGGTCGCGCAAGGCGCCGGCTCGAGGGTGGAAGCGGAGCGCGCCGGCGGACGCGCGCTTGGCATTGCGGAATTACTTGGCCGCCGGATCGAATTGGAAAAACACCTAACGGATGGAACGCTGACGTGGCCGCAGTGGCAGCTTCAGCGCTTCAATGATTTCGACTAGTAGCCCCAAGTCACGGTGCCGCCGCCATAAGGCCCGCCCCAGTTGACGGTGCCCCCGTTGTAATCGCCGTAACCCCAACCATTGCCGTAACCACCGGCATCCCAGCCGTAACCCCAGTCATTGGCATTTCCGTAGCCGTAGCCGCCGCCGTAACCATAGTCGTAATCGTATCCGCCACCGTTCGGGTTGCCGGTCGGTTGGGCGGGGGGTTGTTGCGCGATAGGCGGGGTCGGCGCTGCCGGGGCAACGGGAACTTCCTGCCCACAAGCCGCTAGCAAAATGACCAATGCTAAAATCAAAAAGTTTTTGGAAACCATTTTATCCCCCTATCATCTCTCGTCCCTACCCAGTGCAGAATCCCGGCCAAATCCCCCTCGCACCCCCGCCTGCCTAACCCCCGGGCGGCGGTGACGAAAAGGGGCATACTTTGCCGGAATTGGGTTCCGCCTTCCGCACGCGACCGGGGCCCCGAGGCCTAGGAGCTCGATCACCCTTTGCGAATCGCGCGGGCGATCGCTTGGGTCCGCGCGATGCGTTCTTCCTTGTTTCGGGCGGGCAAAGGCGGGAAAGAGATGAAAAAAGTCGTGCCGACACCGACCTGTGAGGTCACCGTGAGCTCGCCGCTGTGACGTTCCACGATCTTTTTGCAGATGGCGAGTCCCAGTCCCGTGCCTTCCACTTCACTTCCGTGCAAGCGTTTCAGCGGTTCGAAAATCGCTTGCTGAAAACTCTTATCGATTCCTATTCCATTATCAGTAAATGAAAGGGTCCATGTTCCGCGAGTGTTTGTCGCCGAGATATGGAGGCGCGGGATGCGGTTAGGATCCCGGTAGCGAATGGCGTTCACGATCAGATTTTGAAACAGATCCGCGAGTTGGGCGCGATCCGCCACGAGGGTGGGCAGCCCATCGGAAGTGATCTCGGCACCCGATTCGGTAATGAGTAACCTCAGGTTATCCCGCACGCCTTGAAAAACGGCGTCCAGCGGCACCTGGGAATACGTTTCCGAAGGGCAGTCGACGCGGGCGTACTGCAAAAATCCGTCGATCATCTCCGAGAGGCGATGGGCTCCGTTCTTGGCATGGTTCAGAAACTCAATACCTTCTTTCTCGAGACGATTGCCGTAACGCCGCTCCAAAAGAGTGAGGAAGGAATGGATGGTGCGCACGGGCTCCTTCAGGTCGTGGGAGGCAAAAGCGGTAAACTGGCGTAGGTCGCGATTGGTGTAATCCAATTCGTCGCAGAGTTTTCGAAACCGGTTCTCGCTCGAGCTCAAGTCGCTTTCGAAGCAGACGGCGATGTAGACAAAAAGGGCGAGCACGCTCAAAAACCCGACGAGCTGTAGGACATGCCACGACCACCAAATCGGTCCCCAAACAAAAAGAAAATTTCCCGTGAATGTGCTGGCGGCCCCCGATAGCAGTAGAAAGTCCATGATGTAGAGGTCCTTGATACGACGCGAGTGGCGGTAATCGATCGCACAACGGATGGCCGCGCTCAGAAAGAGCAACCCCGCTACCGCACTGGCCCAGGAGTCGAATTGCGTATAGCGTCCTCCTTCTTCGGCAAACGCCGGCAACGCCTGCGGCCAGTTTAATAGCGCGAAGCCAACGATCAGCGCCGAAGTTACGGAGCCTACTATTAGTAAGCGCCGGCCCGCGGGCCGCATGAGCCACGCTCTGGGAAACCAGCACCCGGCCGCCCAGAGTCCACCCATGAAATTGTAAGTGGTCTCCAGCATCGCCAAAGAATTGTCATCGCGGGAAACCACGGCGTGAATGCCCATCAACACACCCATACTCAACATCGAGCAGGCGATCCAAAGAAATTTGGTGCTCCACTGCAAGCGCTGCTGCAGCACATAGAGCAGCCCGCCCAGCGATAGGGCCAAAAAACAGTTCAGTGTTTCTAAGACGGAGTGCAAAAGCGGATCATGGAACAGAACGGTGGTCTGCGGAAACTCGAAGCGCAGCATCACTAACGGAAGGGGAACGATGATGGCGATAAGCGCGAACGTGTAGCCTAGAAGGCGTTCGCGCGATGTCGACAAGTCGTTCACCCCCTCGCTGATAGCGCCGTGGGGAGGGCTCTGTAAAGGAATCGCGGAATAAGGATGGGTCCGGTTTGAAATGCTACAGGGCGAGACCCATCAGTATGGCCAGGGCCATCGAGGCAAGAAAAATTCCAACCAGTTTTACAACGTCAGGGCTTCTCGTCATTAGTCCCCCTTGGCGTTACTGAACAGATTTTAGTTTACCATACTCGTCGATAAACCCTGGATGACCCATCGCATTATCCGTTTGGCGGGCGTAAGGATGTATTTCATTCCGCGTTTTCAAAAAACATGGGCAAGCTAGCCCCGGCCCGATTTGGGTGCTAGCGTCCCGGTAGAGGAGAACTCCGTGGCCTACGAATACCTTTCCCAGTTTTCAAAGATGCTCAATAACTTATCGGCCTTGTTGGACAAGGCCCAAGCCTTCTCCGAGTTGAAGAAATGTGAGCCGGCAAATTTGCTGAATGCGCGTCTTATCGCCGACCAATTCGCGCTCACCCGCCAAGTGCAGCTGACCTGCGATACGGCGAAAGCCTTCGCGGCCCGATTAACGGGAAAGGATATCCCTCGCCACGAGGATCGGGAGACGGCCGTCCCCGAGCTGCAAGAACGTATCCGCAAGACGATCGCTTTTCTGGATGCGCTACAACCCAGGGACTTCGAAGGTTGGCAGACGCGTAGGACACTCAACCCACGCAAAGAAGGCAAATACCTTCCGGGCGATGAGTACGCGATGCAACACGCGATTCCCAACTTCTATTTCCACCTCACGACCGCGTACTCCATCTTGCGGAGCAATGGCGTTGATGTTGGAAAGAAGGACTATCTCGGCGAAATCAAGTACCGCGACTTATAACGCCGAAAGTCGAGCCGGTTCGGCGCGAAATCCGGGCGTTTGCTGCCGCTTGGGCAGGAGATCTCGAAGATCCTCGGCGTGTTCTTCTTCCTCGCGCAAAATATGTTCGAGCATCCGACGCGTGGTTGGATCTTTTTCGCCGAAGTACCGGATCAATTCATTGTAGATGTCGATAGCGACGCGCTCGGCGATCAAATTCTCTTTCAACATTTCCTCGAGCTCTTCACAACGAATGTACTCGGTGGCCGAACGTTCCAGCAGGCCTTCCGGATTATAGTTGGGTTCGCCATTGAGTTGCGTGATGCGCGCCGCAATCATGTCGGCGTGCTTTTGTTCATCCGCCGCATGTTCCTTAAATTCCGCCGCAACTGATTCGGAATTCAACCCTTCGGCCATGCGATAGTGCAGCGTATATCGCATCACGCAGACGATTTCGGTGGCCAGGGCATCGTTCAAAAGCTTCAAAGCGGTTTCGCGGTTGGCCCCGTAAGTCGACGTGACCGCACCATTTTCAATGTTCTGGCGCGCCCGCTTCTTGATTTCTTCGAGATTCAGTTCAAAATCATTCATTCGTTCCTCCCTATGGATGTCGGGAGAAAGTGCATCAGCTGTGCCAGGCTGTAAGGTTCAGCTCGGCATTTGCTTTTTGGCGCCTTCGTAACGCTTTGCATTGATTCTAATTGCAGCTGAACTAGTTTAGGGACAAATGAGAAATGCCTTCTACATTGCCGGCGTGGCGATCGCGTATCTCATCGCGGCCCGTATCGGGCTTTCGCTCGCCTTCACTCACGGCAGCATCTCCCCGGTTTGGCCACCGACCGGACTCTCACTGGCCGCTCTTTTGCTTTTGGGTCGAAGTGTTTGGCCCGGAGTTTTTTTGGGCGCATTTGCGGCCAACTCATTATTTACCGGTGCCGCCGACGCTTCGGTCATGGGCATTGCGATTGGCAACACGCTCGAAGCCTTGCTAGGAGCGTGGCTCTATCGGCGTTTCATCGGCCCGCATCTCCACTTTGAGAAACCGGCCGAAGTTGTTTCCTTCGCTGCGATTGTCGCGACGCTCAGTAGCATCATCAGCGCCACGGTTGGGTTGCTTTCCCTTTGGTTAGTGGACCCTTCGGTGGGGTCGCGTCTCGGACTGCTCTGGTCGACTTGGTGGCTGGGCGATTGGGCGGGCGCGGTGGTCGTGACGCCGTTCTTACTTTCGACGGGACAGGCTTTGCACCGACGCTGGCGCCGCAAACACGCCGTCGAGGCCTTTGCCTTGGTCACGCTTTTTATTGCGGCCTCGGAAATGATCTTCGGCGGGGTCGGTTGGATGCAACCGTTGCCGCCCAACTATCCGCTTCCTTACCTCGTGCTTTCGTTTCTGGTTTGGGCGGCGTTGCGTTTTGATCAGGTGGGGGTATCCGTCGCCTCCGGAATTCTTTCCGTCGTGGCCATCTCGGGAACGATCAACGGTTTCGGTCCATTCATTGGACGAACGCAGGATCAATCGCTTCTGGCCCTCCAAGTTTTTATCGCGATCACTACCATTACGGGTCAGATATTAGCCTCCGCCGTGCGCCAAATCCGTCGCACCAGCCAGGCGGCGCAAGAATCGGCCGCTTTACTAGACACATTGCTCGAGACCGCCCCGGTCGGCTTGGGATTCATTGACACCGATTTGCGCTATGTCCGAATCAACGAAACCCTCGCTGCGATCAACGGCATTCCGGCGCGGGATCATATCGGGAAACGAATGAAGGATCTAATACCCGACCTCGCGGATCGCGTGGTTCCCACTTATCAAAGTGTGCTCGAGAGCGGAATGCCGGTCGTCAACATGGAGATTGCCGGACACACTCCCGCCAAACCGGGTGAGACCCGCTATTGGCTGGCTTGCTACTATCCGGTGCGTTTGGCTTCGCGGGTGATCGGGGTGGGGATTGTGGTGGTAGAAATCAGTGAACGCAAACGCTCTGAGGTGAAATTAAAAAAGCTCGTTTCGGATCTGGCCGCGTCGAATCGGGAACTAGAGCAGTTCGCAAATACGGCCTCGCACGACTTACAGGAGCCGCTGCGCATGGTGACGAATTATATGGCATTGGTATCGCGGCGTTACAAAGAACAATCTTCCTTGGATTCCAGCTCTCTCGATTATCTCGATCAGGCTGCCCAGGGCGCCAAGCGCATGCAGACCTTGATTCAAGATCTCCTTCGCTATTCACGGCTAGAAGGCAGTGCGGATTTTGGTCCGGTAGATTGC
This sequence comes from uncultured Pseudobdellovibrionaceae bacterium, assembly GCA_964519985.1. Lineage (GTDB taxonomy): Bacteria > Bdellovibrionota > FAC87 > UBA2466 > UBA2466 > JAIEOG01. Next base: position 1,066 of record CAZFMF010000049.1, on the reverse strand, counting down.
GATCACCTTTTGAAAGATGTGCTCTCCGGTCTGCGCTTGCTTATCGAGGAAAATGGAGCCGTCGTTACCGCGGATCGGCTTCCGATGGTTTATGGCGACGAATCGCTACTGGGCCAAGTCTTCCAGAACTTGATTACCAACGCGATCAAATTTCGGGGGGCGATCGCGCCCCACATTCATATTGGAGCCACCGAGAGCGAAGGGATGGTTTCGTTCTGGGTCGAAGACAATGGGATCGGCTTCAAGATGGAAAACGCAGAAATCATCTTTGGCATTTTCAAGCGTCTGCACGGTACCGGTGAGTATCCGGGATCGGGAGTGGGACTGGCGGTGTGCAAGAAAATCGTAGAGCGCCACGGCGGCCGTATTTGGGCAAAGTCAGAACCCGGAAAAGGCAGTACGTTCCGGTTCACGCTGCCGGTCGTAGGTACTACCAGAACCAGCTTAGAAGCTTCAGGAACAGATTTCCGATAAAGGCAAAGATTCGGAAGCCCGCGCTGGAGGGCAGGCAAGCCTCGGCATCGGCGTACGTCCAGCAGCCGTTGAAAAGCTGCAAGCTGTAATCGCGGTCGACTTCCTTCAAAAAAGCTAGATTGTCGCTGCGATTGAGGTTGATGTACTGCGAGCGAATCATCGCACTCGATCGCCCACCCGCATGGGTCACGCCGGTAATCTTCCACGTGCCGTCTTGAATCTGGAGCATCGGTCCGCCGGAGTCACCGAAGCACGACGCGGCCTGGTTCTCCGGCCCTAAAATCCGGTGCGCCGCCGCCACGGTTTCGCTGGGGGTGGTCAAGAGCTCAAGGTAGTCGGTGATCTCGTGCACGCGATTCGTGCCGGTGCGTTTGATACCCGCGCCGGTCCGTTCATCGATATTGTTGCAGCCAAAACCGATGATGCGAATCTCATCGCCCTTTTTTGGCTGCGCTCCGATCGCCACCACTCGACCTCGCGCGGGATCGGCGACGTCGTTATCGAAAACCAGCATCGAAATATCATTCGGATCGTCCACCACCCCGGAGCCTAGCTTTTCTACCACCGCGGTTTTGAACCAACCGAAGGAAGT
>CAZFMF010000048.1:0-23068 GCA_964519985.1 uncultured Pseudobdellovibrionaceae bacterium | reverse complement strand
GAGGATGCCTTCGTCCGACAGTTCTTTGTCCAAATCTTCGTGGAAGGGGAAAAACGTCTGCTCATCATCCATGACGTAGCCATGGATCATGCAGGAGTAGCCCTGGGCTTCGTATTCCCGAGGGTACTTCGGCGCTTTTTCCAAGATCTCGCGGTAGCTCACACCCGGTCGACAAAGATCGATCGTGCCTTGAATGAAATCGTGGGCCACACGGTACGCTTCGATTTGATCGGCGTTGGGCTTGTCGCCACATAAGAAGGTGCGCGAAATATCGCAGAGATAACCGCCGGGTCCAACCATGTCGGTATCGATGCCCACCAAATCTCCGGGACGTACCGGGTTATCGGTCGCTTCGTAAAACCAGGGGTTGGTGCGGTCGCCCGCGACGATCAAACGCGTGCTGCAATGTTCGCCTCCGAGTGCTTGCATCTTTCCCCAAAAGGTTCCGAGCAAAGCATTTTCGGTCATTCCCGGACGAATGGCTTTTTCAAATTCGTAGAGCGCCGCCTCGGCGACCGCGCACGACTTTTTGATCGCGGCCAGTTCGTCGGGCGTCTTGACTTTATGAGCCCCGCCGAGCGGTTCGTCGGCGTCGACAAAAACCATTCCTTCCGCTTGGAGCGCCTGGAAGCCGTAGCAATCCAAAACGTCGGTCGCCAGCTTGCTGCCCTCCACTCCCCATTCCTGCATCAGCCCCTTGATCTCGCGCGCAAAGGCACGAGACGCATCTTCCATATGGGGCGCGCTAAACCGGGTTTGCCAAGAACGGATGGCTCGTGAACGCGGCCAAAGGGCCCGCGCGCGGAAGAGCGCTTTGCCATACTCAAAAATGACGGGATCGCCTTGGACCGGAACCACGGCGTAGCGGGCCAGGTTAATGGCCGTCCAAATGGGCATCACGGAGATATCGGTGCAGTAGCGAATATTGACGGGGTTGGTGAGCACCAAGGCCCCAATTTGGCGCGCGGCCATCTGCGCCTGAACTTTCTCCAGGCGCGCGCGTCGCAGACGCACGGGATCAAAGGCAAAGTCCGAATTCAATCCCAGCACGGTACCCCCATTGACATTTCAGAGGTACACGGCGGGGCGTCAACCGACAAGGGCGGAAAAAAGGGAGGGCAAACCCGCTACTTTAGAAACGGACACCGGAAATACGCGATAAAAACGCCGACCGCGGCAACGCTCATCCAGTAGATCATGGGGCCAAAGTTCGCGCCTTCTCCGGCATAAAGGTGCAACGCACAAAACACCAACATTTCGAACGCGATCACCGCCGCCCCAATCGGGGCCAAAAGCGCCAGCGCGGCACTAAACGCGGGAAGAATAAGCAGTAAGCTGCAAACCAATTCCATCCCACTCATCGCCAGCCAAACCCAGCTTGGAATGGCCGCCAGCGACGGCATGGTTTCGGGCGCAGAATGCGAAAACTTCCACACCGCCCCGATGGCCGTATGTACCGCTAGCAGTCCCTGCAAGACCCACAACAAGACGTTCATTTTTCCCTCGGGAGAAAGTCTAGAGCGTAGCGCGACGCCTGCAAAGGAATTTGGTACCGCTTCACTCCGGCGCCGGAGTGAAGGGGTTTGCCCCACAAGCTAGCGCGTCGGGTTTTGTCGCTGGTAAATCTTACGGATCATATCGCTTGCCGTCTTTTCAAACAGCACGGGAAACATCCCGTGAATGATCGCCGCCGCTCCGGCGAACAGGCACTCCATCCCGGTCTTGGTCGCACCCACCAGGTGCTGGGAATAGGTTTTATTCGCTCCCTGGAGATGCTCCGCGACCTTCCTTCTTAGCCTTTTCATTTCGTTCTTTTAGCAATTCGACATTGCCCGGGCAATGTCGTCGAGTTACTGACTGAGGGATTTGCCTGCGTACTTTAGAATTTGCGCCGTCAGCTGCTCAAGGATGGGCACTCGGCTATCCACGACGTGCCAATAGAGTTTCAGCTTGTAAGTGTGGTCCGGGAAGAGGTCGATGAGTCGACCCGCCTTGATGTGTGGATCCACGAGCACCGCGGGAAGGACCGAGTAGGCCAGACCGTCTAACGCAAACTTTACCAAACCCTCCGGCGAGGGGACGTAGGTGTAAGGAAGCGTCCCCACCGATTTGAAAGCGGTCGTGCGCAGAAACTGTTCGTGGAGCTTGTCCGTCTCGTCAAAAATCGCGGCCGGCGCTTGTTGGAGATTGGGGTTGCTTAGCCCGCTGGTGAAATTAGCCTTTTGGAAACCGGGCGAACAGACGCACCGGTAGAGCATTGCCCCGAGCTTCTTCGAGGTGCACCCGGGGGGTGCGGTGGGCCGATCGGAAACACTGCCGAGGACCTGTCCCTCTTTCAGCAGCTCCGCCGTCTCCGCTTGATCCGCCGTTTTGATCGCCACCCGCGCATCGCCTTGTTTCAAGATGGGGGCCAGTGCGTCGATAAACCAGGTGGCCAACGACTCCGTATTGACGGCGAGGTTGAGCAGGATGGTTTCGCGGCGTCGCAAATCGGTCTGCGAGCGCGCCATCAACCCCTGTTCTAAAGCCAAAATCTGGTCGTAGTGCGAAAGCAGCTGCTGCCCGGCGGGCGTAGGTTTCGGCGGGACCGTTCGCACGACCAAAGGCTGGCCAAATTCGTCTTCCAGCACGCGGATGCGTTGCGATACGGCCGATTGGGTGACCCGTAGCGCCTGCGCGGCTTTTTGAAAGCTGCCTTCTCGCAGAACTACCGCGAGCGTTTCTAAGTTCTGGTAGTTCAACATCTCGCCGGCCACATATCATATTTTCTAATATTGTATCAATAGTATTAATTGGATTTATATTTGCCGGATTGGCTAATACCTCGCGCATGAAGTCACTGCGTTTATTCGTTTCTGGCTGGGTGGCACTGGCGGGGGTAGTTCAGGCGAACGATCTCCCAATTCTCTCGTGCGCGGAGGAGCTGGCCCGCACGGCGGCCTGTGTGGAGCTCACGAGCGTGGATATCTCGGGTTTCCGGGGAAATCGGTTGATGCTCGTGCTGCGCACCAATGGGTGCTATTTCGACAAGGGCGAGACGGGATGCACGATGTGCAACTTCAAGCAGCACTCGATCAACCCGCGGGATTACCGCGTGACCCACACCGATTTGCTTGCGCAGCTCCATCGAGAGGTGGAAAAACAGCGCCAGTCGGGTCGCGCGATCCATCAAGTGGATCTTCTGACCCTGGGTAATTTTTTGAATCGCGGCGAAGTGCCCGAAACATTTTGGGAGGCATCTATGGAAGTTCTGTCGGGAATCGAAGAGTTAAGAAAAGTGGTCATCGAATCACGAGCGCCTTTTATCAAAAGAGAAAGCATCGCAAAAATTCGTGGTTGGTTGAGAAAAGGCATCTCGCTGGAAGTCTCGATCGGGGTAGAGAGTTCCAATGAAAGCATCCGCAACTCCGTGATCAAGAAGGACTTGAGCTGGGAGGAACTCCAGCTCGCGATGGAAACGGTCGGGGATTTTCGAAATCAAAATGTGACTTTCCAAACCTACCTACTCGTAAAGCCCCAAACTTTGAGCGAGCGGGAAGCGATTGAAGACGCCGTGCAGAGTGCGGTGGACGTCGCGAACTTGGCCACGAAGGCCAACGTGCCCACCCGAATTGCCTTCGAGCCGGTCTTTGTGACGCATGGGACTGAACTCGAAAAACATTTCCTCGCCGGACAGTACACTCCGGTCAATCTGTGGAGCGTACTGGAGGTCGTACAACGGACCCACTTCCATCCGCAGATCCGAAACAACCCGAATGTGATCGGGATCTTTGTGGGAATGAGCGATGAACAGCTCTCGGCGGGTCGGCTGGCATCGAGCTGTCCGAAGTGTCAGGCCAAATTACTGGCGGCCATCGAAACCTACAATGCCACCCAAGATCCATCGGAACTCTTGACGCTGTCTTGTACCTGCAAACCCACGAGTGTGGGGGCGGCACGGGACTATTCCTTGGAACTGCTGGCGGACGAAATAACCGTCTTACAGTTTGCTTCCGATCACTTCATCGGCAGCAGTCGACGCGGTTGGGACATTGTGCATACCGCCGACGAGTTGAGTGTGATTCTTCCCACCGCCCAAGTCAGCGAAGCACTCGGAACACCCACCAATCGTTCGGATGGTTGGAAGCGGATCAAGCTGCGCGGAGAGTGGGACTTCGACCAGGTGGGGGTGCTGGCGAATATTACGAGCCAACTCGCGGCGCATCATATTTCCATCTTGCCCATGGCTTCGTGGAAAACGGACTACCTGGTTGTCAAAGAATCGCAACTCCCCGAGGTCCGACGTGCATTTGCTATCCGAGGGTGGGCGCTGAAGGAATAGGAGAGACCGGGCTATGCCACGCGCAGCACCTTCCCGTGGAAATCCAACCGGACGGCGTACGTGGGAAGGCGCCCGAGGAGGTTTATCCCCCTCGGGCTTTGCGGCATTTATCGACGGACCGTGATTTCGATTTCCGTCTTGGATCGATCCTTGTTTCCGGCGCAATTCAGCGCGAACTGGAAGTGCGAAGTGCCCGCATCCCAAACTTGGGGGGTTCCCTCTAATACGGGCGGCAAACCCAAGCCCCGAATGGTTCGGGCGGCAAGGCCTTTCACCCGAAGCCAGGCCGGTAGTCCGGTGAATTCCCACTCAAACGCCGAACAAACGGGCACCGCCACTTTGTTTTTTAAGTCGACGGAGTAAGGCGTGCGTACCTGCGCACCGGGAATTCGGATTTTCGCATCGTCCGGAAAGGCATGCACCACGTTCCCGTAAACTGTTTCATTCGTTCTTGAGCCATCCTGGCTTTCCAGTTCTAAAGTGATGGAAAAAGGGCCGCTTTCATCGGTGCTCGGAGTGCCTCTCAAAGCATGGCCAAAAGTTCCGGGTTTTCTTCCGGGCAGGGTCACTACGTCTAACCACCGCGGCCCTTTGCTCAAGTGAATGCGTAGGAACTCCCCTTCCGTGAAGGCGTCGAGCAAAAAACCAAACGGTTTCCCGACCACGGCCGTGGGCAACCATTTGTCTCCGGCCTTCCATTTGAACGCTTCGCCTTTGACGGGAAAGTGGAACTTCACCATTTCAAATTGCGAAGCGCTCGAGACTTCCACCTCGATCGTATGATCGCCTTCGTCGCCCGGCAGGGGCATCAACCGGAGCCGAAGACCACCGTGCAAATGCGCGAACGGGAGTGGAGTGCGAATCCGGTACGTCAGCGGCGCGCCATCGGGGTTCGAAACAAAGTGAGGCAGGTTTAAGTCACTTCGCGATCGAACGATAAATCCCGGCAACTCTACGACGGCCTTCGGAATACTAAACTTCGCCTCATCGCCATTCGCGAAAAGCGAAGACGAAACGGCGATTCCCAACAAAAACAGTCTTATGCAGTGGTTCTTCATTTCTGCCCCCTTCTAATCGGGAGCATCGCTGACGCCGGGAGTCGGCACAAAACCTATTTCGTTAAGAAAGCCGCCGAGATTTTAGAATCACTAAACGCACAAGCCGACCGCTCTCGCGCGAGCCAGAAAGTTAAGCATATAGATTTGCTTAAGATTCTAGTTTGGACACGGGTGCGCTTTCTCACCCATGACGATCATGTCCGAGGGCGCCTCGGGGAAGACGCCGTCCGCCAGCCTAACCTTTCGCGATCCCGGCAAGACAACGGTGAGGTAAGTCCGGGCGCAAATCGATTCCTTGGCGCCGGACAGACGCGTGACCGGTTTCACCACGTTGGTTTTGATATCGCTCAGGGTAGAAAGAAAGCGTTTCACCCTTTCTTGGGAGATGCCGCCAAGCATATTGATCCGAATCGCGACACTTTGTTTGTTTCTGGCTTCATCCACGTAGTCGATCACGTAAACATCCGGAATGAAGACGGGGGGACTGATGTGGGCTGTCTGCGCGTCGAGCGCACGCCTGACGCCCTCCAAGTTTTCGTGGGTGATTTGAATCGTCAGCGGGTCAGCAAAAACCGGCGCCGCCAAAAGGCCCAGTAACCAAAGTGTCGATGAACGCATAAGAACCTCCTGGTTTGAGCTATGCCAGCCCGGACCCAATGGCAAGCCTTGCCCAGCGCGGCATTTGCGTTCGTTGACTTCTATTTTTGTACGTCGGTATAAGTTAGCGATGGGGGCCAAATGGGAAAACTTCAACACAGCTTCGCTCTACTAGGTCTGTTGCTCACCGCTTCAGCGTGGGCGGGGGATTGCGATAAACACTTCTACCTCGATATGGGCGAGAACGGCGTGCCTTCCCTCACCCAGCATTTGGCGATGATCGATCTGGCTACCGGTTCCAAACCGACGGTGATCGGAAAGGACGCCGGTCCGACGAGCCATGATCCGTTGGTTCGCTCGCCCGATTGCCGTTGGGTCGTAGCCTTTGGACGGCAGGTGTTTGACGCCCAATCGAAAGTCGCGCCGGCAAAGCTCACCTCCGCCATCTATACGAAGATTGGAAAATTCAGCCCCGATTCTAGGTACCTTTTCTTTTACGACGATAAAGAAAGCCTTTTGTTTGATGTCGTCACCCAAAAGCCGGTGGCGCTGGGAATGGTGCTGCGTGACGCGGTCTTTTCTCCCGATGGAAAAACGCTTTTTGGTATCGACAACGCCCAATCGGATGTCCTTGCGATCGATACCGCCACCAGGACGCGCAAGGTATTGGCCAAGCACGCGGCTTGGAGCGGCGGGATTTTTGTATCGGCGAAAAACCTAGTTTTTCAGACGGAGCCCCCGGCGGGCGATCCTGCGTATTGGGTCCATGATTTTGCGACCGCGAGCACGGTGGAACTCGATCTTAAGGGGGGATTTGTCCACGGACTCACGCCCGACGGCGCGTCGGTTGTTTACACTTTTGTTGCGCCCGCCGGCCCCCCTCGGTCTCTGGAGGCGATCGATACCAACGGATTGAACGCGCGGAAACTCTACGATTTCCCGGCGAACGTTTGGATGCAACACCCGCTCATTTTTTCTCCCGGAAGTGAGTTTGTTTTCCTTAAAACCAGCGCGTGGGACGAAACGACGATCGCGCCGGGCACGCTTTCCATTTCACTCGCGGGCAAGACGGCCGTACTTTCGACCCCGACCCACTACTCGGAGCGGCCACCCATGTTTAGCGCGGATGGGAAACGTATTGCCTTTTGGGAGAGCGAGCAGACGAATGATAAAGATTTCGCCCGCCTGTTTTCTTCCCCGCTGGATGCTTCGACCAAGACGAAACTCTTAGAGATCGAAGAAGACCGACTCAGTCCCGGAGGATTGGCCGACATCTATACGGTGGGGCACACTCAGACTTACATCCGGGATCAAAACGCGCTCTACTACTACCGTCCGACCGGCGATGGGAACTATTCCATGCATCGCACCGATACTTTGAGCGGGACCACGACCACCGTCTTTGCCCCGTTTTGGGATTCGCCTCCCACGGGCATTCGGCTCGCCCCGGATGGGACGACGCTCCTACACTTTTTAATGAAACCGCAAAGGTCTCATCCGCATTCCCGGCCCGACCCCGACCTATATCGAATCATCGGCTTCGATACGAAAACCAACAAAGCCAAGGCCTACGGGTTTTGCTTCAACTGCCTTCCGTACCCGCCGCCTTAATTACAAGTTATTGGAATATATCTATTTATTTACCGCCCCGGATCTATTCTCCGCAAGACAGCGGAGAATAGGGTTGTTTTTGCGGAGTTTAATTGAGATAATATCCGCATGATTGCGGAGAATAGAAAGTACATCCACGAGCTGTCGACCTGGCCCGAATTTCGATGGAATGAAAAAAAAATAGCCGAAACGTTGGCGCTGGTTCGGCACCGTCAAGGGCGTTTGATCGGACGAATGGAGGGCCTAGGGTTTCGGCTCCGTTCCGAGGCCCTTCTGCTGAATCTCACGGAGGAAATCCTCAAGTCCAATGAAATCGAGGGTGAAAAACTTGACCGACAGCAGGTTCGCTCGTCACTAGCGAAGCGTTTGGGGATGGATATTGGTGCGCTTGCCCGTTCCGATCAAAATGTGGAGGGTGTCGTCGAAATGATGCTCGATGCAACCCAGCACTTCAACAAAACGCTTACCGCCAAGCGTGTTTGCGGTTGGCATTCTGCGCTCTTCCCAACGGGTCGAGCCGGGTTGTCCAAGATTCGGGTTGGAAAATGGAGGGACGATAAAGCAGGCCCCATGCAGGTGGTTTCCGGAGTCATGGGAAAGACAAATGTTCACTTTGAAGCTCCGGCCGCGGAACGCTTAAATCAAGAAGTAAAAGTATTTTTGGCATGGTTTAACGCGAAGGGCTCAGTGGACCCGGTTTTGAAAGCGGCCATCGCCCACCTTTGGTTTGTGACCATCCATCCCTTTGATGACGGCAACGGGAGAATTTCACGGGCGATTGGTGATATGGCGTTGGCTCAATCCGAAGAGAGCGCTCAGCGCTTCTACAGCATGTCGGCCCAAATCAACTCCGAAAGAAACGCATACTACGACGTTCTGGAATCCACGCAACGGGGGAATCTAGACATTACCGAATGGTTGGATTGGTTCTTAGCCTGTCTGGGACGTGCCTTTACGGGTGCGGAAACGGTTCTAGCTTCGGTTCTTCGAAAAACCCATTTTTGGGAGGCCCATGATGGAGAGGCATTCAATGAAAGACAAAGAAAGGTTTTGAACCGCCTCTTTGACGGTTTCGTTGGAAAACTAACGTCAACTAAATGGGCCACCATTGCCGATTGTTCGCAGGACACCGCATCGCGAGACATTGCGGATCTTCTGAATCGAAAAATCTTGGCTCGCGACGCGGGTGGTGGTCGAAGTACCAGCTATTCGTTAGTTGATAAAGTTTAGCGAACGGCAAAATAAGTGCCAAAAACTGGCACCAGAAGGCCACGGCGGCCCATTCGAGTGGCGCTCTCAAATACCGACAGTTAACTCCGGCGCCGGAGTTGTGTTAGCTCAGCGATTACTCACGTGCGTAATTCTCAGACCGCGTCGTTCCGAATCCCCATAAACCGCCTGGACTCTTCCTCCGAAAGCGGTTGAAAACCGTAGCGCGTGTAGAGTGAGTGCGCATCTTGAGTGGCTAGGACAAAACGGCGTAAGCTTTGAAGGCGCGGATCTCCTAGAATGCTTTCCATCATCCACTTCGAGAGTCCTTGGCCTCGAAAGTCTTCGTCCACAAAGACATCGCACAGGTAGGCAAACGTGCAATAGTCGGTGACCACGCGGGCAAAAGCCACTTGTCGGCCTTGGGTAAACACGCCGAAGGACAAAGCGTTGTTGATGCTCTTGACGACGGTCTCGCGAGTCCGATTGGCGGCCCAGTAGGATCGTTTCAGAAAGGCATGAACGACGTCGACCTGCATGGCCGATTTGTCCGAAGTGAGCGTGAAGTCGCCGCGCACGGATTCGGTGGTCCCGCGCATCAGTCTTCCGGTGTCGCGATCGGCCTCGCGGTGACTGACGAGCAAGGCTTGCGCGACACCGTCGCGAGCCGCGGCGTTTTGCTGCTGACTTAACTTGAACTTGCCTTCTAGTTGTTGAATCTCGACTTGAAAAACGACGATATGGGCGAGTTTTGATTCGAGCGCCGTCGGTTCGGGGGTCCAGCCCTTGCCATACTTTGCTTCGTTCCAATGGACCATTTGCTCCATATGCTTCCAAGCTTCTTTGCGATCTTCGATGATCCGCGCCGTGCCGTGGGCATGCACCGCCGTGTAGTTCCAGGTGGGAACATTGGTCGCCGCGGGAGGGTACCAAGCGGGAGAGATATACGCGTGCGGCCCTTGGAAGATGGTCGTTACCGCAGGGGTCGATGCAAAAGCTTCCCAGTGCGGATTGGCGCGAGCCATATGGGAGGTGAGGAGGCCGCCGTCGCCGTGGTCGGTCCAGAAGAACGGAAGGTGACTGATCGTGGGCCGACCCTGCGTTTGCGAAACGAGCGTCGCGAAGGGATGTTGCTGCATAAACGCTTGGAGCTTCGAGCGTTCCTCGACTTTGAAATAAGATGGCGTGTACAAGGTCACCCCCTTGTGAACTCTTCCACCCTCTTTTTCCGCTGACAAGCCCCGATGAGGCAACGTGCCGCGGCGTGATTTTCTGAACAAACAGAATACTGTTTTCTTTTTTGGAGACACCACCATGATGCGCATTCTGACCCTGGCCCTTATGTTTTCGATTCCGACCTTTGCGGCCCCCCAGATCAAAAAGAAGTTTTTGTCGGCTCCGACCGATCTTTGCCATCCGGTTCACTGCGTGAAGATCGCCGCGGGGGTAGCGTACTATTACGACGACAAGAATAAATCGTTGGCCTCCGGTGTCTTGGCCGGGGATACGGATCTCGGCGGCATTAAAGCACCGCAGGGCGCGACCATCGGATTTCCCGCTCCGGGAGATCACGGTACGAGTTATAACTTTTACCTCCAGACGAAATCGGCCCAAACTTGGGGTGGGATCGATTTTGCGGAAGGTTCCAAGGTCACGTTCCAACGCTTTCGCGTGCAGGCCGATCCGACCCGCGGACCCATCTATGTTCCCATCGAAAATGGCTGGGTGCGGGTGCACGGAATGCTCAGTCGGAGTGCAAAGGTCGAGGGGGTGCGCTTTGCGCGGGGAGAGTTGATCGTTTCGGCCACCGTAGATAAGGGCGGTCTAAAGGATGTTCATTTTCAAAAAGGCACGGTCGATGAAAACGAATACGCGACTCTTCCCGCCACCGATTGGATTTCGCTCCTGCCCGGCGACCGGCTAGAAGTGATGGGCGATCGCTTAAAAATCGAAGCGCGTGCTCCGCGGGGATTCGGTGCCGCCGGCTACTTTGGCTTCAATGCGGATCTTTGGCGCGCCAGCGGAAAAGTCCATTCTATCGATCTCGCCAAACCCATCACGTTCAACAACATCAAACTCGCCGGTCCCACTTTCTTTTACGAGAACGGAAAGGTTCGCACCGGACATTTCAGCGAACCCCAAACCGTCAACGGCATTCGGGTGAACCAGGCGGATTCGACGAAGTTCTCCGGCGCGATCGCATTTTTTGAAAATGGGTCGCCAGCAACATTTTCCAGTCGCCATGTTGATGACAATGCCGCGTTTCTCCCCGACGCTTTTGCCGACCTCCCCTCGGAAATGAGTGACCCGGCCCAGGACAACAGTGGGGGAGGGCGCCTCCAATTTTTCTATAGCCCCAAGGGCGAGCTCCGGGCGGTGAAGCGTGAAGTTTGGAAGAGCCGAGCGACTTCCTATTACGTCGCCAGCAGCACCGAATCCTTCACGGCCCGGGACAATGGTGCCGGATTGGCGTTTGCGCTGGCCGAACCGGGTCTGGAGCTTCTGTTCAAAGCCCGGGTTGGGGTGCTGTCCAAAGAGTTGGAAGACTATTTGACCACCGGCGTTTGGACGCCCAAAAAACCGACGCCTTAAGCGTCTATTTGGTCGCGATGACGAGATGCCGGCGGTGAACGATCCGAATTCCTTGTTCGGTTCCGAACCTCGATTCCACCTGGTCCAATCGCGCGGCATCGGCTTGCTTATCAAACCGTCGGACGAAGTGGGTCAGTTGAATGAGGAGAATCATTCCTTCTCGGGTTAGGTGCGCGTTCCATTCGCCCTTCGTGGTTTCTACTTTGTGGAATTGGGAACGAAGCAATTCGATGATTTGAAGTGAGGACCGGCCCCCGTAAAAATCGAACCAGCCGCGCGGCCCGTCGTGATCTTGGCCAAAAAAGGCTTTGATCTCGCCCTTGTCATCATTGTCGATAAGCTCGGCAATCAGAACGCCGCCCGGTTTCAGCACGCGATAAACCTCGGACGGTTCTACCGGGGATAGGAGACTGACCGCCAGATCGAACGTCGCGTCGGGAAACGGCATGGCTTCGGTTTTTCCGGGGACTAATGCGAAATTAGTGACCTTGGCTTGCTCGATATTCTGCCTCGCCTTGTCGAGCATTTCGGCGGCCGGTTCCAATCCCACGATGCGAGCGACTTCGCCCGCAAGCGGGATGGTTTTGTAGGCGGTTCCGCAGCCGATATCCAAAACGACCGATTGCGGGGTCAAGCGCTTCTTAATCTCCGAAACCACATCCCAAGGCCGCGGATCTTCAATGCCCCGCAGGAGGTTTAGTTCGTATCGCTCGTCGTACGCCATCGGCACGAACGTATCACAGGTCGTTTGAGGCGATGGAAATGAAACCAGGCACCGATGAATGCTGGCTTGCGGCGTTGCTTCCTTCTGGGCTAAGACTCTGCGCGCGATGCGGTTATTCATCTTTTCAATGCTAGTGATGGGCGAGCTGGTGGTGGCGAAACCGGTTCCCCCAGAATTGAGATGCCTATATCTGCTGAAAAACTGGTCAGCCATAGCGCCGGCGAAAGTTTCGGCACTCCCCGAGCCCGTGTTTCGGTTCGGCCCGGGGTTTCAATCCCGTTTTGTCGACCTAACCCAATTGGCGTTTCTGGATGGCAGGCTCGATGATGCGGACACGCTTTTGGCCTTCGAGAGCTATCTCGGCCAGCTCGATCAGATACGAGATGCGTTGGTGGAAGGGGGACGCAATCCCGACCGCGTCACTCGGGTGATTTACCCCGCCGCCGCCTGTGATGCCGCCTATCCGGTTCGCGTGTTCCGCCGCGCCGATACCATTGCCCTCGACAACCATCCAATGGTTTCTCCGGGAATCGTTCGGGGAACGAAAGGTTTGGGTTTGGGATACTCGGTCCCGATCCACGAAGGGTCCTACCAGGTGGCGTGGGACGTGGATTCCTCCGCGCGCTACATCCTTCCCAAGTTATTGGGCACGCTCATTGCCTCGGTTAAAGGCTTTCGCCTAAGGGCGATTCAGGTATTTGCGAGGAAGGGAGATTGGACCACTTGGACCAATACGCGCCTCCCGGCCGTGCACGGAATTATCTTCTACGATCAGGGTAGGGGCACCCCGATTCGCCAGTACGTCCATGTTTGCACAAGAATTGAAAATCCTTGGTGGAGAAACCGTACCCAGGGCAGTGGCAAATGGGCGATGTTGGTCAAGGCATCGCAGCGCGCTTTGGATCAACAACTCGACGTCGTCAAACACCTGTTCGATCAGGTCGCCGCAACCAAAGGCTATTACCTCGAAGGGACCGAAGCGGGTGACGGTATCTACCGCCGCGGGGAAATCACGTCCGCACGGCCGGGAGAATGGAATTCTTTTCGTCCGCCGGATCAAGTCATCGAAATGCAACAATTCGGTCTGGGCGACCATGTCTATGCGTTCGATCTAAAGCCAACCGATTCTCAACAGCCCATTTTTCGGTCGGGCAATTAGCTCCGACAAACCTAGGTTCACTCCGGCGCCGGAGTGAAGCCGCCGCACTAAAACTTCGCTAGCGCGACGCGCAGGGCGGCTTCCGTTTGCTGGGCTTTTTGTTCCAGGTCTCGTTGGGTATTTTTCAACTCTTGTACGAGACCGGCCAACTGGAAGGATTCGGATTTCCACGGCCGCACCAGATCCATGTAGCGAGAATCGGCCGCGTCATACCGCCCGTCGGCCAACGCGTTTCTAACCCTTCGTTCCAGCTCCTCGAAGGACTTCTGTCCCAGGTCACCCCGACAAGCGGCAACGCGCTTAATTTTAATCAAGGCGTCGAGCCGTTCGTTTCTCGTCATACTGTTGGTCTTGGTGATGATGTCTTTCATGAAACGGACAAAATCTCGCCAATGGATCGCCTCATTGCCGCCATTGTCTTTGGGACCGGCCGCCAGAAGGTGATCCAAAAGGATGTCCAGTTCGGAGTGGGTCAAACCGTTTCTTCCGAGCTCGCGTTTGAGCGTTTCAAACATCGTATCGCTGGAGGCTTCGGCGGATAGGATCGCGATCCGAGGGGCGATGGTTTTGAGTCTTTCGGCGAGCTGCATGCGTTCTTGCGAGAGCTCTTTCGCGGTAAGAAAATCTTTAGAAGTGATGACCCGCTCGAGGGCATCCCGACTTTTCATCCCTTGTTCAATGGCCTCGTTCACATGGGCATCGAATCGATCGGGGTCATTCGTATCGATGGCCTTTAAAACCAGAGCGGAATGGAGCTCCATCAAGATCGGCGGAATACTCACCCCGGCGGTCCGCGCCATCTCCCGTAGACCGCTCGCCTGGCTTTCCAGGTTTCGCAATTCCTGAGGTAAGGCGCCCACGCTCTTAAGTTGCGCTACGCGTTTTTGGAGCCGAACGACTAACCCGTGCCGAGCTTTTTCGGCTTCGACTAGCGTAGGGTCGCCCGTTTCGTGCGCCTTGGGAACGCCTTGTAAGCGACGGACACCGGTTTCTAGCAGAGAAATGGGAAGCTGGTCCGCAAATTGCGCCAAGGCATACTGCACTCCCGTCAAAGCGGCATTGTTCAGCGCTCGTTCAATATCATCGACGTCGCCCGGCTTTGCGATCGATAGATCCAGGATGTCGGCATCCTTCGCCGGCGGCTCGAAAACATGCAAGGGAAGGGTCTTCAGTTTGATGCGGACAATACTCCACAGAAATTTCACCGCGGCCGCTCGGTAGCCGTGCACGACGGCGTAGCGTTTTTGCACTGACTCCAAACTTCCCTCGTCGCGCAAGTAATGCTCGACAAAAAACCGAACCTCTTTGAAGTCGCCTTGGGCGAAGGCTTTCCAATTGTCGAAGAACAAACCGAGTTCGGCCTCCGACACACCGTACTGACTCGCAAGCGTCTTCATTCGCTGCAGGTCGGCCGGTGAGGTGCCGTGCCGCTGGGGGTCGATTGTCAGTAAGAGCCCCACCGTAATCGCATCCACCAGGCGATTGAAATCGTCATGACACATGGAAGAGATCCCCGCCAAGATCAGGGGCAGGTTCTGCTTATTGATCGAATGATCGTGTTCGAGAGCCTTTACCACGAGGTCCGGGACGATACGTTTACTGAACAACCCTCTGCGGCCGTCCAACGAGTTTCGATAGAGTTTAAACTTGGCCCGCTCGGGACTGATGCGTCCGTGCGTAAGATCGTCATAAATCAGTGCGCTATCCAGGCTGCTTTTTGATTCTTCTCCGGGAATCCAGCGCTCCGAAATACCCAAGGTTCCGGCGAGCGCCTCGCGGCAAAACGCTAGAGACGGCGCGGCCTCGCCGTGGACAGACAAGACCAGGGCGAGAAATAGGTAAACGCGAACGAATAGGGCTCTTTGCACACTAGCTCCAAAAGGAGGGGGACCTTACATTTTTCGACAGGAAAAACCAAGGGGCTTTCATTGCTCCGACCTTGATTGAGCGGGCGGAAGGAGGGCTTGGTCTGTTCAAAGCTTCCGCATGCTTAGGGGGCCTAGATCCAGCCCGCGCGGTCTAATTCACGAGCACAAGCCGGGGTCCAAGCTGACTCATTAACATCTGCAGGTCCGACGCCGAAAGTGATCTGATCCCAAAAAGGACGTTCACTTTGTTTGAAAGGCCATTGGCGGTAAAAGTCCCCGGAGATACGGCAATGCGGTCGTTTTGGATCAGTCTCAACTCCCGCAACGAGGCGAGACCCTCGAATACATGCTCCGATAGGTCGGAAAGTTTGTTTAAGCTAACACTGAGGTAGGTTACGGAAGAGAGATCTTTGAACGCAAAATCCGGTAGGCGATCGATCTGATTCATCTCGATTTCGAGTCTCTTCAAGGCCTTTAACCCGACAAATAGCTTCGGGGGAATCGCGCGCAATTTGTTCCGGTATAAATCGAGCTGCTCAAGATGATCCAATCCATCAAAGAGATTTTCAGGAAGGTCCACGAGCTCGTTACGCTCAAGCCCCAAGTGCCTCAGCTTTTTCAGGCCGCGAAACAATCCCGCCGGCAGCGTTGCAAATCGGCAGCTTTCGAGATCGATTTTTTCGAGATTGTTTAAGCCCTGAAAAATCCCTTCCGGAATCTCTTCAAACTCGTTCAAACCGAGGGTGACCCAAGAAAGTTTGCCCAGGCCTTGGAAAATCCCTACCGGCAACGTGGTGATATCATTTCCCCACAAATGAAGATCTTCCAGCGAAGCTAGGCCTTGGAACAAGTCTTCGTCGAGACGGGTGAGAAAATTTAGGCTGATGTCGAGTACCCGCAACGAGCTCAGACCTTTCCACATATCGGCTGACACCTTTTTGAGGTTGTTGCTGCCGAAGAAAAGTTTTTTTAGGGATGGAATCCCTTCAAAAACACCGGCGGGTATAGATCTTATGTCATTGTGTTCGATGAAAAGTTCTTCCAGTCCACTTAAGCCTCGAAAAACCTCGGGGGTCAGGAACTCCAGGTATTGGCGCTCAATGTAGATTCTCTTCACCGCGGCGAGACCTTCAAAATCGCCCGCTTGGAGTTTAAGGGTCGGACCAAAATCTCCGTAAAACTCCAGCGAGTGAAGGCGCGCTAAGTCGGCCGGTTGGATATCGTCGCAGGCCTTCTTCAGTTTCTTCTCAATCGCAGCTCGTATCTTCGGGGGTCGGCTACACTCGTCGATTTCGGCTAAACCTAAACTTGAGTAGAACAAGGAAAGACAAAGGCAGAAGAAAATCGCACCGCGGCGCATAGAACCCCCCAATCGCGAGGATTGTAACCATCCTTCCGGAGGTCCAGCAAGGCACACCGCCGCTCGTCGAGGGGAACTTCCCCGACGTCGTTTCGCTCCACGAGGCGGCCAAAAAGGCGCTCAAGGGCGTCCGTTAGGCATTGTTCGTTGACCTTGGCTTTGCAACCAAGCTGGTGCATTAAAAAAAGATGGGTCGAAGGCTGTTTGGTTGGGTCTTGGTGGGGAGTCTTGTTTTTGCATCACCGGCGCTGGCGGTAAAGGGCGGGCGCCGGTCCATCCACTCTCTCAATTGCATCTGGGGAATTTTAGAGCTCATGGTGGTTGTGAACCTGGCCACGCGCGCCGCTCTCCCGCTGGAGGAGTGGTACCAACGCTCCCAATATGAAAGGCTTGTCCGGGTGCCCGGAAACAAGTACCTCCGTCATCCCAATCTCGGTGAACGTGCGGCGGGCGCTTACGCCAGCCACGATCCGGCAATGTGGAAATGGATTGCGCGTTTTGATTCGGACTTAAGTCTTTTCGCGCGCGCGAAGCTCGCGGGTTGGAGTGTCTACAAGGACCCGGGACTTGTTCAAGTGCGGGAGATTTTTAGCAAGGATGCGCTCCCCGGGTTTTCCCATAACGCCCCTTTTGAGCGGAATCTGTCCGCGCTTTTCTCCGCGGGACACCGGGGGGTTACCGATCGAGAAAAAGAGTTTTTGAGGTTCCTACAGATCGAGAAGGTCGATCCCGATCCCGAAGTTTTGACGACGATTGACTGCTTGCTGCACGCCCCCACCCTTATGGCGGGCACGGCCCCTCCCGTCGGCACCGACTTGGAAGAATGGCTCCATGCGGCGATAAAAAAAATGGATCCCAGTCGGCCCGGAGATGTCGAAGAGTTCATTGCGCTCTGGAAGAAGGCACCCCTTTACTGGAGGACATCGAAGGATCTGGCGAATGAGTTCCTCTCGGGGCTAGAGCGGATTGGGAAACCGAAAATTCAAAGTGAAATAGCCAGACAGGGAAGTTGGTCCCCGCTCTTTGTGCATGGGCTCGAAATCGAGCACCGGGCTGGGGTTCATGGGTTGTGCCATGAAATCGCTTTGGGCGAACTGCAAGCGCGTGGCGGACCGCCGCGCCAGCTCTTTCTGGTCGGGTTAAACGAGAATAGGGTTCCGGTGGATGGCTTGCTTCTCAGCGCCGTGAACGAGATTGCACTTTTGCCCCGGTCTACGCCCGAGTCGCGTTCGGCCTTCTTCGCCCTTGCCAATAACCCTCAGCACCATCCCCGGGTTTTTGATACCTTGATGCTTGCCGTCGAGCGGGATCCCTCGCCCGATCGGGATTTAATGCAAACGTTTGCACGGTTTATTCAGACAATGGGGTCGCTTTCGGATGCGCAGGCCGATCGCCTCACCCAGTATGTAGACAGGCACTTTCATTCGGAAAGGAGCATTCGCAACGCAGTCGGGCAACTCCACCCGGCAATCCTGCATCACCGCCCAACCCCGGTAAATATCGCGGCGGCGATCCAAGAATTGGACGACGTCGCGCTCGACGAGCTCGGAGCCGCCTTAGCCAAACATCCCAAGCTGCTGCAACCCCACGAATCCTCGATTGTCGACAGCGCCATTCAGCTACTGGAACACCAAGACGCCTTGCTCCTCACACGTCACCGCGACCTCCTTCTGAATAAAATCACGCTTTCGGAAACGAGCCGGGACCGGCTGGCGCGAGTCGCGCAAACGCACCCGAAAATCAGGGACCGGCTTCTCTCCAGCGTTTCCGAAAGAGACGCCTTTCAGATTGCACGGCGACTTGGTCCTTAGGAACCCGTGAGTAACGAACACTGGCGGTCGGCCCACCACTTTCAACCAGCAATGTTGCAAAGCTGAGTCAGGTGTGCGATGAGATGGGCCGCTGCGGACGGCAAAAACGCGGCTTCACTCATTGAAATTCGAGGGTCCGTTATTCGTACGCATCATAAATATGCGCTGGCGCTTCTCCTTGTCTTTTCAAATGGCTACTCGAATCCCCCGCCGTAGTGCGCTGCTAAAGGAGGAGGGAATCGGGATCAATTATCTTGAACGCCCAGACCGCTCCCTTCCGTATGAATTCAGAATGGACTACCCGCCCACACTTCTTTCCGAGATAAAACGGTTTGAAGCGTTGCATGAGAAAAAACGATTCAGAATTTGGTTGGAAGTACGGCAGGTAGATATCGGGCGGTTCGGCGTTTTTTGGAGAAAACAGATTGCCAAAGGGGACGTCAAATGCAGGGACTTTCTGCTAACCGCTGAAGGTTGGCTATTGATCGATCCTTGATCGGCCGGATTCTAAACGTCTTGAATCACCACTAAACAAAAATCAGTTATCCATTGATCCCGATTTGGCGCCACGATAGAATTTCAGTATTCCACTCGCAACGCGCGAAAACTTGGAGAAACTAGTGAAAAACTTGGCGGTCGTTTTTGGCGTAGTTTTATTTTCTATAAACTCATGGGCTGGCGTGAAATACGGCGTGTACATGCCCTCGGTACCCGGTAGTTCCGACGCCAGAGTGGAATTCACACTCTCCGGTGGAGGAGACACTCAGTACATTACAAAAAACGTGAATGGGAATGTGAGTCTAACGATTACTTATCCCACCACTTCGCCCGGCAGTTGCCCCTCGTCTGCCACTTTTGTTATTAGCAATAGCAACTGGGGAATCGACACTTGGAATCAGACGTTAAACTGGGGCGCGAATGGAACTTACAATTTAAGGGAATGGCCTTACGTTCAGTCCTACTTGAATAGCTCGGCAACGCTGAATACCTGCTATTTCGGATACGGGGACCAAACTGGGACGGGCACTCTAGGGAGCCAATACAATTCGACTACCAATTTCGGTGCCATGAACAAGACTTACACCATGACTCCGAGCAGCCTTTCGATTACCCAAGTGCCGGGCGGAAACCAATACTATGCCATGTGTGAGTTTGAATTTACCGCCACCGGCTCGGGCAGTGAAACTCCCTCCACTAGTCCAGTGGGTGTGACCCTCGATTTCGATATGTACCTGAAATTCAGGGGTACGACGTCGATACCGTAGGACCTGCACTGCATCTTGCTGGCGGGGAGCGACCGATCACTCAACGAGTGTAGGCGCTCCCCGCGCAATTTTGAGCGAATCCGGAGCTCTTCTAATCGCGCCTTAGATGCGCTGCCACCCCGCCCATTTTAGTCCACTGATTCCAAAGCGTTCGTAACGCCAATCGGTCGGCTTCATCTAATTCCCATCTGCTTCGAAGAGATTCGTCGAACGCCTTAGTGCGCGCGTGCTCCGTCAACTGCAGTTCCTCAATTTGGTATTCCATCTCGTTCAGGAACTTTCCGCTTTTCGCGCTGTTTTCAAATAGGCGGGGAAGATCGTGCCCTATGAACCGGCGGCGTCTAAAGATCTCATTGTCGATATCTGCAAAGAAGGAACGGAGGCTCGCGCGTAGAGTATCACTTTTCAACGGCGGGCTTGTATATCGTGCACATCGTCCGAATCGGACGCTGTTTTTTCATTTAAGTGGATTGAAGTACTGGCGGAGAGGAGAGGTTTGATTGGCGCCTTTCCTAACTTCCGATCAATATTCGCCAAACAGCAATTCCAACAACTTGCCATGTTCCAATTGTCGCTGGGGTCTATTCCTGTCGGCTTGCGCCGACAGGCTCGTTCCACGGTGGAGCGCGTGGTTACGAACCCACCTTTGTCAGTCTCTCCGCGGTGAAGCATTGGCCTAGGTCCATTTCCTGGCCTCTTCACCTATTTCAGTTTCTCCATTTTCTGGACATTCAGAAGAATTCGCGAGTGGTGGTGCCCAGTAAAGCGATGGAATAGAGTGCCAGTTATCTTCAAGGGGCCGCCCTCGCCTATTTCTCGGAATCGTTTCCAGAGTTCCTCATCTTCTCCGATGGACAATTGCATGATTTCGACGTTTTTTTCGGGCTCGGGGCTATCGACCGTCGGATGTTCTCCCTTTGGCAGAACATCCACAGGAGTATCTAGTTTGAGATAAAAGTGACGCTCGACTTCATCGCCTTTTTGAATACTTTCGTAGTTTGGCGGGCCGGGGAATGTCTGTAGATCCAATCGGCCTGTGAGTTCGACAATGGCGGGTTCATAGGTCAGCACCCGGTTACTGGCGGTCGCCACGAGCGTGTACAGTAGGAACGTCCCAAAACCCGCATTCATGC
Organism: uncultured Pseudobdellovibrionaceae bacterium; assembly: GCA_964519985.1. Lineage (GTDB taxonomy): Bacteria > Bdellovibrionota > FAC87 > UBA2466 > UBA2466 > JAIEOG01. The sequence continues at coordinate 2,360 of CAZFMF010000048.1, read as the reverse complement.
CTGGTTCTCCAGGTTATCCCACGTTTGCGAATTGGGTCTTGCGCGTAGGAAGCGATTTCCCTTTGGAGAAGTTGCGACAACCGCATCGACCAAACCTTTTAAGGTCATGGCGATTCCTTCAGTCTTGGACACCCATCCATACCCTTCGATGTGATATGCCTTTATTACACCTTTCTTATTCTTTCTGATGCCCGTGATTGGATTCTTCGGAGCGTATTCCGTGACCGTTCCTTCTTTATTCTTTTCGTTTGCCCAGCCTTCCATTTTTTCAATGGCCTGCCAGAGCTTTTCGAATTCAGCGGGAGAAAAGTCTTTTACTTTCTTGTTTCCAAGCACACCGGTTTTTTTACGAATAAAGGCAATGTATTTATTAGTCTGGTTTTCTTTGGGTGGCGCGTAGACCTTCATTAAGGACGGAATATCTTTGTTGCCGTGTGCGTTGGTTAGCGAATCAATTAATGCGCGATGCCCGGTCTCGTAATCGGGAAATACGGCGAAGCCGCCTGCCGTTCCAATGGCACCATTTCTTTTGCTAACTTTTCCCGGAACTAGGTTTCCAGGATTCTGATTCCTCCACGGACGACTGCCTCCTTCAAATCTCCACTGCTTTCCAGTAGTGTCAGTGTAAATCACTGAATTCCCAGGTCCTGATTCTGCTTTCGCGTACTTAGGCATTTCAGCTCACTCGTCTGTGGGAACGATTGGTTCCACTAGCCGGTCCTCTTCCAAATTGTCTTTGGAGTCATTTTCAGGTCTTTGCAGCTGCGCAAAAAATCGTTCACCAAAGTCTGATAGGGTGTTCCTGTCTTTTCGCTTAAATCTTTGAAGTACTCAATGACGTCTTTGTCCAGACGAATGGTTACACTTTGCTTCAACTTGCCGACATAGGGATTCGGCCTAAGTTTCATTTTTTTGAGGTCATACTCTTTACGCATATTTCTCCTTATCTGATCTCTTGAAAGTCTTTCATTTCCTTCTTCGTAGCCCTTCGAGCACTGATGATTCTGATCTTGTTTCCCGCCTCTCGATATACATGCACAACAAAAAGTAGCCGTCTTCGACTGCTCTGACCAATCAGGATGTAGTGATCTTCATCTGAGGAATGGTCAGGGTCGGAAGCTATCTTGGCTAATGGATCATAGAACGCGCTGGCAGCTTCGGAAAAAGAAACCCCATGTTTTTGTATATTCGCGTTCTCTTTTTCAGGATCCCAAATAAAGTCCACCAAGCGATTGTACATACTTTATATGTACCAGGCAAGGTAGAGCGGAAAGCGCTCGTTCCACAAGCACGACTGATTGGTAAATTGTTTACTTATTTCATGTGTTTACGGGTTAAATGGCGGAGAGGAGAGGTATGGTACCTCGCTTCTCCCAACTGATTGATGATCCACATCAATCCAAAAATAACAGACAGTTACTCGTAGCGCTCTTTCTACCCAGTTGCTCCCCTTAGTACGTATTTGTTGTCTGACAACCCCCGGGGGGTTTTCTAAAAAACCTCTAGGGTTCAAATGAAATGGATTCCGCCTGCACCGGTCCAAGGCTAGATGGCTTCGCCACCTTTGGCCTTGTACGCACTGTCATGATTGGGATGGACAGAAATGAATCGCATAAAAACGCCGTCTCTCGTAACGCGTGCTCTGAATTTGTCCGTAATCCGGATGGAGGCGACCGTCCCCCCGCTCGCCGTCTTTTGATTGGGGAGCGCTTCCCAATTGAGGCCCCGCTTGCCCTTCCTTTTGGAGGAAGTGGCGTAGACCTGTTGCCACGTCATTTCGTTTATCTTCTCGACCTTACTGAGGAAGGCATCAAAATCCGCAGACTCTAGTTTTTTCAGTTGCTCTTTGAGGGAGGGAAATTCCAGATCGCACTGAACTAGCTCGTTCTGGGTCGAACCGCCGGATTTAGTCTTTACGGCCAAGGCGTTTTCTCAGCTGATTCAAGTCTGATTTCTTGGCGGGAGTCTTCTCAGACCATTTATTGAATTGGTCCAGTTGCGCCTGCGCGTCTTTGGTATAGAAGGTAGCCTGATCGGCGGGAATGAAAGTCCCGGATGTGATAACGATCTGGTTATCATCAACGACTTCCACCATCACCTCGCGACCGGCCCATTGCTTTCCAATGCTAATCTGCCCGTTTGGGGGAACCGTTAATACCTTCTTAGCCTGACGCATAAGCACCTCTACTGTATGGATAGTGCCATATAATCCTACTTTATGCAATTCCTAATATAGGAAAACAGATAACTGGTTAATATCAGAATGATAATAGTGGAGAGATTCGAGGGGGCGACCTGCTGGACAGGATTTGCCTTTCCGCAGCCCTACCAATAGTCTGCCCGGCCACGTTCCTGGAAAG
>CAZFMF010000047.1:0-23606 GCA_964519985.1 uncultured Pseudobdellovibrionaceae bacterium | reverse complement strand
GCGCATCTGGACCGGATCCTTCGACAGAATTACTTCACTGGCCCCTAAACGCTTGGCGTCTTCGGTTTTGCTGGTCGACGTGGTGAAAACCGCCACATGCGCCCCGAAGGATGCGGCCAGTTTGACGCCCATATGGCCCAAACCGCCGAGTCCGACGATCCCGACTTTCTGCCCCTTCTTCACACCCCAATGGCGTAAGGGCGAATACGTCGTAATCCCCGCGCAAAGCAGCGGGGCGACTTTAGCCAAGTCAGCGTCTTTAGAAATCTTCAGCACATAGCCCTGATCGACGACGATCGAATCGGAGTAGCCGCCGTACGTCCAGCTGCCGTCTTTATCGCGGCTATTGTAAGTGCCGACCATTCCGACGTCGCAGAACTGCTGAAAACCCGCCTGGCAACTCGAACAAGTGCGGCAGGAATCCACGATGCAGCCCACTCCCACCGGATCGCCGACTTTGAAGCCGGTCACTTGATTCCCCACCGCAGTGACACGGCCCACAATCTCGTGGCCGGGAACCATCGGAAAAACCGAGCCGCCCCATTCATCACGCGCCTGATGGATATCCGAGTGGCAAACCCCGCAGTAGAGAATCTCCATGGCCACATCCGTAGGACGCGGCTCCCGACGTTGGAAGGAATAGGGGCCTAAGTTCGCTTTCGCCCCGGGGGCGGCATACCCTTTTGCGGTTGGCACGGTGAACCTCTTTTCGGTCCCCATCAAAAAGGGCGCAGGAGGAAACGGCAACCGGCATTCCGCTTTTCTGTTAACTAAAAAGCCGAGACCGCTTGGGAATCTTGGCTCCTGGCCTGCTTATTGCTTTGACTTATTCCCGCCAAGATTTAAGTAAACCGTTTCCTTTCTACTTGGAGAGTTGAATGAGTTTGAATTCGACCGTACCCGCCCTCATTAAGAAGAATCTCGAGGGCATTTTGATCGATTGGCTCGACGAACAAACTTCCGACCCGCGATTTCGTAGGGACCTTGTGACCCCCGCGGAACTGAAAGTGGACTCCCAAAAGTTTTTAACGCTTTTTTCGGAAGCGCTTTCGAGCGGAGGCTCAGTCGAGAGTCAGTCTCCGGCTTGGGCCGGCGTTCGCGATATGCTCAACCAGATTTCGCGCTCCCGAAGCGAGCAAGGGTTCTCTCCCACCGAGACCGCAACTTTTGTGTTCTCACTCAAGAATCCTATTTTTAAACGCCTGCGCGAGCAGGAAAAGAGCTCCCCGCAAGAGGTTTTTGGTGATGTCTGGGCGCTGACGGAAATCATCGACAAACTCGGTTTGTACACCACGGAGATCTACCAAAAAAGCCGCGAGTCAGTGATCCTGCGACAGCAAGAAGACATGCTCGAGCTTTCTACTCCGGTGGTGAAGCTTTGGAATGGAATCTTGGCGTTGCCGATGATCGGAACGCTCGATAGCGGCCGCACCCAAGTCGTGATGGAGACGTTGCTTCAACACATTGTAAAAGAAAGTGCGGATATCGCAATCATCGACATCACCGGTGTTCCTACCGTCGATACTTTGGTCGCCCAACACCTCATTAAGACCGTCACCGCGGCGCGATTAATGGGCGCGGACTGTATCATCAGCGGGATTCGTCCCCAAATCGCACAGACAATTGTGCACCTTGGCGTTAACCTCGGCGAAGTCACCACGAAGGCCACCCTGGCCGACGCGTTTGCTATCGCCCTTCACCGCAGAGGCTTGAGAGTCGCGTCGGACCGTCAGCGCACCGCCCTCCCAGCATCCGCCCACGGATAGCAAATGGAACGGATTCCGATTTTGAAACTGGGAAACTTTCTATTGGTCACTATCCAAGTGGATATGCATGACCAACTGGCGATGACCCTCCAAAATGATCTCACCGCCAAAATCGCCACCACCAATGCTCGCGGTGTTTTAATCGACATTTCCGCATTGGAAATGGTGGATTCCTTCATCGGCCGCATGATCAGCAACATTGCCAGCATGTCCCGAATCTTGGATGCCAAAACGGTTGTCGTCGGGATGCAGCCCGCCGTCGCCATTACGCTCGTGGAGCTGGGCCTCTCCTTAGAAGGCGTGCAAACTGCGCTGAATGTCGACAAAGGCATGAACCTGTTACGCGCGTCCCTTCCCGCCCTAGCCGAGGAGGACGTTCTTGATCTCCCCCAAGCCGGAATCGATCGCTATCCGTTCGCCGAATGATGTGGCGTCTGCACGCCAAAGGGTGCGCGCCCGCAGTGCGGAACTGGGGTTTAGCATTGTTGACCAAACGAAGCTCGTCACCGCGGCCAGCGAGCTGGCCCGCAATGCGCTCATTTACGGCGGCGGAGGTACGATGCTGATCGAAACCCTCCTTTTGGGATCCCGCCGAGGCGTGCGACTGACCTTTGAAGATCAAGGCCCCGGCATTGCCGACCTCGAGCTCGCCTTATCGGATGGCTATTCTACCGGCGGCGGCTTAGGTATGGGGCTGAGCGGCTCGAGACGGCTGGTGAACGAGTTCGAAATCGAGTCCACGCCAAATCAGGGAACAAAGGTCAGGGTGGTCAAATGGCACTGACCTTTCAGGGCACGAGCCTATCGTTTCGCGTAACCGAACAAAACCACGTCGGCGATATCCGACGTGCGGCCACCCGCATGGGAGCCGAGGCAGGACTGGACTCCGAAAAGACCAACGATTTGGCGATCGGAGTGACAGAAGCAGCGACCAATATTGTCCGGCATGCCGGAGGTGGAGAAATCATCCTCACGTTGAGAAAAGCCGGCGACTCGGTTTCCATTGAAATGCTGGCACTGGATCGCGGACCGGGCATTCGGGATATTTCCACTAGCCTCGCCGATGGCTTTTCAACCGGAGGCTCGGCGGGTACCGGTTTAGGCGCCATCCGCCGACTAGCCGATCAGTTTGATATCTTCTCGGTAGCGGACCATGGCGTGGCACTTTTCGCCGCCTTTACCGCCTCGTCTTCTCCTCCCACCGCCGAGGCTTTTGAGGTCGGCGGCCTTTGCGTGCCGGTCGCAGGAGAAACGGAGTGCGGGGACAATTGGCAGGTACTCACCGATGGGGCACGCGCTTACATTGCAGTAATCGATGGACTAGGCCACGGACCGCATGCCGCCGAGGCGAGCCACGAAGCGGTCCGCGTCTTCGGCGAACACCCCCAGCTTGACCCGGCCCGGATGGTGGAAAATGTGCATGGCGCCCTCCGAAAAACGCGCGGCGCGGCGGGCGCCTTCGCCGAAGTCAATCTCGCCCAAAAGCGGATCCATTTCTCGGGGGTCGGAAACATTACCGCGATCGTAGTCGGGGGCACCCACCGCCGCGGTATGGCTTCAACCAACGGGATTCTCGGGCACGAACTCCGACGCGTGCAGCAGCTGGAGTACCGATACGAATCTCGCCAAACCTTTGTCCTGCATTCGGACGGCCTTACTAGTCGCTGGACCATGGAGGAACCCCAGTATGTCGGTCTCTTGCGGCGACGTCCCTCTTTAGTGGCCGGCGTGCTCTACCGCGACTTCACTCGTGGACGGGATGACGCCACTGTGGTCGTTTTGAGTCAGAGAAACCAGCGAATGGAAGTGGGCCATGCCTAAGGGACTACGTACCGTCGAAATCCGAACCGAGGAAGATGTCGTTCGCGTCCGTCAGGTCGCGAAGAAGATTTCGATGTTGCTCGGTTTCGAGAATCAGGATCAAGTGCGTATCGCCACCGCCGTCTCGGAGATCGGTCGCAATGCCCTAAAGTACGCGGGCGGCGGCCGGGCGGAATACCGCCTCAGCGATCAGGACGAGCCCGGCGTCTACGAAATCGTCATCAGTGATCGCGGTCGCGGGATTACCCGGCTGAAAGAGGTTATGGGGGGCACCTATCGTTCCGAAAGTGGAATGGGCTTAGGGATCATCGGTGCGCAACGCCTAATGGATCGGTTTGACATTGCCTCGACTGAATCCGGCACCACCATCACCCTCGCCAAACGGCTGCCGCGCACGTTCCATTCCTCCCCCAAGGTGCTGGCCAAAATCGCCGACGATCTGGTCAAGATCCCGGAGGACACACCCCTAACGGAACTCGTGAATCAAAACCGGGAGCTCTTACGCGCACTGCAAGATCTTGAGGTTAGCCAGCAGCAACTCCTCGTCCTGAATTCCGAGCTGGAGGAAACAAACAAAGGGGTAGTCGCCCTCTATTCTGAACTCGATGACAAAAGTCGATTCTTACAAAAGGCCAGTGAAGTCAAAAGTCGCTTCCTCTCGAATATGAGTCACGAGTTTCGCACTCCGGTCATTTCGATCATCGCCTTGGCGCGTCTACTTCTAGCCCGCAACGACGGCGATGTGACCAAGGAACAAGAAAAGCAAATCACTTACATTCTGCGCGCGGCGGAATCGTTGCAGGAAATGGTGAACGACCTCTTGGATCTGGCGAAAATCGAAGCCGGGAAAGTTTCGCTGAATTTAACGGAGTTCGTTGTCCCGGATCTCTTTGGCGTGCTCCGAGGGATGTTGCGTCCCCTCATTCCCGTGGACGTGCCGGTGAATTTGGTTTTCGATCATGAAACCGAACTGCCAGTTATCCGATCGGATGAAGGAAAAGTCGCCCAGATCCTCCGCAATCTGATTTCCAATGCGTTGAAATATACGCAGGAAGGAGAGGTCCGGGTCACCGCGCGCCAAATCGAAACCGGTGAGGTGGTCTTTGCGGTAAGCGACACCGGATTGGGAATTGATCCGAAACACCTCGATCTCATCTTCGAAGAGTTTGTCCAAGTGGAAGGCCCGCACCAAACCCGTTCAAAAGGAACTGGCCTCGGTCTGCCGTTAACTCGCAAGCTAGCTGAACTATTAAACGGCCGAATTCTGGTCCACAGCGAGCTCGGCAAGGGTTCGGTTTTCACCTTCGTCCTGCCGCCGAATTATGTCGCTCCGCGTTCCGACGAAAACCTCGTGAAAAAGGATGCCCCTAGCGTGCTGGTCATCGACGACGACGAAATATCGCGATATTTATTGAACGACATTTTGAAGTCGACCGGCTTTCAGCTCCTGCAGGCAGCTAACGGTCCAGAAGGAATCACTCTGGCAAAGCTGAAACAACCTAAGGCCATTTTCCTCGACTTGATCATGCCCGACATGGATGGTTTCGAAGTCCTTGAAGAATTGAAAAAGGACCCCGCCACGCGAGATATTCCGGTTATCGTGAACAGCACTCGTCCCATCGAGCAAAAAGAAGAGCCGGCACTCAAATTGCAAACCGTAGGAATCTTGCGGAAGGATTTTAGCTCCAAAGAAGAAGCCAGTCGCGTCATCCGGGAAACCTTGGAAAGATTCTTATGAATACCGGCCCCACCATCTTGCATATCGACGACAATGAGGCCCACCGATACACGGTTTCAAAACTCTTGATGCGGGCCGGTTACCAAGTGTTGGAGGCCGAGAATGGTTACGTCGGACTCAATGTCGCCCGAAAAATACCGAGCCTCATCGTCCTCGACGTCAACTTACCGGACATCAATGGATTCACCGTTTGTCGCCAGCTGAAGCAAAATCCGGAGACCTCTTCCATCCCGGTCCTCCACCTTTCCGCGACGAAAATAAAGCCGCGCGACAAGACCCAGGGACTCGAAATGGGAGCGGACGCGTACCTCACCGAACCCGTCGACGAGGGCGAGTTTTTAGCCACGGTGAAAGCGCTGCTTCGAGTCCGCGAGGCGGAGGAAAAGTCACGGCGGCTGGTCGCCGAACTTCAGCACTCCGAGAAGGAGCGCCGGCGTTACATTGAGGAACTCACGCGCTCCAATTTGGAATTGGATCATTTTGCTCATGTGGCCTCCCACGATCTGAAAGAACCTTTGCGGATGATCTCTCTCTACGTCGATTTTCTGCGCAAAAAATTGGCACCCGAACTCGATGAAGAAACGCAGAAGTACATGGACTTTACCGTGGAGGGAGTCACCCGCATGGCGGCGCTCATCGATGACTTGCTCGCCTACTCGTCGCTGCGTAGCCACACTCCCGATTATCAAATCGTGGATCTCAATGATGTGATCCGGTTTACGCTCAAGGACCTGGCCGAAACGACCGCTCAATCACGGGCCACTATTTCCGTCGGAAACCTGCCGACCATCAATTGCGATTCCCTGCGCATGGGCCAACTTTTTCAGAATCTCGTGACCAATGCGCTGAAGTTCCGGGGCGAGCGCAAACCGGTCATCCGCGTGGATTCTGAGCGAAAAGGAGACTGGTGGATCCTTTCGGTTTCTGACAATGGAATTGGCATCGGTCCGAATGGGATCGACAAGCTCTTTAAGATCTTTAGTCGGTTGCACAGCCGTAAAGACTTTGCCGGAACGGGCGTCGGCCTCGCCACGTGCAAGCGAATCGTAGAACAGCACGGGGGCAAGATCTGGGTGGAATCGACCCTCGGGGAAGGCTCGACTTTTTACATTTCTCTGCGCGCGGCCTAGAGACTGGCACCCTCATTGCACATTTGCTCGATAGGAAGGAGTAAACGTGCCCCAATCGACCGATGAATTGATGCAAAATGAAGTATTCGGCTACGCTGGACTCGATCGAGTTGGCAAAATTTGCGGCTGGAATCGCGCGGCTGAGCTAATCACCGGCTATCGCCCCGAGGAAGTGATCGGAAAAAATGTTTGCCTTTTTTTTACCCCCGAAGACACCGCGTTAAAGGTACCGGATCGGGAAATGGAGCGCGCGCTGGAAATGGGAAAAGCCGAAGATCAACGCTGGCACCTAAAGAAGGACGGTACGCGTTTTTGGGCCGCCGGCGCCATGACGGTGTCCCGGGATGCGGACGGAAAAGTCGTCGGACTCAGTAAAATTTTTCGGGATGATACCGTTCGGAAACAAACCGAAGACCATATCAAAAGCGCCAACGCCGACCTGAATCGCTTTTCCTACACGGTCGCCCATGATCTTCAGCAGCCCCTACGCACCTTAACAACCTATGTGGAGTTGGCGTTTCGAAAGAACCTTCACTCGTTCGACCACGAGTCGAAGGAGTACGTTCGCATCGCGGTGGATGCCTCTAAACGGATGCGGGCCCTCATTTCGGATCTACTCGCCTTGTCGAAATCCGATCATAAGGCCGAGTTGCGGGAAAGAGTGGATTGCAATGCAATCTTCGAAGATGCCCAGGCTAACTTGCAAGAACACTTAAACACGGCGCGAGCCGTTATCGCGCATTCCACTTTCCCGACGCTCCCCGGGGTCGGTTCTCAGCTGGTACAGGTTTTCCAAAATCTGCTCGAGAATGCGATCAAGTATCGCCGTCCCGATGTAAAACTCGAAATCCGCGTCGACGCCATCCACCTTCCACCTTTTTGGCGCTTTTCCGTTTCGGATAACGGGGTGGGAATCGCGGATGTCGACAAGGAACGCATCTTCGGCGCTTTCGAAAGGGCGCATAGCGGCAAGACGGAGTCGGGGTCCGGACTCGGACTTTCTATCTGCAAGAATATTGTCGAACAACACGGCGGAACGATTTGGGTAGAATCCAACGCGGGCCACGGATCCACGTTCTTCTTTACGCTGCGGGAAAATTAGAAAGTAAAAACGGCGCCTCGGAAAGCCGAGACGCCGTTCTCTTTACCCCAACCCAGACTTGAAACTAGGGAACCAGCTGATTGTATTCCGAGCGGAACCCGTTCAACTTCGTTACCAACTTTTTAGCGGCTTCTGAATCGTTGTACGTCGTAGTGCCACAGGGATACGCACCCGATTTCAAAAGGATGCGATTGTTATCGGCCCGCATCGACAGGTGACGCGTGGGAATCGCTAAGCAATGGAGTTGACCGACCTTCGGAGGGTGAATCGCACCCTTTTTCGCATCTTTGATTAGATTCGCGATTTCGCGAATCTCATAGCGGGTCAGCGTCTTCACCAGCTGCCAATCACAATTCGAATAATCGATCTTTCCCTGCGTCATGCCACAGGTACCACCGTGCACTTCGTCGATACTCACGCGAATGATTTTTGCGTCGGCGTCTTGATTCAAGAAAAGCGGAACGTCGACGGACTCCAACGAGAGCGGGCGAACGCTCGTCGCAAACGACAACGAAGAAAGGACCAAACCTAAAAGGAACGACTGCTTTTTCACAAATAACCTCCGGCCCGTAGGCCAATAAATGTTGCGAGCCCAGATTGCACTCGGCGTGCCAGCCGCTCTAGGCATGGAGGCGCCGTGTCGATGTGGTTCCGAAGTGGAACTGGTGTCGGAAGGTGGACCTACCGTGGCGCCGGGAGCGTGCCGACAGGTTCGGGCCGGACGCCAATGCCAATCACGCGTGCCGGGACGCGTCGCAAAAAAGGAAACCGCCGCAGCAACTTAGCCACGCGGGGTACGGGCACGGATTCCTTCGCCTCCAAGACTTTGGCGAGAAAGCGCTTTTGAATTTGGATCTGTCCCCATTGGGTGATGACGGTGGGAAACCAGCGACGCTTTTGCACCGAGAGCAAATGCGGCAACGAAAGATCGCCCGCGCGCAAATGCGGGCCGAGGATTCGCGCCGCCGCCACCGCGTCTTGCACCGCGAGATTGATCCCGACCCCGCCAATCGGCGACATCGCGTGCGCGGCGTCGCCAATGCAAAGCAACCCTTCCCGCCCCCACGCTTCCAAACGATCCACGGCGACCGTCAAGAGCTTGATGTCCTCCCAGTCGCGCAATGCATCCAAACGCCCCACCATCATCGGTTCGATGCGGGCAATTCGCGCGCGCAATGCCGGCAATCCCGCGGCGCGTATGACTTCATTCCCGCCCTTGGGAATCACCAAGGCACATTGCCAGTAGTCGCCCCGATCCAGCATGGCGAAAACATTTCCCGGGTGAATCCGGCCGCGCGGTTGTTCGGGATCGCCGGGCCGCCTAGGAAGTTTCATCCACAGGACATCCATCGGCGCGCCTTTATGATCGACCTTCAAACCCGCCGCTTCGCGCAAGACGGAGTGACGCCCGTCCGCGGCAATGACGAGCTCCGCCCGAACGGCAAAATCCCCTTCGGGCGATTTTCCTCGCACCCCCACGACGCGGGCCGACTCTTCCAAAAGGCCGGTGATATTCGCCCGCATCGCCAAGTGAAATCCCGGGTACTTCCGGCCCTCCTGCGCGAGAAAGTCCAAGAACTCCCACTGGGGCATGAAGGCGACAAATCCGTAGTCCGGCGCGAGGGACGAGAAATCCGCCATCACGACCGACTCATCGCCGAACAGAGCGGTAATTCGGGTGGCCTTTTGGTGGGGGCGTTTCAAGAACTCTTGGAGAACTCCCAGTTCCTTCATGATGCGAAGGGTGGAAGGGTGGACGGTGTCCCCCCGAAAATCACGGAAGAAGTCGGCGTGCTTTTCGAGCACGAGGGTTTCGATGCCCTGACGCGCGAGCAGCAGCCCCGCCATGACCCCCGCGGGCCCTCCACCGGCGATACAACACTGAACGTTTTTTGGGAATCCCGCCATGCGGTGAATTTACCCGATTCGATTGGTCCGAGGTATGCATTTCCAAGCCGTGTGACGACGGAAAGAGAAATGAGTCTGGAGCAGGTAAAAAAAGCAGTGGAGAAGGAACGCCGTTGGCTGGAAGCGCACAACGCCGTTTCCGCGGTGACCGGCGGACCGGTCGAGGACTTGGAAGGCGTTCCATTGCTGGCGGACACCGATGAAGGGTGCCCGCCAGCACATCATTCGCTCAATCAAAAAGCGCAGGCTGAAGGCGCTGGCGCAAAGCCGCGTCGTCCAACCGAGTCAGTTCCTGATCCACGGTACGGTAAACAAGCTCTTCAGCCTTCGCGCTGAGCGAGCTTTTCAATTCCCCCAGAAAACGTGGGGGGGCGACAAGCACCAAGCGATCGAAAGCATTGTGCACGCGACCGTCCTCGATGATTTTCGCGATACTGCGAGCAAATTCTTGCATCACATGGAAAGCGGCCTCACCTTTGTTCATGGCGCCGTGGACCGGGTAACTGGCCCCTCCTTGCCCCATCGAAGCCCCTTGGCGATCCGATTCGATCTCGCGGTTTTTGAGTTTGCCCGCCGGGTGCGGGATCTCCTGTAACGCCCTCCAACCCTTGATTCCGCCTTCGGTTTCGAAGAAACGCGCAAGACTGCGATTGGCCACCACGAACCATGTACGGGTTTCCCGGGCGGGAAGCCGTTGATTTCCACTGAGCATTCGTACCTCCTGTGAAATCAGAAAAGAATGCAAAGGTCAGACCGCTTCGGATGTGGTTAGTCGGACGGGACCGCCTGATTCTTGCATCCCTATCCTGGCCGGCACTGGATCTTACCTGCGGCGCAGCACGGTAGTCGTCACTCCCGGCCGAATCAGTTCAAAGGAATTGATCTCAATCCCTTCCTTCGATTTATCATCTTCGCGGTTGGCCTCAATCGCCCGAAACTCGTTGGGCTTCGCTTCCGTTCCTTGAAGGTAAATGACGGTATGTCCGCCGCCACGGCAGTTTTAAGGGTATGATTTGCGCAGCCCGAGAAAACGAAATGCCTAAAGTCAGTATCACCCCCTTCATTGCGTTCAACGACCAAGCGGAAGCCGCGGTCAAACGCTACGTTTCTATCTTCAAGAATTGAAGGACGCTCGGACGAAGCCGTTCCGGGTAGGGCTCGACGGAAGGCGTCCGCCGAGATATGCAACCCGTATGAAAGCATTTCGTTGGGTGGCTTACGCCGAAGGGGTTTCGTTTCTACTACTGCTGGGCATCGCCATGCCACTCAAGTACGTTTATGGGATGCCGCAAGCGGTGAAGATCGTGGGAATGCTTCACGGGTTGCTCTTCGTCGCCTACGTGGCCCTACTGGCGCATGTCGCGAGCGAAAAAGAATGGCCGCTCAAGAAATCGGCCCAAGGGTTTGTCGCCGCCGTTTTGCCCTTCGGCCCTTTCCTCTTCCAGCACCACCTCGAAAAACCCCGTTAGCCCTTCGGCTTCCCGTACGGGCGGGTGATGATCTCTAGGTAGTGGTTGGAGGGATCCGCGAAATACACGCCGCGTCCCCCATCATGATGATTGATCTTTCCGGGCTGCCGGCGCCCCGGATCCGCCCAATAGGGCAAACCGCGCGCCTGAATTCTCCCGAAGATCGCATCGAATTCCGCTTCACTCACCAAGAAAGCATAGTGCTGCGGCTGAATTTCCTCGTCGGTTTCCAGCACGTCTAGGCTCACCCCATTAGCGGTTCGCAGAACGAGAAAGTGATAGAACCGCTCCGCTGGCGGCAACCCGAAAATATCGCTGAAGAACTGGGCCGTCTCCGCCTGATTCTTGGCGTGGACAATGGTGTGATTGAGTTCAATGGCCATGAAAAGATTCTACACCTTGATTCGGGATTCTGCCTTCGCTATAAGCCCCCGATGCCTCCAGCTCGGCTTGTCTTTCTGGCCCTGGCCTTCCTTGCGCTTTCCGGAAACGCGGCCAAGGACGTTGCGGCTAAGCGATGTGCCTACGCTTTGCGGGATCTCCGGACCTCTATTGCCAAAGCGAAGCGAAAAATAGAAAAACCCTGGGATTTCAGAATTCGAAGCCAAGATCCGCTGGCGTTTGAACGGGCGGACCGAGATCTTCGGATTGCCGAAGCCGATCGCATTCTAGAAAAGGCCGAAACCTTCGCGCGACTGAAAGGAATGCCGGCAAAAATCATTGAAATCGACGATGAGTTTCCTTTAGACGACGGGACATTGGAGCTTTTTAAACGGCGAGTATTGCAAATTCTGCCCGGGTGGCAAACCGAGCTAAATCGAGAAGCTCGGGAGGTAAAAAAAGAGTTTAACGCCATTTTGGTCTATGACCCCTTTCTCCACCTGGCTGGCACCGATGCTTGCGTCGACTTTTCGCACCGCGGGACGGTTTTTTCGATTTTTCCCGAATCGTTCGAGAATCTGCGCTTGATGGGAGAAAAGAATCATGAATGGGTGCACCTCCGGTCCGGTCGTTTACTAGACCAAGAGATTCCCAATCTCTATCAAGTGAGTATCCACCAACTTCAGAAGAGCAATCGCCAAACGTCGGTCGATCTGAAATACGATAGCCTACCGTTAGACGAAATTCCCGCCTGGACCGAATCGGTGGGAGAAGATCGCACCGCAATCGAAAGAGCGTTAAGAATCCTCAACGCTGCCCAGCACGAAATGAAGCGGCTCTTGCGGCGGAAGTGGCAGATTTTCTTTTTTGACCGGACCCGCCCGATTTCAACCGACCCAGAGACCATGGTGCGGTTGCCTATCGCCGGCGTGTTCACCGATTCCAAATCCCCTTGCTTTGAGTTTACTTTACTGGAGCCCGACCTTCGTCACTTGCACGTCCGCGGAATGAAGGTTCTGGAGCGGATCTCCGAAGACCAAGCACACAAAAACGCCGCTTATCTAAGAATTAAAACCGCCGCCGAATCCCACCTTCGAGCAAAACTCACCCGCATCCTTGAAGTCACAACTCAGATAATTGCACGACTAGAGGGAACGAAGTCGGCACCGACACCCGCGGAGAGAAACACCGCCCTCCAACGGGCCGTGAACCTGGCGCGAGACTCCTTCGATAACGGTTGATGTCCGAGCGGGCTTTGGCTATAAGCCCCGAAATGTTTTACCCCCTCCATACTGTCGTCGTCGGTTTTTTGTTGATCACGTCCGCCCACGCCCTACCCAACCGGGACTTGGGGGAATGCGGAAGGCAGCTTCGGCAACTGACCGCCCTGTTGGGCGCCGCCCTGCGTACTGACCGCGCGGCCGAAGGTGCCACCACCACGCCCCTGGGGGATCCGCTTGAGCAGTTTCGGGCGATGATTCAAAGACGAGTGACGTCCGCGGATCGAATGCTAGCCAAGGCCATGGAAATTGCTGCGCTCCAGGAATTGCCCGCGGAAATCATCACCATTGAGGACGAGTTTCCAACCGGACCCGAAACCGTAGAAACCTTTCAGCGCCGGGCGCTGCGTGTGCTTCCCGGCGCCCCGATCCAGCTCAGCGAAGACGCTCAAGAGCTTGGGGACAAGTTTGGGGTTCAAGTCATTTATGATCCTTATCAGTTTCTGCGTGGAATCGGCGCCGGCACTTTTCAAACGAATAGCGGAAGCTACCTCGCCATGAGCGGTGACTCCTTTGCGCACCTGCGCTTGGGAAAAGAAAAAAACTACGAGTCGATCCGCCTAGAATCCCGTCGACGCCTAAGCCGTGGGATTCCCAACCGGTACCAAGTGACGATCCATCAAATTCAGGTGAGTGCAGCCGCGCGAGCCGGCAAGTGGGCTTACGACGACTTGCCATTGGAACTCATCCCCGCACTGATGGAGTCATTAAACGACGACCCCAAAGAGCTCGCCCACGTTTTGGGAATGCTGGAGGTGGCACGCATCGAAATCGATGCCATCCTATCTCACGCATGGACGATCAGCTTCCTGCACCAACCCTTAAAGCACACGTCCCCGGACGAAAGGGATTCGGTTCCCATCGCGATGGTTTTTGCGACGGGGCATCCGCCGATGAGTTTTGCGATGCTAGAACCCGAACTCGCCGCACAACATCACCGTGCCATGGGGATCAAAGAACAGACGACGGCGACTGACCGTCAGACCCACGTGGAATATCAGGAAATCGTGCGGGCCGTGGAGTTGCGCTTACGGGAGAAGCTTAGCGAACTGGATCATCTAGCGCTGCAACTGACTCGGCACCTTCAGCAAGCTAAATCCGCGAGCTATACGGCTCATCGCAAAGAAGCCATCCAAAAGGCCGTGACACTCGCGCGCGAATCCTTCAACAAGGAATAATGACCGACAAGCTTGTTTATTCGACCGATTCCGCACTCAACCAAAAGTGCCCGAAGTGCAAGGAGCTCAAGGCGGCCTGCACCTGCCCGGATGAATCGTCCGTAAAGTCCCGGAGTTTTGTCGCCAAGCTGCGGATTGAAAAGCAAGGACGGGGCGGCAAGACGGTCACCGTCATCGATGGGCTACCAAAGTTAAACGTCTATTTAAAGGACCTCACCAAACAGCTCAAGAACGCCTGTGGAGCGGGCGGAACGTTTTCGCTAGAGGGCAAGGAAGGCCTGATCGAAATTCAGGGCGACAAGCGGGAACCGATTCGCGCGCTGTTGGAAAAACAGGGAATCAGAGTGAAAGGATGACCAGGTGGTCACGTGACCACCTGGTCCCACAAACTAACGCAAGTCCCAAGAAATCTTCGATCCTTGAGCATCGCCGACATTTTTGTAGGCGAACTTCAAGACATCATTTTCTTTCAAGGTATACCGATGTTTTTCTACCACGCTCAACTCCACTTGATCTCCCACCTTGAAACCACAACCGCCGCGAGTCGCCTTAGGCTGGATAACGTCGGTAATTTCCAAGGTCGCGACTTGATCGAAGTCGTTGAACTTGTCGTGGCGAACCGTGGTGCCGTCCAACCGATTGAAGTTTTTGATTTTCACAACCTTAGTGTCGACGTCACACCGAACAAAGTGCGAGGCGAAAAGAAGAAACAAGGACAGACAGCCCCAATAGAACAGTTTTCATTTGATACCCCCAATGCCGGCAGGTTTGCTCAGAAAGCTTTTGCCGGCAAGGGTTAAAAAAGGCGAGTCCCGAAGGACTCGCCCGACAGTGACGCTTATGGATGGAATTGAATCGTATTCACTTCGGTCGGATACGCGAAGTAGCGATCCGTCGGAGCGGAGAAAGGCATGACTTCCACGTTCCAGCTCGTGCGACGGCCGTGCACTTCGGTGACCCGCATCCCGCGGCGCGCAATCCGGACGTGCGGCGGAATGTTGGTCAGCACTTCGGTTGCTTCATAAATAACACCCGTCCGCGTGGCGTGCACTCCGGTGATCTCAAACATCGTTTCCTTCGTGCTGGGGCACGGGGCCGTGACGCAACGGATACCCGTATCTTCCGTCAGCGTGAAGCTGGTCGGCTCATTCGCCCCATCCCGCTGATTGAGCACCAGGTGAAGTGCCTTGAAGCCGCGAACCGGTTTCGTGGGCACGATGTAAGTCAACTGACCTTCCATGATCGGACGTTCCCAACTGGGATCGAACACGGCGCTAGCAACATTGGCGACCGTCAACGCGGCCACCGCAAACATAGAGAGCTTTTTCATTTTGTTTCTCCGTAAATTTTCTCGGCCACATGGTCGAGTGCCCGGCGAGATTGCAACCGCCATACCAAATCGATTTAGGCAGAAACGCGAGCAACGACTCAGCGCCCCGTGCGGCCCCAGTTTGGAACTGGGGTCAATTGGGCGGTGCCAACAAAAAAATAGCCGGGGGTTTTTAACCC
Organism: uncultured Pseudobdellovibrionaceae bacterium; assembly: GCA_964519985.1. Classification (GTDB taxonomy): domain Bacteria; phylum Bdellovibrionota; class FAC87; order UBA2466; family UBA2466; genus JAIEOG01. Next base: position 8,324 of record CAZFMF010000047.1, on the reverse strand, counting down.
CCGGCTTCTCACAACTGGAAGAGTAACGCCCTTGCTTAAGACAGCTTGGCGGCGAGCACCTCGACGCGCTCGATCGCGGGGGCCGCGACCAAGAGCTCCGGCGCTTTTGCCATCAGGGCCTTGGCGATATCGCCATTGAGATGCGCTTGGCGGCCCGCTTCGTTGGTGAACGCATCGAAGATACCGAAAGTGCTCGGTCCCAGTTTCAGCGCGAACCAAACCGGTGTCGTCCCTTCGGCTTTCGCCATTTCAAAACCGGCATTCAAGAACGCCGCCACATCAGCTTCTTTTCCGGCTTTGGCTTCCAGTCTTACGAACAATCCAAGATTTACCATTTCAGACTCCTTCATCATTTCCGCCGAAAACCCACTGTCTCCGACTGTTTTGATGAAGTACTTGATTAGTTCTCAAAATATAAGTACGCACAAATAAGGCATATAGTGTCGGATTATATACTGATGAGAAAACAGAAGCACATTGACTACGAAAACTGCCCGATTGAGGCCGCGCTGGACATCATCGGCGGCAAATGGAAAGGCGTGATCCTCAATCGCCTTCAGGGGCAGACCCGGCGTTTTAATGAGTTGAAACGCACGATCCCCCGTATCACTCAGCGCATGCTGACCACCCAATTACGGGAACTCGAAAAGGATAAATTGATCACCCGCAAGGTCTATCCGGAAGTGCCTCCCCGCGTGGAATACTCCCTTACGGCGAAGGGCGATACCCTCAAGCCGATCCTCACGGCGTTACTTCAGTGGGGTCAAGCGAACGCGACCAAATGACGGACTATGTCTTGCATGAGTTTCCTCCCAGGTGAGGTAACCCCGTGACAAGTCTGTCTTCCGAATGGCGAATATCGACGAGCTCGGTAATTAAAATTCTGGTGACCGCGGTTCTGGTCTATACACTGCTAAAGCTCCTTCCGCTGCTCGTCTTGATGGCTTTCGCGGTCTTGCTGGCGTGCTCGCTCTATCCCGCTATCGTCTTTCTGGAACGCTGGTTACCCCATTGGGCCGCGGCCCTCACGGTGGCCGTGGCGGTCGGCCTCGCACTGGTCGGCACGTTGATGGGCATTGTCCCTCCTTTGGTTGAGCAGTTTTCCATCATCGGCCAAAAGATTCCCGAGTTTCTGGAGTCCATCCGGAAAATGTTGCCGGAAGGAATGGCCAAATCACTCGACAAGGCGATTCATAGCTCGCCCGTTCCGGCCGAACACGTGCTAAGCACCGGCCAGTACGTTTTCGGGGCCGCCACGGATTTCGTGTTGATCGTCATTGTGGCGCTTTATTTCGCCACCGATGGGAAACGGACCTACCGATGGCTGCGGGCATTCTTTTCCGCCGATCACCGCAAGAAACTCGACGAAACTGCGACCGAGGCCTCCAGCATCATTGTGGCGTACGTGGCGGGGCAGTTCGTTACCTCGCTACTCTGCTCGATCTTTGTATTTACGGTACTGACGATCTTGGAAGTACCCGCCGCACTGGTCCTGGCCGTACTAGCTGGACTCTTCGATATTCTGCCGCTGCTGGGCTTTTTTATCTTCACCATTCCCGCTGTACTCTTCGCCCTCTCCGTCTCGGTGGGAACTGCGGTGACGGTCGCGGTGCTATACACCGCTTATCATCTTTTAGAGAATTACCTGATCGTCCCCAAGATCTATGGCAATCGCCTGCGCTTGACGGACTTGGTCGTACTTCTATCCGTGCTGGCCGGGGCCTACGTGGGAGGGATTCCGGGAGCCATTTTGATCTTGCCCGTCGTCGCGGCCTATCCGACTCTGGAACGCATCTGGTTGGCCAAATACGTCGGCCGAGACGTGATTAGAAAGCATGAACAAATCGAGTAGGCTCACGCTGCGTCAAGCCGTCGCAGTTTACTAGCGTGCTCTTTGACCTTTTGCGGTAGTTCCGACATTCCTCGCGCATATTCGTCGATGGCTCCGATGGCGGCGACGAAATGATCTACCCCGGTTGGCTTTCCCACGTAGAGCGTTCGATCTTCATCACAAACACTTTCTATCTCTTCATTGGTTTGAGACCCGGTAAATAGAACGATTGGAATGTCGCGGAGATTCTCATCTTGCCGAACTTGCGCAATGACCTCGCTGCCACTGACCTTAGGAAGGTTCAGATCCAACATGAGGAGATCTGGCCGTTCCGCTTGCGAGTACGGCCCTGATTTATGCAGAAAAGACAGCGCCTCGTCGCCATTTTCCAAAAACCGAACTTCCGTTTCCGATCGCAATGCCCGAAAGGCAATCGATATCAACTTCTGGTCGCTGCTATTGTCATCAACGGATAGAATCATTAGGCCCATTGCGAGTCTCCTCCCGGCGGGGCAGTGTAAACCAAAAACGGCTTCCTTCTCCCGGCACGGACTCCACCCCCATGTGTCCCCCGTAGCGTTCCACTATCTTCTTTGAGGTCGCAAGTCCTATACCAGTTCCTGGCCGTTCGTCCCCATGCAATCTCTGGAAAATCAGAAATATCTTTTGTTGAAAGCGTTCCTCGATTCCGATGCCGTTGTCGGCGACGGAGAACTCCCATTCAGATGCTTTTTGCACAGCCGAAATCACAATCTCGGGCGGTTTAGATCCGCGGAATTTGACGGCGTTGGTAAGCAGATTCTGAAAAACCTGAGCTAAGAGCCTGGGATTGATGGAAATAATCGGAAGCTCGCCATAGTCGACCTCGGCGCGGCACTCGTCGAGAGCGGGTTTTAGATCGACCAGGATTCGCCCCACCAATGCGGAACAATCGGTAGGTTCGTGTTGCAAGGCCTCTCGTCCCGCTCGCGAAAAAGTCAGGATGTCTTCCACCAAGGACTTCATCCGCTTGGCTCCGTTCGCCGCAATGTTGAGGTATTCCTCGCCGTCTTTGTCGAGTTTCGCACTGCGCGAAAGCAATTCGAGATAGGTAGCAACCGTACGCAGCGGCTCTTGAAGATCGTGAGAAGCGACGTAGGCGAACTGCTCCAACTCGGTATTACTCCGCACCAACTGATTCGAGGCTTCCTTCAGTGCTTCCTCGGCCTGCTTACGCTGGGTGATATCGTCAACGGCAAGCAGGATGAGCTCCCCTTCCGTGTTGCCCTGGGCAACTCGACGGGCATTCAGAAGGAGGACCCGGGGCCCAATGGTGGGAAAACTGAGGCGCACTTCAAAATCATTGAGCGGAACGTGGGTAGAAAGCACTCCCTTCAGACAAGCCCGCAGCTCGGGAATATCCCATTCTCCATTCCCCAAAGCGTATAGTGACCGGTGCTCCACCGCTAAGGGCACCACCTGAAACATGTCATAAAAACTTTGATTGGCGCTGCAAACGCGAAGTTGAGGATCGAGGACCAATAACGGTTCGCGAATCGTTTGCACAATCGCGTTGGCGTAGTCACTCGCCCGTTTGACGTTGTCGACGTCAAAAAGGGTAACAACCGCGCCATCGATCCGTCGTTCATTGGTCTGGTAGGGACGCGCCCAAAGGCTGTACCACTTACCGTCCGCCCCCTGTACCACTCGCTCCTTAGCCGTGGCGTGTTCAATCACTTCTCGAACCGTCGGCACGAGGTCGGGAATACTCAAGTGCAAATCGGTTAATGGGCGTCCGATGTCGCCCTGAATCACATTCATCACCTTTTCCGCCGCAGGGGTGATGCGGCGAATCCGAAGATCGCTGCCCAACATTAAAAGCGGCACACGCACATTCAATAGCAGATTACTGACGTCATTCGCGGTCACACTCAGCTGATGGTTTCGGTTCTGGAGTTCGTCGTTGAGCGTACTCAACTCCTCGTTGATCGATTGGAGCTCCTCCTTCGCCGTTTCCAATTCCTCGTTGGTACTCTGCATCTCTTCGTTGCTAGAGAGAATTTCCTCATTGGCCGCTTTGAGCTCCTCGTTGCCCGCCTGCTCTTTGTCGATGAGTGACTGCAGATACTCCTGCGTCGAGGCCAACTCTTGCTTCAGCTCCTCCACACCCGATTGTGCCCTAGCGGATCTTTTTCGACGTTGAGTCGCCGGGGCCTCGGCGAAGAGGACGGCATAGAGCTTGGTCTGAGATGGTAGGATCAATGGGATGACTTCCAGCTCGGCGGTGATGAAGTGCCCGTTCGTTCTGATGCGAATGCGTTCCTTTCGAACCGAGATCCGATCTTTCTTGGCCTTTTGGATGGCGGCGCGAAGGTCCGTGACCAAGCCCGTTCTTGCCATTTTCAAAAGGTTGTAGCTAGCTTGCCCCGTCGCCGGCTCGAGGAAGGCACCGACCCGACCGCGCACTTCCAATATCTCGAGATCTTCATTGATGATGACGCCGTTCGGAGCAAGTTGGGCGGCGATTGCCCGCTCCGTTTCCCGCGAAAGCTCCAGCCCTCGAAGGCCGTCACCTTTGGCGGCAGCGGGGAGAGGCTGAGAGGGTCGGTTCATCGTAAAATCAAAGTGAGAGAGTCCGGGCGCGAACTTTTTGGAAAAGATTTTGTTCTGGGCATCTACCTCGGCAAAGATGTCCCCAGCGGATCCCGTGGTTTCGGAGTTTCCTAACACCAGAAAACCGCTCGGCTTGAGGGCATAATGAAAAAGAGAAAACACACGCTTCTGTAGGGAGGAATCTAAATAGATTAAGAGATTGCGACAGCTAATCAAATCCATAGCGGAGAAAGGTGGGTCGCGCGTAAGATCGTGTTTGGCAAAAACGCAGACATCGCGGATTCGCTTGCTGACTTGGTAGCCGGAAGGCGTGCGAATGAAAAAACGTTGTTTTCGCTCCTCCGAAACTTGCGTCATGGCCGCTTCCGAGTACTCCCCGGTGCGGGCACTCTCGATGCTGCCATCGCTCAAGTCCGTTCCAAAGATCTGGATTGGGCAATGACCATGGCTCTCTTCCAGGATCTCAAACATCCCGATCGCCAAGGAATACACCTCCTCGCCCGTGGCACAACCGGCCGCCCAAATCCGTACTGGCTGTTCGCCCGTTCTCCCTCTTAAGATGTCCGGCAAAACATTTTTTTGGAGGGCGGCAAAAACGTCTGGGTCCCGAAAAAAACTTGTGACCTTGATGAGGAGATCTTGGTGGAGTGCTGCCACCTCGGCCGGATGTTCTCTTAGGAAACGCAGATACGTTTCAATGTTCTCCATGCGGCCCAAAAGCATTCGGCGCGCAATGCGCCGCTGAATGGTACCCGGCTTGTAGGAAGTGAAGTCGACGCCGGTCGCGCGCCGAAGATAGTTTAGCAGCTTCAAAAGCTGGTCATCGGTTTTCCCCTCCCCGGCCAACTCATCGCAGAGATGACGACTGATGCGGGTCAACTCACCGGCGATACCAGCCGGCGACAGGACGAAGTCCACCGCCCCGGCCGCGATGGCCGCCTTCGGCATTCCATCTTGTTGCGCGGAACCGTCCTGAGCGAAAGTGGTTCCCCCCTGTGCTTTAATTTCGATAAGACCGCGCACCCCATCGGAACCCGTACCGGATAGAATCACGCCCACCGCATTCGCTTTGCATTCTAGCGACAGGGACTGAAAAAACAGATCGATGACACTTGGGCGCCCCCCCTCCGGCTCGCGGGCCGAGAGGAGTAGCTTTCCTTTGCGCAGCACCATCCGGGCGCCGCGCGGAATGACATAGAGGTGATTCTTTTGCGGAACCAGACCCGAGATCGCCTCCTGAACAACTAGGCGAGTGCTACGTGCCAAGATCTCGGCGAGGCGGCTCTCGTGTTTGGGATCCAGATGGGTGATCAAAGCAAAGGAGAGACCGGTGTCGACGGGAAGTCTTTTTAGAAGATCTTGAACGGCTTTGAGCCCACCGGCCGAGGCCCCAATTCCGACCAATGGGCAGGCTCCCGCCTTCAACGTAGAATGGTTTTTTTTTGACAAAAGGTCCCCCGGATTACAGAAAGCGGGGGCAAGTAGGATTCAGAGTTGTGAAATGGGTTTCTTATGGCTCGCCGAAATGCTCCCGAGAGCATGTAATGTATGGAGCGGTACACCCGGGCGGTTGGCGTTGCAATGGATATAGCGGTCGCGTTCGGTAGAAAGGCGGTTTAGTGTGACGAAAGTGGATGAAGCGTTAAAAGCCGCCCGGGAGAATCCCAGCCACGCGAATTTCTTTTACGATACCTTTCTCAATGCGCCCGTTTTTATTCCGGCTTTGCGCGCGGACAAAAAACCGGGTGAGTGGCGTCCGCTTAAAATCGAAGAGCGCTTCTATCCGCTCTACCTGCGCCATGAAGAGGCTCGGGCGATTCCGGTCTTTGACACCCTAGAAAAACTAAAAACCTGGGCGGAGAATAAGGCCTTCGACTACCTCGTTCTGCAGGCCCACCTTCTCCTTAAGGTCATCGCCCCCGAGATTGCGGTGGTGCTAAACGAGGGCACTCCGTACCGGTACCTCTTCACCCCGGAAGTGCTGGAGAGTCTGCGGGGCGCCGTGCGTCCCGCCAATCTGAACTAGGCCCGATCCAATCGCTTCGATGGAAGGCGTTCCGGCGTCGGTTAGCGTCGGTTTCAAAGCGCGGTTCGAAACGAGACCTGGTGCCAATAGGTTTTGAGGAGATTGGCTGGCTTCCAATACTGCATAGCGGAATCGGCGAGCGAATCGGTGGAGATGGTGAAAACCAATTCGCTTTGGGCACCCGTTTGGATCGCTAGTTGCGGCGCCAGCCAAATGTCGTGGCGAAAGCGGCGATCCGAAGGTAGGGCAACGCGCGAATAATAGCGGGTTTGCCACAGTAGCGGAACTCGCAAGCGCAAATGGGTGCCAAAGCGTTGCTCAAAACCCAAAACCGTTTTGGATTCGGCGCCCAAGCGATCGTCGGGGTTCACCGAGGATAGGTAGCGGCTGTTCCCGTACCAGCGCGTCTCCGTATAGTTCTCTCCGTAAAGCGCCGAATTTTTACTGAGCGGATAGCGGTAACGCAATCGCTGGCTTAAGTACATTTCAACGCCCAGGTCGAGCCGGTCGCCCGTGGACGGCGCCGTCACGTACCAGTCATGGCGCAAGGAAGAATCCTCGCCCCAGAGCTTCCGCTCGCGGGTCTCCTGGTACGAAGGTCCCGAAAGCAGGGAAATATCCCGGACGGATTTCAACGCCATCTCTTGGTAAAACAACGACTGAGTTTCAAATGGAGTTGCCGCTTGAGCCGCCGTGCCGGCCATCGCCCAAAGGCAAAACAGGTAACAAAAACGCATCTAAAGCAGGCTTAACAAAAAAACCGAGGGATTTGAACCCCTGAGCTTGCAATACCCCGAAGACTTAGGATGGGCGGGGCGATCGGCGCCCCGCCCTCTTAAAACTAGCGCTTGGCCAGAATCGCTTCGAGCTTGTCGAACGATCCCGTCCAACCCTGAGTCATGCCACTCCGGCCCTTTTTGAACGTGTCCATTTCTTCCGGAGTCGCGTGGCCGACGACTTCCCAGGTCAGTGTCACTCGCGTCTGCTCCGGCCCTTCTTCGGTCAGCAGCACAGTGGTCTTCATCGTCTGCGGCCAGGTCGGTGCCAATGGGTGGCGCGACACATTACCGTCCTTGTCACAGAACTCCTGCGTGTAAACGATACGGTGCGGGGGATTGATTTCCAGATACTTCGCCCGACCGTACATCGTAAGGTCTTGACCGTTGGACATCGAGTAGAAGGTGCTACCCCCGGGCTTGATGTCGGCTTTGAGAAACTGCATCGTCATGCCGGTCGGTGGCATCCATTGCGAGAAATGCTTGGGATCGGTCCACATCTGGAAGAGTGTCTCGATTGAGGCTTCGAAGGAACGGTTGATGACGAAGAGTTCTTTCTTCTCACCTTCCGCCAGGTATTCCGCCAGGCGGTCCCACGTTCCATCGCCACCGGCTTTTTTAACAAACTTGCGCGTCTCTTCGGCCGCTTCCGGCGTGGGCAGCGCCATGGTCATGTCCATTTGGGTTTTGCCCTTCTTTTCGGTGAAGAGAACGGTTACGCGAAACAGCGGCGGGCGATCGTCATTGCCGCCGTGGTCGTAAACCAAGCGCCGGCCTTCATCGACTTCGAGATAGATGGTTTTGTTTGGGTAGTCCACGCCGTCTGGCCCGTGCATCGTGTAGCTCCAATGGCCCCCGACGCGCAGGTCTTTGCTATGGGTCGTGATCGTGAAACCGCGCGGACCCCACCACTTGGCCGCCTTTTTGGGATCGGTCCAGGCGTCCCAAACGGCTTTCACCGGGGCGTCGTAAACTCGCGTGATGTGCAGTTCATTGGATTTATTTTTTGGCGACATACTTCTTTCCTTTCAAACTTTTCTTCAAATAGGCATCGAGGCGATCGAAACTGGCTTCCCAAAACTGGCGGTAGGTCTCCATC
>CAZFMF010000046.1:0-24263 GCA_964519985.1 uncultured Pseudobdellovibrionaceae bacterium | reverse complement strand
CGATCGTTCCGACGTTCACATGGGGCTTTTTGCGTTCAAATTTGGCCTTCGACATAACTTATTTTCCTCCAGATGCTTTCGCGACGATTTGGGTGGCGATGTTCGACGGGACAGGTTCGTAGTGCGCAAACTCCATGCTGTACGTTGCTCTTCCCTGACTCAGAGAGCGCAATTGTGTAGCATAGCCAAACATCTCTGCCAAGGGGACTTGGGCATTGATGACTTGGAATCCTTGGCGCGGATCCATTGACATGATTTTTCCGCGGCGGGAATTCAAGTCGCCGATGATGTCGCCCATGTAAGCCTCTGGCACTTCAACCTCAGTCTTCATGATGGGTTCCAAGATGATGGCGCCCGCTTTTCGGCACCCGTCTTTGAAAGCCATCGAGGCGGCGATTTTAAAGGCAATTTCCGAGGAGTCAACGTCATGATACGAACCGTCAAAAAGACCGACTTTGACGTCCACCACTTGGAATCCGGCTTGGATGCCGCTGTCTAGGGCTTCCTTGATTCCCTTGTCGACCGCGGGAATAAATTCGCGTGGAACCGTTCCCCCGACCACGTTGTTTTCGAAGACGTAGCCTCCGCCCGGCGGCAGGGGCTCAATCGTCAACCAGACGTGACCGTATTGTCCGCGGCCACCCGTCTGCTTGATGTATTTGCCTTCTTGTTCAATCTTCTTCGTGATCGTTTCTTTGTAGGCAACCTGAGGCTTACCGACATTGGCTTCGACTTTAAATTCGCGCAAGAGGCGGTCGACGATGATTTCGAGATGGAGCTCGCCCATCCCGGCAATGATCGTTTGGTTCGTCTCGGGATCCACGCTCAACCGGAATGAGGGATCTTCCACGGCGAGCTTCGCCAAGGACATGCCCAGCTTTTCCTGGTCGGCTTTCGATTTTGGCTCAATCGCCACCGAGATCACCGGCTCCGGGAAGTGCATCGATTCCAATGAAATCGGATGGGCTTCATCGCAAAGGGTGTCGCCGGTGCGGCTGAATTTCAAACCGACCGCGGCCGCGATATCGCCGGCTTTCACCGACTTGATTTCGCTCTGCTTGTTGGCATGCATCTGCAGTAACCGGCCAATGCGTTCCTTTTTGTCCTGACGGCTATTGAGAACGTAAGAACCCGAGTTCAACGAGCCCGAATAGACGCGGAAGAAGGTCAGCTGACCGACGTAGGGATCGGTCAAAATCTTGAATGCCAAGGCGCTAAACGGTGCGCTGGCGTCGGCTTCGCGAACCATTTTCTCTTCCGGATTCGACGGCAAAACACCCGTGATCGGCGGCTTGTCGAGCGGGCAAGGCAAGAAGTCCAAGACGGCATCCAACAGAGTCTGCACGCCTTTGTTCTTGAAAGCGGATCCGGCGAAAGTGGGGTGGATTTTCGAAGCCAAGACGGCTTTGCGGGCGGCGCCTTTGATTTCCGCGACCGTCACTTCTTTGCCATCCAGGTACTTTTCGAGCATCGCTTCATCTTGTTCCGCGACGGCGTCGATCAGTTTTTCACGGAGTTCGGCGACTTTGTCTTTCAAATCGTCCGGAACTTCGGCGGTGCGAAATTCATCGCCCTTACCGGGGAGATCCCAGATGTAGGATTTCTGCTCGATGATATCGACGACACCGATGAATTTGTCTTCCGCCCCGATCGGGTAGTTGAACATCACCGGATTGCCATTGAGCTTATCTTTAATGGATTGGACGGCCTTGTCGTAGTCCGCGCCCACGCGGTCCATCTTATTAATGAAGGCGATACGCGGGACGCCGTAGCGATTGGCTTGGCGCCAAACCGTTTCGGATTGGGGCTGCACACCGGCAACGGCATCGAAAAGCATGCAGGCACCATCGAGCACACGCAGCGAACGTTCGACTTCAATCGTGAAGTCCACGTGGCCGGGAGTATCAATGATGTTGATGCGATAATCTTTCCAGAAGCAGTGGGTCGCGGCCGAGGTGATCGTGATGCCGCGCTCTTGCTCCTGAACCATGTAATCCATGGTGGCGGCGCCATCGTGGACTTCACCGATCTTATGAGAGACGCCGGTGTAGTAAAGGATGCGCTCAGTGCAGGTTGTTTTTCCTGCGTCGATATGGGCAACAATCCCGATATTGCGCAGTTTTCTAAGATCCGTGGGGTTGGTTTCGGCCATGATGTATTACCAGCGGTAGTGAGCGAAGGCTTTGTTGGCCTCCGCCATGCGGTGAACGTCTTCGCGTTTCTTTACGGCTTCGCCGCGATTCTCGGCGGCATCGAAAAGCTCGGCCGCGAGTTTGTCGGTCATGGACGCGCCACGACGGCTTTGGGCGAAAGACGTGATCCAACGCAGGCCCAACGAGTTACGCCGTTCCGGGCGCACTTCGATCGGCACTTGATAGGTCGAACCCCCGACGCGACGGGACTTCACTTCCACCGCCGGGCGGACATTAGAGAGGGCCTTTTTAAAAACTTTCATCGGATCATCCTTGGTCTTCTGATGGATGATCTCGAGCGCGCCGTAAACGATGCGTTCGGCAGTGCTCTTCTTGCCGTCGAACATCACGGTATTGATGAACTTCGTGACGACTTTTTCGTTATATTTGGAATCGGGAACGACGTCTCGGTGGGGGGTATGTCCTCTTCTGGGCATCTTTATTTACCTGCTTTGGCGCCGTACTTTGATCGGCTTTGTTTGCGCTTTTCCACTCCGGTCGTATCGAGTGAACCCCGAACGATGTGGTAGCGAACTCCCGGGAGATCCTTCACGCGACCGCCGCGAACGAGCACTACTGAGTGCTCCTGAAGGTTGTGTCCTTCACCGGGAATATAAGAAGTGATTTCGTAACCGTTGGTCAAACGAACGCGCGCCACTTTGCGTAGAGCCGAGTTGGGTTTCTTCGGTGTCGTCGTATAGACGCGAACGCAAACTCCGCGGCGCTGAGGGCACGACGTGAGAGCGGGCGATTTGGTTTTGGTGCGGACCTTGTCACGGCCCTGGCGAACGAGCTGGTTAATTGTCGGCATTTCCGGCCTATCTCCTAATAAACTAAGGACTGGTAACAAAAGGCATTTTTGAAGTCAAAGATTATTTGCTGGGTTTGCCGCGCTGAATCGGTCTGCAAACCCTTCACCAGCAAGGCTTTGCGGACGCGCGACGCCGCAATTGAAAAGAAGTGAGGCCATGCTAGAAGTGTCTTCGATGTCTTCCACAACAAGAGTCCGTTTTGCTCCGTCTCCGACGGGATTTCTCCACATCGGCGGTGCACGCACTGCTCTATTTAACTGGCTCTACGCCAGAGCGAAAGGTGGAAAGTTCCTTTTACGTATCGAAGATACCGATACTGAGCGTTCGGAGTCGCGATTCACGGACGATATCCTGGAATCCCTGCGTTGGTTGGGGTTGGATTGGGATGAAGAGCCGATTTACCAGTCCAAGCGCTTCGAAAAATACCGCGCAACCGCCGAAAAGCTCATTCAAGAGGGCAAGGCCTACCGCTGTGAGTGCACGCAAGCGGAATTGGATGCCATTCGGGCCAAATGCCAGGAGGAAAAGCGCCCGTTTCGTTACCCCGGCCTCTGCCGGGATAAGAAACTCACCAAATCTGACACGGTGATCCGGGTTCGGGTGCCCTCCGAGGGGGAAACGCGCTTTGAAGACCAAATCCGCGGGCCCATTACCGTTCGCAACGCCGAGATGGATGATTGGGTCATTCAGCGGGCCAATGGCAGCCCAACCTACAATTTCAGCGTGGTCATCGACGACAATGAATTGGGGATTACCCACGTGATGCGTGGCGAGGATCACATTAATAACACCCCGAAGCAGATCCTCCTCTACCAGAGCCTTGGCTTGCCGGTTCCGCTTTTTGCCCATTTGCCGATGATCTTGGGCTCGGATCGCTCCAAATTGAGCAAACGGCATGGTGCCGCCTCTACCTTAGAGTACCGGGGCATGGGGTTCCTCCCCATCGCCATCATCAACTTTCTGGCTCGTCTGGGATGGAGCCACGGGGATCAGGAGATTTTCACCATCGAAGAGCTGCACCAGTACTTCGATTTCGACCATATCGGAAAGGCGAACGCCGTTTTCAGCCTCGAAAAACTCACTTGGATGGGCGGTAAAATGATGGAAATTACCCCCCCGAAGGAGCTCTACGACTACCTCTACACCTATTTCAAGCCCTCCCTCGGGTTCCTGGAAGGCCTGGAACGGGAGCGCGTGGAGTCGGGAATTCGCATCATTCAAGGCAAAGTGAAGAACGTCTTGGATTTGGTCGAGCAGCTGGGCTGCCTCTTCGGGGAGGACCCCGCCTACGACAAATCAGTCTTAAAGGAAGGCGAAATCGCCACGGTGGCCGAGCTGATTCGGGGGGCGGAACCGCACCTGGCGGCCTCCGATTTCACGAAGGAAGACCTGGAAACCCGCATGCGCGCTTTTGCGACGGAAAAGGGGATCAAGCTGACCCCGATTGCGCAAGCCGTGCGCTTTGCCGTGACCGGCGGAAAAGTCAGTCCGGGACTCTTCGATATGCTGGCGCTCCAGGGCAAGGAGCGCGTCTTGCGACGGGTTCAGAAGGCCTCCGCCGCCCTAGGGAAGTAACGTGTCCTCGAAGCACCTCATCATTCGCGACGAGATCCACGGGGACATCCGACTCGAAGGAGCGCCGCGCGCGGTGGTCGACCACCCGAGTTTTCAGCGGTTGCGCTACATCAAACAGCTGGGGCTTGCCGAGTATGTTTTCCCCAGCGCCACCCACACGCGTTTTCAACATTCATTGGGCGCCGCCTGGCTCGCGCAAGATTACTTCGAAAGTCTCACCGAAACCTGGCCGACCTGGGACTTCGCCTTCGAAGGGAAGGTGGGGGAAACTCGGTTTCGCGCCAAGGAAACGCGCGACGTGGTGGCGCAAGTCGCCGGCCATCCCGCGTCGAAGGCTTACTGGGCCACCGTCGCCACCCTTTCCGGCATGCTCCACGATGTGGGACACGGGCCCTGGAGTCACACGTTCGAGTACATGGATTTGCCGCAAGATTTTCGCCAGCCGGTGAGCCGCCTGTCCGGTGTCGTTCGCGCGTATTTCGACGCCTTGGAACAGGGTGGCCGTCGTATCTGGCACGAAGATGTCTCGATTCTTTATGTCCACCGCATTCTCCAGGACCTGGAGCAAAGTGGGGAAGTGCCCGATGCCCTAGGTTATTTTTTGCCGATCGCGATCTTGGTGAACAAGCGCATGCTCGGAGATTTGGCCGCCGAGTTCGTGGCCGAATTGGAAGGCATTCTGACGAGCCGGGGTCTGCGCGGCGGCATGAAGATGGTGCACCTGCTATCGCCCTTGATCTCGGGCCCATTTGACGTGGATCGTGCGGACTATATCCAGCGGGATGGGCGAAATTGCGGTGTGCCGCTCGGCGGGATCGAGTGGCGTCGCATTGTGCGTAAGCTGATGCCCTGTCTCGCCGACCACGCCAACGATCGGAAAGAGCCGAGCGACGTCGTTTTGGTTTCGCATATGAAGAACCAGCATGTGCTGGATGACTTCATTTTCAGTCTCTTTCAGATGTATGCGCAGGTTTACCTCCATCCGAAAACGGTCGCCTTCGAAGAGATCATCAAACGTGAGCTAGCTGCTAAGACCCCCAGTCCCAAGCCGACGGTGGACTTTGCGCTGCACGAGTCGTTGAGCGACGAGGCGTTTCGGCTCTGGATGGAAAAAGAGTTTCGCGCCAATATCCGTCAAACGCTCTTTCGCCAACCCGGCCACCGTTTCCAGGTCGTGGGCCTTCCGGTGGGCAAGGGCAAAGAAGCGGGGCTCGACCAAGCGGGCTATTGGGTAGTGGATACCCAGGATCGGCCGATGATGAAGGACGGCGCCGGGGTTTTTCTCTTTTCCTCCGCGGGGGAACCCGGGACGGGTAAGGGTGGGGCGTCGATCGTCGTGCCCTGGAGAGTCGCGTCCCCCATTGCCCACCATTTTCAGTCGATAAATCACAGCTCGGAAGTTTGGATCCGTCCCGAAGCGAACGCCTAACGTCTGCTATAATACGAGTATGGAATGGATATCGGAATGGTGGTCGATTTGGCTTTCAACGTTTGGTTTGATCTTCGCGTTGATCGACCCGCCGGGCTACGTACCGCTCTTTCTCACGATTACCGCCAACGATAGCGAAGAGGGACGCAAGCGGCTCTTGAAACGGGCCTGCATCGCCGCCTTCATCGTCTTGGCGCTATTCACCTTCATTGGCTCGCACCTGCTGCAGTTTTTCGGCATTACGATTCCCGCGCTGCAGATTTCGGGCGGCCTGATTCTGCTGCTCATTGGTTTTGAGATGCTCAATATGCTCCCGCGCGGCGAAAAGCTCACGCGGACGGAAGCCAGCGAGGCGGTGCAGAAAGAAGATATTTCCATTATCCCACTGGCGATTCCCATGCTCTCGGGACCTGCGTCGATCGTGGCGGTGATCGTCGTTGCGAGTAAAGAGCCGAGTATGCAAACCTATTCGGCAATTCTAGTTTCCATTCTGATCACGCTGGGTGTGACTTACATCGTATTGCGATCGGCGAGCCGTATTTTGAAATTCATCGGTCTCACCGGTTTGCGGGTGCTTACCCGTGTTATGGGGCTACTGCTTTGCGCGATGGCGGTGCAGTTTATAATTGATGGTTACGTCGCCGTGAAATGATCGGCGGCGAGGTCCACGCCCGGACCACTCGCTCATATTTTTCCCAGTAGGCATTTCCCGGTTCGGCCTCATCGTCTAAATCGGCGATTTCTTCCATCACCAGATTCCGGAATGCCTGTCGGTTTTGGTCATTCAGATACCAACGCGAGAAAAGCACGCGGGCCCAAGTGGAGTATTGCGGCTCGGAAAAATCCAGTTCCTCAAGCTGGGGCACCAGATCCGTCAGCGCAGCGGCGATCACGGCCGCGCAACGTTCCAGAAATTCCTGCTTGGTTTCCCATCGGTGGGGTACGCACGCGAGTTCGGCTAAATTGATCCGCGCTTTCGCCCGGCCATCTCCTGTCCGGGCATCGTCTTCGTTTTCATCGATCACGCCTTGCTTCCGCCAATAGATGCTGGTGAGCCGCCTTCTCACCGACGCCCGGAGCTTTTGTCCCAGACCATCCAGCGCATAGGAGAAGCGGCGCATGCCGGCCATGATCGGTTCCACCGCGGATGCCCCGGAGCTGGTCAGAGCCATCACCCCCAGAACCGCGAGCACTCCGGAAACACCCGCCACGGTCACCGAGTTTGCATTCATCGCCACCCAAACATGGGTGGCCAGATAGGCGGCTAGCCCTGTCCCAAAGAGCGCTCGTCCGCGCCAAATTGAAAGCTTCACCGGGTTTTCATCTAAGACCTCGTGCACGACCCCGACGGTCTTCTCGGCTAACTCATCGATCGAGCAGGTGGCATGGTTCGGGCAGAGTTTCTCGACCCGCTTGCGGATTTCCGTTTCAAGACCGACGAGAACTTGTCGGGCGGTATCGGTATCTTCAGTACGACTTTTGGAAACGTCCTCGATCTTGAGATGGACCATGTCGCGGAGACGGTCGGGGCAAGGAGTGTTTGGATCCCCCCAGGCCGAGCTGCCGAAGAAGAGCGCGATGAGAAAAAATGATGCAAAAGCGTAGCTGCGAGATCCTAGCGGTTCTTCCAACCCCGTCACCCCCCAAACCTGTCATTACGAAATACGTTCTGGGAGCGGAGTCGGCAATAAAATCTTCGACCCGGGTATCAAAAAAAGGTACCCACTTGTCATTGCGAGGAGTGTAGCGACGCGGCAATCTCGCACCGCGGGAACGGTGCGAGATTGCTTCGACCCCTTCGGGGTCTCGCAATGACTGGGGGTCTCGCAATGACAGGTGGAGCCTTTGAACGAGTTTGAGTGGATTGCGAAGGTTGAGAAGCAGCTGCGGCGGCGGGATCCGCGGGTGCGGGTGGGGATTGGCGACGACGCCGCGGTGTTGAGGCGTTCGCCGTCGGATCTTGCGGTTACCACCGATGCGCTGGTGGAGGGCGTGCACTTCGATTTGCGCTATTGCTCCGCCGAAGATGTGGGGCACAAGGCGCTGGCCGTGAACTTGAGTGATTTGGCGGCGATGGGCGCGGTGCCGCGCTTTGTGCAAGTTTCGTTGGCGCTACCTCCGCGTGCCGTTGCGAGCTTTCTGCCCGGGTTTTATCGGGGGCTTGGCGCCCTCGCCCGTCGGTTTGGAGTGACCGTGACGGGCGGCAATCTTTCGCGTTCGCCGGGGCCGATCTTTGTGGATGTCACGGCGATCGGGGACGTCCGTCGGCCGCTCTTGCGATCGGCGGCGCGACCCGGCGAAAGCATTGGTCTCATCGGAGCCCTGGGAGAGGCGGCGGCGGGACTGGCGCTGCTGGAGCGGTTTGGCAAAGCGGCCGCGAAAAATGGGGGCGCACTGGTGTGCGCGCAACGTCGGCCCCGGCCACTGGTCGTCGAGGCCCTCCGCGCGGCGCCCTACCTTTCCAGCGCCATTGATGTGAGCGATGGGTTGGTCGCCGAACTCGGACACTTGGCGAAAGCCTCCGGTGTGCGCTTAACGATCGACGTAGAGGCCTTGCCCCAGTCGGTTGAATTGTGCAATGCGGCAAAGCGATTGAAGCGGGATCCACTTTCGTGGATCCTGGGCGGCGGCGAAGACTACGCGTTGCTCGTCACCGCACCCTCCCGCTGGCGAACGCGGCTCGCGAAGCAAGGGGTGCGCTGGATCGGCCAGGTGAGCAAAGGTAAGGCCGAAGTCCGAATGCGATTCGAGGGGCAACCAATGCAAGTCACTCCCAAAGGCTTTGATCACTTCCGCGCTCCTTGACCACCCCGGTGATCTTCGCGAAACTACCGCGATGAAACTGCGACATTGGATTCTCGTCGGTCTCTTGTTCAGTCTGCCGGCTCGCGCGGATCGCTTGAATCCGGGGGATTGGATCGGCTCCGCCGGCATCGGTTTCATGTCCTCGCCGGCACTTTTTCTCCTCTCCCCGCACCTCGAGCGGGTGTATCGACGCAATCTTTACTTAGGGGGGTTGATTCAAGCCGGGCTTGGAACCGCCTCGCTTTTCACCGCCACGTTCACCGCGCGCTTTCAGGTGGGCAATCACCCGCGTCTGCGCCCCACGCTGGAAGGAGGAATTGGTTTGGCGGCTGGCTCGGCCGCTTTCGCTTCGGCGGTCGGAGTGGCCATTCACGTCGGCATGGGAGTCGATTACCTGCTGGAGCCGGATCTTGCGATCAGCACCATCATTCGGGCGAACTTCGCTCCCCCCGTTCAGACCTTCTTTTTGAGCTGGTCCATCTTCCAAGTGCGCTACCTGTTTTGAATTGGATTTCATCCGGCGCTGCGCTTAGAGTGCGCCAAGAATCATGAACCATTTTTCGACGGCAAAGCGCATCTTGCAAACCTTGCGCGCGCAAGGTTTTGAATCCTATTTCAATGGCGGCAGTGTGCGCGACCGCCTTTTGGGTAAGGAGGCGAAAGACTTCGATATCGCAACCGCCGCCACGCCCGAGCAAGTGCAAAAGATTTTCCCCCGCACCGTGCCGGTGGGCCTGAGTTTCGGTGTCGTGATCGTTGTAGAAGACAACGTAAACTTCGAAGTCGCCACGTTTCGCACGGAGGGTAGTTACCGCGATGGTCGTCGGCCCGACGCGGTGGCCTTTTCGACCGTTCAAGAAGACGCCCGGCGCCGGGACTTCACCGTTAACGGCCTGTATTGGGACGGGGAGTCTCAGGATGTTTTGGATTTGGTGGGGGGGCGCGAGGATCTGAAGAAAAAGATCATTCGCACCATCGGTGACCCGGAAAAGCGTTTTGGTGAAGACTTTCTGCGTTTGTTGCGAGCGGTCCGTTTTGCCGCGCAACTGGGTTTTGAGATTGAGCCACAGACATTTGCGGCGGTGAAAAAGTACTCCGCCCAGATCGCCAACGTGAGCGCGGAGCGCATTCGGGATGAGTTGACCAAACTTCTGACTTCGCCCCAGCCCGCGCGCGGAATGCGCCTACTGGATGAAAGCGGAATGTTGGCGGTTTTACTGCCCGAGATCGTGGCTATGAAAAACGTCGAACAACCTCCGCAGTATCATCCGGAAGGGGATGTCTACGTTCATACCCTGCTGCTGCTCGAGCAGCTGAGCGAAGCTCCGGCCGAACTGGTGTGGGGAGCGTTACTGCACGATGTGGCCAAGCCCGTCACCTTTGAGCGGGCTCCGGATCGCATCCGCTTCAATGGTCACGACCGCATTGGCGCCGAGATGAGCGAAGTGATTTTGCGCCGTCTGGCTTTTTCCAACGACTTCCGGACGGTGGTTTGTTCACTGGTGAACGAACACCTGCGTTTCAAAGACGTTTTCCAGATGAAGGTCAGTACGCTGAAGCGTTTCTTTGCCCTCGATCGCTTCGATCTGCATATGGCGTTGCACAAGATCGATTGCCTGGCGAGTCACAAGGATCTCAGTGCCTACAGATTTTGCGAAGGCAAGCTCGCGGAATTCGCGAAGGAGCCACCTCCACCGTTACGCTTGGTGACCGGACAGGATCTCATTAAGATGGGTATGACACCGGGCCCGCATTTTAGTGAGATACTGCGGGAAGTCGAAGATGCCATTTTAGAAGGCAAAGTGACGACGCGCGAACAGGGTTTAGAATGGGTGCGCACCCGCCACGGGGAAGGGGGTTCGTGAACGACGCCAAAGCATTGCTGGAGGAGTTCCGCGCCGGAAACCTGCGCGCGCTGAGTCGTCTGATTTCGTGGGCGGAGAACCGCGAACCGGGCGTCGAGTCCGTGTTGGCCGAACTTTTCGGCCGCGTCGGGAAAGCACGGGTCTTTGGCATCACCGGGCCGCCGGGGGCGGGTAAGAGCACCATCGCCGCGCATTTCATTCGCTACTGTCGGGCCAAGCAGCTGAAGATCGCGGTGATTGCGGTGGATCCGGTGAGTCCTTTTACGGGCGGCGCGCTTTTGGGTGATCGCATTCGTCTCACCGAACACTTCAACGATCCCGGGGTGTTTATCCGGAGTCTGAGCACCCGCGGAAAACTTGGCGGCCTTTCCATCGCGACTCGGGAAGTCGTGCACGCCGTAGATGCCTTTGGTTTCGATGCCATCCTTTTAGAAACGGTGGGAGTGGGGCAGAGCGAAGTGGAGATCCGGAAGCTCGCGGACGTGACGCTCGTGACCTTGGTTCCCGAATGGGGCGACGGGGTGCAAGCGATCAAAGCGGGCATCTTGGAAATCGCCGATCTTTTCACCGTTCACAAAGCGGATCGAGAAGGGGCCGATCGCGTGGCCAATGAGCTGCGCCAGGCATTGCAGGATGTGAAGCCGGCCCCGGAAGTCTTCCTGACCCGTGAGGCGGAACCCAAGAGTTTGGATACTCTCTTCGACGCATTCTGGAAATTTTCCGATACCCGCGCCGATGTCGTCACCCAGCGGCGCGCGGCGGGGCGGAAGCAAACGCTGGCCGAGTTGGTGGAAGCGTTGATGCTCGAGCGGGCCAAGGAATGGGTGAAGGCCAATGTGAAAGAATCGGCCAATCCCTACGAAGGTTACTTGCAGTTCGAAAAGTCTAAAGCGGCCAAAGCTTTCGCATGAAACCCTTTCGCAACATTCTCATCACGCGAACGGATCGCCTGGGCGATGTGCTGATGTCTTTGCACACCGTACGATTCGTCCGCCAAGCGTTGCCCGACGCGCACATCGATTTTCTGGTGCACTATGATCTGATCCCGGTTTTGCAGGGACTGATGGAAAGCTGGCGCGTCGTCTTGAAACCCGCGGAAGCGTTGGCGGCCTTGGAGCTGGGGGCCTACGATGCCGCGCTCTGTCTGCACGATGAACCGCGGCTGCTCGCGCAATTGAAAGCCGCGGGGGTGAAAGTCCGGATCGGAAACTATTCTAAGCTGCGGTCATTTCTGAAACTCTCCCACGGCATTCGCCAACGGCGTGGACTGGGCCAGCGCAACGAGGCGGAATGTGATTTGGAGCTGGGGCGTTTGTTTCTGGGGGTGGCCGGCGCGGATACGGCGTACGTGCCGGTCCCGATTCACCTCCCGATCTCCGAAGGCGCGGCGGAGGAAGCGGGCCGCGCGCTCAAACGTGCTGGGATCGAGCGTGGCGAATCCTATTGGATTGCCCATCCCGGAATGGGGGGCAGTGCGCTGAATCTGGGCCCCGCCTCGTACGTGAAGCTCTTGGACGAAATCGCCCAGCAGCAGACGGGCCCCCTCGTTTTGACCCTGGGCCCCGCCCCGCAAGATCTGGCGATCGTCGAAAACCTAGCGGATCGGCGCCCGAATTGGCGCGTCTTGCCCCGCGTGTCGCTGGCGGCGTTGGGCGAAGTCTTTCGTGGTGCCCGTCTGGTGGTGGCACCCAGTACCGGGCCGCTGCATTTGGCCCACTACGTTGGCGCGGACAGTTTGGGAATTTATTCGCCGGTCCGTAGTCACCAACCGCGCCGCTGGGCGCCCTGGGGGGGTGCGGGAAAATCGACGGTGCTGAGCCCGGAGATTGCCTGCCCGGGCAAGAAAAACTGCCTCGGGAAAAAGTGCAAACACTACTACTGCATGGATCAGCTTTCGACCGCGGCGCCTCGTTTGCAAAGGCGACTCGGCTAGTGTTTAAAAAGGGAAAAAGGGAGCCAGCGTGGATCTAGGGATTGTCGAGCGGCTACGGGGGGCCAATATTCTCGTCGCCGGCGAAGTCGGTATCGACGAATACATTTGGGGCGACACTCGCCGTATCAGCCCCGAAGCGCCGGTTCCGGTCATCGAGGTCGAATCCCAGAGTTACAAACTCGGTCTGGCCGCCAACGTCGCGCAAAACATTGTTTCGCTTTCGGCCCACGCCAGTCTCGTGTCCTTGCGCGGCGTAGACGTCGATGGCGCCAAAATCCAAAAGATGGTGCAAGACTCGGGCGTCACGCGTTCGGTTTTTGTCGACGATCCCTCTCGGCCCACTTTGCGAAAAGTTCGCGTGATCGCGCAAAAGCAGCACGTCGTGCGCGTCGACTACGAACGCTGCCACGGACTGGATCCAAAGTTAGCGAAGCAGTTCGTTGAGTCGATTTGTGATCTCGTTCCGAGTTCGGATGGTGTGATTTTACAAGACTACGGCAAGGGCCTTTGGAATCCCGACACGGTGAGCTTTATTCGCCATGCCCAAGAGCACAAAAAGCCGGTCTTCGTCGATCCGAGTCGGTCGGCCGCGCTCTCGCTCTATAAAGGCGTGACGCTCTTAACTCCCAATATCGCCGAAGCGGAAACGCTGACCGGTCTCGAGCCCGAGCCCTCAAAAACCGCGGGCCGCGACGACGCCCGCTTAATGCGGATGGCACGCCAGATTTTGGACCAGACCGAGGCGGAACACGCCGTGATTACGTGCGGGGCGGCGGGGATGGTTTGCCTGACCCAGGGCGAAAGCGCACTCTTGCGGATCCCGACCTTTGCGCGCGAAGTCTTCGATGTCACCGGCGCCGGAGATACGGTCGTTTCGGTCTTGGCGATGATGTACGTTTTGGGCGAGCCATTGAACCGCTGCATGCAAGTAGCCAACGCCGCCGCCGGCCTAGTGGTCGGCCAGATCGGCACCGCTAGCGTGACCCCCTCCGAACTAAAAGTGGAGCTTGAACGCCTGCACCTTCTTGGGCTAATTTCCTAGCCTGTCATTGCGAGGCCGTAGGCCGAAGCAACCTCGCACTGCGAAGCAGTGCGATTTCAATTCCTACTGGCGGATCGTCTAATGGTAGGACAGCAGACTCTGACTCTGCGAATCTAGGTTCGAGCCCTAGTCCGCCAACCAAGTAATTCCGATTATTTACGAGTTTCAGTAACAAGTGACTTTTGAAAATGGGTCACTTTTGGGTCACTTTCATTTGGAAAGAGTCGAATGGCATTTGCAACTCGTTCCAAACTAGATCCCCGATTGTGAACATATCTCTCAGTAACTCTCCGACATGAATGCGCAAAGAGCGTCTGAAGATCATCCGCGGTTGCCCCGTGATGCATGTACAGTTCTGAAGTTGAATGACGAAGCCCGTGAGTTCCTATCAAAGGAAGTCCCAGTTCACGGCAATACTTCCTAACTAGCTTCAAGTACCACCGGTACGGCATGATACCGCCCCGCCGGTTAGCACTCACAAACGCGTCATCACTGGTGACCAACGTTCTTGCCTGACGAAGCATTTCGAGTAACTCCAAAGGTATCGAATGCGAATGCTGTTTCTTTCCCTTTGGATACTCTCGAACTAGACCCGTCTTCATAATAAACGTTCTGCGAATCGTGATCCGACCTTCATCGAAGTCTATGTCCGAGAACTTCAAGGCTCGAAGTTCTGCGTAACGAAGTCCCAAATAAAGTTGAATCCAGATCGCAATGCCGTAGGGTCTGTTTCTGACGTGCTCAAGAAGCGTTTTCGTTTGAGCTAGGTTTAAATGAGCGGCTTCCTTTTCGGGTACCGCGGGCCTTAACTTCTTAAGCACCGGATTGGAAACTATATAGAGATAGTTCTCAACCGCATCCCCAAACATTTTTTTCAACGTTGCGTAAACTAGAACTTGTGTTTGAGGAGACTTCCCTCGCTTGGCCATTTCGGTAAAAACGCGTTTGACCATTTGAGGGGTCACAACCCGTAACTGTACGCTGCCCATGATGGGCCCAATGTAGTCCCGGTAATATTGCGACTGTAGTTTTCTCCAACCCCGGAGCTGGCGATTAGCTATGTCGATCAATCCTCTCACTTGGATGCCTTTCTTAGCCTTTTAGCAGATCTCTGTTCAGCCGCGTCGGATACAGAACTGCTGGATTCGGGGACGCTGCCAAAACTGGGGCGATCCATTTCCGACTACTTGGACAGCCGTTTGGCACTGGAGTGTTACTTTTTTGGCAGGGTGGCGCCTTTAAATAAGGTTGAAGAGGTTGAAATCCGTATGGAGCGATGAAAAAACTTAAGGATTCGTAACGTGAAGCTAGAGACGAAAGAATTCACCCATTTCGACGTTAAGCACGATCACAAGTCGATGCAGGGCGCCCCTGGGCGCATCATGAGAGGGGACGGTCAGTAGAAAGGCGCTCTCGGCATGATTGGCTTTGGTTTACGCAACTCGTTAATAGGTTTAAGGTAACCGCCCAAGTATTCCCAGAACGTTATAATGATCTGTCGAACGCCGCACAACATAAGGCTAATAGGGGCCGCGACTATTGGGCTGTTTACGCTTTCCGGCCCTTCTTGGGCGGGTAGACCTGAGTGGTGCGGAAAGTACCTGGCGCAGCTAGCGGGTGAGAAGACACAAGAAATAGGAGGGGCGAAACCACAGCTTGAGACGGTGGATGACATGCTGTGGGCTTTTTCGAATGGTTTGGTGCCTGACCCCAAGAACGCGGCACAGCTTCAAGCGTTTGAAGTGTATTTGAAGATGCGGTTTGGAAACCCAGCCAATGCAGGCGATGTGAAGTCGGTGGTGGAAACCGTAGCCAAGCAGTTAAAGAAGCATCCCGAATTGTCTAAGGAACCGTTTCGCAATTATTCGATGTCTATGGCGGAGCGGTCGTATCCGGTGACCGAGCGGTTGGCAGCATTGGTAAAGAGCCCGGTGGAGGCGGCTGGGCAGGCAAGAGGGAGCTTGTACCAGATAGAAGCGAATCTGGGATACTGGAGACGCCTACTCAATTGGGAAGAAGCAAAGCCTGCTGCAAACCTATCCAAGGAAGAAAAGCGCGAATTTGCTAAATCAGAAAAGGAACGATTCTTGGTTCATTTAAGCAAGACGGTTTCTGCGGAATTGAGGCAGGAGCTAGGTAATCCTAAATCCGAAATGACCGCGCAGGACAAGGCAAAGCAGCTTTTCGAGAAACTATCCGCGCAAAGAACGAAGATGCTAGCGGCGAAGGAAGATGTGACGGCGATTTCTCGGGCCATGGCGGATCTAGTTCACACCATAGGGTTTCATAATAAGGAAATCCAATCAGGTCTAAAAAGCGAGGATGGGTTAAAGCGGATCGCGGCGCTTAGGCGCGCCATGGACGAACGGGATCAGTTTGCAATGGCGCTGGGATTCAGGGGGCATTTCGAGCAAGTGCTAAAGGACTTAAAAGTCGCGGCGCCGACAGGGATCGATTCTAATGCTGCGTTCTTGCGGCGGATTGGGGAAGTAGAGCAGGAAGTGATGTCGATGGCGGTTGTGAAAACGTCTGTTGGCAGTCAGAAGGAAATCCGCCAACTGAGCGTGATGGAAGCACCCTTTCGTTCTTGCATTGGGGGTTCCGACTGTTCGTCCAGGACGTATCTGACCAAAGCGCTCGATCCGAACTACCAGTATTTTACGCTGACTGATTCGGATGGCCATTCGAGCGGACAGATTACGGTGGTACTGGGATCGATCCCTGGCTCAAAGAGCATGATTCCACTTTTGGGACGGGGTAAGGCCGATAAGAAAGTCGCCTTTGTCGATAAGATTCAAAACGTCCCGCACGAGGATCTTCCCATCATGATAGAGGCGATGCGAAGGTCGTTGGATGAGAAGGGGTATACGCTGGTAATTCCGGAGGACTTAGGCGATCATAACGGGATTTCAAACGCGGCGGAAACCAGAGAGTTCGTCAAGCGTTGGATCAAGACGACAAATGAAACCCTGACCGGCTTTAAACCTCCATCCCACGAGTATGCTTTTGAGAACCAGTACTCTCGTGCGGACAAGGGGCTCTCAGTAAGGGCGGTTGTTCCTTTGGAGTTGCCCGAGCACGTAAAGCTAAGTCCTTTGCAAGAGGCTTACGCCTGGAGCACGAAAGATCTGGACTTGAACGCTTTGGTGGCCGGCTCCCGAAAGCTCAAGCACGGATCTACCGAAGACCGGATTCGGTACATCGAGGCTCAAAAAACCATCCGAACCGCCGGCCTAGAAAAAGATCCTGAGTTTGAAAAGACGATAGAAGGTTGGCTTGAGGATACCGCGCAGGCGTTTCAGTTTAAAAAACGGGTACTCCTTTATAAGTGGCTGGAGGAAGACACCGCTCTATCCTCGTTGCTTGCGCATCTTAAGACACCGGAGAGGATTGATTTTCTGCAAAACTGCCTCGACACGCCGAGGCTTCGGGACGGCATCCTGAAGAAGAAAAACCAACTGCCTGCTTTGATGGTTCAGGTGCGTACCAATAAGAAGCTGGCTAATGCCTGGGGGGATGTTTTTTCCAAGGGGCACGCGGCTACAATTGAACGCGTACTCCTTGCCAAAGATATCTCTGATGACAGGGCACTTCTCGCTTTAAAACAAATCAAAAACAGCTTTGCTTCACAGAACATGAGCGAAGCGACGGAAGTCTTGCGGGCGGTGGAGGGGACGAGTGTAGAGGGTGACGTCAAATCGGGCCTGCTTCAAGCCTATGCCGCCAATGTTTCCAATCCTGCTCGCTTAACCAGAGAGGTCGTGCGGCACCTGGGTCACGCAAATCCAGTCACCAGAGATTTTGCGCAAGCTATTCTTGATACTCAAACGGGATCGAGTTCAAGGAATCCGATGATGGTGGCGATTCAGGAAATCGAGAGCCTTTCCCACGAAAAAGGAGTTTCGCATCGAATGGCTGCCGAGGAGTGGCTATCGGATTCCTCGCGGCCGGCATCGCTCAAAGGCGAGTACCTGCGAGCCCATCTTACTTCCGCCGAATTGGAAACCTTACAAGCAAAACTTCCGACGCGTCAGAGGGCCGAAGTTGCAAAGGTTTTGGACGAGCGAAGCAATGCGCTTGTGTTTAGAAGGTTGGCCAAAGAACAGGGGTTTTCTCCGGAAAAATTCTCTCATCTGACGACGGAAAGCTTTGAATACGGACAGTTCAATTTCCCGAAAGAAGGCCGGAAAGCCACACTGGGTAGCCCAGCAAACGAGCAGGGGCGCTACAGCAACGAGGCCCAGAGGGAAGTCACCTTCAAAAAGCCGTTTGAGATGCAAGCAACGCCCGTAACCCAGCTGGAGTGGGCGCTCCTTATGGGAAATAACCCCTCTGACTTCAAAGGCGAAAACCCCATAACAGTGAACGGGATCGCAGTGGATCCAAATCGTCCAGTGGAGCAAGTATCCTGGAATGATGTTCAGGAGTTTATTTCAAAACTGAACGAGAAGGACCCCAAGTACAATTATCGTCTTCCAACTGAGGCGGAGTGGGAATATTCGGCAAGAGCCGGAAGCTCGACGCGGTATTCGTTTGGAGATAGTGAAGAGGAACTGCCACAATACGCCTGGTACTATGTCAACTCGAGCAACGTCACCCACCCCGTTGCGGAACTCAAACCCAATGCTTTTGGCCTCTATGACATGCACGGAAATGTCTGGGAGTGGGTACAGGACGGGTACTCGGATACTGCTCCTTCTGGCATTGATCCCGTGGTTTCTTCGGGCTCTAACCGCGTTCTTCGTGGTGGCGGCTGGCACTACGACGCGCGGAACCTGCGCTCCGCCTGGCGCCACGACGGCGGCCCGGCCAACCGCAGCAGGTACGTGGGTTTCCGCCTCGTGAGGACGCCTAAGTAACCCCGCTTTTTGATAGATCCTTCCGCGGTTGAGCCTATGAAAGCGGCCACTCAATCAACCGACCTGGAAGCAACGAGATTGGAGATCGGCGCCACGCTTTCTCGAACTCTGCACAGTAGGTCGCGGCATCGCTTTGGCGCAGGACGAGTAAAACGATCGAAAAGTGATTTGCGTTCTTAAGAGTGGAGGCCGCCGATTTTTGAAATCTTCGATCTCGGGTCAAAATGCCATCAAAGTGATTTTCTATTGCTTTTGCAGCAAGAGCACCGTTTTCCAGCTTGTCCCATTTCAGCTCTAAGGCAGTCTGGCAGGATATTCCCAGGCGCGTGAGAACCTCTTTCAGTTTGCGCGGAACATTATGATCAAGCAGCAGCTTCATCCTTGAAGTTCTTGGTCAGTTGAGCTGCGAAGCGGAGAATCTCGGGAAGCGATTCCTTCGGAAAGTTTCCATAGTCCTCATCGATTTCTTCAGGAGTCATTCCGTCCGCAAGGCAAGTCAAGATGAGTTCAACCGAAAGTCGGGTCCCCTTTACGCAAGGGTTCCCCCCGAGCATGCGGTCATCTACGATAATCCACTCGTAGCCTGGGTATTTTTTTAGGTCCTTCACTATTGTTGAGAATAGACGATTTTCTGTCTGTTGGGCAATGGTGCTCTTATCGACCGCCTATTCGAGCAAACCTTGTGGGTCACATTTGGGTCACTTGGAGATGGGATCTACTGGTATCTGGTGGGAAAAGCCAGGGACGGGAATCACCGCTAAGTTATTGTTGTTTGAGTTTATTCTCGAATTTCACGATCTTAGATTTTTTGGAATTGTAGCCTGAATCAGACTCTGACTCTGCGAATCTAGGTTCGAGCCCTAGTCCGCCAACCAAAAAAATGCCCGGCTTCGGCCGGGCTTTTTTTTGGTGGCAATCAGAAGGGCGACGCGAGAGCGTCGCGACGTCACTAGGGCTCGAATGCCGGACCCGCGCGCACCATCGTCGGCAGCTTGAGTATGGGAAGCGGGGAGGCGGGGCTGACGGCGGCCCGACGGGCCGACCGGTAGCCGAGCCCTAGTCCGCCAACCAATTGACCAACACTCGTTGGTCTCCTAGCCGTCGGAAATTTGTTAAGGATTAACACTCAAACTGAAGCTTAACGATAGCCGGCGTAGCCGGTCGGCAGACTCCGATGCCACCCGTAAGCATGTCTGGAAAAAGTTGGCGTTCTAGGACAGTAATTCGGAAACGGGGAGCAAACTTAAGGTTAACAATGACCGGCGTCCGGTCCATGGGCCGCTCTCTGACTATCAACCTCTTGATTGTCCTCTTCCAGAGTCATAGAGTTGCATCGATTGAGGAGCGTATGAATAACCACGTAATGACTTGTCTGCTTTTCGGAGGCCTCATGAGCGCTGGCGCAAACGCCAAAATCTGCGCTCTGGAAGTCATTTTGTCTACGGACGGCTCGAAGGTGTTGGCTACCGGAGGGAATTACTCTTGCGATGGCGGGGCGAAAAAAGCAATTGGCTTCAAAGCACCAGGCTATACCGAGCTGGTATCGGGTGCATCGGTTGAGGTGGAATCGGCCGAGGGTGTTTCGCTTCAGGGTTGCAGTTCCCAGTTTATTCCCCCTAGCGTTTTTCCAGTAGCGACGAACGGCATTCAAACGGCGCTTTGTACTTTTAAGTAAGTCTCAAATATTGGGCACGCGATTGAGCAATTCCCACTTAAAGACATCGAGCCCAATCAGCAAAGCATAAGGTTTGGATTGCGAGGGAAGCAGTTTGCCCCTCTTATCTGCGGCCGACGCCAAGCGGGACAACTCGGAAAGATGGTGTTGAACCTGCTCAAAATCCGCATCGGTATAATCGTGGAGGTACATTCGAGGTGTTGTTCTGGCCTTCTCTAAAAAGTCTAGAATTGCCTTTCGTTTGAATGTGCGAGCCAAGACCCCGCCAATGCGCCAAGTCGGTTCGCCGCGAACCCTCAGCTTAACTTTGTCGCCCGGGTGAACCTCGATCAATCCAAGTTTTTCGAGATGTCGAAGATACTTTTGATTGGAACCCAGAGTGAGCTTGAACTTGCGCCGAATGCTGGCCGGAGTGGCACCGGAAAGCAGGTGGTCAAAATAAGCGAGATACCCGGGGTTTCCCGCAAAAAACGCTTCCTGCTTCTCGCTATATTGAAACGAAGTTGCGGAGTTCTGAGAAACGATTCCCGAGACGTCGGCTAGACTCAAGTCGAGCGTCTGCATCATCCCCAGATAAGAATCCAGGGAGAGTCCTCGCCCCGAAAGCCAGCGCTTCACCGTGGGCAGGGGAATACCCACCCTCTTGGCGAGCATTTTTTGGCTCAGGCCTAATGCCTTGGCCCGGTCTTTTAACACCGTGGCCATCGATCTTGCGGTCGCTTCTGCTTGCTCGGTGAACTCGGCTCGACTCATGAACCGATTGGTATCACCGTATGATCCGTTTCAAAAACCCCTTTTATCTGGGTGGTCGCGGCCCCAAAAATGGCCTCAGAAAAGGAGATAAAAATGAAAAAACCCGTTTTGGCATCGGTCCTGGCTCTGAGTCTGGTGAGTGAGCTCGCGATGGGTACTATGGTGCCCAATCCAAGCGTGAGTGCGGATTGTTTTAAGGACGACCTAACGATCCGGTTTCCGGTCCAGTATGCGGGCTTTGATATGACCTACTTGAAAGTCGTTACGTTTGTTTACGCCTCCAACCGGCTTATCGTTGAAACTAAGTCCGGGCCCGATCGCTGCCATGTCCCCGGCAAATGTGCGAGCTATGCAACCGTTCCTTTTAATAGGGGAGCGTGGGGCCTCGAAGTGGATGGTCGGATACTTGGGTCCGTCGAATTCGACCTCGACTACACCGCAAGCAAGCAAGGCACAAAAAGGTGTCGCTACTTTGACCGATAGTCGAATTCCCAGAATCACTCCGGCGCCGGAGTGATTCCAGGGAATTGGCTCAGTGCTCGTTGTTCGTTTGAGCCCACACGCAAATTGAACGGTAGGGGGCCGCACGTTGGCTCTCGCGGACGCCAAAATCAAATTAATCTATTTTGTCCCTTGCCCAAGCCACGATTTCCTCCGCGACCTTGGCTGTCCGAGTGACCTCAGCTTGAGAGAGCTGGTAAGGGCCTTCTTCGTATCTACGAACCGTAGCGTATTCTGAAAGCCCAACAAGCGCGCTGTCAGAAGGTGGGCGATCACACGAGTCAGGAAGACAGGCGAGGAGCCCACTAATGTCGTGGATCAAGGGAACCGGTTTCTCGAAATGGCAGATAACAGCCTTAAGGGCTTTTTCCACCACCTGTTGGGCAAGAAAGCACGTGGTTTCTGGACGTCCCACCGGCTTTGCTGCGAGAGCCAGAACCGTTTCCAGTTCTTGCGTGGCTATCCTCAATAATACTTTAGCGTAAGCCTTGTCGTATTTTCGTTTGTAGGGAGTCACGTTTCCTCGGATTTAAAAACGGTCTTGCCTTCTTCCTTAGCAATCATAAAGACGCCGCCAACTTTAGATCGTTCATCGTAGGCTACGCGATCGATACAAATGATATCGGTCGGCCATGCCGCGCTTTCCTTCCGTTTTTGATGGACTTGTTTAGAAGCGGATTTTGCCGATTCCACATCGGAAAAAATAAAGATGAGATCTAAGTCGGATGCCTCGGTCATTTCATTACGGGCCGCGCTGCCAAAAAGCCGTACTTCTTCAATCCCGGAAAGGGGAAGGACTTCTCGTAATAGCGTGTTCACTAGCTCGTCGATTTCCGAGGCGTTAAGTTTTCGCGCATTTAGCTTTTCCGTGCCCATTTCTTCGAAAGCTACCATAGCTTAGAGCGAGGGTCACTTTGCAGCCAAAAACAACGATTCCACTCCGGCGCCGGAGTGGATTGGAGTTGAAACCGTCCGATTGCTCACTCCGGAGCCAGAATTTGGCACCCGCCTCTGGCGTCGAAATCCCCTAATCTCGTTCGGCAGCCCTTGGGAAGCGTCGCGGCTTTAGGCGGACGCTCAATTGTCGTACTCTCGGGCCTAAGCAACTTAGCCAATTGGAGATCGCATGCGCGCCAGGGCCCTGATTTCGTATTGTCTTTTGGTCATTTCGTTCACGGCCTTGACGGCCCACGCCGCAAACAAAAAGGCGGTGCTACTCATCGACATGCAGTATGGCTTCTATGACGGCGGGGCCGCCCGTTCTACTGAGTTGCAAAAGCTCGTCGACAATCAGATCCAGCTACTAAAGAAAGCGGTGGCGACTCGCACGCCCGTGATTGTGCTCCAGTACAATGGCTGGGATCGGACCGACGATCGTCTGATGGCCGTCATTAAGAACCACCCGCACGTGGTGATTTGGAAGTCTCATGACAGTGGATTCGTCGAGCCAGACCTGGAGAAGCAGCTTCAGAGTTGGGGAATTGGGACGCTGGTGGTGGCGGGCGTGAACGGCTGTTGCTGCGTCCGCAGTACGGTCTCCGATGCTCTCGATCACGGGTACAAAGTCGTCACTTCGCCGTATCTGGTCGCCGAGCTCTATGAAACGCCGCCGGTTTTCCCCAGCTTCACCTGGTACCCAAGCACTAACTCGTCTTTTGCCGCATTTACCGCTTACCCGCAGCTCACCCGGTTATTTGACGACCATTTTCCCGTGAAGCCGGTAAAGCTGACCGTCGCGCAGCAGTACGTTCCAGATGATGTTGCGGAGTCGTGGCCGGATTCGTTAGGAAGCCATTATTAAAATTTCTCTTCCGGTCTATACGGCCTGCGCAATCTGCTTTGAACGGTTCGCCCAGCCCTCGCCCAGGTCTTCCTCCGTAAGCTCGCGATTGATCCCAAACGCGGCTCGCGCGCCCTCCGCCGCGGCGACAATCGCCAGTTGAACATCGCGTAGGATGTTTCCGGCCGCGAAAACGCCGGAAACTCCCGTGCTCTCATATTGGCTCGTGTAGACACCCTCTTTTTCCGAAAAGGAACATCCTAAACCCGTGACGAGGTCGGATTTGATTTGCGACGGCATATTAAAGAACATGGCCGATACCGGGAAACGCTTTCCGTTTTCCAAAGCAATCTCGGTGAGAATTCCCTCCTGGCCGGAGAGCAAAGCGATTTTGTCTTCCTCAAGGTGAATGTTGTTGCGGAACAGGAACGAGCGGTCTTTCAAACTGAGATCACGGGAGCCATCGGTAAATAGAATCAATTGCTTCGACCATGCCGTCATTGTTTTCGCCAACTTCAATCCCCGCTCTCCCTGACCGTAAACCGCGAGGGGCTGCCCTCGAAACTCCCAGCCGTCGCAATACGGGCACTGGAATATGGTTTTGCCATAAAAATCTTCGACCGCCGGAATGGGTGGAAGCTCATCGACGACCCCGGTAGCTAAGAGAATGCGTCGCGCGACGGCGCGGTCACCGCTCGCCGTGACCACTTCGAATGTATTGCCCGCGCGCTTTATCGTCAGGACTTGATCCGAGCGGAACCCGACCGTCGGGTACTTTTGTACTTCCTCCCGGGCGAGTCGCAAGAACTCGGAAGGCGGCATACTCTCTCGGGTGAGGAACCCATGAAGTTTACGAGAACAGGCATTCCGGGGTGAGTGGGTATCGTAAACGACTACATTGCGACAACAACGGGCGAGTAGCAGCGCCGCGCTGAGTCCGGCGGGTCCCCCGCCCACGATCGCTACATCGGTAACGTTCGCCATATCAAGTGAGGATTTCAGGTCGTTCATTCACACCCTCGAGAAATGTTGCGATATCCCC
>CAZFMF010000045.1:0-25230 GCA_964519985.1 uncultured Pseudobdellovibrionaceae bacterium | reverse complement strand
CGATCGTTCCGACGTTCACATGGGGCTTTTTGCGTTCAAATTTGGCCTTCGACATTTGCCTTTTTCCTTACTTTTAGTCCTTAACTGGAGCCCTCGACGGGACTCGAACCCGCGACCTCGTCCTTACCAAGGACGTGCTCTACCAACTGAGCTACAAGGGCTTTGAAACCCGATCCGAAAAAACCGAGTAACCTTGCCATGCTTATCTGTGTTAGTCACGCTCTTCTTCCGAGGAGATCCGATGCGAGAAGAAAATCCGTGGACGACACTTCAATCAGAGGAAAAGTACGATAACCCTTGGGTCCGCGTTGTCGAGCACCAAGTCCTGAAACCGTCGGGAAACCCCGGAATTTACGGAACGGTTCATTTCAAAAATCTGGCGATCGGAATTCTGCCGCTCACCGAGAGCGGTCACACTTGGCTCGTCGGTCAATGGCGGTATCCGTTGGGAGTTTATAGTTGGGAAATTCCGGAAGGGGGCGGGCCGCGGGGAGTGGACCCGCTAGAATCGGCGAAACGGGAACTGAAAGAAGAAACCGGGCTCACCGCCCGGGATTGGCAACTGATCCTGGAAATGGATCTTTCCAATTCCACCACCGACGAGCGTTCTTATTCGTACCTGGCCCGGGGACTGAGTGAAGGGGAATCCGAGCCCGAGGAGGAGGAGCGACTCGCCCTCAAAAAGCTGCCCTTTGAGCAGGTTTTGGCGATGGTTTTGAAGGGGGAAATCCGCGATGGGCTCTCGGTGGCGACGATCCTACAGGCGGCCCGCCTGCTCAAACTATAAGGGGGTCTCGAGAGGGCGTTTGACGCGGTGCCGAAAATAAGCCCTGGATATTCCGATCGAATTCAGGTATAAACGCCGCTCACCTTTATTTTAGCGCGGGGAGTCATTTTTGTCTCGGAAGCACGTGATTCTAGCGGTTTTGGCCCTTTCCTTTACGGTCTTGGCGGGGGACCCGCTTGAGGAGGATTCATCGGTTATTGTTCCTATGGTCAATTCGGCCCAGATCAGCGAGGACTACCGGCGTTTTGTGAGCCATGGCGAGCCTTTTCCCAGTACCCCGGAAGTGAAATACCTTTTTGCGCTCGATCCGGCGATCGCGCCTCCCCATTTGGTAGGCGCGGTTTTGGGTTGGCTCCGAGTTCAGTATCCGAATGTCGATCGACGCTCCGTGGAGGAGTTGGGGTTCGACGAGGCGGCCGACCCGAGAGGGGCTGCCGCCCGAGCCAAGCTCCTAAAGTGGGTTCTGGCGGCATCGATGAAGGATGAACAGCGACGGGGTTTGGCGTTTGCGATTTTGACCCGTGAGGCGGATCGCGACTGCCGGGCGGCGGTCACCCTGGCTTTGGGCGAACGCTTCGTTCAAGGCGATGACTTAGGCCTTTCGGACGCTTTGCTTCGCTTCGTGGAGAGTGATTCGGCGTGGGCGAACGAAGGGGAAAAAATTCTCGCGATTCGCGCTCTAGCGACTCTGGTCACGATACTTCCCGAGAACGACGGAAATGAAGTCCGTCGCTGTTTGAAAGAGTTCGCCGTCACGAATAGCACTCCGCTTTCCAAACAAGCGGTGCTCAGTTTGGGGGCGGGAATGCCTCGGGCCGGGAGGTTGGGGTTTATTGTCGAGGTGATGACTTCAGGACGCTACTCCAATCTCGCGAAAATCGGTGCCCTAGACTTGGTTCAGGAGGACATCTCGCTATCGGGGGAATTCCATCCGACCGTCGCCCACGCGTTAAGAACGTCCGCGAACGACGGATCGCAGAATGAAACCGTCGCCGGGCAGATCCAACGCTTGTTAAAGGATAACGCAGGTTCGGCGGCTTCCGACGATGACGATTGCGTCACCATCCTTCCACTTTTGGTACGTCCCAAGAAGCCCTAGATCTAGCGCGGTCGTCCGAGCACGCCATCCGCATCGTAAATGCGATGCAATTTAAACGAGTCAGGGAGTCCGGTTTCCAAAGCCTTTTGGATCGCATTCCCCAGGCCCTGCGCTTTCGGATGGGTCCAAATCTCCTGCGAACGGGCATAGATCACCTCTACTTCAACCGTCCCGTCGCGACTGGGTTCCACGGAAACCGCGAACACAGTTTGCTTCAAGGCTTCAAACGAGAAACCCGCGGCTTCCAAATCATCTCGCAGCTTCTTCTCTAGCTGTTCGGCCTGAGAGATAAGCTTGAAGCGACGGGCGTCCGCAATCGGTTGCCCGAAGCCATCATTTTGGGGTTGGAAGGTGACCCGGAATCGGCTGGGTGTCGCTGTCTGACGAAGGTTTCGCAAGAGACGCAGTTTTTCGGTGAAACCGATCGGACGGCTGGGTAAGAAGGTTGCGTCATCTCCGGACGCGGTTAAGCTGCCGTCAATGCGGGGTTCGGTATTGGTCCCTTCCCCACGAAGGTGAGTGCGGCTGAGCGCAGCGCCGATCGTCGCTTTGGACGCATCGAACGCATCCGACTCGCGCAGCTGACCTTCGAAGGTGAGCTCCAACGTCAAATCGACTAGCTTAGCATCGTTCTTTTGGTTTCCGTGCACGGCGTGGGCATGGAAAAGGGCGAGCAGTGTTGCTCGCATGTTCAAGCTGTTTTGGCCCGCCACATCGAATGACACCACGCCATGGGTCGCATCTTTGATCTCGGCCAATGCGATTGGCTCTTTCTCTTTGATGTAGATGCTGGGCGCGAGCTCGTTGGCGAGGTGGTAGTACTTCTGCAGCCGGCCCACATCCTCGTCCGTCAATCGGACGTCAAAGCGTTGCTGAAAACGTTTTTCAATGTACTCGCGGTAGCTCGCTAGATCGGTGATCCGCAAATCGCCTTGCGCGCGTCGCAGGATATCGAGCGCATCGGTCGTGAGCACGCCCTCGGAAATAATGCGCGGATCGTGTTGGAAGGTGTCGTCCAGTTGGAGGCGCAGTTTTTCTATTTCGCGCACTTGACTCGCCACTTCTAAAACGGCCTCCGCGTCGAAGCGTCGGGGTCGGGTTGGCTTACCGGGAGTCCGCTCGCCGGGCCCGGCACGCCGATTCCGGCGGGCCTGGATCGATGCTTGCGCGGCATTTTTTCCAAAGCCGGCTTGGTTCCAATTTGCGGGATCGGCGAGAATCCCGCGACGATCCTGGTACAACGCCGCGATTTCACGATGGCGCGCCATCTCGGCCGCAAATCGCGTTCCCACCCGTTCGTGTAAGGCTTCCAATGCGGGGTAGATCTTGTCGACTTCGGCGTCTGTGCGTCCCCGAACTTCCAGGCGGATGATTTTGAAGTCGGAATAAACTCCGCCTTGGTGGGCTGGGCGCGTGCGACCGTGCACCCAGCGATCTTTCTCCAGCTCCTCGAAAAAGATCTCCTTGTAGAGATTTAGGGTGGCGGCGGATAGTTCCTTGTCCTTAAAAATCTTGTCGTTCAGCATCTTCAACACGGCGTTGTCGACGTGGAAATAAACGGAGCGACCGTCTTCGGGAGTGTGGATCACGCGATTGAGAAAGGCTTCATTGTCCGCCGGCGCCTCGAAGCCACTGCGCAAGTGGGTGGCCTTGAATTGCTCCACTTCGGTGCGGCGGCGGAGCAGGGAAGGATCGCAGACCGACGAGCCGTACGTGGGCGTGGAGACGTAGAACGTCACCAGCGCTAGCGCTGTATACAGCAAGTGGGTTGTATTCCGCGTGGCTACACGCACGTCCTGTCTCCTGGCAGTGGACAGTAGCTAGATCGGTGCCAAGAAACGGGAGTTTTGAATGGCTTTTCGGGGCCTTACGGCAGATCGTAACGGAAGATTTCCGGGACACGGCTGCCCGCTTCCATCATGGTCACGGGTTTGAGCAAACCGGTTTCCATTCCGAAAACCCACCCGTGCAAGATGGGTCGGCGCTCGTCTTTCCACGCGCGTTGGACGAAGGAAGTCTTGGCGAGATTTTTCACCTGTTGCATGACGTTGATCTCAACCAGCCGATTGGTGCGTTGGGTGGGATCGGCGATGGATTCCAATTCCGCCGAATTGGCTTCGTAAATATCTTTCAAGTACCGCAACCAAGTATCGAGTAAGCCGAAATGTTGGTGAGTGCCGGCGGCGCGCACGCCACCGCAACCGTAGTGGCCACACACGATGATGTGCTTTACCTTCAGAAAGTCGACCGCGTATTGCACTACACTCAGCAGATTGAAATCGGTGTGCACCACGAGATTGGCAATATTGCGGTGGACAAAAATTTCTCCGGGCTGCGTCCCGGTCACTTCTTCCGCGGGCACGCGACTGTCCGAACAACCGATCCAGAGGAAGTCGGGTCGTTGGTCGACCGCCAGATCGCGAAAATATTCCGGTCGGAGCAAGGTTTTTTCTTTAGACCAAGCTTGGTTGGCGAGCAAAAGACGTTTGTAAGTGTCCATTAGTGTCCGGTGCCTTTCAACAAGAAGCCAAAGCGTTTGTTATCCATGTTATGCAACTCCACCTCGATATTTCTCTGCGGAGCCGTTTGCACAAAGTCTTGGACCAATTCGTAAATATCGTGGTCGATAAACATTGCGCGACTTCCGTCGATAATCACCTTAGTCCCGTCCTTGAGTGCCATGAGGGCCTTTTTCAGTTTCAGTTTATGAACGAAGGTCACATCTTTAGTGAAACGGATAAGCGAATGATCGCCGTCCTCGATCACCATAATGGCCGAATAGTAAGAGGCCTTGAGTACCACGCCGAGACCCACAACGAGGCCCACCATGACGCCGGTGAGTAGGTTGGTAAACAGGATCGCCAAGACCGTGATGATGAACGGCAGGAACTGGTCGGCCCCGAGACGAAACATCTTTTTGAAAAGCAGCGGGTGAGCCAGCTTGTAGCCCACAATGAGCAAGACGGCGGCGAGACTGGCGAGCGGAATCATGTTGAGCAGGCCCGGGATGAGCAGAACACAGAGCAGCAAGATCGCACCGTGAAAAACCGCCGACATCCGGGTGCGGGCACCGGCATAGATATTCGCCGAAGAGCGCACGATGACCGAGGTCATCGGAATCCCGCCCACCAGGCCGGCACAAGCATTGCCAATGCCCTGGGCGATCAGTTCGCGGTTATTATTCGACATGCGGCGATACGGATCCATCTTGTCGGTGGACTCAATACAAAGCAGGGTCTCGATGCTGCCGACCGCGGCGATCGTCATTCCCGCCAGCCAAACCCCTTTGGAACCGAAATGGGAAAAATCCGGGAAGGAAAGTTCGTGGAGGAGATCACCCACACTGGCGATTGCGGGGAGCTGTACCAAATGGCCGTCTTCCGCCGTCAAACCTAGACCCGTGAAATGCAGATGAAAAATTTCGTTCAGGACGGCGCCGAGGACTACGGTCGCCAAGGGCCCCGGAAGATAAGATGTGAGCTTCAGCTTCTTGGCGGCCGGCGACTCCCAATAGATCAATAGGAGGAGGGAGGCCAAGCAGATGACGACGGCGCTCGGACTTAGGGTGAGCAGCGCCCGGCTGATCTCGCCCAGCGCGTTGTCTTGCCCGGTGAGGCTGTAGAATCCCATTTCATCGTCGAAGTCGGCTTGTCCTCCGACGGCGTGGGGAATTTGTTTTAGAATGATCGTGATTCCGATCGCCACCAACATTCCCTTGATGACACTCACCGGGAAAAGGCCGGCCAGCGCGCCGGCGCGCAGCGCGCCCAGTAGCACTTGAAAAACCCCGGAGAGAAAAACTGCACATAAAAACGCTTCAAACCCTCCCAGGCTGTGAATGGAGCTGGCCACAATCGTCGTTAGGCCGGCGGCCGGGCCGCTGACACTGAGCTGGGAGCCCGAAAGAGACCCCACCAGCACACCCGCGATGACGCCGGTGATGACGCCGGAAAAGAGCGGGGCGTCGGAGGCAAGCGCAATGCCCAAACACAAGGGTAGTGCGACTAGAAAAACGACGAGGCCCGAGGGCAAGTCGTAGCGGAGGTTGTTCCAGATACCAGGTTTCAGTTCGTTCGTTGCGGGTGCCATAATTTTTTTTAGAGGTTCCCCACCATCCAGAGGATGTCTCCGGCAACGAGAACCCGGGTTGGGTCTGGGTTCGTCGTTCGGAAGGTTCCGTTTTCCAATCCGACAATGAGGCCTTTATGCGCGTCGCGAATTCCCGACTCGCGGATTGTTTTTCCCGCAAAGGGGGATTGTCCGTCAATGAAGACCCGCTCTAAAGCGTAATCGTTCAAAGGATTTTGATCTTCGGCGGGGATGTCAGCGGCTTCAGCCGTAACTCGAAAGGCTTCAACTTCCGGATCCGTTCCCAAGATGAGTAGCGTGTCGGCGGGATAAAGGCGTTCGGCGGCGGTGGGGGCGCGCAAACAGCGATCGCCACGCTGGATGGCCACGATGTTGAGCCCAAAGCGCTGCCGGATCGACGCTTGCTGCAGACTCAAACCCACTAAGGAAGAGTTGGGGTTCACGTTCACTCGAAAAAGATGCAAGTCCCAAGGTGCCATCGCTTGAAGGGATGCTTCCGTTTTTCCCGCGCTGTTTTCCAGGTTTTTGACCAGTCGCGTCTCAAACCAGCGGTAGGAGACCTCTAATCGACGGTAGGACAGGAGAAAAAGTGACAGGCCGGCGCACAAAATCAAAATGAAGCTGGTTGCGGTGGCGAAAAATGCAGCGCTCAGGGCGCCCACCCAAAGCAGCGTGACGAGGTGGCCCAGAAATGGGGCGAGCGTAAGGGCCTCATTAGAACGCCGGCGGCTGAATGCGAAAAACATTCCCCAAACAAAAGGTGCGCTGAGCAGCGTGCCGGCCAACCAAACCAACGCCGGGATCGCATCGCGTTCGGGAAAGCGCGCCTGAAGGAGCGGCAATGCTACGGCGGCGAGCGTTAGGTAGACCGACGTGACGAGAATCGCGTTAAGGGCGAAGCGAAAGAGACTGCCCGCGAAGCTTCGGGACCCCGTCCGACGCCCGTTTTGGGCCTGCATGCGGGCGGTGTAAAGGCTAATGGCCGCCAACGTTTTCGCCGGAAGGGCGCGTTCGACAACCTCCGCGATACTTTGGGAATGGCGCACTAAGTACGGGGTGGTGAAAACCGTGAGGCTCGAGACCGCAACCGCGATGGGATAGAGGAAGTCGCTCGTGACGGCGAGCTGCGAACCCAATCCGGCAATAATGAAAGAGAACTCGCCAATCTGGGCCAAGCTCAGGCCCATTTGAATGCTGGGTTTCAACGCTTGTCCGGTCACGAGCGCCGCGAACGTAACCCCCACACTTTTTCCCACGATCAGGGTGGCGGTAATGAAAAGGACGATGCCCCAGTTGTCGGCGATCACGGCTGGATTCACCAGCATTCCCACCGAAACGAAAAAAATCGCGGCAAAGAGATCGCGCAAAGGCCGGATCAACGTCTCGATGCGGCTGGCTTCCCGCGTCTCGGCGAGAATGGATCCCATGATGAAGGCGCCCAGGGCGGCGGAGTAACCGAGCTGCGTCGCGGCCGCCACCATGAGGAGGCAAAGTCCGGTGGCGAGAATGGTGATGGTCTCGTTGTCGAGGAAACGCCCGGCGCGCAGGAAGAAAGTGGGAATGACAAAGTAACCAACCAAGAACCACCCACCGACGACTCCGACGAGTCTCACGGTGGCGAAGACCAGCGAGATATCCCAGACCGTCTGAGTCATGGCCACGACGGAAAGCCCGACGAGGAGCAGGACCGCCACAATATCTTCCACCACGAGAATGGCGAAAACATGATCGGCAAAGCGCCGAGTCCCCAAACCGACTTCCTGGAACGCTTTGAAAATGATCGTCGTGGACGAAATGGCGAGCATTCCGGCCAGAAAAAAGCAGTCGAGCACCGGCCAGCCGAGCAGCCGGCCCGTCGAGTATCCGAGTCCCAACATGAAAAGGACCTCGAGCAGGGCGGTCACGGCCGACGCGGATCCCACGCGGACCAGCTTGTGAAATGAAAAGTCGAGGCCAAGTGAAAACATCACGAAAATCACGCCGAGATCGGCCCAGACTTGGATGTTGGGTAGGTCGGTGATCAAAGGGACGGGAGGCGTGTGGGGGCCGACAATGATCCCGGCCACGATGTAGCCCAAAATCACGGGCTGTCGGATTTTCCGAAAGATGTAGGTCGTAATCCCGGCAATACCCAGGATGAGCGCCAAGTCGCGGATGAGGGGGGCTAGGTGCAAAGGCTCACTCCAGGGGTCCTATCTTACCCCTGGAAGGGTAAAAGGGCCGCCAAAAACCGGGGCCGGAAAATAGGGGGGTAGTTGCGCAGCCGTCCACGCCGTGTACACTCCAAGGCCGCCCGCAAGTTACTGAAAACTCAGAGAATACACACCATTTCGGCTGGATAGTGGGCACCCCTCCCGGGCCGGTTTTTGGCGCGCATTCTGCTAGTTCAAGGCTTGGGGGGATTTCAAAATGCGTATTTCCATGGCGGCGGTTTTCACCGCGACCTGGCTTCTCACGGCGGCGTTACCGGCCAGCGCGGAATGGCGTCGGTGGAGTCGTTGCGCTTCCGGCAACTGCAGCTCCCCGGTTCAATCTTCCGCCTGTTCCGGTGGCGCCTGTGAATCCTCCATTCCGTTTCGGGGCAGCTGCTCCAGCGGCAATTGTGGGTCGCCCGTGATCTCAAGCGGCTGCTCAAGCGGTAACTGCGGATCCTCCGTCATCGTGCAGGGATCTCCGTGTGGAGGCGGCGGCTGCAGCTCTTCCGTCATCGTACGGGGATCGCCTTGTTCGAGTGGTCAATGCAGCAGCTCCGTAGGCACCCACGGATCTTCGAACTGCGCGGGCGGTAACTGTGTTAGCCCGGCCATTCCGGGCGAGCCCATTGTCCCGGAATCCTATTTATCTCCCGGTGGCCGCCCATTGGCGGACGGAACGTCGCTAACGTCGGCCGAGAAATCCGCGTGGGCGCCCGTCCCGGCGGGAAATCCGACGCGTTTTATGTACCCTTCCGTTGAGGGACAAGAGCTGGAAAACCTCCTGCTCAATCCGGAAAAAGATGCGGTGGCCGTACGCGTTCCCAGCTCCGGCCCGCGCGGGACTTTCATGCGCGTCCACATCAACGCCGAAGGTAAGGCCTGCGTAGAAAAGGGTAATGTCTGTCAGGAGCTCGATGCGAATGAACCGATGCAGGCGCGTTCGATCGAAGAACTGAAAAAATGGATTTTGGCCCAGAGCGGGCTGGCGGAGAAGGAGCCCTACGCGACCTTCGTCGGCAATGCCGTGAAGACAGAAAAACCGGAAACGACGGTGACCCCGGAAACGCAGAAGGAAGTCGTCGCCAACCCGGCGCCGACGCAAGGCGCGCCGACCGAAGTGGCGACATCGAAGCCTTCCGAGGTCGCCCCGAAAGCGGCGCTCTCCGAAGAGACCGCGGCGGCCGTGAAGGGATTGCATTCGATGAATCAGCGGGCGGGAGCGGTGGAACAGGCCCTCTCGCAAGTCACGACTCCGAAAGCGCCGGTCGCGG
The DNA here is from genome assembly GCA_964519985.1 of uncultured Pseudobdellovibrionaceae bacterium. Lineage (GTDB taxonomy): Bacteria > Bdellovibrionota > FAC87 > UBA2466 > UBA2466 > JAIEOG01. The sequence continues at coordinate 15,789 of CAZFMF010000045.1, read as the reverse complement.
CGCTGGCCAGTGCACTCTTTCCGAAAACAACTGCGCTCTTGCGTCCCGTGGCTTCCTTTTTCAAGCCGGTGGCGGAAGCGGTGAAAACCGAAGCCGCCACACGAGCCAAGGCGATCGAAGAAGGACTGCCCAATCAGGCGGATGAAGATGCGATTGCGGCGATTGAGAAGATGCAGACCGCGGAAATGGCCAAGCTGCCCAAGCGCGCACAGGATGCGGCCAAGAGCCTGGTCGAGAAGTTAGAGAAGGGCAAACCTTCGCAGCTTTTGGCTTCGCTGGAAAATCTGCTCGTGAACAATGAGCTGTACACGGAAAAAGAACAAGATGATGTTTTTGGGAGCAAGGAAAAATACGCGGCGATTGGCGATAAGGCGGGGGTGGCGACGTCTTACACCCAAGCACGCAAACTGCTGCGACAAACCTATCTTGACGCCGTCGCCGCCGAACTCCGCAAGTCTTCGGACGTGCGGGTGACGGCGCTCGCCGACGTGGTGGAAAGGACGAAGGCGGCCAGCGCTGAAGCCTATGATTTTGCGGTCACGCGCATCCACGATGAGAAACGGGACAAGCCGATCTGCTTTAGCTGCGGAGAACACAAAACGGACGACTACGATTTTCACGACAAGATGGACGAAGCGGCGAAGGCCGCGCTGCTGAAATACGGCTTCTCCGACGGAACGACCAAATCCGCTTGGTACGATGGGGATGGATACGGGCGGACTTCCTCTGGGGACGTGGTTCTGGTCGGCCTTTTGGACAACGGCCAACCACTCTTACATCGGAATCCGCAGACGGCCGGAATTCAAGATCCCGCACTGACGGAAGAAATGAAGAAGTATTTCCGAGGTGAGCTAGCGCAACACGGCAATCAGCGGCCGGCGCATTGGACGGAAGGCCAGCACCGCGCGGTGACTCACCTCCTGAAAGATACGTGGAAAAATCCGAACTCGATGCCGACGCCCGTGCGGCCACGCGTGGCGCCGCAAGCGCCGCAGACGAACCCGGTGGCGGCCGCGCAGCCTCGAGTGGCGCAGGTGGCCCAGCCGGTGCGACCGGTGGAGCCGACCGCGAGCCAGTCGGTCGCGAAGTTAGTGATAGTGGGTAATCTCCAAAGCTGCGGTAACTGCATCGACTTCAATAGTGAACTCCACCGTCTTCCGCCGGGGATGAGGGTCGAGAACATCGACGCGAGGTTGTCATCGACACCCAAGGCTCTGAAGAGCGGAAATTGGCCAATTGTCTGGTTGGTAAAAAACAACCAGATGACTCGTTTAGCGTCGGGTTCCCGGGCGGTATCAATGATTCGTAGCGGTCAGCTCGCAAATGAGATCCAGCGACACCGTTAATTTTCGTCGACGATAGAATCGGTTTCGCTTAGACCTCCGGAAGTAGCGGAGGGTGTATGCGAAATGTTCTACTGGTCCTGCTCATCTCGGTTCGGGTTTTTGCGGAAACAATCCCGGCGGCCGCGCCGGCGCCGGCTCCGCCGCCCCCCGAATGGGAAGGCTCGGCGGAGGCCTCCGCCCTTTTAACGTCGGGAAATAGCAAGAACACCACACTGGGGCTCGGCGGCCGTCTCCAATACCAACCCGAGCCATGGTCGGCGAAGCTGGCCTTGAACTATCTCATCAGCTCGAACGCCGGGGTGAAGAGCGCCGAGTCCTTCGACGGGCTGCTCCGGGCGGAGCGCAAAGTCGATGATTCTCTCTCCGGTTTTACGCAAACCACCTATCTCAAAAATCTCTTCGCCGGATTCATCGATCGCATTGGGGGAGAAGTCGGGGCTTCCTATGCCCTTTTGCAATCGACCGGCGGTCACAAACTCACAACGGAACTCGGGGCGGGCGTGCTTCACGAGAACCGCACGGACGTGACGCTGCAAACGGTCCCCACCGCGCGACTGGGATTGAATTACGCTTGGAAGATTTCGGAAACCGCGGAATTCGGCGCGACCTTGGCTTTGCTCGAGAACTTGGATCGGACCCGGGATTGGCGTTTGGCCAATACCTACAGTCTCACCACGGTCTTGACCCGACTCTTTTCGTTGAAGGTTGGTTTCCGCATTGACCATCTCAACGTGCCCGTGCCGGGCAAACTCCCCACCGACACCACCACCAACGTTTCGCTCGTCGCCAAGTTTTAGAAATGACGCTGGCCGGCGAAATGCCTTGCCCCTCCTCGGGAAGCCGGCTAGCAAGGGCTTTCGGAGGGGATTATGCGTTTAGGGCTGCTTCGGGTGTTGGGATGCTTGGTCATGCTCGGCGTGCCGAGTTACGGGCAGGGGGATTTGAGTGCGCCCCTTTACCACGGCGGCCCTAAGAAGACCGGGGATCGTTATCTAGATCAGGTGCAACCGATCTTGAACGCGCGTTGCGTGGCGTGCCACGGTTGTTACGAAGCTCCCTGCCAGGTGAATTTGCAATCGTACGAAGGGGTTCGCCGCGGTTTTAACCCCACCCCGATTTTTAGCGCGAAGCGTGTCGACTACACCCACTCCACCCGAATGGATGATGCGACCACGATCGCAGGTTGGAGGAAGCTCGGGTTTCTTCCCATTGTCGGAAGTGCGGCGGAACCGCAGGCCGCTGACCAAAATGGACGAGGCTCGCTCATGTACCGTTTCTTGGAGCAGGCGAGCAAACACCACGCGCCGGGTTTTGATCCGGCGGGCGCGCAGAAAATCCAAGCGGCATTTGATGCCGAGGACAAGCACGCGTGCGTGGCGACCGAATCTCAGTTTCGGCGCGAGCTGGCGCGCTCCAATCCGTGGTCGGCACTGACCTTTGAACAGTTTGTGAGCAAAACCCCGATCTCGGGCATGCCCTTTGGACTTCCGCGCCTGGATGTCGGGCAGGAAAAGGCCTTGCTGACTTGGTTGGAGGAGGGGGCCCCGGGTCCCTCGGCCGCCGCGCAGGCCGAGTTAGAAAAGCCGACGCACACCGAACCGATCGAAAAGTGGGAAGCGTTTTTGAATGGCGCATCCAATCGGGAGAAGCACACGGCTCGCTATATCTATGAGCATGTTTTCAGCGCGGTGATTCACTTCGAGGAAAATCCCGGCGAGCTATTTGAGATCGTTCGCTCACGCTCCGCCAAGGGACCGATTTCCGTGATCCCGACCGAATTGCCTTCGCAGGATCCACTCCAAGCCTTTTACTACCGATTCCGCAAGCTGACGCGTGCCGATGTTCAAAAAACGCACAATCTTTGGAAGCTCAGCGATCGCAAGCTGGCGCACCTCAAGAAACAGTTTCTCGACGGGAGCTGGGGAAACGCCGCCATCCCCGCGCCTAACTATGCGACCAACAATATCTTCGCCTATTTCTCTCCGATCCCCGCGGCGGTCCGGGCACGTTTCCTCTACGAAAATTCCCGAGTGATCGTTGGGGCCATGGTTCAAGGGATGGTTTGCATCGGCTCTACGGCGACGTACGCTATCGCGGATCATTTCTGGGCCTGGTTCCTGAAGCCGGAAATGGATCCCTCGGTGCAACAGCCGACTTTGGGACTCGCCTCCTTGTCGCAGCTCAACACGAATCCCGAGCCCTACGAACCCGTCACCTTTGCGGGTAAGAAACTTCTGACGGTGTTTCAACATTTGGACCTAGCGAATCAGGAAATCGCCCGCCGACTCGTTCGAGACGTCCGCGTGCTGATTCAGTTCTCGGGTTTTGATTCCGTCTCCCATGGCGGCGATGAAATGCTGGGGGAACTGGTATCCCAGCTCCACAAGCGGAAACTACGTCTCGTTGACATTATCGGCGCGCTCCAACACTTCTTGCGCACCACCCACGCCAATCAGCAATACCAACGCGCGTTTGAATTCCAGTTGCGGCAGTTGCTAAAACAGCGTGGCCGTTCGGCGCTGACGCTCGATGATCTTTGGGCGGGGGATGGTGATCCGGATTACCCGAAAGGCGACAGCCCCAACGCGTGGCTCAATATCACGCGCCACGAACGCAGTGCGAGCGTGCAGTTTGGTCCCGAAGGCGGGGTACCGCAGAGTATTTGGGTGATGACCTATTCAAACTTCGAGCGTCTCTACTACAATCTGGTGGCGGAGTATAAAGCCTGGGGATCGACGACGCATAAGATGGCGACGTGGCGCCATATGAGCTACGTGCGTCTCGAAGGTGAGGATCTGGCCCTGTCGTTCTTGCCCCCGCACCAACGCCAAGAGATACGCGGTTGGTTCACGCACGGGATGGGGGGCATTAAGAACCAAGCCTTCTTCCCCTTGCACAGTAACGTGGAGATCGATCGGATGCCGGCGCGGCCCGCGGCGCACGCGGAGCTGGTGGGAAGTACGGCCGCCGATACTGCGCGCAAGTTCATTGCCAAGCTGCGTGAACGCTATCAAAAGGTCGCCGCCCGCTCTTTTGTCGCGGCGGACAAGGTGTCGGACGAACGCCTGAAGTTTGAGAAGAGTCTTTTGGCGCTGCAGAACCGGCGACAGCCCTTTGCCCGTCAGCTTCCGAATATCGCGTACGTCCGCGTTCAAGCTTCGGAGAGTGAGTATTGGGTTTATACTTTGCAATCCGATCGTGGGTACAAGAGTCACAATTTGATGCTGCTGGAGCATGCGAACCGCGATCCGTTGCTCGACTCTCTGGCCGTGTACCGCGGCCTGGTGGGGGCAAGTCCGGAAGTTTTCTTAGACGTGCCCATGGGAGACAAAGACAGGTTCGCGGCTCAATTGGGGGCCATCCAAACTCCCCAGGATTGGCACGCTTTGCGTGATCGTTACGGTATCAAGCGCAATTCCGATCGCTTCTGGCCGTTCTTCGATTGGCTGCATGAATTCAAGGCGACGGCTTCCCCCGGCAACGATCCGCTCGAGCAGGGTATTGTCAATTTAGGGCACTACCATTTTTTCTAACCCGGGAGGGTTGAAGCACCGAGCGGGTGCCGTTAGGTTGAAAGCATGGAATTCGATCCTTCACTTCCTTTGGAAAAGGCCCGAACGGCGCCGAGCCGCTGGTACCACGCCCCCGAAATTCTAGCCGCCGAAGAGAATCAAGTCTTTCGCCACGGCTGGCACTACGCCGGGGTTGCGCAGGATGTCTTGGAGCCCGGTGCCTATTTCACTGCGCGTATCGGGCGCCAGCCGATCATCGTAGCGCGCGATTTAAAGGGGCGGCTCGCGGCGATGGCTAATGTCTGCCGGCACAAAGCGGCTGTCATTATGACCGCGCCGCGCGGGAAGGCCGCTTGCTTTCAGTGTCGCTACCACGGCTGGACCTACGATCTGGGCGGAAGCTTGCGCAGCACCCCCGAATTTGAAGGGGTGCAAGACTTCTGCAAGGAAGCGCATCCGCTCCCGCGCTTCGCGGTCGAAACCCTCGGGCCTTTGGTGTTCGTGTCGCTGCAAAAGGATCCGCCGCCCCTGCGCACATTTTTCGGGCCCTTCGTGACGCAAATGGAGGGACAGGCATTAGGTGATTTGGTTTTTGCACGCCGCGTGGAATACGATCTCAAATGCAATTGGAAGGTCTTCGTCGATAACTATCTCGACGGCGGCTACCACGTGAACACCTTGCATCCCGCCTTAGCTGGGGTGATCGATTATTCGCAATACCGAACAGAAATTTTTGACCATTGTAGTTTGCAAACGAGCCCCTTGGTTTCCACCGGCGGCGTGGCCAATGTGCGCAAAGGGCAGGCCGCGTACTACTGGTGGTTGTATCCGGCGTTCATGGTGAATAGCTACGAAGGCGTGATGGATACCAACCTGGTCGTCCCCACCGGGCCGGAAACCTGCCGCGTCTATTTCGATTACTTCTTCGCCGCCGGTACTGATCCGGCCTTCATCGACGAGAGCATTCGCGTGGCGCACCAAGTGCAGCTTGAAGATCAAGATATCAGTGAGCGAGTGCAACTTGGCTTAGCCAGCGGTTCGTACGATACGGGCCGCTTTAGCGTGAAGCGGGAGATCGCGGCGCACCATTTTCATCGGCGCCTCGCGCAAGACTTAATATTGTAGCGAGATTCTCGACGAAACCCACTCCGGCGCCGGAGTGGAAATTGCTAATCGGAGATTCTTTCCGCCAGTAGATGTCTGGGAGTGTCAAGGGCTCTTGGGGATCAAGGCACCGCTCAGGCCGTTCATTTTGCCCCCCGTGACATCGGGAAGCAAGATGAGCTTGTGGTTGGAGTGCTCCGAAATCTCCCTCGCCAATTCGAGAAGGGTGGGGTTTTCGGCAAGGTCGGGAGGAAAATTGGAGAGATGGAGGTCAAAGTAAAAGCGCCCGTCCGGACTCAGTCTCGTATGTACATTGCTGATGATGTGACTTAGCGCAAGTACGGTGCCCTCCGGCGTTTTGCCGAAGGAATTGCCGCTCCAGCCCCCAACGGGATGCATCACGACCAAATCGAATGAGGGGATCGAACGGTCTTTCTTCGATTGATCGAGAGCGGCCCAGGTTTTGAGGTTGGTGATATCTCCGAGAACCTCGACGGGTTTTGGCATGTTGGGATTTCCTTCCGAAGCGTTCCATCGGTTTCCGCCATAAGGCCCCCATCGAAGTCCAGTCACCGAGGTCGCCGCTTTCCGATCTTCGACAAAATATCCCGAGCCAAACAGGTCGAGGACGTGGGCGGTCTTTTTGTTTTTGATCCTCTTCTGAATCCAGTTTTCAAAGAAGTCCTCCGCCGAGAGCTCTCCGGTCCTTTTTAGGATCGGTTCGAACGAGATTTCGTAGGACTTTTTAGCGGGCATTTGTCCGGTAGGTTCCCAATGTTTCGTGCGGGGCCCATCGTAGTCCCAGTGGGTCTCCGCGGTGCCATGGCCTTCCTTGGGGAAGTGTCCCGCCTGGATTAGGAGCTCTAGGTATTTGCAGGCGCTGGTGGCATCGGATGGAGCGAGAAAAAACAAGACACTGAAGAAAAGATATCGGGCGCTACGGGAAGTAGGCATCGGCCTATTATAGCGGGGTAAAGGGAAATCGGGAGACGGGAAATCCCGGACTTAGATTCGGATATCGGCTAGATGTTCTTCCCGGGACATTGTTGGATGGCCGAAGATATGCGGACCGCGGCTCTTTGGCCACCATTCCTGTCTGGTGGCCAATCTACAGAAAAGTTTGATAGAAAGGTCCTAAAAGGAGGCTTTGGATTGGTCCGTAGAATTGTTAGACTCGAGCAAACGTTTGATTCTGTGATTCAGCTGTTCGGACCTGAGCGGCTAGACGACCCAATCCCGAGTCTTTTGGAGTTATTAGGGGCTGCTCTTGAATGCGACTGGGCCACCTATTGGAAAGTGGACTCCAGCTCTTATGTGCTGCAACCGGCTGCTACCTGGCACAAAGTGGGTGTATGTACTGAAAGTCTAGAAAGAGACACTAAAGGCCGCTCTCTCTCGCTAAGCGAGGGAACCGCGGGACACGTCTGGCGGAGCCGTAAGCCCGTATGGACAACGAATCTCGTGAAAGATATGTGCCTTCCCAGATCTTTGGATGCCGAAGAAGCTGGACTTCGGGGCGGGATATGGCTGCCGGTGAAAACGGAAAGCACCGTATATGCAGTTCTCGAATTCTTAGGGACGGCTCTTCCTCCGACCAGTGAAGAAATGCTTCTTGCACTGGAAGTATTCGGCATCAAGTTAGGCAATTTGATCAATGAAGGGCCGGCGCAAGTGCAGTGACCATGCAACTGCATGAGGACTGCATGGGGTTAAGAAGCAGCTTTTGATAGAAAGCCGTCGCAGACATCATGCGGCTACACCGCTCAGATTAAATTTAAGGTTAAGTTTAAATTTAAGTTTAGTTGGAGCGGGAGACGGGATTCGAACCCGCTACCCTCAGCTTGGAAGGCTGATGCTCTAGCCAGATGAGCTACTCCCGCTTTACGAAAGATTTGATTTCATAGCATGGGCTGACGGGAAGTGTCTATCGTCGCGTTAGTCCCTGAGTGGAACCCCCCAGGGGGTCTTTCGTTCACTTTCCCAGCTTTTGAAGCAGGTCGGGACGGCGTTTCATTTGGTCCGGATAATTCTCGAGCAGGATCTTGGCGAGAAGATTCCGCTCTTGGTCGAAGACGTCCTCGGGATTTGCGGAAACCATTTTTTCTAGGGTCGCATAGTCCTCGTCGGAGGTGAGGGGCTGGAATGGAACGAATGCCTTCTCAAGAATCCGGTGGCGCGTTCCGGCATTGGGGCTCAGCGCATGCCTTAACATTGCCTTACGAATCGGCTGGTTTTCGGAGGTCGCCGGAATACTCATGAGCACGCCCTGAATCTCCAATGCGTCGTTGTGAGTCTGCAACCAAGGCTCCAAGTGCGCGATGTATTGACGGTAGCGGGAAGGGTCTTGGCGCAATAAGATCTCGAGCGCCGCTTTGCCGATGAAGTAATCCTCGCCGAACTGACTGTCCCGATCTTTCGACCGAGTCCGCAAGTAGTCGAGAATCCACTGTTGTTCGGGCGTGAAACCTTGGTTACGGGCGAAAGCCGCGCGAATAGCGGGGACTGCGGTGGCATAGTGCTCGTCGAGACGCAGTCCGGGGATGCCTTTACCGCCGACGATTTCTTGCGCGGTTTCCAGCTCGATTTGGAAATAGGGACCTTTGCCAGCATCCAGAAGCCTTTGCGCATACTTCCGAATTGCCGGATCGAGATCATAGTGCGCAATCTTTTGTAGGAATTCAATCTGGCTCTCGTTGAAGTCGGCGCCTAGGACTCCGAGCGCATCCACCATTTGCCCAACCTCCTGAAGACGTTCCAGTGAGGAGGTATTGATTTTGTAGTCCGACCCGGCCTTCTGCGCGGCCTTTTCGAGGCCCCAGCGTTGGTAAATGCCCCAGCCGCCGATTGCGGTGCCAACGGCAAATAGGCCGCGACCAGCGGCGCACGCACGGTGAACTGGGGACGCCGGAGCCAAGCTAAAGTCCGACCGCAGATTCCGCGGCGTTCCGTCGTGGATGAAACGATCTCATGATCGATCGAATGGGGTGAGTCGGGCGGGTCCCCGACCGATTCTTCGCCCTCGGCCCGGAGTGGAACCGAGACGCCGATGACGGCCAGGACTAGAAGAGTCGAAAGGTTTTCATGATGAAAAGCTCACATCCCCTACTTAATCAAATCTCCGGTGCGGTTCACGATCTCCCGGGCAAACTCTGGATCCTCTTCGAACATCGCCGCAAATGATTTGTGGAGGACTTCGATTTGAATCCAGTACTGACTGTACTCGGGCACGGTCGTGGACTTAGCCAGCAAGACTTTTTGCAGCTCTTTCTGCATGGTATCGGCATCGGGCATTTGTTCGGCGACACCTGGATTGCCTTCGATGAGTTTGGCGTACACCCGATCGCGCAGCCAAACCGGAACCTCGTCCTGGATTAACAGTTCCAGTATGACGGCGGCCGCGGAGTTTTTAAGTTTCCATTCCGGCATCTCCTTACCGGCTCGCAAATCTTTCAAAACCCGCAGGCCTTCGCCGAAGCGGCCGGAGGCCTCAGCTATCTGGGCGGCCCGGGCAGTTGATTCGCCCGTCCAATCCAATTCATCCATCCGCATGCGCCGGCGAGCGGCTTCAAGGGTAAATCGATCAAATAGCGCTCGCTTCTTTCCAATGGCGCCCATATCGAGACCATTCAAATCGCTCGCGACCAGTTCATCGACTACGGTCTCCATACTTCCCAGTTCTCGTTCGAAACGCTTTTGGAATTCCGGATCCCGACGAAAGGTGAAGTCCAAGAGGGATTTTGCGTGATGACTTCCGTTATCGGTGCGGTAGAGCCGTGTCATCTCGGCTAACTGTTTGTCCAGGGCCGTTTGACTCTCGATCGGTGGGTGCGATGCTTTGTCAAAACGATTGACCGTTGCCTCCGCTCGCATCAATGCCAGGCGGTCTTCTAGAAACCACTTGTAGCCACCGAGACCCACGGCGATGACCAATACTGCCGTCAGCGGGGCGCGAACGGTGTACCGAGGGCGCCGCAGCCAGGCTAAAGTCCGACCGCAGATTCCGCGACGTTCCAGTTTGAGCGGTGCAACCTCGTGTTCCATGGATGGTGACGCGCTCGGTTCGTCGGCGACCGGATCGCTTCCGTTTTCCGCGCGCACGGGAACGGAAGTCGCAAAAAGCAGCAGAACTAAGAAGAAACGTACGGTCTTCATGGCTTTCCTTGAAAAATGCTTGTTGCTTACTCTGCAATCTTCGTGCGCGAACTGTGCCTGCAGGGAGTGGCGCATTCCTTCGGTCTGACTCGCCCAAGAAAATGGCAGTGGGTCGATAGCATAGCGTTCACTGGGTGTCTACATTGACGCTTTCGCTTGGGCTTGGCACCGTCGTACTCTCGCATGTCGAAATGGATCCAAGGCCTCAATCCGGAACAGGCGCAAGCTGCCCTTCATAATCATGGGCCGCTCCTTATCTTGGCGGGTGCGGGTTCGGGTAAAACCACCGTGCTCGTGGCGCGGGCCGGACGGTTGGTGGACGAAAAGGTCGTGGAGGCCAAGCGCCTTTGCGTACTCACCTTTACGAATAAGGCCGCGCGGGAGTTGAAGGCGCGGGTAGCCGCGAAGCTGGGTTCCGTTTCGAAAGGGATCGTGGCCGGAACCTTTCATTCGTTCGGCATGCAGCTGCTGAAAAAACACTACGCCGCGGCTCACCTTCCGCAGGGATTTGGCGTGTTGGATGCTTCCGATGCCGGCGCGATTGTGAAGGAGCTGCTTCGCGACTTCAACTATGCCGGTAAGACCGCGTACGACGCCGATCGGCTGTTGGCGATGCTGAGCCAATGGCGCGAGGTGGGGCGCAAGCAAGCGAAAAAGGACGAGGAGTACGAGATTGCGGTGGAGTGGGTGCTGCCCAAGTACCTGAAGCGCCTGGAACACCTGGGGATGGTGGATTTTGACGGTCTGCTTTTGAAACCGCTGGAGCTGATGGAGCAGCACGCGGAGATTCGAAAAACCATCCAGGATGCGTACGGTCAGGTGATGGTGGATGAATTCCAGGACACGAATATTCTGCAGATGCGTTTCCTGAAAGTGCTGGTGGAACCGCATCGCAATCTCACCGTGGTCGGTGACGACGATCAATCCATCTACGGTTGGCGTGGCGCTTGCGTGAGCAATATCCTGGATTTTCCCAAGCTCTATTCCGGTTGCGAGGTGGTGCGACTGGAACGCAACTACCGCTCGACCCCCGCGATCCTTAATATGGCCAACGCGGTGATCGCCAAGAACACGCAACGACATCCGAAGGTGCTCAAAGCGCAGAACCTGCACGATACCGGAGTGCTGCCGGAGGTTTACGCCTACGAAAACGAAGACGAGGAGGCCGAGTACACCGTCATCGACATCCAGAGCCTCATCAACGAAGGCAGCCCACGCCGCGATATCGCGGTTTTGTATCGCTCAAACAGCCAAGGGGCTTTGTTGGAAGCGGAGTTACGTCGCAACAATATTCCTTATCTGTTGAGCGGCGGAACCGCTTTCTTCGATCGCCGTGAGACGCGCGACGTCTTGGCCTACTTGCGCTGCGCCATCAAACCCAATGAAGTCGGTCTACGGCGGGTGATCAATGTGCCACCGCGGGGAGTGGGCGAAACGACGATCGAAGCGCTCACCGCCTATAGCCGTTCGCACGGCAAATCGTTTCTCGAAACGCTTTGGCAATGGCGCGAGGCTGGGGTCGAGGAGCGATCGGGAAAAGCGATCGAGAGTTTTTTTGATCTGATTCAGCAGCTGGTTCCGGCGCTCCTGAACCCGGGAACCCTGACGCCGGGTCAGCGGCTGGTGAAGTGGTTTGAGGAAATAGGTTACCGGACCTACGTGGAAAAAAATGCCCCGAATGCCCTGGTGGCGACGAAACGTTGGCGCATTTTTGAAATCTTTTCCGGGATCCTCGATAAGTATTTCGAAACGGGGGGGCGTACCCGGGAGTCGTTGTCCGATTTTATGGATGCGATGGAACTGCGAGATGCGCTCGAGGACAAGAAGGAAAATGAAGATCGGGTCCAGTTGCTGACCTTGCACGCGTGTAAGGGGTTGGAATTTCCTAGTGTCTTTTTGATTGGCGTCGAAGAAGATCTGATCCCCCACAAAGTCCTCGGCACGGATATTTCGGAGGAGCGGCGCCTTTTCTACGTCGGCATCACCCGCGCGCGCAAACGCCTGATCCTGTCGCGCGCCTCTCGGCGCCGCCGCCACGGCAAGTGGGTGGAGTGCCCCCCGTCGCGCTTCCTGCTCGAAATGCCCGAAGGCTTGGTAAAAAACCACACCGGTCCGCGCCCCGTCCGCGAAGACAACCGCAAAGCCATGGTCGCCCAGCTCTTCCAAAAACTCGACGCCCTCGACAAGCGCCCCTAAAAGGTGCCCATCGACTTTTCAGCCGAAAAGGTAGCGAGTGCGCACCCGGCACCTTTCGGGCCGAAAAGTCGATGGGCACCTTTTGGGAATTCCTTTGCGGCGTTTGGGGTGGCCAGTGTTTTGGTCGCTTTCGCCCGGGCGATGGGCGGAGGTGGTCACGTGACCACCTCCGTAAGGTTTATTTCCCCATCTGCGTGTAGGAGAACTTGATCGGGAGGTTGATAAGTGCTCCGACAAGTTCCGAGCAGGGCTGGCCCTGGGAGCAGGCAACCCCGTTGAGCAGCTCCGGGTGACGGCGATCGTCCCGATACGCCGCGATGAATTCTCCCGTGAAGTCGGCAAACTTGACCACCAGCTTGTCGTCGGAGTCCTTCAGATCCTGCACGCGGCGGTAATACGTGACTTCGACCGTTCCCTCTCCTTCGAACTGCAGCGTGACGCGACGGAGGAAGATTGATTCACTGACTCCTGCCTCAGTGTCGTATTGTAAGGACTTTTCCTCGTGCTGGAAGCGCTCGACGGAAGCGCTGGCCGATGGTTTGGCCTGAAACGCTCCGGTCGTGAGTTCGAAGAGAGTGGACTTCCGGTTTTCAATATCCACCTTGAAGGTCTGGTCCGTTTTGGACTGGAAAGTGATTGGGCAACTCTCTCCGAAGATTTCGAGACTGCCCGATTGAGATGCCTTCACGCTTTGCGTGAGGGGTTTTATATCCAAGCTGCAGTTTGCCAGATGGGTGATGTCGTAGATGTCGATGCTATTGGGTCGGAGTTTCCGGTCTCCCATCTCGCCCATTTGTCCAAACGTTTTGCCCAGGGCATTAGCGACTTTCACCATGCGTTGCACCTGCTCGGCCGTTAGCGTTTGGCTGACCGAAGAGGCGAAATCCTGATCGCTCAGAAACGGCCGATCCAGTTCACTGCTCTGGGCGACCATCGCCGAGGGATCGCCGCAGCCCACCAATAAAGCCGATAGTAATAGTCCGAGTCCTTTTTTCATTTCTCTCTCCCCACCCTTTGCTAGAGCAAAAGAAAGGCCAGCGGTGTTGAGCGAGCGAGGAGGGGAATTTGATTCAGAACTGAGAAGGGTGTTCGGATTTGAGCGATGGAAGTGAGAATGGGTCCCGAAAGTAGACGGGCACCTTTAGGGACCTGGTAAAATGGAGGGAATGAAAAGAGCGATTTCGGAAAGGGGGCTTTGGCTCGTTGCGGCGTTGGGGGTGGCCAGTGTTTTGGTGGCGCTTTCGCCGGGGCGGTTTTTTGCGACGGATATCGAGCCGCGATTGCGGGTAGCGCGGCAGTTATGGGCGCACGGGGATGTCTTTTTGCCGGGCGATCGCTCTAGCGAGGGGCTGGTCTATGTTCCGTCGAAACAGGGATCGACTTCGCTCTACGGCATCGGCCAAAGCCTGGTGCTCATTCCCTTCGACGCGCTCGGCGTGGCGCTTGGCCGCACTTTGGCGGTGAAAGCGCAGTGGCGGGAGGCGGTTGAGAAACTGCCGATCCTTTTTCTCTACATTCCTTTGGTCGGCACGCTGCTTTGGTTGCTGCTCGCGCGAGTGCTGACCTTGCAGGGGGTGGGCCGGCGGGAAGCGTTTGGCGTGGCGCTGCTTTTCCAGGCATCGACGATTCTTTGGTTCTATTCCCAATCCTCGCAGGAAGAAGCGCTGGTTTGCGTGCTCTTGCTCGCGGCGTTTGCTTGCGCGTTGCAGTGGCGAAAAACCAGCGGAGTTTACGTCGCCTTGGGAATGGGCGTTTTCTCCGCACTGGCGCTCACGGTGCGGATGAACAGTCTCTTTGGCCTGTTGCCGATTGCCGGGGTTTGGTTGGATACCCCCCGCGGGCGACTCCGCGGTTTCGGGTGGGCGTGCGTGGGCGCGCTACCGGCGGTTGGATTGCTGGCAGCATTTAGTTACTGGCGGTTCGGCAGCGTGCTAGCGACGGGGTACGATCTCGCTCGATCTCAGGGCATGGGCGTTTTTTGGGGAGCCATGGACTGGCGCGAGATCGTGCGCTTGAGTCTTGGGCCGGGGAAGGGGTTGCTCTTTCTCTCTCCCACGCTGTTGATGGCCTTCTTGGGTTTTAAGCGTTGGGGGAAAGAGAGCCCCTTCACCGCCGCGGCAACTTTAGTCGCGATGGCAGTTTCTCTTTTTGTTTGCGCAAAAATTTTGAACAATCCGGAAGGCAGCGAGTCTTGGGGGGCTCGGTACCAAGTCCACCTGTTGGGCTTCTGGATCCTTCCGTTTTACTACGGATGGAGGTCGGCGTTGGAGCGCTGGCCCACGCCGGCGCGCACGCTAGCCGCCGTAGCTTTACTCATTCAGATGTCTTCCATCTGGGCGCCGACTTCTATGGAATACCTCCAAGTCGAAGGCGATCGCATCGATCGCGAAGTGATTACCGCAAGTTGGACCCAGGGCCAACTGCCGTTACGCCTGCGCAACCTTGGCGATTGGATCGCGGGGCGCTCGGCGGCGGATCGAGTCGCAGAAGAACCGCACCGTGCGCTCTTTGCCGAAATGGAAAACCGCTTTGTCCCGAATTTTTGGGGGGCGACCTACGCCAAGGAAATCGGGGTGCCCTGGTCCTGGCTCATCTCCCTCGTTCCGGTGCTATTCGGTGGACTAGGGCTTTTCTTCCTCGCCCAAAATCCGATTCGGTAATTCATTATGATCGCCGGCACGCACGGGAAAGTGCTGCGCCAGTTTTTCGCCCATCTGATCGACCGCTTCTTGTACGGCGCGGGCGGCGTACTTGCCCCGAATGCCTTCAATGATGTGCTTCACCTGCGCGTCCCAAAATCCGCTGCCAACCTTTTCGTGAATGCCTTTATCGCCCAGGATCTCAACCCGGTGTTCAAACTCCGAAATGTAGATGAGGATGCCGGTGCGTTCCCGCGTACCGGCAATTCCGGCCGCGGTAAAGGCGGCCAGCGACTGCCGGTGCACTTTCGCCGCGCGTACCTTCTTGGAAACCCAGAGTCGGCGCACCGCCGGGGGGAAGGCCAAGCCGAGCCCGATGCAGGTACCCACGATCTGCCATTCCAACATCTGCAGCGCCGAAAAAGGCCATTCGGTGAAGGAGAGGGTGCCGATGATCAACGACGCGAGCCCCGCACCACTGGCGGCGCAGGCCCAAAACACCCAGGCGTAACCCCCGCTGGAGGGGACGATGGCGACTACGATTTCACCGGACGTCCTTTTTTCCGCCGCTTCTACGCGAGATTCGATCTGTTTGCGTTCTTCCGGAGTGAAAAGCATCTCTCACCAGCTCGACGACGAGCCGCCTCCACCAAAACCACCACCCCCGCCACCGAAACCGCCGCCGCCGCAACCGCCCCCGGAGCTGCCACCCCAACCGCCCCCGCTCCAACTCGAACGGCGAAAACCGCGACCGCCGCCGCCACCCCCAACGAGGATCGAGATGAAGACAATGAGCAGGAAAAGCAGAATGACCCAGACGCTCAATGGCCCGTGGGGATC
>CAZFMF010000044.1:0-25468 GCA_964519985.1 uncultured Pseudobdellovibrionaceae bacterium | reverse complement strand
TCGCCCAGAAACTTACCGTTCGCATCGAATGCGGGTTTGTCCGACTTGTGGCCGGCCAAAAGGGAGCGGCTACCGTAACGCGTGTTGAGCGCTTGAATCGCCGAATCGTAGAGGGTTTCGACTTCGCTATAGGTAAATTTGCGTTGCTCGGCACTCACGCCTTCGCCGGCGGCGGCGACCGCCAGTTCGTACGCACGCTGGAACGTATCCTGGAGTCCGGAGAAAATGGACTCGGTCATGTCCAGCACCTTCATCGCCGCGTTGGCATTTTTTACCGTCGTTTCGAGCGCGGAAAGATCATCCTTTAACGCGGTCGAAATCATGTATCCGGCCGGGTCCTGCGAGGGACGCACGAGCTCTTTACCGGTGGCGGCTTTCTCCGAGGAGACCGCTTCCTTTTCGCGCGCGGCACCGACGTTCGACGTCGCGCGGTCAAATATTTGATTCGTCGATATTCTTCCGGCCATAGATTAGTCCTTGATGCTCAGAATGGTTTGCAACAGTTCATCGCCCACCTTCATCGCTTTGGCGGAGGCGTTGAAAGCGGATTGGTACTGCATCATCGAAATCGCTTCTTCATCGAGATTCACACCCGAGACCGACTGCCGGTAATTCTCCAACTGGCTCAAAATCGCTTCTTGATGTTTGAACATATGGTCTTCGTGTTCCACCTGCACCGCGACGCGGCCGACCATCGAGTTCAAGGACTCGTTCAACGTTTGGCGGTTTGGCCCCACGCTCTCGGCGTTCGGCTCGTCCGGCAGCAAAGCGGTTCCCTGGAGTTCGGCAATCGCCAACGCGATTCGATTGTCACCGGGGGCATTCGGGGTAGAACCGACCGCGATGGCACTGGCATTCTTTTTGATATCGTCATGGATGCGAATTTTTGCCGACGCTCCGTCGATTTCCGACGGCATCGTAAACATGTCGCGATTGGAAACGCCGTCCGATCCCACCCCACCGCGGTGAACTTTGTTCACCCCTTCAGCGAAACTGTAAGCCACGGCGTCTAAGTGCTTCAGGGCGGGATTGATGACCTGATCCCGTACATGGATCATACCGCCAATTTCGCCTTGCGTTAGGTAGTGGGTGGCTTCGCGCAAACCGTCGCCGTCCCGTACAAAGATATCGTACGAGCCCGCCGCCTTGTCGCCCTTGGCCGGAGTGCGCATGACAATCAGTTCGTTCACGGTGCCGCCATTCACCAGAACCCCGATACCGCCGGCCGAGAGGTTCACGTGGTCCTGTCCGTCGGTCGAGTCTTGAAAGCCCAGCTTTTGGGCCATCTCGCGAACCGCCGCATCGCGCCGATCGAGCAGCTCCAAGGGAGAATCTCCCTTCGCTTCAAAGTGGGCGATCTTTGCGTTCAGATCCGCCACTTCCGTCGCCAGCGTGTTCACCTTCTCGATCGCGACGTTGATCTGCATATCCAAATCGTCACGTAGAGAGGTTAAGTTGCTATTTAACGAATGCAGGCCATTGACGGCTTCCTGCGCCGAGAAAGTGACGTTATTGCGGAGCGCGTTCACTTCCGGGTTGGCGGACAGTTCGCGAAAGTCATTGAAAAAGTTGTTCATCAGATCTCCGACGCGAAACGCATCGTTGTGGACCATGCTTTCAACTCGTTTCAATCCTTCCCGACGGGCCTGCGCCGCTCCGAGCAACTGGTACTCATCGACGATCTGGTTCTGCACGAATTTGTCGTGAACGCGGATCGTTTCTTGAACGCGCACCCCCCCGAGACGAACCGTTCCCTGGGGCGGCTGTTCGTTCGTCGCAATCTGGGCGCGTTGGCGAGAGTATCCGGGGGTGTTGGCATTGGCGATGTTGTTTGAAGTCGTCTGCAGGGCCTGACGATTCGTATCCATCCCCTGTTTACCAATTTCGAGAATATCGACGACACCCATGGCGTGACCTCAGTATTTAGCTTGAAAGACTTTTCCGGTGGCGGGAGCATCGACCTTCATGCCTTTGGCCGAGTACAGCGGGGTTTCCCCCAATTGCGCACGCCAATGCTCGACGAGCCGGCCCAAGTTGCGTTGCGAGTGCTTCAGAAATCGCTGATTGCGTTCGACCATCCCACGGGTGGCTTCCCATTCCCGCTGCCAACGCGCGTGTTTCTCCGCCCAAATTCGACCTCGTGCCGGTTCGAGTTTTCCCTCGAGGCCCGAACTGCTCTCCACTGCGTACCAAGACTTGCCGGCCTCTCGAATTTTGCGGCGGATCGCTAAGATGCGGGCCACGGTCGCTTCCTTCGACATCGTGGTCTCGGCCAGTTCGTCGCCCTTCAATGCAATCAAGGCATTGCGCTCGCGTACGAGCAGCTCCTGCAGTTGCTGGCAAAGAGAAATACTCTCATCGGCCCAAAGGCATAGCTGAGCAAATCGATCCATATTTTTAGTGGGTCATTGCGAGGTCACTTCGGCCCCGGCGGGCCTCGTGATGACTTTACAGGTCGTTCTTGCCGAAATGCGAAGCGAGATGCTCGTCGACGAGCTTATCGGCCACGGCGTTGGCATCCACTTTGTAGGAGCCGTCTTTGATCCGTCGCTTGAGATCCGAAACTCGATCGGCGCGAATATCGGGAGATGCATACACGATATCGCGGGCCTGTTTCATGAGGTGAGCCTGTTCCGAAATATCAACCGCGGCACCACCCGCTACGGGCGCCTTTGCTTTGCGCGCTTCATCCGCCGCCTTCGCCGCCGCGGCTTTATCGGTGGCCTTCGTGCTTTCCAGGCCCGTCGTATTTGGTAATGGGTTCTGCGTGACCTTCATGGTCGCTCCCGGCTAGAGCCAAGCGGGTCTTGGCTGTCTTTATCAGTGTATCACCGGCCTCCCGATGACCGCAATAAATGCTCGTAAATCATGTCCGTGAGTCCAAACTGTCCGCTCTGCGCCATCGCCGCGGCGTGTTCCGAATCCAACATGGACTGGTAAATCTTTTCGCCCTGCCCTTGCGGCACAATACCGCCCGGCGTCACCGTCTTGCGCATCGCTCCTACCATTTGATTCAGGAACACCGCCTCGAACTGCTGCGCGACTTCTCGCAGCTTGGCCTTTTGTTCCGGGGCAAGGTGGGTATCGTCTTCCGCCATTTGTAGCCGGTTAGGGATCGTATCGATTTTCACTGGATCTCCAGTTCCGCCACCAGGGCCCCCGACGCTTTCAACGATTTCAAGACCGCCATCAGATCGTCCGCGGTCGCTCCCATTTCATTAAGCCCCGCGACTAGGTCGGCGATATTGGCCGAACCATTCACCAACATCACGCGATTCTTATTCTTTTCGGCCGCCGCGCCGGCCGCTCCCGCCGCGGCATCCGGCGCCGCTCCTTCGGCTGCGGGCTGGCGCGTATTTTTCACCTCGACGCTCAAATTGCCGTGCGCGATCGCCACGGGGAGAATGCGAACATATTCTCCGAGTACGACCGTACCCGTGCGCGGGTTCACCACGACTTTCGCCGCGCGATCCGCTTCCACTTCAATCGATTCGATTTGGGCAATGAGGTCGACCGGGGTGGCGTCAAATCCGTAGGGAATAACCACTTGAACCGCGCCCGCGTCGTGGGGGATGGCAAAACGGCCGGAGAGTTCTTCATTGATCCGGTGGGCAATGCGCGCGGAGGTTGTGAAATCGGGCGTGTGGAGTTGGTAGCGTAACTCCCTCAGATCGGCCCAGTTATAGACGACTTCTTTTTCAATCAACGCGCCGTTCGGCATCACGCCGGTTAGGAGGTGCTTCGCGCCCCCTCCGCTCGACTTACCGGTGCGGCTTTCGATTTGTACCTTCCCTTGCGCCATGGCGTAAACGTTTCCGTCCGGGCCGCGCAACGCCGTCATCATCAGCGTGCCGCCCTCGAGCGAAGTCGCCGTACCCACCGACGATATCGTGATGTCTAATTGCGCGCCCACCCGGGCAAACGGCGGGAGCTGAGCGGAAACAAAAACCGCGGCGGCATTTTTGGAATCAAACTTCTTGTTGTGATTGTCGATGCCCAGGCTCTTCATGGCTTGACCGAGCGAAGAGGCGGTCAGATCGAAGCCGGTATCACCGGTACCAGCTAACCCAACCACGATTCCGTACCCGGTAAGCTGGTTCGCCCGCATTCCTTTGAGCGAAGCCAAATCCTTTATCCGCGCGCCAAAAGCGGTTTCACTGAGTCCCAACAGAAGGATGACGAACAAAACGCTACCACGAAACATTGGAGTCCTTCCTTCCACCCATATCCGGTGGGTTATTCAAAAGTTCGAAGCTCAAGTCCACGATATCGGCGATGCGAATCTCGTCGTTACCATCGATATCGCGATCGCGCACGCGCCCCTTCAAGACGATATAGGGTTCCCAGCCACCCATGCGCAGCGTGTCCTGAGCCGTAATGCGATAAACCCCTCGCTGTCCCAACTCCTCGATGCTTCCTCGCAAGACGAGATCATTGAGATTGACCTTATCTCCCATCGAAGACAACGCATCGGAGGTACTGGCCAAAGCCCGCTCGGCCCCCTTGCCGGCTTCTTTGGCGACCGCCTCGGTTTCCCCGCCTTCTTTCAGACGGGCCAATCGGCCTTTGAACGCTTCGTCCAGCCGAACGGTGATAATGTCACCTACCACGCGCGCGGCCGACGAGGTGTACACGTGGTTCCACATCGAATCTTCACTCCAAAGCGAGCCCAGTTCTCGGGTTGCTGGTTTGCGCGGCGCGACTTTGGTTATCTTTGGCGGCTCGGGCGCCGTCATTTCTTGAATCGTGGAACAGCCCGCGAATGCGCCGGCGGCCAGCAAAGTCAAAACGGCCAATCGAAAGAGTTTCATCGGGTCTCCACTTCTCCGGGCCCGGTCACGCGGGCCACCAGAATTTTTCCACTGCTCGGATTTTGAATCTGTACCCATTGATTGCGCCGCCCACTTTGCATCGCCCGCACTTTGGCGGTTAAGGTGAGCGAACCTTTACGCCGAATCATGTCGACCGATTGTCCGGCCACGATTTCAAAGGGCAATTGGCTATTGGCCCGGCTGATCGCATTTCCGGCGGCCACGTAGCCGCGTGCCGTTCGCCCCTCTAATTCCTTCCCGCCAAGAAAATACCCGCTCTGCACCAGGCGGCTCAGTTCTCGCTCTTCGTAAGCGACGTTCTTGGTATCCAGGTTTTCCCCGTGACTGAGCGGCGACTTCGCAACCGCAATCGGTGCAAACGCGCGAATGGTAGCCGTACCGGTACCTTTCGTGACCCCGTGCGGGCCATCGACTTCAACCTGAAAGCCCACGAGTCCGAGCGGAAGCTCGGGGGTGAACCCTTGGATACGGAATCGGCCGGTGGGCGCGATGGTGGCCCGCGCACTTTCGACTTCGACGCGCACGCCGCTGGGGAAGTGCTTGCGCACAGACGCTTTGACAGCATCGTTCCAATTGGGCTTAGCGCCGAAAGCCCACGAAGCGAGGAGCCAAAAGGCAAGCCAAAGAAAAGGTTTCATCGAGGGGAGTCCTTATCGAATATTGGCCGTACTCTGGAGGATCGAATCGACGGCCTGGAGCACCTTAGAGTTCATTTCAAAGGCACGTTGGGCCGAGATCATTTCCGTCATCTCGCGAACCATGTCGACGTTAGAGCTCTCGACGTAGCCCTGCTGAATGCCGCCCGTGCTGTTTTGTCCGGGCGTGCCCAGATTGGGAGAGCCACTCGCATCGGTTTGGCTGTACAGGTTTTTCCCGATGGCCTTTAGGCCGCCGTTATTCACGAACTGCGCCAGCTGAATCTGTCCGACCGTCGTCTTAGTTTGATTGGCACCCGAAGAATGGACGGTGACCATGCCGTCCTCGGCGATTTCTACGTGAGAAGAATCTTGGGGGATCTGAATTTCCGGCAAGAGTGGGTAACCGTCGATCGTCTCGATGCGACCGGACGAGGAGCGATGAAAGGTTCCGTCGCGGCGGTATGCCTGTTCGCCGTTCGGCAATTGCACAACAAAGAAGCCGTCGCCGCCGATGAACATGTCCAGGTCACGTTTGGTGTGCATGGGTTTACCGAGTTCGAAATTGCGTTGGGTACCCGCGACCTTCACCCCCATGCCGCGCTGAATGCCGACCGGCGCTTGCGTTTGGGCGGAGGTATTGGCGCCCGGCTCTTGCAGCGTTTCGTAGAGCAAGTCTTGAAACTCCGCCCGACTGCGCTTGTAACCGGTTGTATTGACGTTCGAAAGATTGTTGGTGATGTGCTCGATTTGCTCCATCTGAGCTTCCATCCCGCTGGCGGCAGTATTGAGGGCATTAACCATGGCTCACTCCTTTTAGCGGCGTCCGATTTCGTTGACTGAACGGCCGTCCATTTCTTGGTAGGTTTTGATGGCCTGAAGCTGAGATTCGTACGATCGCGTGGCCTCAATGAGTCGCGTCATCTCGTGGACCGCATTCACATTGGAGGTCTCAATAAAACCTTGGTGCAAAACGGAAGCGGTGGGAGGCCCGACCTTAAGATTTTTGTCGTCGGTATTTCGATAGTACGCGGTACCCATCTTTTCGAGCCACTGGTTTTCGTGAAACTCGGCAATCGCCATCTGCCCGATCGTCTGCCCGGCCTGACGCACTTCGCCGGTTGGGCCAAACTCGACATGCCCCTGTCCTAAGCGCAGAAGGCGCTGCTCCGGCGCCGCGCCTTCTGACTTGGAAAGCACCGGGAACCCATTGGCGGTCACCAGCACCCCTTCTTTCGAAAGGCTAAAATTTCCCTGGCGCGTGTAGCGCACGCCGGCGGGCGTTAGCACTTCGAAAAAACCCTTTCCTTCCAGCGCGAGATCCAGGGAGGATCCAGTGCGTTTGAGTCCCCCTTGCGTGTGCACGGTGTACACGCCGTCCATTTCGACGAAACTCTTATCACCCTGCGGGCGTCCCTCGAGCAGAGTCGCCGCGGTGATTTCTCGCTGCACCCCTTCGACCGTATCGGCGCGGCGCATCTCGGTCAGGTATTCGTTGAACGTTCCCTGATCGCGTTTAAAGCCGGGCGTATTGGCATTGGCGAGATTGTTGGCAATGACTTCGATTTCGTGCGACTTCGCAATGCCGCCGGAAAGGGCCGTGTAAATTCCTTTGTCCATTTTTCGCTTATGCTTTCGTGAGGAGTTTCCGAAAGGTCGTGCAAGGGCAGTGCCATCCGAGCCCCGCTGAAGGCACTGGATTTTTCCAACTTTCCCCGGAAAAATTTTCCCACTCGGTCGGCAACTATTTCCCATCGGTTTTTTTTTGCCAGGTGCGGCCACGCTCACTACACTTCAATCGTAGGAACTAAGTCACAATCGATCACGTCGCGTTTTTGTTTTTCATACGGCGAGTGCCGGCGCCTAAATGGGGGTGGGGAATTGAAAAATAAAACTCTCGGGCTCTCTCTGGCGTTGGCCTTGTTTGCCGCGCCGAGTCTTCATGCCCAGCCGACGCTGGAAGCGTACGGCGACTCGCTCACCGCTGGATTCATGAGCCGAACCGACGTCACGCACGCGCCTCCGCTCAAGGAAATGGGAGGCATCATTTCCGACTTGGCCATGTTCATCATGACCAAGGATCGCAAGCATGCCGCCAAACACCATGCTCCGGAACTTGCTTGGCCGACCCTGCTCGCCAAGCGCTTAAACTTGAAGGTGAACAACCAGGCGGTTTCGGGGGCCCACGGCTTCGAAATGCGCGCGCAAGTGGAGCGGGTGAAAAAAACTTCGGCGCCGGTGAAAGCTTTTTTCTTTGTAGGTCATAACGACCTTTGCAACAATCTGGATGACCCGAAAAACATCGGCGCTGCTTTCACCGAGGAAGTGGGTGACGCGCTGGCGGAATGGGATCGCCGGCATTCCGGATCGGTGGCCTACCTGATACCGGTGGCGAAGATCCACGAAGTCTTTCGAACCCTACTTACCTACGTTTGGCACCGTGGCCCACAGAACAATTACAGCTGCGCGGACTCCTGGACCAAGTTTTTCCCTTACTGCCCATCGCATTACGGCAAGGCGAAGGTGGGGGCGTTAGATGCCTACATGGCTCCACGCTTGGACGCGATGAACGATGGGTTGGATCAATTAGCCTTGGAGTTTACCAAGCAGAGCCCGAGCAATCGATTTTATTACCTAAAGGATGCCCACGACGTATCCTATGATCCAGATCTCTTCGCGGTGGATTGCTTCCACCTCTCGGCGAAAGGCCAGAAAACAATCGCCGACAGGCTGGAGCAGATGCTTGCTCGAATCCCTTAGGACCTTTTGCCAAAAAGCGGGGAAAAAGGTAGGAAATCCCGTATATGGCGTTGAACCTGAACGAAGCGCGTAAGCTAGTCCTCGACTTGGGACACCCCAAGAAATGGCTGTACTGCGTAGATTTTCTTTTAAGTTATTCGATCGCCATCGTGGCCTTTGCCTTGGCCTACCCCCACCCACTTTCTAGTTTCGCGTTTTGGGGATGGGGGCTCGTCTGCATGCTGGCGTTTTATCGCGCTCTTTCTTTCATTCACGAGATCTCGCACTTCCGTCAGCGGTTGGGAGGGTTTCATACCCTTTGGAATGCGCTGGCCGGCATGCCGATGGCCTTTCCGAGCTTCATGTATATGCGCTCCCATGCCATCCACCACAATCCAAACACTTACGGCACCGCGCAAGACGGAGAGTACATTTCCTTTCACCACACTTCCCGTTGGCAAATTGTGGGATACTTGGCCAGTTCCTTTTGGACGCCACCGCTGCTCATTATCCGCTTCGCGTTCTTGTATCCCGTTTCTCTATTCGTTCCGCCGCTGCGCAAGTTCTTAGTCGAGCGCGGATCCTCGGTGGTGATCGCGATGGACTATATTGGTGAGCCCCCCAAGGATCGGGATATCCGCGAATGGCAAGTGATGGAAACCGCTTGCTGCGTGTTTTGGTTAGCGGTCATTGCCCTTTGCGTGCAGGGAGTGATTCCGTGGCGCATCTTGGGCGTGGGCTATTTGGTGATGAGTGGGGCCCTCGTATTGAACGGCATGCGGACTCTGGCCGCTCACCGTTTCGCTAACGACGGGAAGGTCTTATCGATTGAAGCGCAGCTTTTGGATTCCGTAAACTTGTCGAACGGATTTCCCGCTTGGATTTTTAGCGCCTTGGCGGCGCCGGTGGGACTGCGCTTTCACGCGCTACACCATCTCTTCCCGTTCTTGCCGTACCACGCATTGGGGGAAGCGCACCGACGACTGAGTGCTCACTTGCCAGCCGATTCCACGTACCACCATGCCTCGGAGCCCGGTGTCTTTTTCGCGTTTGCCAAACTCTGGGGTCGCGCCCCGCGCCCCGAACTTCAAGCCGCCGCGAGACCCGCACCCTTATCGACTTGATGCTGGACGGAATGAGCGACGTGGTGGGTAGGTTGTAGCACTTCCGCCATTTTCTCCCAGACCTTTCGAGCATCCATCTTCTCATTGCACAGGAAGACATTCATGATGGCCAACCCATATTCTGGCCAAGTGCTGAGCACAAAGTGGGATTCCTGCAGAATCAGGCAAAGGGTGATTCCGTGCGGTTGAAACTTATGGCACGAGCTCTTGGCGACCCGCGCGCCAACCGATTCGACCGCTGCCCGCGCGGCCCGCTCGAGGGTTTTAGCGTCGCTCAGATTCGCACGGCAGCCGTAGGCATCTACGATCAATTCGCTGACAGTATTTTTCATGGGGGAGTCGCTCCGAGGGGCGTCATTGCGAACGCAGTGAAGCAATCTCAGTATAGCAGGCGGACAAAAAAAAAGCCCCCGCGGCGAACCGCAGGGGCTTTTTCGCAAAAAACTACGGAGCGTCCTTAGTTCAAGAAATCCTTGAACGCTTTACCGGGACGAAACTTCGGAACCGTGCAGGCCGGAACTTTAATCGCTTCACCGGTCTGAGGGTTGCGGCCCATGCGCGCTTTCCGCTTGGCGCGAGTGAACGTTCCAAAACCAACTAACGTCACGTCGTCACCTTTCTTCACCGCCTTCTTGATGTACTCGATCGTGCTATCCAGCACGCGTTCACAATCCGCTTTGGTAATCTTGATGTCTGCCGCAAGCTGTTCAACAAGCTGAGCCTTGTTCATTTGTGTGTTTCCTCCGATTTTTCGCGTTGATGGCGATAAATAATGTTAAGAGTTTGTAACAAAGGAAAAAAAAGCGGTCAAATCAATTTCACGAGTTTTCAGTCACCGTGCAAACTTCTCGCGGAAAATTTTTCGGACGTATCTCGCTGACTCTCTTGACTTTGTCGGGTTGCATTAAGAGCGCCCCTTCGAATCCGGCACCACAAACTCCGCGCGCCGTTCGGTGGGCGAGTACGACTCTACCGGAGAGCCGCGACTGGACGGAATGTGCCGCTCCCGCCTGTCAACGCTACGCCGCGCTCACCATGGAAGGTTTGTTTCGCCACGCGCCGGAGATTGGGGGCTTAGCGGTCGCTCCGCGCTTGGCCGCGACGTTCGAATTTAAATCCGAACGGGAACTGCACATCGAATTGCGCGGGGACGTGCGATGGAATGACGGTCGCGAACTTCTCGCCCGCGACTTCGTAGATTCCTGGAAGCGCGTTTTGTCGCGGTGCCGGTCCATTTCGCAAGCGGAGCGCCTTTTCTCCATTCGCGGCGCCGAGGCGTACTGTCGGAAAAAAATACCGTTCGCCAAGGTGGGAATCGAGTCTCCCTCGCCGACACGATTGGTCTTACACCTCAGCCATCCATCGCCCTTTTTCCCCCGCACACTTGCTCACCCCGTGACGTGGCCCCGTCGACTGGACACCGCCAACCCGACGGCCTTGGGGCTCGGCCCGTACGTGACGGGTGATGGTGGACGGAGTTTTCTCCGCAATCCGCGTTACGCATTTTCCTCCCCCCGCATCGATCGCATTGAATTTTTGGCCGTCCCCTCCGCTCCCGAACGCATTGGCCTTTACCGCGAGAAAGCGGTCGACATCGTGGATGACCTGAGCGCGGATTTTGTCGAACGACTGGGTCCCGATCCGGAGTTGGTATCGGTCGCTTCCGACGACCGGATTTATCTCCTACTGGATCCGAATCAAAAACCCCTTCAATCTCCCGTGCTACGCCGGGCGTTCGCCCGATCGTTCGACAAGTCGGAGACAGTCCAGTTGGTGAAACGCCCACTTTTTTCTCTAGACGGATTGACCCGCGAACTTCCGTCGACCGAGACGCGCTTTGAACCCTCGGAGAAGAATCGGATACTGCCCTCCGATGTTTCCAAAATTGGGCTGAGTTGGCGAGAAAACGCGGACCTCGGTTGGCTGGCGGAAAGCCTGCAAGCGCAATGGAACAAAAACTTAGGCGTGGATATCGAGCTGCTGCCCAACCGATTGAATGAGGGCACCGCCCCCTTACGTCTGCAAAGCTGGAGGGAAGACTGGTTTAATCCGTCCCTGCCGCCCTTTGTTTCCCTTCCAGCCCACGCCTTTCCCGATATTGCCGGCGCCGTCCGAAGCTGGACCAAAATCCAGCGCCAGTGGCAAGAGCAAGAGACTTTAGTCCTCCCCCTTTTTGAGCGGGGCCGCGCGCTATTGAAGACACCCGAGCTACTTCCTTTGCGGGCCTCCCCCGTCGGAGACTGGGATTTCAGCTCACTGACCTGGGGTTAGAAACCCCTTGCTTCGGCCGTGCCAAGCGGTAGACAACTAGCATCGTGGTACGCCGGGTTCTTGCGCTTTGCGCACTCTTGGGAATTTTCGGTTGCACCCGACCGTTCGCTCCCGCCCCGGTCCTAGACGCGGCGTTCGCGGTCGAACCCCTTTCTTTGGACCCCGCGCAACCCGCCAACGCCGGAACGCTCGCCGTTTTTTCGCAATTGCACGAAGGCCTTTTGCGTCGACGTCCCGACGGTGCGCCCACGGGCGCACTGGCGGAAGGGTGGTCCCTCAATGAAAAA
The DNA here is from genome assembly GCA_964519985.1 of uncultured Pseudobdellovibrionaceae bacterium. Lineage (GTDB taxonomy): Bacteria > Bdellovibrionota > FAC87 > UBA2466 > UBA2466 > JAIEOG01. The sequence goes on along the minus strand of CAZFMF010000044.1, from coordinate 13,580 downwards.
ACACGGCGCTATACATTCTTATTGGGCCGTCGCAAGTGGAGCGATGGGGTCGCGGTGACGGCCCCACAATTTATTTCGGCGTGGGCGCGCCTTCTCGCGCCCGATTCTGACTCCCCCGCGCTACCCACTCTATTGAAAATTCGGGGCGCGCGCGCCTTTCATGGTGGGCGCTCAGCCGAGGTGGGCACCCTAGGTCTGCGAGCGCCCTCCGCCGATGTTCTCGAAGTGGAAACCGAAAGCTTGGACCCCAGTTTCCTCGCGCAACTGACTTCTCCATACCTGGCCCCCCAACGCGACGATGTTATCCGAGCATACCCAAAACACTTTTCTGATCCGCTCCATTTTCGCGCCACCGGGCCCTATCAGATTTTAGAATGGAAGCGCGGCGAATCGATGTTGCTCGTGGCCAACTCCTACTATCCGACCCCTCCCGAGGTTTCCAAAGTCCGCGTGATCTTTGTGTCTGAAGCGGAGGCCAACCGACGTTTCGAGAAAGGCGAGCTCGAAGTTACTTATCCCACGCGGGAGTTTCCGCAACCCCGGGTCTCGCCGGCCGTGCAGGATCTTTTTGTTTCTCCCGACGGCTTGATTTCTTTTGCGAAGATGAGATGGAATTAACTTTAGAGGCAAGAACCGGATCGCAGGACCTCAGCTGGAAATTGAGTGCCCGCCATTCGCGGCTGGAGACGCAGCTGCGAACCGCAACCCACATCTAACGTACGACCTTCAAAAATGCCGGCTTTGGTTTGGATGCGGTAGAGACGAACGCCGTCGCGCGTTTCTCGCTCTCCGCGCACGAGCATTTCACCTGCTCCGGTGGTTAACGTTCCGGTGAATCGGGCGGGGGTTCGGGGTGATAACACTCCCTCCGGACTGCCGCTATAGGCCACCACGAGATAGTAGTTTCCACTGCCGAACACTTCTCGATGATGGGTCCAACGATCGAGCCCCGGCGCCCCGGCCGCGGCCAGGAGAAAGAAACCGGGAAGGAAAATGGGTAGGAAGGTCTTCAAGCGCGCGCAAACTAAACCAAGTCGGGTCCCCGGATCAAGGCCCTTCGTGCGCTCGGCGGCAAGCGCCTTAACTGGCTGCGATACTTAGGTTTTTTGGGCGCGACAACCGGCCTAAATCGGGTTATGAAATGAGAATTCTGGCACCCGCCCGAAAATGGTGGGGCGTCGTCAAGTGGTAAGACACTGGATTTTGATTCCAGCATTCCCAGGTTCGAATCCTGGCGCCCCAACTCCACCGTTAAGGTTAACCTTAACGTGGTTACCGCACCCCTGACCTTGTTGCCTTAGTAAGGTCCCTTCACTACCGTTGTTTGCATGAGCATTCAAAAAAAGTCACACGGCGATCTTCCCGCGACCATACGGTTGGTCAAAGAGATCCGAAACGAACTCCGAGCCGAAATTCGCGCCTTAGACTCAAAAATGAAATCGGGGTTCAAGCGAGTCGACGCTCGATTCAACGACATCGACGCACGATTCGACTCACTGCAGGCCGATATCCATCGCACACAGGTCATTATCGAAGAGCAGCGAAACGAGAATCGAATCGTCCTGGACGGATTAAAGGTGGTGATCGACCGTCAGGATCGATTGGAGCACGAGCATGCGCAGACCCGCCGTATGGTCGAATCGATCGCCCCGGCAAAGCGGAACGACTAAATCCCTCAAAAGCAAAACGCGCACGGCCTAGTCGACGGTGCGCATTTGCTTGTGAAGCGAGATTGCTTCGGGGGCGGCACGCTCCCCCTCGCAATGACTAGGTTGTCGCTTTGGACGTCTTGGTCTTCACGGTACGTGCTTCCGGAGCGACCGTGATGCGCATTCCGTAGAACGAGCGCCAGACGAAGAACAATCCGAGCACCATAAACACACCGCCAATGATCTTGGCGGAGTCGCCGGCCGAAACCGCGATTTCCACCGCGAGCAGACCGAAGAGCGTCGTGAACTTGATGATCGGGTTCAGCGCCACCGAGGAAGTATCCTTGAAAGGATCGCCGACCGTATCGCCGACCACCGTCGCCGCGTGCAGCGGGGTGTTCTTTTCCTTCAAATCAACTTCGACAACCTTTTTCGCATTGTCCCAAGCGCCGCCCGCGTTTGCCATGAACAGGGCCTGGAACAGTCCCACCGCCGCAATGGAAATGAGGTAGCTGGCGAAGAACGTTGCATCGAAGCAAGCGAACGCCAAAGTCAGGCAGAAGATCACGCCGAAGATATTCACCATGCCCGCTTGCGCGAACTGGGTGCAGATCTTCACGACTTCGTTGGAAGCTTCCACCGAAGCGGCCTTCGCCCCATCCAAACGCATATTGCGTTTGATGTAATCCACCGCGCGGTAGGCGCCCGTGGTGACGGCTTGCATCGAGGCGCCGGTGAACCAGTAAACCACCGAGCCGCCGGTCACCAGACCGAGCAAGACTCGCGGGTCGAGCAGATCCAAGTGGAGATTGAGCAACAAGATGATCGAGAAGATCATCGTGGTCGCGCCAATGACCGCCGTACCAATCAGCACCGGTTTCGCCGTAGCCTTAAAGGTATTGCCGGCCGAATCGTTTTCCTCGAGCAGGTGTTTGCCGCGCTTAAAGTCCGGCGCAAAGCCGAACTCCTTTTGCACTTCCGCCTTGATGTTACCCAAGGTTTCCATCTGCGAGAGTTCGAACACCGACTGGGCATTGTCCGTCACCGGGCCGTAGCTATCGACCGCAATGGTGACCGGGCCCATGCTCAACATCCCGAAAGCGACCAAGCCGAACGAGAACACGGCCGGATAGACCATGAACGCGCCCAGTTCTTGCGCCGACGTGAGGTAAGCCACGAGCATCAACACGACAATCGTCATGCCTTTCCAGAAAACGCTGAAGTTCCCGGCAACCAAGCCGGAAAGAATCGTCAACGACGCGCCGCCTTCGCGCGAAGCCGTCACGATTTCGGCCACGTGCTTGCTCTTCGCCGAAGTGAAGACCTTCGTGAATTCCGGAATGATAGCGGCGGCAATCGTGCCGCAGCTAATGATGGTCGCCAATCGGAACCAAATCGTTCCGCCCATGTCCTGCAGGAAGCTGTAGCTCACCGCATAAGTCAGAGCGATCGAGATGAGCGAAGTGACCCAAACCAACCAGGTCAACGGCTTCTCGAAATCGAAGTGATCCATCTTTTCGCAGATGCCCTTTGCCACCGCACGCGTGACCGCATACGAAGCGACCGAAGCGCCGATCATCAAGATACGCATCAAGAAGATCCACAGAATCAGCTTGGCCTGAATGGCCCCCGCGCCGGCTCCCGCCACGAGCTTGCCCGTCGTCGGATCCACCGACATTCCCACCGCCAACGCGATGAAGCTGATCAGCGCCACACCCGTAACGCCATAGGTTTCAAAACCGTCCGCGGTCGGACCCACCGAATCACCGGCGTTGTCGCCGGCGCAGTCGGCAATCACGCCGGGGTTACGCGCATCGTCTTCTTTGACGTCGAAGACGATTTTCATCAAATCCGAACCGATATCGGCGATCTTGGTGAAAATCCCGCCGCAGATGCGGAGGACCGAGGCACCCAGGGATTCGCCGATTGCAAATCCGATGAAGCAGGCACCCGCGTTTTCGGGGGCAACCACCAACAAGATGACCATCATCATGATCAGTTCGACGGAAATCAGCAGCACACCGATGGAGATACCGGCTTTAAGCGGAATATCGAGCAGCGGCCACGGCTTGGCTTTCAGGGAGGCAAAGGCCGTGCGGCTATTGGCGTAGTTGTTAATGCGAATACCGAACCAGGCCACGGAGTAGGAGCCCAAGATGCCCAGCACCGACCAGCCCAAAATCAGGAGGACCTTGCCCATCTCCATGTGTTGCAAACCGTAGAAGTAATAGATGATGCAGGCCCCGATGAAGACTTCGAAAACCACCAGCAACTTGCCCTGCTGAATCATATAGGTTTTGCAGGTTTCGTAGATAAGGTGAGAGACATCCAGCATCGACTTATGGGCCGGGAGGTTCTTGATGCTGATGATTTCGTACACGCCGAAGATCAAGCCGAGTACGCAAATCACTAGTCCGGCGTACAGGAATTGGTGACCACTCATGACCAACCCGAAGACGGAGTACATTCCGTCCAGCGACGGAAGGTGAAGATCTGCTTCGCTGGCGAAGGAAGGAACCGCCGCCAATAAAGTCACCGCGATAAGCGGTAAATAACCAACCAGTTTTTGCCAAAGAGGCGCCAAAGAAGAACGCTTAGCTGTTCCCTGCATCGTATATTCCCTTGTAATTAAGGTCTCCTAAAGCCGCAGAGGCTAGCATGACCGCTCGCCTTCCGTCAGCGCTTATTTGCGCTTGAGAGCGGGAGCTCCCTTCAGCGCGACGCGATAAAGCACTAACGCCATCGCGGCGAACACAATCGTCGGTATCCACAGGTTCTCTTCGAGACCCGGGAAATGCTTGCCGACGTTCAAGGCCTCGGCCCAGTCTTCTTTGAGCGACATGAGCGCGATGGCAATTCCGGCGATTGCTCCACCGGCGATCAAACCCGAGGCATACAAGATGCCCGGACCCGATTCGGTTTCGTCTTCGTCCATCGGCTTGCCCGCCTTACTACGCGAGCGCCGCTGGATGAGGAAGCGGACCAAGCCGCCGAAGAAAATGGGCGCGGAAGTCGACAGCGGCAAGTAAACACCGACGGCAAAGGGCAATGACGCCACGCCGCAGAGCTCGGCCACAATCGCTAAAGCCACGCCGAGAAGGACCAAGCCCCAAGGAAGCTTCTGCGCCAAAATCCCATCGATGATGAGCGACATCAAACGCGCCTTCGGGGCATCGTACTTTTGCACTTCGGTGCCATTGTCGCGGGTTTTCACGACACCATTGATGCCGGGATCGACGTAATACTCAACGGCGCCCTGATCATTGACCAGGTATTTGCCGGGCATCATGCCTTTGAGGGGTCCGTCGGTCTGCACATCTCCCACCCGCAGCACGTGGTAGAGATTCTGGTCCGACGCGTAGGAAGCATCGCGAACCTTCTCCATTTCCGTGAGCGAAGCCACATTCGGAACGGTCACCGTCGGAAGATTCTTCTTGGTATAAACCGTCGAAGCTTCATTGAGCAGATTCAAAGTGTAACCAATCACAATGGCTGACGACAAAGCGCCGATCAGAATCGCAATCTGCTGGTACTTTGGAGTGCCACCGACCAGGAATCCCGTCTTAAGGTCCTGCGCCGTCGTACCGCCGTTCGAGGCCGCCACGCAAACCACCGCCGCCACACTGAGCGCGGCAATGCGATCACCCATGCCTACCCAACCCAGCCCCAGAAAAACAAGACTGGTGAGTAGCAAGGTGGCTACCGTCATCCCGGAAATGGGGTTCGAGGACGAGCCGATTTCCCCGGTCAACCGGGCCGAAACGGTCACGAAGAGAAAACCAAACGCGACGATGAGCAATGCACCCAGGAGGTTCATGTGGAGCGAGGGCGTGAGCCAAATCGCCAATATCAACAAGACCCCGCCACCGATGACGTAAGGAAGCGGAATATCATTGTTCGTTCGGTCGGCATTGGCCGCCGCCTTCTTTCCTGCCCCCCGAAAGCCCTTCAGGCCTTCCCGCGCGCCGTGAATAATGGTCGGTAAGCTTTGAAATAGACTGATGATCCCACCGGCCGCCACGGCGCCCGCACCAATATATAGGACGTAGTTCTTCCAAATTTCCCCGGGGCTCATTTGCGAGATGAGTTTCGTCGCGGGGAACATGGGCGAAGTGAGGCCATCGCCGAAGAGTTTGATCATCGGGGTGAGCACCCAGCTGGAAACCAAGCCGCCCGCGACCGTGATGCAGGCGATGCGCGGCCCGATGATGTAGCCCACACCCAAAAGTTCGGGTGACACTTCCACGGCCACAAAGGCGCCCTTAAACCAGGAGATCAGTTTCGAGGGAACATCGGTCCACAGCTTCAGACCGAGATTCAAAACCTTGTAGATCAAACCGAAGAAAAAACCGCCGAACACGGTGGAAGCACTGGTGCCCCCCTCTTCGCCGGCGATAAGCACCTTCGCGCAGGCCGTGCCTTCCGGGTACGCGAGCCTTCCGTGTCCCGCGACCACGAGCGCGCGCCGCAGCGGAATCATAAACAAGATGCCGAGCAAACCGCCGAGCACGGCCACCACCATGATGCGCGAGAGCTCCATCTCATGCCCCAGGATGAGCAACGCCGGCATCGTCACGGCGATCCCGAAGGCGATGGACTCGCCGGCCGAACCGGTGGTCTGAGTGATGTTGTTTTCCAGAATCGTCGCTTGGCGGGTGCGAAAGAGGTGGGCTAGGCCCCGGAACACCGTGATGGAAAGCACGGCAACGGGAATCGACGCACTCACCGTCATCCCGACTTTCAATGCGAGATAAAGTGACGAAGCGCCGAAAACGATTCCGAGTAGGACACCGATAAAGATCGGACCAAATGTCAGCTCGGGAATATGTTTTGAAGCCGCAACAAAGGGTTTAAATTCCTTTTCCATCCATCCTCCGGGAGACCGGAAGCTAGCATGGCATTCTCACCAACTCAACGGCTTGAAATGACCTTAGAAAGTTTGTCCGAAATTCGCAAAGACGCCCATTTGATCCCGACCCCAGGCGATATCGATGCGAATCTTGCTGATCCAATCAGGAGGGAGTCCGATACGCAGTCCGATCCCGTACGCCATTTTTGCGTCCGTAAAGGAACCATCCGTGATATCGCCAAAGCCAAGCTGGGCCGCCGCGCCAATCATCCGCCAAATCGGAAAACGCAATTCGGTCTGCTGGAGATAGTACTTCCGGCCGCGAAAACGGTCTTCCAGGTACCCCCGCAACAGGTTGGCGCCCCCCAATTGGTAGCGAAACGCGAAGGGCGAATCCCCCGAGCTCACTCCTCCCATCACGCGAAACGCGGCCACGACATCGGGTAGCACTTCACCAAAAATGTCTTTATAGACGACAAAGCTGCTCTCAACCCGGCTAAAGGACTTCGACCACGGCCGATTGAGGCCCGACGGACCGAAAGAAACATCGGTCGTCAGTACGAACCCTTCATTCGATCGATTCTTGTCCTTGCGTGTATCGATCTGCGACGTTAACCCAAATACCGTCGCGGTCTGATTCGGCTCGAGCCGAACGAAGGGCTCATCCCGATGTTGCACTTCCGTCCGACCCCGGATCTCCGTGAAGAGTCCCAGGGAAAGGTAGCGACCCAGCCCGCGAACCAGTCGAAGATTCAACGAATACTGGTCCCCCCAAAGGCGCTTAAAGTCCTGAACATTCGTTTCGCCGCCTTCACCATAATAAGGTTGAAAGCCACGAACCAAACCAAACTTCCCACCGTACATCCAGTTGTCGCCGACATTGTGACTGAAGCGACCATAGAGCTGGTAGACGTCATGAAAATTCAAATTGCCGTCGATACCCCCCTTTAAGGTGGGACTTTCGTAGAAATACGCCGCACCAAAAACAAAACTATAAGAGGGATCGTAGCCAATCAAAGGCGCCACACCGTGGCCGGAATCCTTGCGCCCTTCCCCAAACCCTTGGTGGTAATCGTCTTCAACCGTCTGGCTGGAGTTTGCGGTGTCCTCCACGGGGCTGGGTACCGCCCAAACGGGGGAGACGAGAAGCGAGAGTAGAACCGCGATTTGCAACATTAAGGACTCCTTCAGAAGATACCTCTGCAGTGCTTATGCCACTGCCGAACCCGCCCGGGGGGCGGGCAAGATCGCTGAAACCGATGCAGATAGCAACAAAAACTCCCGGTCAGCGACTTTTCACCAAGGATTTCGGCGGCATGTAGAGTGCATTGGTACCGGTTAGGAGGTCTCTATGCAATGCGAAGTCTGCCATAACGATTATGACAAGGCGTTTACGATCACGCTCCAGGGTCGCAGCCATGTTTTCGATTCCTTTGAATGCGCCATCCACGCCCTTGCCCCCCAATGCGCGCACTGCCAATGCCGCATTGTTGGCCATGGCGTAGAAGCCGAAGGGGCGATCTATTGTTGTGCGAACTGCGCCCGACACGAAGGCGAACGCGATCTCACCGACCGCGCGGATCACGTAGTGGAAAAACGCCATTCCGCGTAGGACTTGCAATTGCGTTCACTCCCTGACAAAAGCTCCGCTGATTATTTGGAGTGAGTTTTCAGCATGCGCGTCTGTTATGGCCCGGGGGCCCGCTGTTTCTTATTGTTGATCGCAGGCTTGGCAAATGCCTGGGCGGGGGAAAAACCCCGACTGCTGGCCGACTGCCCATTGGAAATCATTGCGCAAACGGTGAATATTCTTCGGGCCGCGCGAAATCATAAGGTGGGGGTGAACGTGAAAGTGCTCGCCCCATCCTCCGAAGAAAATCAAATACGACCGCTTATCCAGGAGCGGCTCTTTTTCGTCGGTCCTACCTTTCCACTCGTCGGGCCGGAGCCGGGAACGCTGGCCCCGAATCCTGTTTTAACCCTCCGCGATATCTCGGGGCAGGCGTTTCAGATGCCGTTGGAAAAGTTTCGCATCGTCGAGGGGGGTGTTTCGCTTCAGCGCGATCCCGATACGCTTCGCCTCCTGGCCGATGCCCAGCGCGAACAGCAAGAAGAGGCGGGTCGGGTGATGCATCTCCAGTTCCGCTTCCAAAATCGGATTTACGCCGATCGAGGAATCATCCTCGATTTGAGAAGAGAAGCGGATTTGTTCCCGCAATCCCCGTGGGGCGATGAAGCGATGCCGGATCGAATGTGGCTGCGGTTCCTGTCCATTGACTCCCAGCGACGCGCAAACATTGCAGTGGAAGTCGTTGATGGTCAGAGCATTCGAGTGGATTACGATGAAGCGTTCGCGTGGAGGCTACTTGCGAGAAACAGTGCCGACCGCGTATGGAGGTCCTTGGTCGCCAAGCGCGAAGTCATCGTCGGCACCCACCAATGCCAAATGCATTTGCGCGGAGGCAAAAAGTTCATCGTCGATAATCGGGTGTCCCCCGACCACAGCTGGAGCGAAGATGGTCACACCTTGACGTTCGAGATGCGTGCGATGGACCGGAGTCGGGTTTACCTTCGCGCCTGGTCGTCAACGGATGAACCTTTAAAAGACCTATTGCTCAGAACGCACGACAAACAATCAGTGGAACCGATGCCCCGATATCAAGTCTGGACGGTCACCCCAGAGGGTCGGCTCTCGATGGATATGTAAAAAGGGAGACGCCCGTCCCAGATTCAGGCAAAGAGGGCAAATTCGCATTGAACAACCCTCTCGTTCATAATAGCTTTTGCAGCTCAGATCATTCCCAATTTCTGTGGGGGCGTAGCTCAATTGGGAGAGCACCAGCTTTGCAAGCTGGGGGTCGCCGGTTCGACCCCGGTCGCCTCCATATCAATCAGATATCGGATATCCGTTATCTGATATCCGATATCTGATTGAAATCACCGCCATCGTTCACTCCTCCGCCTACCCAACCGAACGCGGTACAATAGAAAAATGCGAAAGCCTTTAATCTTGGTCGCCCTATTGCTTTGCGCGTCAAGCCCCGCGCCCGACTTACCGGATCACTACAAACTCTTGGACGTTCCGCGTAATGCATCTATATCCGACATTGACGATGCCCTTCTCCGGAGGCTCGCCGAGGCCGGTGAGGACAAGATGAGGCGTCAGGCGCTCATTCACGCCCACGAAGTGCTGACCCGCGGCCGCAAAGAATACGATGCGCGGCTCGTGCATGAAGAGCGCGTCAAGAACCTGCCGGATGAAATCGAGCAAGTGCGCGCAGAATTGAATGCAGCATTCAAAAACGATCGCGCCGAATTCAAAAAGCAGCTCCTCGACGTGGCCTCTGATGCGAATCAACGTGCGACCGTTCGGCTTCGCAAATTGGAAGAAAATACGGCGCTTTCGGATAAACACAAACTCAGTGCCTCCGACGAAACGGAGGAGCACTTGGCTTATCGCAGATTGTGCATTGAGCTCACCGATCGATTGCTAAGCAGTTCGCCATACACATCGGAACTCATGGATTTTCTCGATACCGTGTCCGGGGGCGTCGGCCAGAGGACCAAACTCCGCTTTCATTTTCCTTACTACTTGTCGAAAGAGGACAAGGAAAACGGCGTGGCCGCAATGGCTAAGCTCTCGGACGCGATCCGAAACCATCCTTCCCTTTCCTCTGCCCATGATTTCACTATGAACTTCGAAACATGGCTGGCGAAACCCCGGTACGATGCCAGGGGGGAGCCGGTTGACGTCAACGATGAAATTGGGAAATGGGCGGAGACATACGGATCGCGCTTTCCCGACCGAAATCCCATGGAAATCGTCAAAGTCTACTTAGACGATAGAAAAGAGTATCCCAACCCTGTCCTGCCCCCTAGGAGTCATGCGTTGGCACCTTTTGTGGGACGCGTCCCCCCGCAAGATCTCTATGCCCTTTTCCAGGAAATGACGGCGGAGCGTCTGCTCCGCTCCAAAGCGAACCCTAAACTCGCAGAACGGGATTCAGGCTTCGACGAAGCCTTTCTGCGGTCTTTGATCCGTTCTCATCCGCCGATGCAAAAGGAAGTGACCCGCCATGGCGGCTTCGCCGAGTGGTTGACCTCCTTCACGTCCGACGAAGCCCTCTGCCGCTGGACCACCGGAAAGCTTGGTCGTAACGCCGTAAACAAACTCAAGCGCGATTTTCGCTGACTACTTGCGTGGGCCAGCGGTCATCGTGAAAGAGGCCTTCGCCAAAGTATTGCCCCAGAGATTGAAGCCTACAAATGCCGGCGTCGACGTCGGTTCCACGCCGAGCTTTTCGGTCTTCAGCGCATAAACCGTCACGACGTAGGTATGCTTTCTCCCCGGCGGTGGGCAGGGGCCGAAGTAACCGGGCTTGCCCGCATCCGTCATCGAGGCCACGGATCCTTCCGGAACTTTTCCGGCACTCAAGTCGCCTTCGTTGAATTGATGGACCATCGCCGGAACATCGAAAAGCACATAGTGCCAAAAGCCCGACCCGGTGGGTGCGTCCTTGTCGTAGACAGTAACGGCGAACGACTTGGTCCCCGCCGGTTCGCCCTTCCACTTGAGTGCCGGCGAAAGATTCTTGGCCTCGCAGCCAAACGCTCCGGCGTAATAATCCTGGGGGATCGCCTGCCCCGATTTCAGATTGCTGGTGAGCTGAAAACTACCCAGCGCTGCACTTCCATAAGAAACCGCCATCACCAAAATTGCTTTGAAACCGTGCTTCATATCGAGACCGCCTCCTGAATTTCCCTGGCTTATCAGCATTCCCTACGCAAGCATAGGCCATGTCGTTAACCAAACTGAGCCTCATTCGACCCCATGCCGCTTACCGCGATTCTTTCTTAGCGGGATTGCGCGAGCTCACGGAGGCGGATCGCACGGCTTGGGTTTACTTGGCCGGGACGCACCCATTGAGCTTTCCCGAGCAAGATTTCACCGAATACGTCAACACGCTTCTCCAGCGACTCACCCACCCTCCGCCGCCCCTCGTTCCCGACATGATTTATTGGGTAGTGTTTGAAGACGATATCGTCGGTCGCATTTCACTGCGCCTGCGGCTTAACGACTCCTTGCGCCAAGTCGGCGGAAATATCGGCTACATCGTGCGGCCATCGTTTCGCAAGCGGGGTTTTGCCTCAGAAATGCTTAAGCAGATTCTGGAAACGCCGGAAGCCATTCGAATCGGAAGACTTCTCTTAACTTGCGACGAAAACAACCTAGCTTCGGAAAAGTCGATTCTCAAGAACGGTGGCGTTCTCGAAAACCTTCTCGAAACCGAATCAAACTCTCCGCGTAAGAAACGATTTTGGATTCAACTTCCAAAAATCGCTTCTTAGTGGTTCGGTCGAACGTCGAATTTAGAATGATCTCCTTTGAGGAAATTCTGAATTCCAGGCATTCCGGGCTTCATCATGTTTACGAAATATCGGATCGTGTACTCGCCGGTGGACATGGCGTCTCTTTCTCCGTCGTCCGAAAGGTACAGCTGCCGTTGCGCGCCGTTCGCTCCTTTTTCCTTGAGGCGAACCACTATCTTCGGGATCAAACGCAGAAACTCATCAAACTGTGGTCGAGACATTTGCCACAATAGGGAATCGTTGAAGGTGAGTTTGAGATTGTCGTCAGCACCCGCGTTCACCAAAACCCGGGTCAAAGCCAATTGGCGCCTGATTAAATCGGTTTGATTCAAGCTACTGAATTGCGCTTTCTCCTCTCCGGTAAACTTTCCAGCGTAGCCGCCGAATCGGAGCACACACGTATCTCCAACTTTGATACCATAGGCGCGGGAGGTACTGACGGTAACCAGAACTTTTTTGCATTTCTTTTGAAGTTCGCGAATCGTGCGCTGAACATCTTCATTCGCTCCCCTCAGTCCCGCGAGCGTGCTTCGAAGGCCAGCATTGTCGTAATAGGAATCCGTCTTAACCCCCACCGGTCTCACCTCGATGTTGCCGCCGGGCACGTAGAATTTTGCAAGGGCGTCATCGACTTCCTGCTTGAGCTTGAGATCCAACGGTTCGCTTTCGTAACGACCGCTAGGCGAAGGCGAGTGGCTCTCCTGAGCCCAAACCGAGCTTGAAATCAATGCGAATGCAAACAAAGCGGCTATGGTTTTCATTCCGCAATTCTATCAGCCATTTTTTCTTGCTCAAATACGATTAAGCGGCCTCCGCTCCAGCGCCGGAGTAGAAGACTACTCCTCCAGAAAGCCAGCTAACGGAGTTAGGAGCCACTCTTTTTAGCGACGGTTTCGGCGGAGCCAAGGGCCGTTAACTGATATAATTTTTTTATGACGCCTGGCAAACTTGCGCGACTTTTACTGGGTCGGGCCTTTCCCTTTGCTGCGTCAATTTATCGCTCTTTTTTCCTGAATATCGACGCACTGGTTCAAAGTATTTCCGACCAATTGCCGCCCGGTGCCAAAGTTCTCGATGTCGGGTGCGGCGATGGCCTAATCATCGATCGCCTCCTCACCGTTCGCCCTGACATCCACGTCACCATGATCGATATTGCGAGCCAAATTGGCGATGCGTTAGACACCGCCAAAGCCGGGCGCTTTCGCCTGCTGCCCGAAACTTCCATCGATCGCTTTCTCGCCGGTCCCATTTCGCATTTCGATGCCGTGCTCATTCTCGATGTTCTGCACCACATTCCTTTCTCGGGTCGCGGCACCTTCTTCCGCGATTTGACGCGGCTCTGTGCCCACGCCGATCGCCTGATCTTTAAGGATGTGGAATCGGGCAGTGCCATGGGACGCCTGTCCTATTGGGCCGACCGCTACATCAGCGGCGACAAGAACGTGGCTTTGGTACCGAGCGCCGACGCCCTTCAAAACCTACAGCGCGCGCTACCCAATTGGAATTTGAAACTCGTCAAACACCGTCGCCCTAACTACTGCATCACCGCCCACTCGCAAGCTTTGAATGTGAAACGTTCCGCCTAAAGCGCATACGATCCGGAAGTCTTTTTACGCTCGTTAAGGCAAATGCTTTCCCCGTTAACTTTTGTCCAGCGACTCCGGCGGAAGGTGTTTGAAAAGTTAAGGGGGGTTTGGGGCGAGCCTGCTCAG
>CAZFMF010000043.1:0-27829 GCA_964519985.1 uncultured Pseudobdellovibrionaceae bacterium | reverse complement strand
GCAGCATGCGGGCGTTATGCAGGTGCCCACCCCGGTCAGTGATGACCACGAACCCCCTCGTTCCCATTGGGGTTAGTTTAGCACAGAAGAGTGGGGCTTAAAGCTGGCGTTCGAAGTTCAAATTGGGGTTGGGCTGAAACCCTTGCGACGCGAAAAAGTCATGCGCCGCACGGTTGTACGGCTCCGCTTGGGCGGAAAGGGACTTCGCCCCTTCTTGGCGGGCGATTTCAAGAATGCGATTCATCACGCGTTGACCTAGTCCCGAACGACGGAAAGGTTGCTCGACATAGAGTTCGTCGATGAAGAAAGTCAGTCCGCCTTTTTCGACGCTGTGGTACCGGGTGAGGATAACGTAACCGACCCGCTCTTCCCCGCATTTGATGAAATAGGCCGTGGCCAGGTTTTCATTCCGGAGCAAACTCTTCACGCCGTCTTCGATATAAACCATCGCGTCGAAGTCTTCGTCATGGGCGTAAAGGGCTTCCACATACTCCCGCAAAAAATCCATCTCCGCGGGGTGCACTCGGGTAAGGCTGATGTCTTTTTCCATGCCGCTCTAATTATCAGAAAAGATGGCGGAAGGCATCCCTTATGGAACCCACGGGAATGATCTTCAAACCTTCCTTGGTCTCGGCATCAATCATCTTAAGATCCCGAGTGTTCTCTTTGGGTACCAACACCGTCCGAATGCCCGAGCGCTTGGAGGCTAGAAGTTTTTCCTTAATCCCACCGACCGGAAGGACGCGCCCGCTAAGCGTGATCTCTCCCGTCATCGCGATGCCCGGCTTCAAAGCCTTGCCCGCAATCAGAGAATAAAGGCTCGCGGCCATGGTCAGGCCCGCCGAAGGCCCGTCTTTCGGGGTCGCTCCAGCCGGCACATGCAGGTGCATCGTATTGCGCTCGAAGTAGCGCTTGGGGACCTTCAATTCATCCGCCGCCTCGCGAACGAAGGTGAAAGCCAAATTTGCTGACTCCTGCATGACCTTGCCTAACGTGCCGGTCATAACTAACCCTCCGCGGCCTTCGACCGCGACACTCTCCACACTCAACACTTCACCGCCATACTGAGTCCACGCCAGCCCCACGGCCACCCCCGGAATGTTCGGAATGTTTTCTTCGGGGTGAAATGGCGCCGGTCCCAAAAATTTTTCCACTGCCTTCGCGTCGGCGATCGGAACCACTTTCGATCCCCGACTCGCCACTTTGTAGGCGATCTTGCGGAACATTCGCCCGATCTGGCGTTCGAGGTTGCGCACGCCCGCTTCCCGCGCGTAGTGCGAAATCACGTGTTTCAACGCGGGGTCGGAAAGCGTCGCGGCATTTGCCGGCAGGGCATTCTTTTCGAGCTGCTTTGGGATCAAGTGCTTGCGCGCGATGTGTACCTTTTCCGAATCCGTGTAGCCACCGAGCTGGATGATCTCCATCCGATCGAGCAGCGCCGCCGGAATCGTGTCCAAGCTATTCGCGGTCGTAACGAAAAAGACTTCCGAGAAATCGAACGGGATGTCCAGATAGTGATCCAAAAACTCCTTGTTCTGTTCCGGATCCAATAGTTCTAAAAGGGCGGAAGCCGGATCGCCACCCGAGGCCCAGCCGGTCGAAATCTTATCAATTTCGTCGATGAGCAGAACCGGGTTTTGCGTCTCGACGCGCTTCAAACCCTGAACGAGTTTTCCCGGCATGGCACCGACATAAGTGCGGCGGTGCCCCTTAATCTCGGCTTCATCTCGCATTCCCCCGACCGAAAAGCGAAAAAACTTGCGCCCTAAAGCGCGGGCAATCGATTTCCCCAAACTCGTTTTTCCGGTCCCCGGCGGACCGACAAAGCAAAGGATCGATCCTTCCCCGCTCGACTTTAGCTTTTTCACCGCGAGGAATTCCAGGATGCGTTCCTTCACATCCTTCAGTCCATAGTGGTCCTCGTTCAAGACTTTGCGGGCGTGGGCCAAACTTAAGTTATCGGGACTGCGCACGCCCCACGGAAGGGCCGTCGCCCAATCGAGGTAATTGATGGCCACGGAAAACTCGGAAGACTGCTCATTGAGCAGATTAAGTTTCTCCATCTCTTCCTCAATACGTTTCTTGGCCTCCGGGGTCGGCGAGCGCGCCTTTAGGCGGTCTTCAAATTTCTGCACCAGCTTGGACCGATCATCGGAGGCGCGACCCAGCTCCTTCTGAATCAGCTTTAACTGTTCATTGAGATAGTACTCGCGCTGCGCGGACGAAACCTTTTGGTGGATATCGTCTTGAATCTTGCGTTGCACGGCCTGCACGTCTTGCTCCCGTTGCAAGAGCACTAGGAGTTTGCGCAAACGCTGCCGGATGTCCGACGTGCGCAACAAGTCCTGGTAGTCCTCCACGTCGCGTATCAGGATAGACGCCATGAAATCGGCAAGCTTGCCCGGCCCGTCGATGTTCACGAGCGCGACTTTCACCTCTTCTGAGATCAGCGGGTTGTCTTTAGAAATCTGTTTGAACTGGCTCAGGGCACTGCGCAGGAGCGCTTCCATCTCCACATCGCGCACAATCTCTTCGGAGACGTATTTTACATTTCCGACGTAGTAGGGCTCCGAGCTCACCAGCCGCTTGAGTTCAAAGCGCTGCAAGCCGGTGAGCAAAACGCTGACCTGATTGTCGGGGAGATTGATTTTTTTGAGGACCTTGGCCGCCACACCGAAGCGCCGGAACGAACCGACCGAGTCAGCCGCCGCATCGGCGGCCCCGGCCTCCGCGGGTAGCCCCGTCAACGTCGTGGCCGGCCCGGAGGCCATTTCCGTGTTTTCGGGATCGTGGGTCAGAATCAAACCTAGGTAACCAGCACCGGAAAGCACGTGCTCCACCATTTTGGAGAGCTTTCCATCCGGGATGACGAGGGGAACGATCATCCCCGGAAAAAGGCTCGATTGGGCAACCGGGAGTAAAAAAAGGTTTGGGGGCAGGAGATCGGTGACGGGGACTATTTCGGTGCGCGGCGGCGCGTTCTTTCCGTCCAGCTTGTTTGACCCGGTGCCATTTCCCTTATCCAGCATAAGGAAAGAATAGGTAGCCGATCCCGAGAGTCAAACCTAGGGAGAAAATGGCATAGGCCGCAAGGGTAACCCCGCGACCTTTACCATTTGACTGGGAAGTGACCGAAAGCCGCTTACCGGCGATCCGCGCCAATCGTACGCGTCACGCTCGGAACCGCGTTCGCACCCTGCTGCAAATTGCAGGAACCCACGATTTGGTCGAAGACCTGCTGGGGCGTCTGTTTCGGCGCCTGGTAGGTCGGCTTGGCCACGGGCTTGGGGGCTCCGGCTCCGTGGTTCGAGACCGTCTCGGCCATCACCACTTGGCTGGTCATCATCACCGCGAAAACCGCGCTCAACATGAACTTCATAAAGACTCCTCTACAACCACATTGCCTCTGTCTCAAAGAGGCAGCGCATGCGCACCCGCAAAGCGGTTTCGCATCGGAGCCCTAGTTGTGCAAGCGCTGTACCACCGCGGGACTGGAGCGCATGGGCGTCCCCCGCCACTACGACTTTCGCGACGACTGGCCGATAGTTTCTCACTCCCTCCCTCTCCCCCTTTAAGCCCTCGAAATCGTTCGACCACAGCCGTGTCGAAACGCACGACACGGGGGTGACACGATACGCCCCTTGCCTTGACCCCCCGGGAATGCGCCGCTATCGTGCCCCCGGTCAGAAGGTTTGCTGTATTCAACGAGTCTTAAGGAGGAATCAATGGAATCACTCGTTCAAAAGAAAGCGCCGGATTTTAAGGCGACGGCTTTAGTGGGGCATGACTTCAAAGAAGTCGCCCTTTCGGACTTCAAGGGAAAATGGGTTTGCCTGTTTTTCTACCCACTCGATTTCACTTTCGTCTGCCCGACGGAAATCACCGCGTTCGATGATGCGTATGGCGCGTTCAAAGAAGCGGGCTGCGAAATCATCGGCAGTTCCGTCGACAGTCAGTTCTCGCACTTGGCCTGGGCCAAGCAGGCGCGCAAGGAAGGCGGGATTGGCAAACTGCAATTCCCGGTGCTTGCCGACATCAAAAAGGAAATTGGTCGCAGCTACGGCGTGCTCTTAGAAGGCGCGGGAATCACGTTGCGCGGTCTGTTTTTGATCAACCCGCAGGGCGTGGTGCAGTACCAACTCATTCACGATCTGGGAATTGGCCGCAATGTCGACGAAGTCTTGCGCGTTTTGCAGGCTCTCCAGGAAACGGCGAAAACTGGCGAAGTTTGCCCCGCGGGCTGGGCCCCCGGCAAAAAGACGATGAAAGCCGATCCGGTCAAGTCGAAGGAATATTTTCAAGGGGCTTAAGTCATTGCGAACGAAGTGAAGCAATCTCGCAGTGGCTCCGCCACTGCGGGCCTGCTTCGGCTTCGCCTCGCAGAGACGGTCATTGCGAGGCGCAGCCGAAGCAATCTCGCATCGCTCCGCGATGCGGGTTTGCTTCACTTCGTTCGCAATGACGATCAGCGTTTCTTGTACCCGGGGCCGCCGCCCTTTTCGAGATTGCGGACGTACTCCATGAAGTTTTCGCGGCTATCCATGGTCTGCTGGTAGTTGCTGCCCCGGCGATTGCCGCGGCCGCCCCCGCCCTGTTGGCGGTTGGGCCCCCCACCTTGATTGCGTCCCTTGCCGCCGCCCCCTTGGGAACGGCCAGCGTCGCCTCGGCGTTCTACCGCCGAGGTCAAAATCTCCGTCACCAATTGCTCGAGCGAAACCCGCTCATTTTGGCGTAACGCTTCGAGCTTACGGGAGAGCGTTTGGGAAAGTTCGATTTCCAAGTGCGACGGGTAGTCCGTCATCCGTACCGGCTCGGGAACCGGTTTGCCGGCCTGGCGCAGGGCCGCCAATTCGGAGTGTAGGCGGTCTTCGGCCGCGTAAATCGTTTCTTGTCGGGAGGGGTCGCTGACGCGAATGTCCGGAAACTCAACGAAGGTCGCGCAAAAGACGCCGTCATGGGGATCAAAGAAAATCTGGAGAGTATAGGCTTCACTCTCGGGCTCGGCTCGCCGACCCCCTTTTTCACGGAATGGCGCGGCATCGTTAGCCGACGGCGGATTCATGCGTTCCTCACTTCTAGGCGCACCCCGCTGGGGTTTGCGCGTGCTATTACGGCCGGAAGGGCCGGGTTTACGATGATCGGACATTGGACGACCTCCAACCAGGGGGCAGAGCCAAAGCGAATCAGTACGACACCCTGGGCCGTGAATTCAAGAAAAATAGCGAATTCAAGGGTTTATTTCTTGTTCTTGCTTATAGGACAAAGGTAGTCCATAAAGCTTGACTTAACTCTAACTTATTTACACAATTGGGAAAGACATTTATAGGACTAACTTAGTCCACTTAGGAGTGAGTGCATGTTGCGACTCAACAAAAAAATGGAGTACGGGATTATCGCCCTTTTGTACCTCGATACTAAAGAGGACAAGATCGCAAGTGTGCGCGAAATCGCGGCTAGCTGCGGTGTTCCGGAGACCTTGTTAAGCAAGGTCATGCAGTCGCTCAAAAATGAGAATCTGGTCAGCGCCGTTTATGGGAACCACGGGGGGTACCGGCTCAGTCAAAGCCTTTCGACGATCAATTTGCTCGACCTGACCCGTTCCCTCGTCGGCCCGGTCCATGTCGCATCGTGTTTAGAACCCGGCAATCATGATTGCCCGGCCCAGTCGCAATGTACCCTCGTTACGCCCATGCAGTTTTTGAATCAGAAGATCATCGAGCTCTTTCAGTCCACGTCGTTGGAGACGCTCGCCAATCGAAAGGTCGCAGTATGAAGTTCCCCATCTACATGGATAACCATTCCACCACGCCGCTCGATCCGCGCGTTTTGGAAGCCATGATGCCCTACCTTACCGATCGTTTCGGAAATGCGGCCAGCCGCAGCCATGCTTTTGGTTGGGAATCGGAAGAGGCGGTGGAGACGGCCCGGGCGCAGATTGGAAAACTGATCGGGGCCAATCCGAAGGAGATTGTTTTTACCAGTGGCGCGACCGAGAGCATCAATATCGCGCTTAAGGGCGCGGCCGAGATGTATGCCGAGAAGGGCAATCACTTCATCACGGTGACGACGGAACACAAGGCGACTTTAGATTCTGCCAAGTACCTCGAGAAAATGGGCGGATCAGTGACGTACCTTCCCGTCGACAAATTCGGCCAAGTGAGCCCCGAAGCCGTTCGCGGTGCGATCACCGACAAAACGGTTTTGATTTCCGTGATGCACGCCAATAATGAAGTCGGCACGATCCAACCGATCGCTGAAATCGGTAAAATCGCCAAAGAGAAGGGCGTCCTCTTTCACGTCGACGCCGCCCAAACGGCCGGGAAAGTGCCGATCGATGTGTCGGCCATGGGCATCGACCTGCTCTCGATCTCGGGACATAAGATGTACGGACCGAAAGGGGTCGGCGCGCTCTACATTCGGCGCTCCAATCCCCGCGTGCGTCTCTCGCCCATCATTCACGGGGGTGGGCACGAACGCGGCGTGCGGTCGGGAACGCTGAACGTTCCGGGGATCGTGGGGCTCGGCCAAGCCTGTGAAATCGCGATGCACGACATGGGCGGCGACCAGGAACGGATTACGGCGCTGCGCGAGCAGCTGCATAAAGGAATTTGCCTTTCGCTCGACGAGGTTTATCTCAATGGCCACCCGACCGAGCGGCTTTACAATAATTTGAATCTGTCTTTCGCCTTCGTCGAAGGCGAGGCGTTGATGATGGGACTCAAAGAAGTGGCAGTTTCGTCCGGCTCGGCGTGCACCTCCGCTTCTTTGGAACCCTCTTACGTCTTGAAGGCGTTGGGCGTGGGCGAAGATCTCGCGCACACGTCCATTCGCTTTGGATTGGGCCGCTTTAATACCGAAGCGGAAGTGAATTTTGTGATCGACAAGGTTGTTTCGGTCGTCTCGCGGTTGCGCGAAATGTCCCCGCTTTACGAAATGGCCAAAGAAGGCGTCGATCTCAAGTCGGTCCAATGGACCGCCCACTAGGAAAGGGAAACGAAAATGGCATACGGACCCAAAGTCATCGATCACTTCAATAACCCCCGCAACGTGGGCTCGCTCGATAAGAACGATACCGCGGTGGGAACCGGCATCGTCGGCGCACCCGAATGCGGCGACGTGATGAAGCTGCAGATCAAGATCAACGCCGAGACGCAAGTCGTCGAAGATGCGCGTTTCAAGACGTTTGGCTGCGGGAGCGCGATTGCCAGCTCTTCGCTGGCGACCGAGTGGGTTAAAGGCAAAACGGTGGAAGAAGCCCTGCAGATCAAGAACACCGACATCGTGAACGAACTGGCCTTGCCGCCGGTCAAGATCCACTGCTCGGTGCTGGCGGAAGATGCGATCCGCGCGGCAATTTCCGATTACCAAAAGAAACAAGACAAAGGCGGAGCGAGTGCATGATCAATCTGACCGAAAACGCGGTAAAACAGATCGTTAAATTCCGCGAGGAAGCCGGCCTGCCGGAGGGGGGACTGCGCATTGCCGTCGTAGGCTGTGGCTGCAGCGGTCTGTCTTACAAACTCGACTTCCAAAAGGATCCGTCGGAAAAAGACAAAGTTTTTGAAGTCAATGGCGTGAAACTCTTCGTGGATCCGAAGAGCTTTTTGTATGTCCGTGGATTGACGCTCGATTATTCCGGTGGCTTGAACGGCACCGGCTTCACTTTCCAGAATCCGAACGCGTCGAAGAGCTGTGGTTGTGGCACTTCGTTTGCCGTCTAAGGACCGAGTCCATCCCCTTTCCCCGGGAAGCAGTCGGCTGGCTGAGCTGCCCGAAGGCCTTAGTCCATTTGAAATCCTGGGCGTAGCGGAAAATCTTCACCTCGACTTGGAAGCTTTGCGGGAGGTTTTTTACTCGCTGTCTAAGCTGACGCACCCCGATCGTTACGTTACGAAGGACCCTTCTGAGGCCATGCTCGCCGCGCGCTGGTCTACCGCGATCAACCGCGCCTACCAAACGCTGCGCGATCCGGTTGCCCGGGCGCGTGCGATCTTGGCGCGAGCGGGTAAGACCGAGCCCCAAGGGAATCAAGTCCCCTTGGAACTCGCCGAAACCTATTTTGAACTCCAAGATGCCCTGGGTGAACCGAATGCGGGCACGCGTCTGGCGGAGTTTCGTCAAGAGCTAGAGAAACGCCAAAAAGATTTAGATCAAGAGTGGGCCGAGCTGGAAAGCGCTTGGTCGGAGGGTGCGGACAATTCGGCCCTGCTCGAGCGCTTGGCCAAGCACCTTACCGTGCAGCGGTTTTTGGGCGCCATGCAGAACGATTTGGAAAAGCGGGGAATGCGGTGATCGTCGGGATTGATTTAGGAACCACCAATAGCCTGATTGGCTGTATCGAGAAAGGCCGGCCTCGCCTTTTCCACGGGGATGATGGCGACACATTGATTCCATCGGTCGTTTGTTTTGAAGACGGCGCCGCCCCCCTAGTGGGCGTGGCGGCGAAAGAGCGGCGGGCGGAATATCCGCAGCGAACCATTTCCAGTGCCAAGCGCTTTATTGGACGGGGCCTTGAAGACGTCGCCCACTGGACGCGCGCTTTGCCCTTTGATTTTTCGGCGAGCGATGAACACGTCGTGCGGTTTAAGGTCGGCGAGAAGACCTATACCCCGAGTGAAATCGGCGCCTGCGTTCTGCGGGAGCTCAAACGGCTCGCCGAACGCCAGAGTGGGGAAAAAATCGAAAAGGCCGTCGTGACGGTCCCGGCCTACTTTGACGATTCCCAACGGCAAGCCACGAAACTGGCCGGGGAGCTGGCCGGCCTGGAAGTTGTGCGCATCGTCAACGAACCTACCGCGGCCTGCCTCGCCTACGGTCTCGACAAGAAAGCTCGCGGGACGGTCGCCGTCTTTGATTTGGGCGGTGGTACGTTCGATATCTCCATCCTGCGGGTCAAGGAGGGTGTGTTCGAGGTCCTCGCCACCGGCGGCGACACCGCGCTCGGGGGCGACGATTTTGATTTGGCCACGGTGCAGGCGCTAGCCGACGAGCTGACTCACGTTTGGGGTGTGGAGTGGCGAGATTCTCCGTCCGCCCGCGCCGTCGCGTTGACCGCCGCCGAAGAATTGAAAAAGGCCCTTACCGATTCGGAGCAGGCGGTTTTCCACGCCCGTTGGAATGGAATTGTTTTCGATCGCATGGTCACGCGGGCCGAATTTGAAACTTGGATTGAACCGGTTCTCGAACGATTATCCGGACCTTGCCAAGGGTGCCTGCGGGATGCCGGGGTGAAGCGAGAAGCCATCACCGATGTGATCCTCGTCGGCGGCAGTACGCGGGTGCCGCTCGTCCGTCGTCAAGTGGAAACATTCTTCGGCCGTGAACCGATTTGCACCCTGAACCCCGACGAAGTGGTCGCGATGGGCGCCGCCGTGCAGGCGAATATTTTGGCCGGCCAGATGGGCGAGATGCTCCTGCTCGACGTGATCCCTCTTTCGTTGGGAATTGAAACGATGGGCGGTGCGGTCAGCAAGATCATCCACCGCAATTCAACCATTCCGGTCTCGGCGAGCCAAACGTTTACGACCTACGTCGACGGCCAAACCGCCGTCGCGCTACACGTCCTGCAGGGGGAGCGGGAACTCGCCTCCGACAACCGCAGCCTCGCGCGCTTCGAGTTGCGGGGGATTCCGCCGCTACCGGCCGGCGTGCCCAAAATCGAAGTCGAATTCATCGTCGATGCCAACGGGATCTTGAATGCGCGGGCGGTGGAATTGCGTACCGGCACCAAAACTTCCATCACGGTGAGCCCATCCTACGGGTTGAACGATACCGAAGTCGAACGCATGCTCGAAGCAGCATATGAAAACGCGGAGAACGACTTCGCCGCGCGGTTCTTGGTGGAAGCGCGTACGGAGGGCGACTCGATCGCGCGGGCGACGGAAAAAGCGCTGAGCAAGGGCGCGGAGCTGGTCTCAGCCGCGCAGCGTCTTTCCATCGAAAACAGCCTAAAGGAGCTCCGGCAATCGCTCGATGCCTCCGACTACAAGGCGATTAAAGCCAAGATTGACGACTTAAACCGTATCACGCAACCCTTGGCGGAAACGTTGTTGAATGCTGCGGTTCGTGATGCCTTGAAAGATAAGAGCTTAGCGCCAGAGGTACCCCGTGAAGTGGACTGATGTTCGTGAAATCGCCATCCAGCTTTTCGACACCCACCCGGATCTGGATCCCTTGACGTTGCGATTCACCGATTTGCACCGCATGGTCACCGAGTTGCAAGGATTTGACGACGATCCAAAACGCTCCAACGAAAAAATTCTTGAAGCGATCCAAATGACTTGGCTAGACGAGCGCGACTAGACCGGCCCATGCTAAACTAAAGACTGAACTCACCGCTTTACCGTCCTTAACCTAACGCATCTTTCACCGAGGTTCCCGTGAGGCTCATCGCCTATCTGGGGATACTAACGGCCTGCGTCACTGCGCCTTCGCTCCGCGCCGCCGAGATCCTCTTCGATCCATTCTCCCCCTTAGGTTCCCGCGCCACCGTGGAAACCCTACCCAGCGGTCCCCATTCCCTGCGCATTCGTCTGCGGGTGGGCGGACTGAATTGGCAGCCCGCCGCGGGGGGCTTTCAAACCGTTCAAGTGACGGGGCTGACCCCGATGGGGATCCTCGGCGCGCCCGACCTGCCCGCCACCGGCGTCCTCATCGCAGTTCCGGCCGGAATGGAACCCACGCTCACCTTGCTTTCGGAAAAAACGCGCACGTTGGAAGCTCGGGAAATCCAACCCTGCCAACCTCAGTCGCGTTGTGCCACACCCCGTTTTGATTTCCAAATCGACCGCGCCCTCTATGAATCCAAGGGACTTTTTCCGGCGGTGTCCGCCCGCCTGGAAGCGCTCGGAATGATTCAGTCGCAGCGTCTCGCCCGCGTCGCCCTATACCCCCTACGCATGCGCACGGGCGGGCGGGCGTTGGAGGTCACGACCGACATGGAAGTGGAAGTGGCGTTTCGGGGAGTCGCCCGGGCCACCACTTCGGAATCCGTTTGGCGCGATGCCGTGATCAAGCTGGCCAGCAATTCCCACGCCCTGGAGGGCGTTTTGAATCCGGCCGATGGCCCGGAGTCGATGTTGGTGATTTCCGCCGACGCCCTTTGGAACTCCCTCGCCCCATTTTTGGAATGGAAACGCCAACGGGGATTGCGCGTCGATGCCTACCGGTTTTCCGAGGTGGGTGGCACGCGCGATGCGGCGAAAAGGTTTATCCAATCTTACTACGATCGATCCGCCCGCAAACCGAGCTTCCTGCTGCTGGCGGGAAACAAGGACAGCCTGCCGGGCTTTTTCGAAGCCACCTCACGGGGTCCCGCGCCCACCGACCTACCCTACGCGCTACTCGAAGGCCGGGACGAGTTGCCGGATCTCTTCTTTGGGCGCCTGCTGGCCGACACTACGGCCGAAGCGGAAACTCAGGTGAAACGGTGGATCGCCTACGAGAAAGATGCCCGCGGCGATTGGCTCACCAAAGCGGTAACCATCGCCAGTCACGAGGGTTTCCAACCGAGCGACGAAGACTACGCGGAGCTCGTCGGGCAAAACTTGCGCAAGAATACCTACCGCAAAGTCGACAAACTCTTCGAACGGCTGAAAAGCGCGCGCCCCGTCGATATCTGGGAGGCTCTGCGCGACGGCCGCGGGTGGCTCGCTTACTTTGGACACGGCTTGGGCATGGAATGGATGTCCACGAATTCTCCCTTCGTGCTGACGGATATCGAGAAAGTGGATAACGCCGATCGCCTGCCGTGGATCGTGGATGTCGCCTGCCACAATGCCGATTGGGTGGGGCTGGCGACTTGCTTCGGAAAAAAATGGGTCACTCACCAGCGCAATGGAATTCCCCATGGTGCCGTCGCTTACTACGGAGGGTCGGTCAAAATCAGCTGGCACGAACCCGCGGTGATGAGCGTGGGCGTCGCGAAGTATCACTTCGAGCGTGGGGTCGAGACGGTCGGCGCGAGCGTTTTCGCTGGCCAGATGTACCTCTTGGAAAAAATGGGGGTGTCGCCCAACACCTTAGAGAATTTGCGTTGGTACAATCTCTTCGGCGACCCTTCCCTGCGATTGCGCACGGATAACCCGAAAGCGTACCTCACGGCCCACCAGCTGCGGAACGGTCGCTACGAGATCAAATCGGTGGATACGTTTGGCGATCCGGTCGCGGGCGTGGTGGCCTCGCTCTACGCGCCGGGAGAGGTACAGCCGCTCGCGGTGGCGACGAGCGACGCCGCGGGTGTCGCCCAGTTCCCCACCCTCGTGCACCCGCTACCCGCGGGCACCTTGCTCACCACCACGGGTTACAATCTCGAGACCTACCAGAACTCTCTCTAGTCATTCCGAGCATAGCGAAGGAATCCCGCATCGCTCCGTCATTCCGAGCGTAGCGAAGGAATCCCGCATCGCTTCGCGATGCGAGTTTGCTTCGGGCCTCCGGCCCTCGCAATGACGGGACGGGCTAGTTCGCCGGCGCCGTGGGCAACTCACCGACGCCACACGTCGTGATCGCGTGATTGATTTCGCCTTGCAGCTGATTCGGAAACGGAAATTCGGGGCCGGCGATCATGACGACCAAACGCAGGAGTTCTTCCTTCTGGATGTTCTCACCGGAAAGGGATTCGCGGGTCACCCGCTGCGTCGATAGCGACATCTGCTGAATATCCAGATCCTTGTCCACTAGCTCCGGTTGCGGCGTTCCCGGCGGTGGTACGGGAATGCCGGGAGTTGGAAACCCCGCATTCGCCGGGTCCGGTATTTGGGTTAGGTGGGCTTTGGCCAATTTTGGAATGTAGGGGCACGAGACTAAGAAAGTATTCTTGCTATTGAAGGTGCAGGCCGGTTGCGGATGATTTAGGTTGTCGCGTACCTTCACAAATTCCAGGCGCAATTGGTAAAACTGGTAGTCGGCTTGTTTCTTGGTCAACTTCTCCATGAAGGAGCCGGGTACCAAGCGCTGGTCGATCGAAACGAGGTAGTTTTCAATCCCTTCTTCAAACTTGATCGAGTCTTGAAAGCGGGGGACACCGCCGATGCTCCCGTTCGTGGTAAGCCCACAATGGACCGTCGGAATTTCCGCACTGGCGAAAGGTGAAATAAAAAGGATGCCAAATAGAAGCCCCAAGCGTGAAACCATAAAACCCTCCAACCTCGTTCTTTTCTTCGAGATGACTCGGTTTGGCAAGAACGATTAAAGGCGGGGGAGTTCCACTTGGTAGATCGACGGACAGTGCTTGCCGGTGATCCAGAGGGTCTTGCCATCGCGGGCGATGCCATCGATGACGGGGCAGGATTCGGCATCGGGCAAGAGATAGAAGTCGCTGCTTTTTCCTGTCTGCGGGTCAATGCGAAAAATCTTGCCACGATACTGGGTGAAGCTTGAAGTCCAAAGGCCCGTCCCGTCCCAGGCCAAATCCTCCAGGTCCTTGCGATCGGTTTCCAAAGTCCGAACCCGTTGGGCCGTTTTGGGATCAAAAAAATAGAGTTTAGAGCTGTAATCACCGGTCACGATCAGATTTTTCCCATCGTAGGCAATGCCCCAAGCGTGGATTTCTGGAACGTCGCCCACGCGTTTGAACTTCAATTGCTCGCCTTTCCTTTCACCCCGGTACAAGCCGTTGTCCGAATAGCTCACATTCCAAATCGCCCCGGCCACCCAGACCACGCTTTCGCTGTAATCCGAGGGCGGCGTATACTGCGCGAGCACACTTCCATCTTGCGGCGAAATTTTCGCAATCGCTTTTGGCAACGCCCGCCACAAAAAACCCTCGTGAAAATCCAAACCTTCCGAATACCCGCTGTGCGGAATCTGGCGGAGCACTTTGAGCTTCTTGGGTTCGGCGGCGCCTAAACCGCTCGCCACGCAAATTGCGGCACCGACAGCGCCCCAATACGTCATTCCGAGGGCGCGCCGTTTTCTGTCGCTTTTAAAAACTCCAACCATCTCTCACCTTTGCGGGTTTGCCTCGGTGGCATACCGCTTGCTCTTTAGGATCCCCGTGATTGGGAAAATTATAGATTAGGTTTAGTGGCACGTAAGTGGTTTCTCTTACCCAGACCCACCAGGGTCAAATAAGCAGAGCCTTTCGACGGATCTAGCCTGGTTTCCCCATTACCCTGAACGAGTATTCATACCGATTCCGTCGCGTTCGCTCTGTGCAGCCGGATGGGGTTCCCCGACCCCATCCGGCTGACTTTTTTTACCGAGTGCGTTTCAAATTGCTCAACGCGATCAAGATCAACAAGAAGACGATGATGCAAACCACCAGGAACTTGAGCAAGAACCACCAATCAAATCCTTCGGACTTTTTGCGCTGGGCCTCTTCGATTTGCGCCATGGCCTCGATCTGCGAACGCTTCGAATCCGCGCCGCCGCCCGAAGAACTGCTCGCTTCTTGATTGCCACCCTTGTCGAGTTTGGGGGTCTCGCGGTCGCCGCCCCCGCCGCTGCCCCCACCGCCACCGTCCCCGTCGCCGCTGCCGCCATTACCGTACGTGCCGCCCTTGCCGGTGCTGCCGTCGAAAGACGCATCGCCCGCCTTGGCCCCACCCTTGTCGAAAAAGTTTGAATCCAATCCGCCGCCCTCGTTAAATCCCGAGCCCGACCCGCCGCCGGCGTTGCCCTTTCCGCCGACATTTCCGCTGCCCCCGACGTAGCCACTCCCGCCGACTCCGCCCGTTCCTCCGATGTTCTTGGCGCCGCCGCCCACGTCTCCCTTTCCTCCGACGTTGCCCCCGCCCTTGCCAATATCGCCGTTGCCCCCGACTTCATCGCCGCCGCCGCCCACCTCTCCCACGTTGCCGACGTCGCCGGTTTTGCCCACGTCGCCACCGCCCCCGGGATTTCCCTGGCGCTCGGCCGAAAACCAGATATTCGGAACGGGCCGTTTAGGCGTTTGGGCGATGAAACTCACTAGCTGCGCGCGGTTTTGCCCCAGCGCGTTCATGATGGCATCGCCAAACATCGCCCGAATGATCGGAACCGCCACGGCCGCGACCACGGCGGTGATCATGAGGTAATCCACGACGGTGGAACCACGACGGCCGAGCATATTTTTCCTTACCGTCATTGCGAGGCCAAAGGCCGAAGCAATCTCGCAGCGCTTGCGCTGCGGGGCTGCTTCCGTGAGCCGTCTGGCCGGCTCGCAGTGACTAGGGTTCGGGGCTACGCCCCTCGCAATGACTGGGAAAGCTTCTGCTGTATTTTACCAAACTCGCCGTTGGACATCACCACCGCGATATCCCCTTCCCGGTGCTCGCGCGTGAAGAGCTCGACCATTTCGTCCACGGTGGCGAGGCAGCGGGCGTCTTTACCCGCCTTTTTGAGGCTCGTCACCAACGCGTCGGTGTCGAAGCGCTGATCCGCCGGGAGTTCGGCCGCGCGATACGGCGCACAGATCAAAACCTTGTCCGCGTCCCGAAAGGCATCGGGATAAAGGGCTTGGTGCGAGCCGCGCCGCGCCGTGGCCGAGCGCGGTTCGAAGAAGGCCCAGAGCGTGCCTTGCGCATAGCGTTGTCGCACCGCCTGAAGCGTGGCGCCCACTTCCGTAGGATGGTGGGCGAAATCGTCCACCAAGGTGACCGGACGCCGGAATAGCACTTGCTGCCGCCGGCGGGCTCCGTGGAAACCTTCGACCGCCGCTCGGATCTTTTCGATGTTTCCGCCAAAGTGCACAGCGGCCGCGATGCCGGAGACAATATTCAAAACGTTGTACTCTCCGAAAAGTGGGGTACGAAACCAACCGAGATTGCGCCCGTTAAACTCCAGTTCAAAGCGAAGGCCGTCCGGTTCATTCTGAGTCTGCCGCACCCGCCAGTCGGCACCGACGGTAGTGCCGAAGGTCTGCACCGGACAGAGGGCACCTTCGCAAACCGCGCGCACGACTTTGTCTTCGAAACGCCCGATACAGATCCCATTACCGGGCAGAATGGCGACCAGCTTTTCAAACGCCGCCTGCACGTGCGCCAAGTCGCGATATATGTCCGCGTGATCGAACTCAATATTGGCCAGAATCACAGCCTGCGGGTGGTAGTGCAAAAACTTGGGACCCTTATCGAAGAAGGCGGAATCATACTCATCGCCTTCCCCGACGAAATAATTACCGGCGGTGACCGCGCAACCACCGGGAAGATCCACCGGCACGCCCCCGATGAGGTAGCTCGGATCCCATCCCAATTCCCGCAACAGAAAAGATGTCCAAGAGCTGGTGGTGGTTTTGCCGTGCGTCCCCGCACAAACAATCGACTTGCGATCGCCGATGACGTAGCGGCGCACGGCCTCCGGAAAGGAAATGAAACGCTTACCGGAACGGATCCACGCACTCGCCTCCGGATTGTCCTTGCGGACCACGTTGCCGATGATCACAACATCCGGCGAAACCTGATCCAGATTTTCGGCCTTGAATCCCTCCAGCAATCGACACTTCGCATTGGCGAGCACCGTCTTCATCGGGTCGTAGAGGGCGCCGTCGCTGCCGCTGACTTCGTGTCCGAGCTCCGCCAACTGCACGGCCAACGTGCCGGTTCCCGTTCCCCCGATTCCCACAAAATGGATCTTTTCCACTGGCAACCTCAGACGTTTTCGGTCCAACCGCGCGCCACCGCGTCATGTAGCAGCGGGCGTACGCTCCGAATTCTCTCATCCAAGCGCGACGGGTGCACCCGATTGCTCAAAAAGATCGCAAACCCTTGGGCGTGGGGGTCGATCCAAACCGAACACCCCGGGTAACCCAAATGCCCAAAGCTCGAGGCG
Source organism: uncultured Pseudobdellovibrionaceae bacterium (assembly GCA_964519985.1). Taxonomy (GTDB): domain Bacteria; phylum Bdellovibrionota; class FAC87; order UBA2466; family UBA2466; genus JAIEOG01. Next base: position 11,080 of record CAZFMF010000043.1, on the reverse strand, counting down.
TGAAAAAGCGCGCCGGCCGATGACCCTTTTTCCGATTTTGTGTCCCACCCCAATCCCCAGCTACTGCCCGCCACGCGCTCGGCGCGATGGGTAAAGCGGCGGGCGGTTTCTTCCGAAAGCCACTTCGATTTGCCCTTGACCGCCCGACACCATTCCCGCGCCCAGGGCGCGAGTCCCGCCGCGGTGGCAAAGAGGCCCGCGTGCGGGGTTCGCCCGCCCAAGTCGGCCGAGTTCTCATCGAAAACGATGCCCTGCAATGGCCGCCCCTCGCGCACTTCGGTCGCCGCCACCGAACGTCCGCTCGGCAACGGCCCGTACTGCACATCCTTCATTCCTAGCGGCGCGACGACGTGCGCTTGAAAGGCCCGATCGATCGGTGCGCCCCAAACCGCCTGCACCACGTCGCCCAGAACTAAAAATCCGAGATCGCTGTACGCGGTGACTTTGCCGGGCGAGTGGACCGGCCAATTCTCTCGATCGCTTTGTTTCACGCGCAGCCACGCCTGCAAACCGGCCGCGTGGCAGAGCAGATCGAAAACCTTCAACCCGGCGAGCTTCGAATGGCGCAGCGGCTTCACATATTGGCCGACCGTATCCTCGAGTTTCAAACGCTTCTGATCCACCGCCAGCGCCACCAAACTCGTCGTCGCTACCGCCTTGGTTACCGAGCCAATATCAAAAAACGTTTCGGCGTCGACCGAATGGAACTCCGGCCAGTAGCTGGTCACTCCGCCGCATACGTGTTTGGCATTCTCGTCCTTTTCGGTCCAGAGCTGATAGCCGGAATACACGAACGCCTTGCGCGCATTTTCCAAGATCAGCGCAACCGAACCTAAGGCGGGAGATGTCATCTATTGGAGTTCGAAAGAATAGAGATTGGCGTAGTTGCTCAGCGCGAAAAAACTCCGTTCTTCCGGAGCCGCCGCGACCGACGAAAGCGCACCCGCGCCCAACGAAGTCTGGGCGAGCACCTTACCGTTGGTCGGATCGAGCACGTAGATCGGATCCGAAGACGTGGGAATGACCAGCGAGCCATTCACCATCATCGGCGTCGCCCCGATCCCGCCCTCGTAAGCCACCGTCCAAACCGGCTGCCCACTGCTCAAGTCGATGCAATAGAACTGGTGGTTCACGCCGGCGAAGTACAGGCGGTCACCTTCCACCAAGAACCCGGCGTAGCTTCCCACCGGAAAAACCCACTGCGTCTCGCCCGTGAGCCGATCCAGACTGTAAAGCCGCCCATCGTAGCTCGCCGCCACGACGCGCTTCTCGTCGACATACGGGGTCATATCGATATCGTAAAAACGCTCGCGCGTGCGCAGGCGCTTTTCCCAGATCACCTTACCCGTCTCGGCTTGCAGCGCGACGAGTACCCCGTCCGAAAAACCTTGAAAGACTTCCGTCTTGCCGAAAACCGCCGGACCGCCGCTGCCCCAAACGGTCATCTTCTCATCGCCCTTACGGTTGTAATGCCATTTTTCTTTGCCGCTGTTTTCGTCGAGCGCGTAAAGATCGCCGGCCGAATCCAGCGCAATGACTTTGTTGGGCATGGCCACCGCCGGTGAGAGCCACTCCGCGTTCACTTTGAATGTCCAAGCGGGCGATCCATCGCGCGCATTCAGGGCGGTCAAGTTGCCCTGCCGGTCACCGACAAAAAGTTTGGAGCGGCCGTAAGCGAAGGCGCCCGAAACGGCAGCCGGAACTTTCGTCTGCCAAAAAATGAAGGCCATCGAACGGTGGATAGCGAGCACCTTGCCCTGCTGGTCCGCCGCGTACAGGATTTCGCCCAACAAGATGGGTTTGGAACGCTCAAAGGGGAGCAGGTCAAAGCGCGGTTGATTTCGCAAGGGCATCACCCAGTTCGATAGAATCGAGAGGGGAAACGCCGTCGAAGCCCAAATCAAAGACAGAAAAACTGCACGCTTCATGGCTGGCTCGATGTCTCCAAGAGCGCGCTATTCATGCCACGCAGGTAGTTTTTGGCCAAACGCGCGTATTCGGTATTGGCAAACTCTTGGGAGATAGACTGGTAGAGATTCTTGGCGGCGTCTTTCTCCTTTTTAACTTCGTGCATACGACCCGAATGGAGCATCGCCAGAGGCTTGGCCGGTCCGGCCATTTCCACCACCGACTTGTAGCGCCCCAGCGCTTCGTCCCATTTGCCCTGGAGTTCGAGCGCGTGACCGGCATCCAACGTCAGCATTTCCCGCTCCCCGGCTAGCAAAAGCGAAAAACCCAGGGCTTTGCCGTACCATTCGGCGGCGGCTTCCGCCGCTTGCTGCGGGCTCAAGGACGGCTCGGGATCTTCTTCTCCCTCTTTGGGCTTTTTGGCGTCTTTCCCGCTAACGGATTTCACTTTTGCGCGTTCGGCTTTCTGCTGAGCCGCGCCGTAGTAATGATCGGCGAGAAAAACCGCGGCCGATAGTGCGGCCCGGGTATTGCCCCCCGTTTCAAAGGCCGCCTTCATCTTCGCGGTGCGATCGGCCCCCTTGGCCTCGTCGGCCTGGTAGTAGGCAATCCAATCGCGATTCAGTCGCCGACTCGCGTAGGCGTCGTACGCGTAATAAGCGCCGACCCCAATCGCCACGACGCCCAATGCGATCAGCGCCGCGCGCGGCTCGCGAAAAAGGGATTCCACAATCTGGCGCCCCTTTTGGACGAAACCGTCCGGGCGTTTCAGCTGTTTTCGATCGATGCGTTCGCGGCTCATGCAACTCCTTGCGTAAAAACTCGATTTTTGAAGCTACCAAAACTGGGCGGAGCTTTCAAAACCTCTTTCCCATGGTACCCTGAGCGTATGATGCAACCCTTTCAGAAACTTAGCGGCTTGGTAGTGGTATCTCTCTTGGCCCTTTTTGCCGGGGCGGCCCCGGCCGAGGCCAAGAATCTGGATGGGCGATTCGGTTTCGGAATGAACTACCTTGGCTTCACCCAGGCCACCGCCGTTTCGTTGCGTTACTTTCACAGCAACCTACACGCCAGCACCTTTCTGGTGGGCTTCAATACCGAAACGAATCTGTACCAGTTCGGGGTGAATACGTCGCGCATGGTCATTATGGAAGAGAATATGAACCTGTTCATGGGGGTCGGCGCGTCGATCATCAGCAGTCCCGACGCGGCCGGCGTGACCGGCACGGGCTTGGAGTTCGAAGCCCTCGTCGGAGGTGAGTTCTTTCTGGCCGGGCTGCCTAACCTCGGCCTGTATTTTCACACCGGCATCGCCCTGAAGTCCCTACGCGGCACAAGCTTTCGCAGTGCGGGCGGGGCGTTCGCGAATGGCGGGATTCATTACTATTTCTGATGTATAATTTTTAAATGCGAACCATCGCCTTGGTTTTTCTGTTGGGAACAACCTTGATCTCGCGCGGCCTGATGGCCGAGAGCGGCAGCGGGGATTACCCCGGGGTCGCCGACCCTTTCGCCGATCCTTCCCAATACGAATTCTCGGAAGAAGAAAAGGAAGACAAAGAGTTTTTCCACCTCGGTCGCTTTCTGATGCTCGGACTCGACCTGGGCGCCGCGATTTTTACCAGCGGACTAGGCGCGTCAACGAGTCCCGGCCTACTGGCCGGTGCCCACCTGGTCTATTTTTTTGATAAATCGATCGCCTTCGAAGGCCGGTTTTCCTATTCCAACCATTTGGATGTGCCTCAAAGTGCCAGCGGCAGCGCCGAAATCGATGTGAACATGATCGCGGCGATCGCGGGCTTTCGTTACTACTTTGACACCAAAGCCGCGCCGCGCGCGATCGCGATCGCCAATCCGTACTTAGCCTTTGGCGGCGGTGTCTATATGCGCTCCCCATTTATCGTCGCCAGTACGCTTCCGATTTCGGTGCAGGATGATTCGTCTTTTGGCGGGTACGGCGGCGGCGGAATCGAATTCCTGATCTACCGCCAGCACATTTACCTGGGGTTGGACCTGCGCTACCACATGGTCTTCTTCCCGAACGAAAACGACACGCTCAACAACTCGGTCCAGGTCGGCGATCGGGCCGGTGACTACTTCACCACGTCCCTAAGTATCACCTACAACTTTTAGCGACCCGTCATCAGACTAAAGAGCACCACGCCCACCGCCAGCGCGATGCGGTACCACGCGAAGACCGCGAAGTCGGCATTGCGCAAATAGGCGAGCAGAATGTGAATGCTCGCAATGCCGGAAAGAAACGACGCCAGAAATCCCGCCACCAAGTAGCCCGAGGAGAATTGCAGTCCACCCATTTCCATCAGGTTCTTCGTTTCAAAAATCCCCGCCGCCAAAATAATCGGAAACGAAAGCAGAAACGAGAACCGCGCGGCCGCCTCGCGATTCAATCCCAAAAACCGTCCCATCGTCATCGTCGAACCGGAACGGGACACGCCGGGGATTAGAGCGAAGGCCTGGGCAAACCCAATCCACATCGCATCTTTCAAAGAGAGGTCGGTTAAGTTGCGGTAGGGCGGGTAACGACCGTCGATCCAGTACATCAGAAAACCGATCAGCGCGAGACTGATGGCAATCAGCAGGGGCGCCCGAAAAACGCCCGCCACCACATCGTGAAACACGAAGCCGGCGAGGCCCGCCGGAATCGTGGCCAACGTCAGCATCCAAAACAACATCCGATTCCGATCGAATCCAATCTTGCGTTCGATGATGCTCGCCAGCCCCGCGCGGATGAGCTGCATCCAGTCGCCGAAAAAATAGCCGAAGACCGCAATCAACGTTCCCCAGTGCAAAAAAACATCGAAGGCGAGACCCGGATCGGGCCAGCCGAAGAACCAGGGCACCAGCGTCAGATGCGCTGAGCTACTAATCGGCAAAAACTCAGTGAGCCCCTGCACGAGGCCGAGAATAATGGCGTGAAGGATAGTCATGGTGTTTTACCCGTTGCTGGAAGCTAATTTAGCAGAATCAGGCGCGGGCGCCCACGAGCTTTTGCACCGACTCGTAGTGCTCCAGCAAGCCGCGTAGGAGCGGGAGCTTGATCGCCGGAACGCGATTATTGCCCGCCCCTTCCATATCGACCGCCATCGTCAGGCTATTGAGAATGGACTCCTCGGTCGTTTCAATGACGCTCTTGTAGACCGGGTCCAAAGCGCTGTCGCGCATCATGCGCACTTGATCCAAGATTTCCTTCGGCCGGTGGGGCACTTCGTTAGACGTCGAAAAGCCGATGATAATCTCGCCGCTGCCGTGCGCGCCGTAGCTACCCACGCGCCCAATGCCGAGCGCCGCACGCCGGCAAACGCGGTTCATCTGCTGGGCGTTGAGCGGGAGATCCGTTCCTACCACCGTGATGATCGAACCGTAGTTGTTAATACGGCGGTTGTACGTTCCCTGCGCGGCGGCCAGCAAGCGCCCGATGGGATAGCCGTCCATACGCAGGTCTTCCATGATCCCAAAATTGGCCACCACCAAAACGCCGACGGTGTAGACCTTGCCGCCCAACTCCAAAATGCGGCTCGAGGTGCCGATCCCGGCTTTGAAGTCGCAGCAAATCATTCCCGTGCCGGCGCCCACGGCCCCTTCCCCGACCGCGCCCGCCGTCGCACCATCGAGGGCCGAAAAAACGTTTTGGGGTTTGATGTGGAGGCCGACGGCGTCGTTTAGGAAACTATCGTCGCACTCCCCGACCACCGGAATGATCACGTCCTGTTGTTCCCGAATTTCCGGGTACTTTTGGGCCATCCACTTCACGATGCTATCGCTCACGCGACCGACGGAAAGGGTATTGGTGAGCGCGATGGGTGTTTCGATCAGTCCCCATTCGTTCACCTGGGTGAACCCAGAAACTTCTCCGGCACCGCTCAGGATAAAACCACCGCTAATGAGCTTTCGATTGTAGATATCGTCGTTCGGCAGGATGACGGTGACGCCGGTGCGCACCGGACCATTTCCCGGTTTGCGGCGGCCCGAACCTTCGATCAAGGTGGTATGCCCGACGCGGACCCCCGGGACATCGGTGATGGCATTGAGTGGGCCGGTCGGGGTCACGCCAATTTTGACGCCGAGATCGCGCAATCGACAACGGGTTTTAGCGTCTTCCCGGTAACGCTCGAAAAGATTCATGAGGGACGCAATTTACCTGCATTGCGCCAGCGCTGCAACGCGGGGGTCAAAATGCGATTGATCAAGCCTTCAAACTCCAAACCGGTGCGTTCCGCCATCACCACCAGATCGCTGAAGCCGGGAGTCAGCCCGGGCAAGGGGTTGATCTCGAGGAAGTAGATCCCACCCTTGGCATCCACTTTGAAATCAATCCGAGCGACGTCGCGACAGCCGAGCGAGCGGTAGACTTTGCGCGCGAAGGACGCGATTTTGCGATCCATCTCTTTGCCCAGAGACGCCGGGCACTCCAGCTGGAAGATATTGTTGGAACTGATCGGTAGGTTTTTCGCCTCGAAAGAATAGACCGGGTACTGGCCGGCGTCTTTCAAGAAGACGACTTCCATCGGCCCCAAGAGTTTGAGCGTCGAGTTCCCCAAGATGCCGATCGTGAGTTCGCGCCCTTCGATGTACTCCTCACAAAGCACCGGTTCCCGGAATTTGCCCCAGAGCTCCATCGCCGTGTGTTCGAGTTCGGCCTGATTGGACACCACCGACTTGCCGCCAATTCCCTTGGACGTTCCTTCGTGATTGGGTTTCACGATGACGGGAAAGTGCAAACCCGGTTCCACCATTTTCCCGCCTTGGTATAGGCGGTATGCCGGAGTGAGAATTCCATCTTGGCTTAAAAGTTTCTTAGTGATTGCTTTGTCGAGGGTAATGGCGAGACAAGTCGCATCACTGCCGGTGTGCTCGATCCCTAGAAGATCGCAGATGGCCGGAACTTGCGCCTCGCGGGCGCGCTTATTCGATCCTTCGGCAATATTGAAAACGACCTCGACTTCGGCCGCCTTCAAGTTTTCCGCGAGCGTTTTGTTCGCCTCGATGCAAAGCACCCGACCGACCTTTTTTTGCAGCACCTGAGAAATCGCATCCACGGTGCTCTGCGAATCGAATTCCGCCTCCCGCTCGTAGTCGGGGTCGCCGGGGCTCTTGCGCTTCAAATTATAGACCAGCGCCACGCGCGGCATTTTGGTCGAGATGATGCGGCGAGGAGATTTGGTTTTTCCTCCCCCCAGCTTCAAACGCTGCAGGGCGGCGTCTAGGACTTTTAGGATGGTCTGGTTGTAACTCAGCCCCGCGGCCTTGGTGACATCAAAGAGCCCCGCGTCGGGTTGGAGGCTGGGTAAGGCGTTGAGTTCGAGAAAGTAGATTTCGCCTTCGGGCGTGATCCGGAAATCGGCGCGCGCAAAATCCACCGCGCCGGTGACGGGAATAATGCGCTTCATCATCTCGATGAGCTGGGCCCTGGTCGCGGGCTCCAGCTCCGCCGGACAGCGCACCGACACGGCATCGTCGCTATTGTTCTTTAGATCGTAATCGTAAACATTGTCCCCGAAGCCTTGCTTAGGCGCTAAGACGTACTCAATGGGTTCGAGCACCCCGCCGTCGCCAAGCCCCGCGATGTAGGGCACCGCAATATCGCGGCCCAAGACAAAACGCTCGACGAGAATTCCGTTCGGAAACGTCTTCAAGCACTCGGCGGCGTAGCTCATGAACGCATCCGAGTCACGGCAAACCGAGCGCGAGGTAATCCCCTTACTCGAACCCTCGTAATTGGGTTTCACAAAAACCGGATAGACGACGTCGGACGCGATGGTTTGCAGATCGTCCGCGCTATTAATGAAATACCCTTCGATCACCGGAACCGAACGGGTCGCGACCATCTGCTTGGTCAAGAATTTATCGAGGGTGAGAAAGCAACCGTACGGACCCGAGCCAACGTAAGGCAGCTGCAACTGCTCGAAAATCGTGGGCCCCAAGCTTTCCCGGCCGATACCGTGGTAGCCTTCGGCGGTATTGAAAACGATATCGGGCTTGATTTCCGAAAGGCGCCGAACCCATTCCGAAAGCTGGGCCGGGGCGGGCATTTCCAGGTCGATCACCTCGTGCCCGGCGGAGGATAGCGCCGAGTGGATGGCGGCGATGGTTTCAGGCGTATCGAATTCCGCCTGCTCCAGCGATTTGTCCCGTTTGAGATTGAAAACGAAGGCGATCTTCACGCCCCTTTCTCATCGAGAGAATGGGCCATGAAGTCAATCGCAAATACCCGGAAAAGTATCAAATTTTGAGCGCTTGCCCCGTTGTAGCGCAGCGTGTTATACGCCTCGCACTTTCGATAGCCCACGGGTGGAGATTGGGTCGAGGGACCCAACCGAGCTCGTGATTTGAGTAGGTGAGTCATGATGAACTCAATTCGCTTTGTCGCCCTCGCGGCGTTCACTCTAACCTCGGGAGCGATGGCCACCGCATCCCCCTCTCCGATGGGGGCGAGCCAACTCAATGCCCTTTCCGATGCCCTTCGCGATTTGGGCGATGTCGTGCAGAAGACGCCTTGCTCTGCACTGAAACTTTTGGTCAGCACCGGCGGGATCCCATCGGAGGAGGCGGAAAAGGCGATCGACGGCTGTTTGGAAACCGATGACAAAGGGGGCATCTCGCTTTTTGAGCAAGCCGAAGACCAAGATCTTTTGGAGCAGTTACGCAAGATGTGGAAACAGTTCAATGAGTCCATTCCCTTCGATGCGTTCATGAAAAAAATGCTGGAGACGATGAAGCAAAAGCTTGAAGAAGGCCGCCTCATTCCGGAGGACCACCCGAAATACCAGTCCCTGGAGAATATTCACAAGATTGACCCGGATGTGTTGAAACAGATCCTCCCGGAGTTCGGGCACAAGAGCCAGTTCCGTTACTTTACGCCGTCGGAGATGGATAGCATCCGCCGGATTGAAACGCCCCCCTACCTCAAAAGGTTTATCGAAGAGATCCAAAAAGGCGGTCGCCCGAATTTCCGACAGCGTCTGGAACAGATGCAGCAGGACCTGCGCCTGCCGCAGGATCGCTCCGACTTCAACGAGTAGTCTATCGTAGCGAGGGCGCAAGCCCTCGCCATGACAAATACTCCATCGCGTGCGATAGACTTTCCCATGAAAACACTTCGCCGCAACGGCAGCACCCTCTTCATTCTCCAAAAAGGCGATCGTCTGATTGAAACGCTGACTCCGGAACTGGCGCGTCTAGAAATCCGCGGCGCGACGATCAGTGGCTTAGGGGCCCTCAAGGATGTGGAACTGGGCTATTACGAGCTCGACCACAAAGAGTACATTCGGAAAACGTTTTCCGAGGACTACGAGCTGATTAGTTTGAGTGGCAACGTGGCTTTGAAAGACGGCCAGCCCTTCATTCATGTGCACGCCGCGCTGGGGGACAGCCGTTTTCAGGTTTTTGGCGGACACCTCTTCGAAGCCACCGTTGCGGTGACGGCGGAAATCTCGGTCCTACCTTTCGACTTTGCGCCTGCCCGAGAAATGGATCCGGCAATTGGGCTGGGCCTGATTTGCAAAATGGGATAGATAAGCACCCTTGAGGAGGCCAGATGGTCTGGGTAGGAATCATTACGTTGATCGCAGTGGTGGGGATCTCCATCAGCATTCACAGCCGCCTGCTGCGTTTGCGCAACCGCCTTTTGAAGGGCCGCCAACGTCTAGAGGATCTGATCGCACGCCGGGCCAACGCCGCGCCGGGCACCAATATCGAACCGCTAAACACTCAGATCGCCAGCAGCAAAGCCGCTTTCAATGATTCCGTGCTGCTCTACAACGCTTCGATTGAGGTTTTTCCGAGCAACGTTATCGCGACGCTCTTCCGCTTCACCGCCGCCGAACCGATTGCCTAAACAAAAAAAAGGCGGAGAGACTCGAAAGTCTCCCCGCCTCTTTTCGGATACGAACGCTATTTGCCGGTTGTGCGGCAGAAGTTGTTGATCTGCACGCGCGAGGTATGCGTTAAACCGACGTAACCGATTTTGGCGCATTTGCCCTGGCCGCGGTATTTTACGTCCAGCTGCCAGCCCGCCTCAAAGTACAAATTCATTGGCGGCGGGTTGCCGGCGTTGAACGAGTAGAACTGCCGCTCATATCCCGCCGTGTCGATCGCGCGAATCTCGATGCGCGTATCGCATCCGGCGCGCCGGGTGATTTGCGGGCTCACCGTTTGCGTCGCGGTGGAGAGAATCTGGTAGTTCACCGTTTTGAACATCCCGCTCGTGCAAACCGTCGCATCGTTCCAGTCCCAGTCGCTCGCATCTTCGAGATGCACGCCGACCGTCACCGGATCCGCGTAAACCGTGCGCGTGCAGGTCGCCGTGCCACCCGGGCCTTTGAGGCGACCGGTGAAGGTCGTGGTGGCGTCCGGGTAAAAATCCGTTTTAGGATCGGCAATCGGAACGACCCGCGTCTGACCGGGGACGTCGATTTGGGCTTCGGTGTAAGTGCCCGCACCGAGAATCGTCAAAGTGACTTTTTGTCCCGGGGTCACGTGAGTGGCACTCGCCTGAAGCGTGCAGCTCGGAGGATTCACGACCTGAACCGTCTTGGTGCAAATACCGGTTCCGGAAGGTCCAATCACGCGGCCGACGTAAGTGGTGGTCACGCTCGGGAAAACGATCGTGTTGCCGGTGCCCGGAAGCACGTTGGCGACCCCGTCGATCTGTCCGATGGAAATCAACCCCTGCGCCGCAAGGGACAGTGTCGCCGATTGCCCGGGTTGAATCGTATCCGGACCGCTCAGCGTGCAGCTTGGCGCGCCGACCGGAATCAAACCCGCCACCCAAACGTTCGCCGAGCACGACGCTTTTAAGTTCGCATCGAGAGCGTCGGCAATTTCAAATTCAACCGTGTTCCAACCCAGGCCCGGAACCGCTTGCGCGCGATTGAAGACCACCGACGCCGACGTCGCCGTCACCGGTTGGTCGCCGAGCGCGGTGCGAATCTTCGTAATCTGGCTCAGGCGGTTCGCATCGATACGAAAGTTCGCGACGGGCGAAGTGATCGGCTGTCCCAGACCATTGACCGGCACTACCATGGAGGCCGGAACCGCGTAAGCACTGCAAGCAATCGGCGGTGCGGGCGGCGCCACCGCAATCTGCACCGTAACCGGCGCTAGGCAAGTGACCTGCTTCGTCGGATCCGATTCTTGGGCAACGCGGAAGGCG
>CAZFMF010000042.1:0-28269 GCA_964519985.1 uncultured Pseudobdellovibrionaceae bacterium | reverse complement strand
CGACTGAATTTCAAGCAACCGGCCGCAGAAAAACCGCAATCGCGCGAGTGCGCCTCGTTCCCGGAGGCGACGGCACGATCCAGGTGAACGGGCGAACCGTGGAAGAATACTTCCCGCGCGACACGCTCCGGGCCGCAGTTTTGCGCCCGTTGCTCCTAACGGAAAAGGCCCGCGATTTCGCGATCCACACTTTGGTCGACGGTGGCGGTATTGCCGCGCAAGCCGGAGCCATCTCGCACGGCATTAGCCGCGCGCTCTTGAAGGTCGACACGGCGATGCGCCCGACCCTGAAGAAAGACGGTTTACTGACCCGCGATCCTCGGATGAAGGAACGCAAGAAGTACGGTCAGAAAGGCGCCCGCAAGCGCTTCCAGTTCTCGAAACGATAGTCTTTGCGAGGGAGCCGAAGGCTCCCGAAGCAATCTAAAATTCAAACGGGCTCCTTCGGGAGCCCGTTTTTTTTGTCTTTGCGAGGAGTGCAAACGTCATTCCGAGGGCAGCGAAGGAACCTCGCATCGCGTAGCGATGCGGCTCTCGACAGCCCCAACCCGCTAATAGAAAAACGTGTACCGAAACTGACCGCCGATACCAAAAACATCGGCGATTTGTCCGGGCAAATACTGGGTGCCGTGCACTTGATGGTAGGCGAGCGTGATCCCCAAATCGGATAGTCCCCAACGCCGTCCCGTCGACAAAAACACGCCATAGCGCGTCTCGGTGGCTTGGCCGGGCGGTGGGTTCATCGACCGGGCTTCATATAAGAGTCCGACCTCGCTATGCCACCACGTCGCGATCGGAGGAATCCCCACATCGAAATAAATCCCTTGAGCATCCGGTCCTAAGGGATGTCCCAATGGGGAGTTTCGGACCGTCAGCCCCTGTTTCCAAATCGGGTGCGTGTACGTCTGGCGTCCCGTACGCGCCAATTCGAGCCGAAAGTCCCAGCGACCGACCTTGGGAAACCACAAACCCGCCATTCCGGCCGAACCTCCGCCGTTCCCATCTCCAACCCGGTCCCAAAGTATTTGGCCGTAAAGTTTCGCCGCATGGTTGGGCGCCCAAAAACCCATGTGGAGAGCCACCAAGGCGTTGCGCCGGTTCGCCAGTCCCGTTCCGCCGCCGCCCAATGCCATCTGCAGAGTCTCTCCCACCGAAAGGGACGGCGCCCCGGAACCGCCAAATTGAAAAAGTTCGGTAAATCCGATTTCCCACCACCGGAAGGGGCGCAAACCCAGTTCTACTCCCCAAAGCCGAGTCTCCGGAACATAGGCCGAAGTGCCCTGACCACCCAAGTACGTCCGAAAGCTGACGGGCCCCAAGTGAGACAAAACTCCGCCCAAGACGATCGGCCGCAGACCGAATTCGATGACCTCCACCGGCGCCGAAGCCGCCGAGAAGAGCACCGAACCATGCCGGGTGTTGCCGAACCGCCGACCGTACCGTCCGTAGGTGAGTTCCGCGAAACCGTACCCCAGCTTGAGCTGAAACTCCTGGAGGTAGAAACGCGCGTTGAGTGATGTGTCGACGTCATACCCCACAAAAAAGCCCGGCGTAACCGCCACCGCGTAGCCCCAATCCGCGTTGCCCGAACTGGCGGCAATGAAAAGTTCGTTGGCGAGATTCAAACCATTGAAGCTGGGCCGCCCTTCCCGGGCCGGAAACATCGGCCAAAGCCGAGCCGAAATTCCATTGAGCGGGATAAAGTCATCGGCGGCTCCAAATCCTACCGACGAAAGCTCGGCCGCCGGACTGGGCCGCAGCAGCAATTGCCTTTCGTCCAAAAGCCATTCGGGAGCCGCACACGAGGTGTTTTGGGAATCCCAGTCCACCGCCGCCCGCAGATCCGAAAAAGATTGAGGGCCCAGAACCCGAAACGTGGGGTAAGCGCAACCTAATGCTTCGAGTTTTTCGAGATGGTGGTACGCGGCCGTGCCGGATGGCACGAACGGAGTGACTTGGGCGTGCACGGCGGTGCCGACCAAAAGAAGCCACCCCAGCGCCCGCGCAAGCCTCATCCCGGAACCCCGAGGGAGACGACCTGCGACTCCGTCACTTCACTTAACCACTCTTTCAGCAGTGGCAGTCGCACGCTGATCCGATCCGTCGTCAAGAGACGGACATTTCCGCCTTCGGTGGGATTCACCAAGTCCTTCTCGATGAGATCCAAGCGCAGCATCTCGGCCAAACCGGTGCCACCGTGAACCGTCGATAGATGGTCCGGTAGCACCTTACGAAAACTGGGATCTAAGAAAGGAAAATGGGTACAGCCAAGCACGATCGCATCGAACTGCGACAAAGCCACTTGGGAAAGATAGTGTTCGATCACTTGGCGCGTGATCGGGTGATCAAACCAGCCTTCTTCGGCCAGCGAAACCAATAGCGGGCAGGCGAGCTGGGTGACCGGAGTTTCAGGCGCCAGTACGGCAAACTGCTTGAAATAGGCCTCGCTCTTCACCGTACCTTCGGTGCCCAGCACCAAGATGCCGCCGTTTTTTCGCGCGGCGAGTCCCGCCAAAACACCGGGTTCCACCACGCCGTACACCGGAACCAGCAACTCGCGACGAAGCGCCTCCAACGCCATACTGCTGGCGGTATTGCAGGCGATCACGATCGCCTTGACCGGTTCGCGGAGCAAGAACTCGGCACATTGTCGCGCGTAACTTTCGACGATCGCTTTTGACTTCGTGCCGTACGGCAAGCGGGCCACATCGCCCAAATAGACGAAATTTTCCGACGGTAAGCGATCGCGTAAGGCTTTGAGAACGGTAAGACCGCCGAGCCCGGAATCGAATACTCCGATGGGTAGCGCCTGAGCCCGAGTCATTGATTGGAAATACCCCATGCGAGCCTCCCCAAGCAAAGACGAAAGTTGAATCGCTTGGTGACCAACACTATAGTGCCCGGATGCTTTCCACCGCGACTCGTTGGCGTGGGTTAGGACAGGTGCTTTTGGGCCTGGGGCTAACCTTCCTGTTCTTCTACACGATGGCTCCGTTCATGATCACTTTGGTGATTGGAGCGGTGATCGCCATCTTATGCTGGCCGTACTATCGCAAGCTGCGCGCCCGCCGCGTACCGCGATCGGTTGCGGGAGGATTGCTCACCACTGGCGTCACGCTCGGTATCCTGGCCCCACTGACTTTCGTCGGCATCGCGGTCGCCTATCGCCTGACCGAGATTGTGAGCTCGATCAAACTTCCCAAGATGGCAGAGCTTTCAAACCTGACCGACCACCCCGCGGTGATCAAACTCATTCACAAAATCCCGCCGTGGATTCCCATCGATCGCGAATGGGTGCAAGAACAAGCCCTGGGACTCGCCCAGCGGATCCTGGAATTGCTTTCAAAAATCTTGACCGGGTTTCTTTCCGAACTTCCCGGCCTGCTCTTAGGTTTTGCCGTCGTGATCGTGGCGACTTACTTTCTCATCGTCGACGGGGAACGATTTGCGCGATTTCTACGCAGCATCTCCCCGCTTTCCCCCGAAAAATCGAATGAGCTCTTCGACGCTTTTGCCAACTCCTGTCGGGGTACCGTCCTGGGCATGCTGGTTTCGTCTCTCGTGCAAAGCCTGCTGATCTTCGTCTTTTTCTTGATCACGGGGGTGCCGAATACGATTCTCTGGACCTCCATTGCCTTCATCATGGGAATGGTTCCGGTCATCGGGGTGGCTCCGGTGACGATCGGCGGAATTGTTTATCACTTCATTACGGGGGATAACGGCTACGCGATCGTTCTAATCGTGGGATCCATCATCATCGGGTTTTCGGACAATATTGTCCGCCCCTGGGTGCTCAAGGGGCATGGAGAAATGCACCCACTATTAGGTTTGGTTAGCGCCTTCGGTGCGGTCTCCGTCCTAGGCCCCACCGGAATCATCCTAGGACCGGTCATTGCCGCGGTGTTCGTGGCTTTCCTGCAGATTCTTTCGCAGGACATGAAACCGGAACTTCACAAAGACGTGACAATCACGTTACCCTAGAGGGAACCATGCTGAAACGCGTCGCGATCCAAACCTGGCACCTAGCCGAGCGGACTCTTCCATTTATTAAAGTCGCCTTTAGTGGCGAAGGTTTGGGATGCCACGAAGGGCGTCTGTTGATCTGGGGCAAGTTCCGCCGGGCTTTTATCAGCCTAGTTCCCGGTTTAGCGGCGGACCTGCGCCGGAAACACGGGCTGGTGGGGGGTTGCACCAGCTGCGGGGCGAGCTGCAATCTCCTCTTTCGCTGCCCGCACTGGGATGCCAACACCCGCCTTTGCACCGTTTACGAGCTGCGCCCTACGATCTGCAAAACGTTTCCGATCACGCCCGCGGACATTCGCGATCGAGACCTCATCCTCAAGGACAAGCCTTGCGGGTTTCGCGTCGAGGTCGCCCAGGCCACTAGATCGCCGACGGTACAATATTGAAAAGCGAAGATTTCCACTCGAAGTGGAATGAGTACACGAAACGCAAATGTCCATCCGCCTGACGCATTTGCTTGGGAGGATTCAGGTAAGGACCCCGATCCCATAGTGCCCGTCGGGGCGCCTCGTCGAGCGATTCAATCCCCGAACTCTTCAACGTTTGGATGGCCACCACTTCTCCCTCGTCATCAAGCTCAATCTGTAGCCGCGTGATGTAGAGATGCCCCTCCATCTTGCCGCCCGCCCGGTATACCTCGCCGATGGCGGCCCTGGCGTTGTCGACCCAGGGTTGGTAAATCGCTTCCGCCAGCCGATTCAGGAACGAAGCGTATCCGACCCCTTCCGTCTCCAAGATCGTTTGCTCCCCGAGGGCTATGTCATCCGGTAGCGAATTAGGACTCGCCGAAGGCATGAGATCGCGCAGGGACGGGCTTCCGGGTTGACCGGCCGTCACCGACTCATCGGCTTGCTCGTCGGCGGATTCCGCTTTTTGCCCGGGACTCGTCGAATTGCGCCCCCCGGAACTCAAACGCCCGGTGCGTGGCGAACGTGTTTCCTTTTCCACCTGCTGATCCAACTCACCCGCGAATCGCGGCTTCTTTGGCTTCGATTGCTTTTCGCTGCGTTCCGTCTGCACGATCGGAAAATCGGACATCCGGGCGATCTCAATCGGAACGTCGGCGCCTTTTTTCGCGGACGGACTGAACAGACTTTCGGGAGCCGGACGCGACAAGAACAAGGCGTGCAGCAAGATCGCGAGGGTAACGAACCAGCCCAATGTTCCTGAACGCCGCGATTCCAAACTATTCCCCCGCGTAATAAACGCGAATCAACGTCAAACCTTCCGGTCCAACGGTATATCCGGCCGTGCGACGGTCTCGACTGTTGAGAATGCGCTCCACATCGCCAATATCCCGCTTTCCGAGACCAATCTCAATTAAAGTTCCCACCATGGTGCGAACCATCTGTTTCAAAAACCCATTTCCCTTCACGCGAAAAGCGTAAAAGCCGTCACCGCGGTCGAGCAGGTTAAAATCCGTGATGGTGCGGATCGTCCCCTGCACGGTGGACTTGGCCCCCTGGAACGCCTTGAAATCATGCTCTCCGAGAAAAGACGGAATCGCTTCCCGAATGCGACCCCAATTCAGGGGGCGGGGAAAATAAAGGGAACGGGGCGTCAACGCACTTCCCACCTTCCGATTCAGCAGGAGGTATTCATACTCCTTACTCATCGCATCTTTCTGTGGGTGAAAGGTGTCGGGCGCCTGCCGGGACTCCAAAACGCGGATGCTGCGCGGAAGGTGATCATTGAAAATCGCGGCCCAACGTTTGGGGTCGCTGTCATTGGGAGCGTAAAACGTGGCCACTTGCCCCGCCGCATGGACCCCACTATCGGTGCGTCCGGCCCCGTAAACCGAGCAAGTGCGTCCGAAGACGCCAAAAAGAACTTCTTCTAAATGCTGTTGGATGGATGGACCGTTCGGCTGTTTTTGCCAGCCGCAGAAATCGGTTCCGTCATATTCAATGAGAAGTCGAACGTTCACCGGTGGCGATACAAGGCATCCAGACACTCCAGTACGTTTAGGGCTGCGCCCTTGCGGAGGTTATCCGTGATCACCCAGTAGTTCAGCCCCGATGGAATGGATTCGTCGCGCCGTATCCGCCCCACGAAAGTCGTGTCACTGCCCGACGACTCGCGATTGGTGGGATAGATATGTCCGTTAGGTTGATCGAGCACTTTCATGCCGGGAAAACTGTCCATCAGCTCCCGAATCTGCTCGAGGGAATCGAAATCATCGCGTAGCTGCACGTTCACGGTCAGACCGTGACCACAGAACGTTGGCACCCGCACCGCACTGGCCGAAACGCCGAGCAAAGGTAGCTCCAGAATTTTTTTTAGTTCACATTCTACTTTGCGCTCTTCTTCCGAAACGCCGTCTTCATCGACCTCGCCAACGAGCGGCAAGCAATTGAAGGCAATCGGGTGCGGGAAAACCTCGGGAGCCTCGTCGCCGCCGTTGAGCAACGACGCCGTTTGGTGGGCCAATTCGTCGTAGGCCTTCTTGCCCGCGCCGGAAACCGATTGGTACGTCGATACCACTACCCGCTCGAGGCCAAACTTGTCTAACAGGGGTTTGAGGCTCATCGCCAGCGGCGTGACGGTGCAATTGGGCGTCGCGATGACCTTGCCCCGGAAATTCTCCAGGCGATTTCCGTTCACCTGCGGGATAACCAAGGGCACATCGGGAATCATGCGGTAGGCGCTGGAGTCATCAATCACCATGGCTCCGGACTCCACCGCCTTGGGCACAAACTTGCGGGTGATGTCGACCGGTACGGAGAAAAAGGCGACTTCCACGTCCTTGAAGCTATCGGGCCCCAGGGCTTCGACCGGCGCGCTATACTCACCGACTTCTAGGTAATCTCCGGCCGATTCTTCCGAAGCCAAGAAGCGTAGCTTTTTGAACTTAATGCGCTGTTCGGCCAGGATTTCTAAAAACTCCTGCCCCACCAAACCGGTGGCTCCGACTAAAGCGACCGATTCGATCTTCTCGAGATGTTTTAGATGCACGTTACGGCTACCCCTTCCCGACCGGATCCCATTCGCCCGGGTGAGACGTGCGGCCCGCCAGGCCCTTACGCTCGCCTCGACGCCGCAACCAAGACGCGCTCTCGCGCACCGGGCCCCAGAGGACGTAATAGGAAAGAATGACGAGAACCGCGACCTCAGGACGGATAATGACAAACGCCAGGCCGATCAAAAGAAAAACCAGGAAGAAGAAACGCCGCCGGTGCCGCAAATCAAAATCCTTGAAACTGCGGTAGCGGACATTGCTGACCATCAAAAGACCCAAAACAAAGGCGGCCGGCAGGAGCAAGACATCCGGGTGCGCAAAATGCAGATCGGTGTGGGCAATCGCGACCGCCGCGATGAAAAGGGCCGCCGCCGGCGAAGGCAAACCGAGAAAATAGCTCTTCGGCAGCTCGTCCGCGATAGTGTTAAAGCGCGCCAGACGCAAGGCCCCGCAGGCGGCAAAAAAGAACGCGGCCGCGATTCCCAACCGCCCATAGGGCTTCAAGGCCCAAAGGTAAGACAGGATGGCCGGTGCCATGGCGAAGGAAACCACATCCGAAATGGAATCGTATTCGACCCCGAACTTGCTGCTGCAATTGGCCATCCGGGCTACGCGGCCGTCGAGCACATCAAAAACGCCGGCGATCAAGATCAAGAAAGCGGCCGAAGTATAGTCTCCCTGAATCGATTTCAAGATCGAGTAGAAGCCGCAGAAGAGGTTTCCGGTCGTAAACGCACTGGGGAGGATGAGAATATAATCTCGACGGTGCCGCTTCATTAGATGGTCTCCCTTTGGAGTTTCGCGAGCAGGGTCTCGCCGCCGTAGACCTTATCGCCGACCTTGACCAAGGCTTCCGCCTTAGGAGGTAGATAAATGTCGACCCGGGAGCCAAACTGAATCAACCCGATTCGCTGTCCCTTGGTCACGAAGCTACCGCGCGATGGATAGCAAATGATCCGCCGCGCCACGAGACCTGCGATCTGCACCATCACAAGCTTCTCGCCCCGCTGGGTTTCAATCAGAATCGCATTTCGCTCGTTCTCTTCCGATGAACGGTCATCCCACGCCGCGAGAAAGCGACCCGGATGGTACTTCAGTTCTTTGACCGTTCCATCGACCGGCACCCGATTGATATGCACATCGAAGAGCGACATGAAGATGCTGACCTTGGTCCGCTCCTCATTGAGAAAGTCTTTCTCGGTGGCGGGTCCGACGAAGATGACTTTCCCGTCCGCCGGCGAAGCCATTTGGTCGACCCCACCCGGGGCAATGCGCTCCGGATTGCGAAAGAAGAACAAGATATAGCCCGAGAGCGCCAGACCGAGCACGGTCCCCTGCCAAAGCCCTCCCACCGCGAAGGCTAGGCTCGCGCCGAGGGTAACGAGCAGGAACGGGAACCCTTCATGGGCAACCGGAAAATTTTCGTTCGCGTTCAAGCTTCCTCGTCGGAATCGTCGGATTCATCGGAAGAGATTTCCGTTTCGTGCAGATCCATCTGCACCCAGCTCGCATTCCCTTCTTCGTCCGGAAGCGCCTTCAAAAAGGAATCGTATTCCTTTTGCGTGATCGCGCCTTTTTTCAAATAGCGGTCATAAGTCCGGCTATCAAAGAATTTCCGTTTCGCTTCGTTCGCTGCCATTGGGTCCTGCCTCCTTAAGAATCTCAACCGGCGCCGCTTCCGCCGTCACCACTGGAGCGGGCTCCGTGGCTTCGGTTCGGATCAAACGTCCGCCGTTGCGATCATAGTCTTCAATCATTTGCTCAAGCTCTTTGCCTTCCAGCACTTCCTTCTCGGAAAGTACCGCGGCAAACCGCACCAGCATGTCCTTACGCGCAATCACGAGATTACGCACGCGAGAATAGGACTGGTCCAAAATACTTTTCACTTCCCGGTCGATTTGCTCGGCCGTCGCGTCGCTGTATTCCTTGCCAACACTCATGGGCCCCGCCGGCGACTGAATGAATTGGCCTCGCTCCGACACAAAAGTGCGGGGACCGCAGTTTTCGCTCATTGCATATTCCATGACCATGCGCTTGGCGATGTCCGTCGCCTTCTGCAAATCGTCCTGGGCGCCCGTCGAAATCTCGTTGAAAACCACTTCCTCGGCAATCCGACCGCCAAAGAGGATATCGATCCGCGCGATGAGCTCCTGGCGGGTCATCAGGTAGCGATCTTCCTTCGGCAGCGCCATGGTGAAGCCGAGCGCACCGAAGCCGCGCGGGATGACCGAGATCTTATGTACCGGATCCGCCCCGGGCGTATAGAAGGTGACTAGGGCATGGCCCATTTCATGGTGCGCGACAATCAGCTTCTCTTTCGCGTTGATCAAGCGCGTCTTCTTTTGCAGGCCGGCGATCACGCGATCGATGGCGTCATCAAAGTCGGTCAACTCGACCTGCTGCTTGCCCTTACGAACGGCGAGCAACGCCGCCTCGTTGACGACGTTGGCAAGGTCCGCCCCAACAAAACCCGGAGTCCGAGCGGCAACTACCCGGAAGTCGACGTTGGGGCCCGTCTTTACGTTCTTGCCGTGAATGCGCAGGATGGCTTCACGACCGTTGATATCCGGGCGATCCACCAAGACCTGGCGATCGAAACGTCCCGCGCGCAGGAGGGCCGGATCCAAGGTCTCGGGACGGTTGGTGGCGGCCATGATGATGACGCCGGTGCGGGTATCGAAACCATCCATCTCCACGAGGAGTTGGTTCAAAGTCTGTTCGCGTTCATCGTGGCCCCCCATCGGGGAAACCGCGCTACGCACCTTCCCGATCGCATCGAGCTCGTCGATAAAGATGATGCACGGAGATTTCTCCACCGCTTGACTGAAAAGATCGCGCACGCGGGCCGCACCCACGCCGACAAACATCTCTACGAATTCGGAACCACTCAGACTAAAAAATGGCACACCCGCTTCGCCGGCCACCGCACGGGCCAATAAGGTCTTTCCGGTCCCGGGCGGTCCTACCAGCAAAATTCCCTTCGGGATTTTTCCACCAATGGCGCGAAACTTTTGCGGGGTCTTCAAGAATTCGATGATCTCGCAGAGTTCTTCTTTCGCTTCCTCCACACCGGCGACATCCGCGAAGGTCACCTTCTTGGAATCATCGACGACCAAACGCGCGCGATTTTTGCCAAAACTCATGATCCCCGCGCCGGGGCCCATGCGGAAGGCGCGCGAGAAAAGCATCCGCCAAAGGAGGAGCAACAATAGAAAGGGCAGCATCCAATGCCAGAAGAAGTTTTTCAGCTGAACGTCTTCTTGCCCATATTGAATGCCCTTGGCATCCATCAGCTTGATCAGCTCCGGATCACCGGGAACGATCTGCGCAAAGTAGGCCGGGGCCGGTGAACGATTAGGTAAAGCTGCCTGGCCTTCCACCTTTTCGGTAAAGCCCTTAGCCGCACCATCGGCGAAGAGCACACGTTTGATCTCACCCGATTCAATCTTGGCTTTAAAGGCACTGTGATCGATCTGCTTAGTGGATAGCTCGGGGCGGGCATAAACCGACAACAAAAGCAGCAGCCCTACCCCCAAGAGAACCCAGGTCCACACTCCGTTTTTCGGAGAAATCTGGGGGAGCTTTTTGCGGGTCGGTTTGCGTTTTGTGCTTTGGGGGTCGGGAGTTTCCTGAGCCCGATCTTCCTGATTCGCCATAAGTCCCATGCAATTAACATAATGCCTGGGTTAACGCAATCAAGGGAGGCACCGAGTCGGGAGAGGCGGGAAATGAGAAATATCTGAAATAGCGAGGACTTAAGCGGAAGCGGCCAATTCCGGGTTTGAAGACGGGGCGTCGGCGTGACTCGTGAGACGCGCCGAGCCAAAAAGCCGCTTTTGGTGCTCGGCAATCCAAGGGCTGTGTGCCACTCCGATGGGCGGAAAGACGGGTGCTTCGGTACGACGGCGTTTCCCCACGTGGATCATGCGGCCTACCGCACGGCCCAGGCGACGCCCCCAACCCGAAACGAAGTACTTCAAAAAGCCATCCGAGGCCGGACCGGCTAACCAGGGAAGGTGGCGATCGCGTAGACCCACCGCTTTGAGACACCTTTGGAGATCACCCCAGTGCACGCCCTGCTGTCGCAGAACCGCCTCGCGCAACACCCCACCCGGGGCTAGGCGCGGGAGTTCGGAATAGAGGTGACTGATCTGATCCCAGACTCCCTTCACCCCGAGGTAACCGTAGGCATCCTGCTCACTCCACCGCAGGCTGAGGGCGGATCGACCATCGCCGATCCGAATCGGATCCCCATCCCAAAGGCCGGGCTGGATCCCCAGCGAATGGAACGCTTCGCGGCGGATGTTCTGATCGGCGGCGCGGTAGATTCGCGCGCCCGGAAAAAGAATCGGGGCGCGACCGAGAAACCCATTCTCCGGCGGTAACGCCGATGCGGGCACACGCTTCGCCGCGGCCAGCGCCACACTTGACCACCAATCCAGCAGCCCTTCCCCACCCGGGGATGTGACCACGAGCGAAGTGTCGTAAAGCGATGGCGCTTCCGGCTCGGTCATCGCGTCGCTCCAACGCGGGAAAAATAAACTGTGACCCCCATCCATTTCCTTCAAAAGGTCGGCCGGCGATTGATAGAACCAAAGATTCGCGTCTACGCCGATCACCGGCCCCTTGCACTTGGTCAGCAACATGGAAAGAAAACGCGGCTTGAGCAACGAGCGGCGAATGCGCAGAGGCGCGAGCAGCGCCGTAATGTCGCGTTCCTTCCAAATCTCGCTCGGCCGATACAGATGCACATTCCGGCCCGAGTAAACTTTCTGCAGTGCCACTTCCGACGCCCGATCGAGGGCTAGAACGTGGTGGTGCACCTCGGTGCCCGCGCACTCGGCAAGGTTTTCGTGCAGCCCCACGAAGGTCGCCAGCTCCTCTTTATCGACGAGCGTCGCGAAATGTAACGCGGAGTCTTGCTTCGCATCCGCCAGCTTTCCACTTCGGCGTTTGGTTTCCCGCGGCCGCAGCCCCAGCTCTTTGAGTTTCGCAATCAGGTTAGCGCGCAAAACCCCGCTTTTATCTTTCACCGTTTCCCACGGGTACTTGCGCACGATCTCTTCGCACCGGTGCTCGAGCTCCGCCGGGTCCGTATTGGGAGTGAGTTCCAAAAAGGGAATACCGGCCGACTGGACGGCATTGCGGGCGATCGGCTCGTTGCCGAGCAAAACGGCCGGCACGCCATTGGCCACCGCCGTCATCAAAGCGGTGGAGTGAAAACCATAGAGCGCATAGGCCGAAGCAATCGCCTTGGCGTGCATTTGCGGGTGCAATGGTTCAAACAAAGTGTGGGAACCGGCCAACGCGCCCATCTCGAACTCGGCGGGGGCATGGATCATCAGAAGCGCCCGTTCCTTGTGGTTCAGTCGCCGAAAGAAGCGGCGGGACAGTCGCCGTAGGATAGAAAAATGCTTGCCGCGAAAGGCCGGATCAAAAACCGTGGGTTGAAAAATGCGGACCGCGCCGTGTGACTGCAGCGGCGAACAAGAACTGAAAAGGGCGGGACTACCGCCCAAGCAAACACCGTTGGCGACGGCTTCCTTGATCTTTTTGAAACTGACTTCGTCCACCGCGCAAATCGCGCCCTTCTTGGCGACGGCACGCAGTTTTTCCGTAGCCCGCGCGTCCCAGGTCAGGGTCGGATCCACCGCCACGCCTAACGCAATCACCTTTTTGGGTTCGCCGAGGATCCAACGGTCCCAAAAACCATCGGAGAGAAAGCGATCTCCCAAACAAATATAGACGTCGAAAGACTCTTCGGTGGCCGCGTTGACCCGAACGAGTTCGTGTTCGTCCAGAAGCTGGCGCACGGCCTGGATTTGCAGATAATTTTCAATCGCCGTGGAAGAACCATCGGGAAACGGCGGCAAAACCGCGATTCGCATGGGAGAAGACTCCGAAATGGAAAGGGAATAAAAGAAAAAGGGGTAGCGAGACTTTATTCATTATACCCGAAAAGAATGCCGAAGAGATAACGCACGGCTGCCGGGGTTTTGCTGCGCTGCACCGTCACTGCGAACGCAGTGAAGCAGTCCCGCGGCACGATGCGAGGTTGCCGCGCTACGCTCGCAACGACTGTCACTACGTTTCGCAACGACCGTCGCTACGCTTGCAACGACACCCCCCAGGAGACTTCCATGCCATTCCGCCCGGCCTTGGTCTTGACGTTGTTGCTGTGGGTCATCCCCGTTCGGGCCGAAGACATCGTCGCGCTCGGCCAGCTCCGATTGCCGGTCCCGGCCGGATGGGAGGTCGTTCAAACCGCGGTGAGTGACGGCGTGAAAATCCTGGTGCTGGAGCGTGGCGACCAATCGATCACGCTCTTTGCCCGCCCCGGTCTGGCGCGCCCCCAAGATTTCATCACCAGCGATAGCCAAACGGTAGAAAGCGAGAAGCGGGCCACTCACGGCATGCTGGATTGGAACCGGATGGTCACATCGAAAACTCCACCGAAAGGCTCGAAGGCGTTCGTCGCCCATTTTCAAACGGAGTTTCGGGGCACCACTTACCATGGCTTCAGCCGCGCGACGTCCAGTGACCAGGCGAGGGGCAACGCGGACGCCATCTTGAATGGCGTGGAGCTAGTCCTCCGCACTTCGTTGACCGACACGACCTACACCGGCAAAAAGTTCTACCTCGGTTGGGGAGCCGCCATGTCGAGGGACCCCGCGGTGATGCACAACGTAGCGAAATACGATGTGCTCCACACCCTCGGGATTTTTTCGACTGAGCTCGGCGGAAACTACTTTTCCGAGAAGTTTACGAGTTACCGAGATGCCACGTCGAAGAACATCCGGGCGGCTTGGCAAACGATCAAACAGCAAATGACCTCCGACGATATGTTTCTCCAGTATTCGACGAGTCACGGAAACGGGACGGGCCTCGCCGTCGGCTTGTCGTACAGAGACATCCGGGATTACGCGCTATCGCTGCCCGCCAAAGAAATCGTGATTTTCACGATGGCGTGTTACTCGGGTGCCCTCATCGATAGTTTCAATCAAGTAAAAAGCCAGTGGCAGGATTGGGGCCAGCGCGGGCGCTCACTGCTCGTCATGTCGTCGAGCACTGCGCGCGAAGAATCCGGCAACGGACCCTCCACCGATCCCAACGAGCCGGGCGGCCCCTCGGGCAGCGGCGGCAGCGCGTTCGGCCATGCGATTTGGAAAGCACTCACCGGTGCCGCCGATGGTTTTGTCGACGGCAGCAAAGACGGCTTCGTGTCGCTCGGTGAAATCCGCGACTACACCCGCTACCGCACCCAGCAGATTGGCGGTCACACGCCGCTGGATACGGGAGTTTTCCATCCGGCCGTGATCATGAACCGTGTCCCACCTCCGAATGTTTTGGCGCAGTACTCCGGGGGATCGGACGGCATGAGCGACGCTCAGATTGAAGAGGCGATCCGCGAGCTCGACGCGGCAATGGCGGTACAACCGATACCTCAGAGCACCGCGTGGTAGGCGTCGAGTAGGGCCCGGGTCGAGGTCCGCCAGTCATAGCGGGAGGCGCGATGAAGTCCCGCTCCGGACAGGCGAATGCGTTCGGCCGGCTCGCGGTACAACGTGTCCAATGCCGCCGCGATAGCCTCGGTTGCATTCGGATCCACCAGGATCGCGGCCCCTTCCGCCAATTCCTTTAAGGCCCCGCCGTCCGACGTGATCACCGGCGTTCCACACTGCATTGCCTCCAATACCGGAAGACCAAACCCTTCCGCGAACGAAGGATAAACAAATCCCATTGCGCCCGAGTACAGAGGCGCCAGATCCTCGTCCGGAACATAGCCGAGAAGGTGGATCCGGTGCGCGAGCTCGGCGTGCCGAGCGATGCGCTTACGCACCTCGCCGGTGGAGTCTCCCAAGGAACCGACGAGGACCAGGTCGACATCCGGCGTGCGCGTTTGGCGTACCCATTCGGCAAAGGCTTCGACGAGGCCCTCCAGATTTTTGCGCCGGTCTAAAGTGCAAACCGAGAGAAAATAGGGTCTGTCATCGCGAGGAGCGAAGCCGGCCTTGTCATCGCGAGGAGCGAAGCGAGGAAGCGATCCCGCATCGCGAAGCGATGCGAGATTCCCGCGTTCTATTCGGACCGACGACGGCCGAAAAGTTTCGCTCGCCGCCAGCGGCACCACGAAAACGCGCGCGGGGTCGATATCCCGTCGGAAGGCGCAAAGATCGTCCTTGGTCGCCTGTGAAATCGCGATCACGCCATCCTCCGGCCGCAAAGAGGCCAAGATCGTTTTCAAGAAAGCGCCACGATCGGGAGAAATATCCGGGTGCAAGACATTGATCAAATCGCAAACCGTCAGCACCCGGCGCAGTCCCGAGATGTCGCGCGTCACCTCCGGCAGCGGATAAAAAGAAGAGTGAAAAATATCCTGCCCCACGAGGGAATGGGGTTCGAGCGGTTTCCAGCGTTTGTCGAGCGCACGCAAAGATTCCGCCAATCCCCGTCGCAAGGCGCGCACGGGTAACGCGATATCTTTTTCGCGCGCGAGCTCATGAAACCACCGGCCGAGAAAACCATATACCCGCGCGGGGTGACCGTAGGAAAGCAGCGGAACCGTCGCCAAGTCGGGAACCGTGCGCAAATAACGCCGCGCTTCCGCCCACATGCGAAAGTTTTCGGATCCGCAGAAATAGAGTTCGCACTCGCCTTCGCGCGCCAAGCCGCGCGCTAGATTCTCGGCCATGCGAAAGACACCCGTGCGTCCCCCCGCCCCGTACGTCGCGTAACCCAGAACCGACGTATCGTAGGCCACCCGCAAGCGTTTGTTTTGAGCCCCCACGGGTGTTACGATAACACAAATCCCACACCCACTATGCACTCGACGCAAAGCGCCTTCTTGAATCGGTTAACCCGCTGGAGCCGTCGACTATTCGGCCCAAAGTCAGACCCAACAAAGAAAACCGTCACCCCGGTTCGCGACCTAGTCGCGGATGTCTTGGGGCACTACGGTACGACCGTATTGGATGTCGGCGCACGTTGGGCGGACGCCCCCGCCTGGTGGCGCATTGATCCCGTTGCCAATTTGGTGGGATTCGAACCCGATGCCGACGAATGCGCCCGCTTGAACGACAATGCGGATTCCCCACGCAAGGAACGCTACCTTCCCTATGCACTCGGCGCGGCCCGCCAAGATTCGGTTTTGTACCAGACGGCCGAACCGGCCTGCGCTTCGCTCTACCCGCCGGACGAATCGTTGGCCGAACGCTTTCCCCAGTTGTCGGCGATTCGCCTAAAAGGCAGTAAAACGGTTTCCCTGATCCCACTCGACGATTGGTGGGAATCCGAAGATCGACCGAGCGTGAGTTTCCTGAAACTCGATACGCAAGGTTCGGAACTGGATATTCTGCGCGGAGCGCAACGCGTGCTCGAGAACTGCGTCGGCCTGGAAGTGGAAGCGGAGTTTTCTCCGCTCTACAAAGGGCAACCGCTCTTCTCCGATATCGACGTCTTTTTGCGCGCCCGCGGCTTTTCGCTCTGGGGCTTTCGCCACCTTTGCAAATATTCCGAGCAACCGGAATCGGTCGGCGAAAACGGACGCCTCTACTGGGCGGATGCGGTTTATTTCCGCGACTACCGCTTGCTCGGCGACGGTGATGAGGCATGGCGACGGAGCTTGATCTTGTCCGCCCTGCTCGAGGCCTATGGCGATCGGGCGGCCTCCCGCTCCTGCTTAAAACGCGCACTTCAGGACTTAAGCGAACCCGCGCCCGCCACTCCGCCGCGACTCGTGCTTTCCGGAAATCCGGCATGAATGGCTTCGTCGTGTTTTTGTCCCGGTGCCTAAGGGCCTGGGACAAAGCCTACGGTGCCCTTCGCAACGGCCTTCGTTTCACCTTCGATCAGCTTCGGATCGGTGCCTACACCCTGGGTCCAAAATCTATCACCAGTGAAGGGTACGCGCCCTACCGCAATCGCGAGATCGCGCGCGCGATCGACGATCGGTTTTTTTTCATCCACCGCTTGCCCGAAAACTACGGGCGGGGGCTCGACGAACGGGTGATCGAATACCCGTGGCTATTTTCCCGACTCAAAAAGGAAAGTGGGCGCCTGCTCGATGCCGGCAGTGTGCTGAACTTCGATGCCCTGTTGCGCCGACCGGAGCTCAGTGAGAAACGCGTCTTCATCTCCACCCTGGCCCCGGAACCCGAGTGCGCCTGGTGGCGCAACATTTCTTACGTCTACGAAGACCTGCGCGAATCCTGTTTTCGGGATGGCTACTTTGACTGGATCGTCTGCCTCTCGACGATTGAACACGTGGGCATGGACACTTCAGTTTATGCCCAAGAGTCGGCACCCCGCGGACCGGAAAGTGCGATGGCTTTCCTGGCCGAACTGCATCGCATGCTCAAACCGGGCGGCACGCTTTACCTCTCATTCCCCTTCGGCAAAAAGGCGGACCTAGGTTGGATGCAAGTTTTTGACGCCGCCGCCGTCGATAAAATGATCCAGCAGTTCCACCCGCGTATGACGTTGCAGAGTTATTTCCGGCACGGGGCCAAAGGCTGGAAGAGCTGTCCGCCCGAAGCCGCCGCCGATGCCACGTACTTTGAACCGCGCACCACCGCCGACAATCCTCATCGTACCGCCGCCGCCGAAGCCGTTTGTCTGTTGGAACTTGTGAAGTAGATACTATCCTTGGGCCTTTCGAGTCACTTCCACCACCGAGGCATCCAGGAAAGAGCCGCGCCCCCCGCCTTCAGGTCGCGCCATTGCCGCCGTTCCCATTCCCTTTCGTCGGTCGGGCGCGCGCAATAGTGGATGGTGGGCGCCCCACCGCGGAGTTCAAGCGCGCAAGGGTTGCCATCCTCTCGGTACAAACCGGTATCGATCATGGCGACGCGATCGCCGTAGTAGGGGTGTTGCAAGACCGCGGTCCGAAAGGGGGTGGGCGCGTGGCCGACGACCAAGCGCCGCCCTTGAAGCTGGTGCAGCACCGCCTCCAAGGTTTCGCGTGTTGGCCCTCCCCGTGGTTGTCCGTCGGAGTCGGCGCGAAAACCGCGGGTCCAGATCGGCCCAACCGCCAGCGGCGCGTAACGGGACATTCCCGCTTCACCCACCGTCCAACGAGTGGCGGCCGGTGGTTTTTCCGCCTGCCCCTGCCAATACCCTATCCAGGCACGGACCGTCGCATTGACGGCTCCTGGATCCAAACCCAGTCCCCACCCATCGATTCCGGCGTGGCAAAAAATGGTGTCTCCAATCTGGGCGATAGTGTTGCGAGTGCCGAGCCATTTCCCGTAGGGAGTCGCGGCATCGAAGGCGTGTTTCCAGCTCGGCTTCTTAAGCCCCGCAATGGGGTATTCCTTGTAGAGCGCTCTTTCCGCGCGGGTGGCTTTGCCGGTCTTGTGCGCGAAGACCAAAAGATCGTGATTGCCGATCAGCGTTTGCACTTCCCCACCCGCGCGCCGGGCCTCGCCTTCGAGCCGCAAGACGAAATCCAAAACCAGTCGCGATTGGGCATGACCGCCGATCAAGTCGCCCAGCAAGACGAGGATGGCGTTGCGCCCGATCCAGTTGCCGGCGTCATCGATCACTTGGCGCTCGTGCAGGATCGCGCCCAGTGCGCGCAAATCGCCGTGCACATCGCCGATTGCCACGACTCGCGGGCCCGCCTCCCAACGCCAGCGGATGCCATCAAACGGAAGGGTCGCAAAGCTCGGAGCGGATTTTCGGAACCACATGCCTTAGTTTGAGCGACATGAAGCGCCCGGTCATGGAACCTCGCGTCCATTTTGGTATTCTTGCCCCATGCGCAATCTCACACTTTGGTCCCTGGTGCTGTTCTCGTTCCCCTTCTCGGCTTTCGCCGATAAGCCGACTTGTGTCCGCAATTACACCGGGCCCAGTGGGCAATACGCGTGCGATACCAACCCCAATTCCTACACCTGGGTTTACCCACATGATCCGGCGGTCAAAAAGGTCTGCACCCGGATTTACTCACCCGTGCTGTGCGACAACTCCCCGAAGGAGTACAACGAGGTGGGAGCGAAGGATGGGACGACGATTTGCGTCCTAAACCAGAACCAACCTCCGGTTTCCAACCTTTGCGACACAATGCCAAGGTTCTACAGCTACATCCTCGACGAAGCGCCCTAGTCGCGGCTTTGCAGATTCTGATTTTTTGCAATTGAATAATGACTGGGTGCAGTGTAACTCAGCTGCAAAATGTCCCCCTTACTCCGGTTGAATTTGGCACTGGGGATAGGTCTATACCTATCGCTGGTCACCGGCCCAGCTCAGGCGGCCATCGCTCCCGATGACCTTAGTGGCGTATCGGTACCCTTGGCTGCGCTGCCGAAGCCCGATCGCGAAATCCAAATCAAGCTGGCGCCTAGCGATTTTGAAGCGCCCTTCGTCTGGGAGAACTTCCCCCAAAAGGATCTCGTCCTTCGACAAGCGGAGGCCCATTCCACCGACATCAAAGCGAAAATGGCGGAAGCCATTCGCACTAAAGGCGAAGAAGCTTTCTTGAAGGATGTAGAGGGCGACAAGGCAAATTGGGACCTAAAGGGATGGGGCAAGGGCGAAGTGACTCGGATTGATGGCCTTTACCATGTTCGAGTGGTTAACGAGGCTACCGGAGTTTCGTTCTATTTTGTCGACCCTAAAGAGGTGGAGCCGGACTCGAAGCACTTGCGTCGGATTGTCGCCCGCCAACACATCGATGCGGGGGAAAAGCGCGCAAACGGCTCAAAGAAAGGACGCGATACGCTCATTGCTTGGACGGAAGACCACCGGGTGACGGAGCATCACTACTATCCGCGCCATCCGATCCTCAGCGGCCAATGGCTCCAGGATTATTGGATCGCCACGTACTCTAACCCCACGGTACCGGAGCACATTTTCGGCCTTTTCTGCGCCGGCTTGCAAGTAGGCGCCTCGACGTGTCTACTGGGCGTGAAAAAGTATCTCAACCCCGACGAGCCTTTCGATTCGTCGGTGCTCGTGATGTCCGCGCTCTGGGGGTACGGAATCGGGGCGTACAACAGTACGTACCGCAATTTCATCTACCGCGGGTCCGAGCGGAGCAAGTTTATCAAGATGTGGGCCCAGAGCATGCTGTTTGCTTGGTCGCTCTATATCTACTCTCACGGAGTATGGACGCTCATCAATGTGACGGCGCCGGAGTTTTACCAAGTCCATGGCAATGCCGCGATTAATTCGGGGGCGCACAACCAGGGTCGGCGTGCCTGGTACCTCTTCCCAGAAGTCCGTGCTTTCTATCGGGACGCGGTTGGCACCCTCAAACTTTTCGCAATGGACACGGGGATCAAACGGGCTTCGATCGAACAGCAGATGATTTACCTCATTCCCTACACGATTAAGCTAGCCGGCCTTGTCGGCATGGGAACGGTGGCTAACCTCGCCTTGGGTGGAAACTTTTCGTACAAACTCGATGGGGGGACGGTAGCGCTTTTGGCAAGTGTGCCGCTCGCGCAAATCGGGGCGGTGACCTACGCTCGGAGCCGCAACTATCCCGATTGCGACAGCTACGCCGATGAGTTCCGAAAGTATTGGGGACGAATGAGTGGCGCAGTGAACGCCGGAATCATGGGACTGGCCCTCGTGAACGGCGTCGCCGTTGCTCCCGAGTTTCCCATCGACTCTCGGCCCACTATTGATTACGTCACCGACACCGCGCTCGAATTACCATCTACCATCGCCGGGTGGATGGCCCGAGCCGGCACCGCGGTCATAGGCGCCGCAAAGACCTGTACGTCGCTCTTATTGGGCGGCAACAAGGTCGACTAATGCCCGGCTTTCGGGGAAAATACCGTTTCCATGGAACACGGCTTTCTTTCCGACACCGCCATCTACTTGGCCTCC
This sequence comes from uncultured Pseudobdellovibrionaceae bacterium, assembly GCA_964519985.1. GTDB lineage: Bacteria > Bdellovibrionota > FAC87 > UBA2466 > UBA2466 > JAIEOG01. The sequence goes on along the minus strand of CAZFMF010000042.1, from coordinate 7,451 downwards.
GCCGTAGTGGCCGTTCCGATCTTTAAGCGCTTGGGATTGGGGGCCGTGCTGGGCTACCTCGCCGCCGGCTCGGTCTTGGGCCCGTGGGGACTCGGGCTTGTCCAGGATCCTTCCCGAACGATGCATTTCGCCGAACTCGGCGTGGTGCTGCTCCTTTTTCTCATCGGTTTGGAACTCAAACCTAGCCGCCTCTGGCGCATGCGTTACGCGGTTTTCTTGCTCGGGGGCGCGCAAGTCTTGCTCTCCACCGCGGCGCTGGCCTGGATAGCCCATGCATTCCACTTGGCGTGGGGTCCCTCCCTCGTAATCGGGTTCGGCCTTTCGCTTTCATCCACCGCGTTCGCGCTGCAAATCCTATCCGAGCGCAACCAGCTCAATACCGCCTTTGGCCGTGCCGCTTTTGCCGTTCTACTCTTTCAAGATCTCATCGCGATCCCGGTCTTGGCCTTGTTGCCTTTGATGGGAACGACGGCGGGTGGGGACGCCACCTTTTCTTTATTGGGAGTGGCAAAGATCGTAGGTGCGATTGCGTTGGTCGTGCTGGGCGGACGTTACGCCATTCGGCCTTACTTCGGCATGGTCAGCAAAGCGGATAGCCGCGAAGTCTTTTCGGCGGCGGCCCTGCTGCTCGTTTTGGGAGTCGGGATCTTCTTCCAGTCCATCGGGTTATCGATGGCCTTAGGGGCGTTTCTGACCGGCGTGCTGCTCTCCGACTCCGAATACCGCCATCTGCTCGAAGCCGATATCGAACCCTTCAAGGGCCTGCTACTCGGGCTTTTCTTTATCTCGGTGGGAACATCGGTCGATTACGGTCTCGTGAGAAACAACCCGGATTCGTTGGCACTCGCGGTCGCCCTGCTCCTGCTGGTGAAATACGCCGTGGTTTTCCTCTTGGGTCATCGCGCCAAGCTCACCGCCCAAGGCGCCCGCAACTTGGCGGTGGTCCTGCCGCAAGCCGGGGAGTTTGCGTTCGTGCTTTTTGGCGTCGCCGCCGCTCACCAGATTCTGACTCCCGATCAGGAAAAGTTCCTCACCGTCGTCGTGATTGCTTCGATGGTCGCCACACCGCTGCTGGGTCTCCTCGATCGCTACTTTTTTGCAAAACTTTTTCAGCCCAAGCAACTGCCGTTCGACACTATTGCCGACGAAAACAACCCGGTGATCATCGCCGGCTTTGGCCGCGTGGGCCAGATCGTCGCTCGTATCCTGCGACTCCAGGACATCGGCTTCACGACGTTGGAAAAAGATGCCGAGCAAGTCCAAACCGTTCGCAAATTCGGCACCAAGGTTTACTACGGGGATGCTTCGCGCCTGGACTTGCTCGAAGCGGCGGGGGCGAAATCGGCAAAGTATTTTGTGCTCGCGATCGACGATGTCGCGACCTCGGTGCGGACGGCGGCCCTCATTCGCAAACATTTCCCCCACCTCAAGGTTTTCGCCCGAGCCCGCAACCGGCAGCACGTTTACGAGCTTCTCGATTTGGGAATCGAGTACATTTGGCGCGAAACGATGGCCTCAACCCTCGAGCTCTCGGAAGCCCTGCTCTTGGACAACGGCATTTCTTTGGCGGAGGCGGATCGCATTATCAAGCGCTTCCGCGAACACGATGAAATGACGCTGCTCAAACAGCATTCCATTCGCAATGACCAAAAGGCCATCATCGAATACTCAAAACAATCGGTCCAACAACTGCTCGACGCCGTCGCCGCCGATCGCCAGGCCCACGCTAACCCTGAAGAACGGGCGTAGTTTTTACTAGCGTATAAAAATGCGCCCCGGCGGCCTAGAAATGGGGGCTTTTCAAGAACAGGCCTTTCCCCTATATTTCGACGCTTCGGGACTGTAGCTCAGTTGGTTAGAGCGCTACCTTGACATGGTAGAGGTCCACGGTTCGACCCCGTGCAGTCCCACCATTCCTTAGGGACCGAAACTTGCGGCTTACAAGTTATCGAAACTTCCTGCCCCTGATCCTTTTGGTAACCACTTCGCTTCAAGCGGACTGCATTGCCCACCTTCTCCAGGGCCGCCGACTCCGAACAAATTGGTGGCACCAGCGGGGCGAGGCGCTGGTAGGAAAAGCACTCGCGGACAAATTCGGTATGGGAAGAGGCACTCCCCGACGCGAGGCGGACGAAGCGCACTGGCGGGCCTATCTCCAAAGGTACATCGACAACCCAAAGCTCCGAGTCGAAGATGCGGTTCAGGCCGAGCTCCCTCTATCGGACCTCTTCCAGCACGGGGTCGCCACGGTCGCCATGCCCAAATCGCATCCCATTGCCGAGGAAGAATTTAGAAGCTATCTGGCGCAGAAAATAGAAGAAGCGCTACCCAAACTCCACCCCCGTGTCGGCAGCTTGAATTTGCGCGAAGAAAGTGCGGCGCCCTGGGGCACGGGCGTGCACATTGATCAGTTCATTTACCAACCCGGCAGTGGGTGCTCCGGCCTGGCCGATGCGGCGTACTACCCTGCATACGGATGCACTCTCCGGTCCACTTGGATAACGCCGTCCTCCCTCTACGGGCAAACGCTGGCTATTCCCTATGCCGGCCCTTATGAGGGAAAACTCGTTCAAGCCCCGGATGGGTTTTTTCTAGTTTTTCTCGCCGAAAGGGTCTTGCACACGTCCTACCCAAGCCCCGCCATCCCCGACCATCCCCGACAGCTTTGGATATCGAGCACTTCTTTCTTTTTTAACCCTGAAAAATAGTGACGCTCGAAACTCCAGCGAATGCTGGAACCCATGCAGCGGCATCAACATTCCCGCGCAACCACTTACCTAAGCTCGATAGGGAGATCAAAACTCCACAATGCACGAGCAATCGAAGGGGGGACCCCGTAGGTCTGAGGAAAGACCGTGTTGATCATATATTCTCGCCATCGGTCGGGGTCCGAGAAATAAGATCCAAAATCGCCGTTATGCATTCCGGGAGAGAGGATTTCGGGGTGCGCCTCGATTGCATTTCGGTAAAATGCGAATTGCGCCCGATAGCTTCTTATCTCTCGCAAGAAAGTCCAAATTTGGTTCGCTGAATCGGGCCCACGAAACAATTCAGGATGCTCATGGCCAATTTGATCCACTATTTGAAGAAATAGAGGGTAGGGTTCCCCCGTCTTTGAGGTCGTCAAATGGGTAAATTCAGAATCCGCAACCTCATGCACAAAAAGAACGTTAGGATCGATGTACTCCTTTGGAACTAAGCGAGTCGGGAGGCGAATAATTCCTTTTTGAAAATCACTAAAAGCAAGGGAGTCATCCAGTGTAAGCAGCCCGACACGATACGATAGGTTTTCTTGAAGCCATTTCCATCGCTTTAAGGTTGGCTCGTGCGAAAAAGCAATTGGGAGAAAAAGTTCCGCTTTTGAAAACCCGTCGTCCGGCCCGGGGTATCGAACCAGCTTGTCTGAAAGACTGTGCAAACCTTTTTTATGACGCTCCAGTCGAACCCGCAAAGCTCGAACGCTCCTGTTTAAATTCAACGAGTCAATCACGGCTCTAATGAAAGACTCGTCATTACTGATCCGCTCGAGGTTATCGTCCATCGATACCTTATCGGCGCTTTCGTCCGATAAAGCTGCCAAAGCCATCCGGCAGTTGTATTCAGGCCTCGTCCGCGGATCCCATAAGCGGAGGGGAACGGGCTGTCCGCCGAACAAAACCTGGGGTTGCGCCCCCACTATTACGGATAGAGCGAGAAAAGCTCCGATTCGCACCTAACCTCCATACAAATGCGAGCCAAACCAACAATTTAACACGGACATTTTACCACATCCGACAGAGGATCTGTCGCCGGGAAATCCTCGCACCATTCCCTCGTCTCAGCTAGCCGCGATGAAACTCGTCGTAAACAATGCCTTCGAAAACATGGACCTTTCCTCTACGCAAACCCTGGCAGCATCTTAGACGGGCTTATGCGAAATACTCCTGACGCAAAACACTTTATCGAGCTGGCCAAAAAGAAGGGGGTTAAAGCCGCGATTACGGAAAGAGATAAACCTTTTTCCGATTACAGCATGGCCTCGGATGAGGATCAGCCTGACCCCACAAATATTGTCGACGTCGAATTTGAGATTTGAGGGCGTGCCGGATAATCCGACGGGTACATTTTCGCTAAGTACCTTTTCGTCAATCGGGTCAAACCGGCAGATAACCTCCACTCCGGCGCCGGAGTAGATTCTAGTCGGTAAAGCACCGGGAATACGACGGTTGATTGATTTTTTCCCATTCTTCCCGACTTCCCGGATTCTGCTCCCAGACCTCGAACATTAGGCGGCGATGGCCTTCCAACCATTGAATAGTCTGCTCCGCCGTCAGGATCGGAGTTTCTCCCCAGTATTCTTCACTGCTCGGTTTTTGAAAGTTCTCTGACATCCTGTTGATCTCGTTCTCGCCCTGCGATTTTTTTTAACGCGATGAGGTCCGCTCTACCTATCACTTTCAGCACTCTTCCAAAAGCGCTGACCTCTTTCCGCCGACCCCAAAGGTCGTTAAATGGAGCCATATCCTTGGAAAAGACATCGATCACTTCCAAAGGATTATCCGTGTTGTGAAAAGAGAAAACGAGCATGCCCCGTTTCTCTATCCATTCGGATCGTTTGTTTTCGTCGGCAAAATCGGCCGCCGGGACCGGTGCCCGTGGCTTGAATCCCAAGTCTTCCATCAACTTAAGAAACTTAAGGATGTTTGGCTTTTCGAGCTGAACCATCAAGTCCAAGTCCACCGTAGCTCGCTGAACCTGATGAAAGTTGACGGCGAATCCGCCGACGATGAGATAACGGATATTCCGCTTTTCCAACTCTTCAAACACGGTTCGATAGGGGACCATGGCGTCTACCCTACTGAAGTTATCGCAGTGACTCAAGCATCCGAGGGGCGCAGCCCGCCCTGGGTAGAGGTCCCACGCGGAAGTCTGCAGCGGCCCGAGGGACATGCCGTAAGTGCGTTTAGAGTGGAAGAGCTGGCACGTACATAATGCAGAATTTACAGAATTCTCCCCAAACGCAATCTGAGATATGGTCCTAGTGATGGATATCGATTACCAACTTGGAAGTGATGCCGACGAAGTACGCGCTTTGGTGCGTCGTCTGGCTAAAGAGAAACTGGCGCCTTTCGCCGACCAGCTTGATGAGAAAGAGGAATTCGCGCGTTCCTTTTTCGATGAACTAGGAGCGGCGGGCCTTCTGGGCATACTTGCGCCTGAAAAATTCGGAAGATCAGACGGAAGCTTTCTTTCTGCAACTGTCGTGTGCGAAGAGATTGCGGCTGTCTGCGGCGGCACTGCTCTTTCTTATGGGGCACACGCCGTTCTGGGAATTCATAACTTGCTTCGCTCTGGAAACGAAAACCAGAAGCAGAAGTATTTGCCTGATCTGTGTACCGGAAAGAAGTTAGCGGCGTGGGCTTGACGGAACCTGACCATGGGTCGGATGCCATGGGCATTCAGCTAAAAGCCCATGAAGAAAAGGGGGCATTTCAGTTAAACGGATCCAAAATGTTTATTACCAATGGTTCCGTAGCCGAAACATTCATCATATTTGCCCGGACCACCACCGGCACCGACGCAAAAGGAATCACCGCGTTCATTGTGGAGAAAGACTCCGAGGGCTTTAGTGTCGGCCAACCTTTACGCAAAATGGGAATGCGTGCAAGCCCTACCAATCCCCTATATTTTTCCAACTGCCGCGTTCCTGCGGAAAATATTCTTGGCGCAAAGGACAAGGGCGCCTATGTAGCCCTAGCTGGACTTGACGTCGAGCGCGCCGTTCTTAGTGGCATTGCCCTTGGTCTCATGAACGGCGCTTTTAACCAAGCCGTTGCGTACGCAAAGCAGAGACGCCAGTTTGGTCGACCGATCGCTGATTTTCAGCTCATTCAGGACTTAATTACTCGCATGGGAACAAAATTGCATGCCGCCCGGTGTATGGTTTACGAAACAGCCAAAAAACTTGAAGCTGGCGCTCGCATCACAATGGAGGCGAGCTACGCAAAACTTTTTGCCGGCCGCGCGGCGACTGAAGTGACTTTAGATGCGATTCAAGTATTGGGTGGCTATGGATATACACGGGAGTTTTCGGTGGAACGGCTGATGCGCGACGCGAAGCTGGGTGAAATAGGAGCGGGAACCAACCAAATACAGAGTCTTGTGATCGCAAGGGAGATTCTCGGCCGAGAAGGTGCGGTTGATCGATAGGACCCAATTTCGTTAGCTGGATAAGACCGCGAATAACCTTCACTCCGGCGCCGGAGTAGAGAGCTCTGGGGACGGAAGCACCGCGAAGGAAAGCTGGGCGCGATGACTCACCCTAGGGGATCGCCGGCCTATTTTCCGGATTCCGAAAAGAGCGCCTGTTCAATGTAAGGCAGCGCGGTATCCGCGACGACGGCTTGTCCCTTTTCATTGGGATGGATCCGATCGTCGAGGTTCAGCTCCGGCTTAGCGGCGACGCCTTGGAGCAGGAACGGGATCAGGACCACGTTGGTCTCCGCTTGCACCTTGCGGAAGACGGTCGCGAACTCCAGCGAATACTGGAACCCATGCAACGGCATCAACATTCCCGCCAAAACCACCTTGATTCCGTTTTCCTGCGCGAGCCGAATCGAAGCAATGAGATTGTCCCGTATCGTTTTCGGGGCGCGCTGACTGATCCCATCGTTGGCCCCGAGCTCTAACAAAACCACATCGGGGTGAAGCGTCACCGCTTTTTGCATCCGCGCCATCGCCGAAGAGGTTTCCGAACCGGGAATCGAATCGTTAATGAGCTCGAACTGAGTTTGCGGGTATTTCGCCTGCAGCTGCTTTTTGACCAAAACGGGATAGGCGGCGTCGGGGTTAAGCAAATAGCCGGCCGAAAGCGAATCGCCAATGACATAGAAAGTACGGGTTTGAAGCGCTTGTTTCTGAACGACAGGCGTCTGGCCGGGTACTACCCCGCGCCCGCAACCGCTGCCCAGCAGAATTAAGAGTAGAAGTGCAACCCGTTTCATCGATCTATCCCCACGCCGGTTTTCTCATTTTTCGCGGTGGCGATCAAGTAGCCGAATTTGTCGCCGGTGACAGAAAATGTCACCGGGAGCCAAAAACCCGCCCTTTGCGCACGGAACAAAGAAAACTCCTTCGGGAAATGCGTGGCCTATCGCTTGCACAATGGCGCTGCGGCGGTTGGGGGTAGGAAAAATGGTTCGGAATTGGATAGCCTTGGTGATGACGCTTAGCTTGATCGGGTGTGCGATCGAGCCTTCGGGAAACGTCGATCCTTTCGCAAACGATCCCACGCCCGAGCAGCCGATTAACGAGACCCGCCGATTCCTTTCCAAGATCTACATCGACTACCCGACCGATCTGCGCCCGGCCCTACGCGCCATCGGCTGGGACGACGCCTACGGTTGCGTGCAACGGGTGGAAGTGAAACGCGGTTCGGATACCTTTGAAACGGTGGAGTTCAGTCGCGGGCG
>CAZFMF010000041.1:0-29166 GCA_964519985.1 uncultured Pseudobdellovibrionaceae bacterium | reverse complement strand
CCGATTCAGGCGGCAGATACCGTAGGTGTATTTCGATTTCGCCACCGTGAACGGATCGCGTTCGTTTGGCGTGTACTTCTTAATATCTTTAATGCACTGGTTGAACATCGAGTTCACCAAAACGTATTGCATGATCGGCGAAACGTCTCCTTCGCCCATCGATTGGAGTACCGCGGTGGGAAGGAAAACCCCGCCGCCTTGCGAGAAGCCCATTTGTCCAAGCTGCCCGATGAACTGCAGCGGATTCGTGGCGCCGGGCCGTTCCGCGCGCGCTTCGTTCGGGGCGAAGGCGATCAAGAATCCCGCTACCAGGATGAAGGTCGCGATGCCGTAGTCGAAGAATTTCAATCCGTGCTTCATAGTTGTTACCTCAGCGTTCGAAGGAATAAATTGCAACCGGTGTGCCGGGGCGTTCGTGGCCATGGGTATGCGTGTTTGTATACACCAGGTGCTCAACGTTCAGTCGGTCCCCCAACCGAGCCCGAAAGCAGCCTGAAATCAGCCCCTTATACTGACCAACGCCTGTACGCTCCCCGTATACAGGCCCAAGCTCCGGAAAGGGTTGAAGAAACTCTCCAAGACAGCTAATAAGGCGCGATGCCGGAAACGCTCGAAAAAGTGGTCGTTGCCCTCGATTACGAAAACGCGGATGCCGCCTACCACTTGGTAGATCAGCTCGGGGACCGCATCGAACGCTATAAGATCGGGCCCCAGCTTTTCACCTCCGCTGGGCTCGACACCATTCGCTTTTTGCACGATCGCAAAAAGAAGGTTTTTATCGATTTAAAGCTCTACGACACCCCCAATGTCGTGGCGAAAACCATCGAGCGCTTTGCCGCGATGGGGGTGGAGTTCGCCACCGTCCACTGCTTGGGGGGAAAGACCATGCTCGAGGCGGCGGGCAGTGCTTGCCGCGGTTCCCGGATGAAGCTTTTGGGCGTGACCTTGCTCACCAGTCAAGGGGCCCCCGACTCTTACAATTGGGGATGGCCGGAATCGGAGAGCGGAATGGTCCAACGGCTGGCGGGGCTAGGAATGGAATGCCGCTTGGCCGGTGTGCTTTGCTCCCCGCACGAATTGCAGGATTTGCGCAAACGTTCGGTACCCGGTTTCTTACTGGTGGCACCAGGCATTCGCCTACTCCACCAAGAGGTTTTTCGCGACGATCAGCGACGGGTTGCCACGCCCACGGAGGCGCTCGAGTGGGGAGCGGATCTCCTTATCGTGGGACGCCCCATCATCGAGGCGCGGGAACCCAAGCAAGTATTGGATCGGCTCTTCATATGATGGAAACCAGCTCATTGAGGGCCATCGAACACCTGCTCGAACACCGACCGGAGGTCATCCGCTCCCTTCGAATCGCGGATCGGCCGAGCCCACGGCTCGCCGCCATCGAACAACGCGCTCGCGCCCATGGCATCAAGCCTTCGCGCGATAAGGGCCTCGGTGAAGGCGAAGGAGCCATTGCCCATATCCTCGGTTTTGATTTTCTAGAACTCAAAGCGCTCATCGCCAAACTGCAGAACACGAACCGCGCACTTCTCGTCGCACTCGATCATGTGCAGGATCCCCAAAATCTGGGCGCCATCTGCCGGACCTCGGAAGCGCTCGGGGTGAAAGGACTCATTCTACCCCGCAATCGCAGCGCCACCGTGACGCAAACCGTGCTCGCCGCTTCAGCCGGCGCGGTCGCCACCCTGCCCCTTTGTTCGGTGGCCAATCTAAACGAGGCGCTTCGACAACTGAAAGAAAGCGGCTACTGGATTGTGGGCTCGACGCTCACCGAGGGCGCAACATCCCTGGCCGATATGCCCGATTTCGAAAAAATCGTTTTGGTGCTTGGTGCGGAGGGGGAAGGAATGTCGTCGCTCACCGAGAAGCTCTGCGACTGGAAGTTGCAAATTCCGTTGCGCGGCAACGTGCAGTCACTCAATGTGTCGGCCGCCGCCGCCATCCTCATTCACGGATTACTCGCTCGGTTTCCAACCCCTTAATTTCGCCATGCGGTTTTTTTCTTTAACCCTCTTACTGACTCTATCCACCGGATTAGGCGCGGTTCCCTTCCCCGGTTCCTATCGCCTCAACTACGAACTCCACCAGAAGCTCTGGCCCGAAACAAAACGCCTTTATAAACGCCAGCTCGCCGAAGCGCTTCACCTTGTCGCTGACATCCTGCCGTACCCCGGCACCAAACGGTTCCCTTGGGAAACCGGCGAACGGGTGACGGTGCAGTTTTACGGAACTTGGGCCGGCGACCCTTGGATTGCCCACAAAAACCTACCCGACGAAAAGGTTTCCGGACTCTCATTTGGAAAGCGACGCGGGGAACACGACATCGTGCTCTACTACCTTTTCGATCGGCTCTACCTAAATTCCGATGGATCGGCCCGAAACGGGACTTTCATCGAGCTCGCCGTCGCCATCGTGAGCCAATTCGACGCCATTTCCCAGTTCCTCCAACGTGGCCCGAAAGCATTTCGCACCGATGCCCCTCCCAAAGAGCGGAAGCAGCGCATGATTCAGGTGCAGCACGCCATCATCCATTTCCTTCGCGAAGTCGCTCGGCGCCCCGAAATCTTGGCGTTCGACAAGGCCTCGCGCGCCCGCATTCCGGAGTACCTCGCGCAGGCGGGAACCCATCTGCTTGTTTTGGGCTGTTCCGGGGGACAAGATCCGAGCCGAAATTGACCCGCTAAGTGCGAGAATCGGCGCGCAGTTTCGCGCTTTGCGAAGTGTACAGCTTGCGCGCCGCCACAATCACCTCGAGCGCTTCTTTGCGACCAAAGAATTTTTCTACCACAACCGATTTTTCTTCCAATTTCTTATAGTCCTCGAAAAACCGACTGACTTCCACGAGGCGATGCGGCGGCAGACCATTGATGTCGACGTAGTGCGCGTACTCGGGATCGTCGGCGTGAACGGCGATAATTTTATCGTCGGCTTCACCTTGGTCGAGCATCCGCATCACGCCGATGGGCTTCGCCTTCAGAATCGAAAGCGGGACGACGGGTTCTTGTCCCAACACCAGAATGTCTAGAGGATCGTGATCCTCGCAGTAGGTCTGCGGAATAAAACCGTAGTTCGCGGGATAGTGGACCGAGCTGAAAAGAATCCGATCGACTTTGATCAGACCGCTTTGTTTGTCTAGCTCGTACTTAATCTTGGATCCTTTAGGGATCTCAATGACGGCGGCGACAAATTCGGGAGCCTGTTCGCCCACTTCGACATCATGCCAAGGGTTCATCGTCTGACCTCCAACCGTGCCGTTAACGGTCCCCAGTTTCGTTGCATCGTGCCTGGCCTCGAAGCCTTTTATACGTCGCGCCAAATGGCTCGGAAAGGCACGTGGCGTCGTTTCCGTTAATGGAAATTTTTTAACCGGCGTTACATTCGTTGACTTGCCCCGGAGACGGGTATTTCAAGGACGCACCAAATAGGAGGTTCCGTATGAAAAAGTTTACTTGGGCACTCGGTGCGATGCTGGCGTTGCCAGCCGCGGCCGCCGCCCCATCAAAGTTTACCACCGCCAACAATGAGTTCGGCGATTTGCTTTTCAAGAAATCCGTAGCCAGCGAGAAGCAGGCCGATACGAACGTATTGATTTCTCCCCTCAGCGCCTTCGTCGCGCTGAGCATGGCGCAGGCCGGGGCCGAAGGTGACACGCGCAAAGAAATCGCGACGGCGCTGCAACTGGCCGGCATTTCGAAGGAAGATCTTAACAAGGGCGTCAGCGCCTTGGTGAGTTCCTTGCTCGGTCGCAAGAGCGAAGAAAAAATCCACTTGGCCAATTCGATCTGGGCCAATAGTAATTTCTTCAATTTCAGCCAGGGCTTCAAAAACGACATCGGCAAGTACTACAACCCGTCGAAAGCGAAGGATGTCCCGGCCTATAGCTTTCCGTTCAGCGACCCCTCCACGGTGGTGAAGCTGAATCAGTGGTGCAGCGACAATACCGAGAAACTGATTCCGACGATCCTAGAAGAGCTGGATGACGACATGGCGGCCATCTTGCTCAATGCGATCTTTTTCGAATCGAAATGGCTGCAACCGTTTGAAAAGCACATGACCTACGAAACCAAAACGGCGAGGGCCGACGCCGGTCAAGTCACTAGCTTTACCAGCGCCGCCAAGAAGTCCATCGATGTCATGATGATGGTACAGCCGGAGTTAAACGCCGGCCACGCCGCGGCGAAAGACTTCGATATGGTGAGCCTGCCCTTCTGCGGGAAGAGTGCGCCTCAATCGCCGGGATCCAAAGACCTCGAGTGCACGGGCAAAGGAAACTTTGTTCTCGACTTGATTCTACCCAGCACCAAGACCGACGCCCGCAAACTGGCCGCGAGCCTGACCGGGAAGGACTACCAAAAGGCAGTGGCGGCGTTGCAAGACGAAACCCTGGAACTCCACGTGCCGAAGTTCAAATATGCCTACACGGAAGAAGGCCCCAAGCTGTTGAACGACTTCCTGCAGGAAATGGACATGAAACGTGCCTTTCAGTCCGGTCGAGCGGAGTTCAAGCCCATGGGTGAAAGCAGCCGCGAAACCCCTTACATCTCTGCCGTTTTGCAAAAGGCGGTCGTTGAGATGGAAGAAGGTGGGTTCAAAGCCGCCGCGGTTACGGCCGTGGTAGCCCGCGCCGAGAGCGTCGCCTTGCCGCAGAAAGCGGTGAAGTTCGATCGCGCCTTCTTGTTCGCCCTCCGCGACACCCAGACCGGGAGCGTTTTGTTCCGGGGTCTGGTGGCCAGTCCTAAATGGTAGTTGATTAAAGAATCCGGGGGCTTCAACGCCCCCGGGTTCCCCCCCTCCCCCGCTTCCAGTTCACGAAAACGCGGCCCGCCGCGGCTAGACTAAACGCACGAATTTACGTATCTTTTAGCATCGACCGCACAATCGGCATTTTTGGGCGATTTTCTTTCGATATTCTAGAGGCTATGGGGGCAGTCACGCCGCTACCTATTTGGAGCCCCATGAAATCCCTATTCAAAAAAACCTTGGTTTTCATCGGCCTGACTCTGCTGTCTGGATGCGGGATGGGCTTGGCCATTTGCCCGGATGTCGATTGCGCGGGTCCGCTCATCGACCAGCCCGCGTGGCTTTCGGTCGTCCAGCGCAATGCCGCGAATATTTTGACTTGGCCCGAGGTTTCCGGCGCGGCGTCCTACACGATTTATTGGAGCACCAGCCCAAACGTGACGGCGACGAGCAATCAGCTGATCCAAGTCACCTCGCCCTATACTCACACCGGCCTAACGAATGGCATGGCCTACTACTATCGCGTCGTCGCGGTCGGCTCGTCGGGAAGAATTAGCGCCACCACGATCGAAGCGAGTAACGCTCCGACGGCGGCCGCTTTTTTAACCTTCCCCCAATCCGCCCCGGGCAATATTGGGTATCCCAACATCAGCGCAAAAAACTATCTGGAATTCAACGGAGTGGCGTACGTCGCCACCAACTCCGGCGTCGCGGTGACCAGCGACGGCGCAAAAACCTTTGTCACCCGTTCCACCGCAAATGGGTTGAACCACAACTCGATCAACGCCGTTTGGGCGAATAGTTCGAAGCTGTACGTTGCCACGAACGACAAACTGGGCGTTTCGACGAACGGCGGAAACACCTTCACGAACTTAAGCACGTCCAATGGCTTGGGCAGCAATTTCGTTTGGAACCTCTGGGAATATAACAACACGCTGTACGCCGCGACCACGGGGGGTCTTTCCATCTCCACCGATGGCGGTACGACATTTACGACTCGCACCGTCGCCGGAAACGGATTGGGCAGCAATACCGTCTACTCCGCTTACGCGAACGACACGATGGTCATCGCGGGAACAGCGGGTGGGGTGAGTATCTCCACCAACGGCGGAGCTAACTTTACCAATCGGACGACCGCTGCGGGCCTCGGCCACAACACCTGTCGCAGCGTCATCATGATCGGCTCGACAATCGTCGCGGGCACTCTCAATGGCGTGGGGATTTCCACGGACGGGGGCACGCTTTTTACGAATCGCACCACGGCCCATGGGCTCGGTAGCAATAACATCCACATGGTGGCCACCGACGGGACGAATATTTACGTGGCCGGCCAAGGGGGGCTCGCGATTTCCACCGACGGGGGTGCTTCCTTTACCAATCGCACCGCGGCCAACGGTCTAGGCAACGACTATACCTTCGGGGTTTGGGTGTCCGGTTCGAAAGTGGTCGCGTCAACCGCCGCGGGGCTCTCCATTTCCTCCGACGGAGGGCAAACGTTTGTCAATTACGCTTCGACCCTGGGTACCACCACCTACGGCGTTTCCGCCAATACCTCGCAGATTTTTGCCGCGACCGCCCAGGGACTAGGGATTTCGACGGACGGCGCCAAAACTTTCGTGGTCCGCACCACCGCCAACGGGCTTCCGGTACTTTCCATGAGCGGCGGCACTTACGTCGATGGCAGCAACGTCTATGTAGGAACGAGCGCGGGGATGGGCATTTCGACGGACTCCGGAGCAAGTTTTACCACCCGCACAACCACTCACGGGCTGGGCAGCAATACGGTGAATCGAGTTTTTGCCAGCGGCGCAAACGTATATGCCGCGACCTCGGCAGGAATTTCCATTTCCACCGACGGCGGAACCCTGTTTACGAATCGGACGACGACCGACGGTCTCGGTAGCAACACCGTGAACGGCGTCTACGCGGTTGGGGCCAACGTGTATGCGGCAACGGCGAACGGACTGGCCATCGCCACCGACGGAGGCACGGTATTTGCCAACCACACGACCGCCAACGGGCTTGGAAGTAACGTGGTAAATGCGGTCGCGGCCACGGCGAGCCTAATTGCCGCCGCCACCAACAACGGAATCGCCATCTCCACCGACGGCGGCACGAACTTTACTAACCATTTTATCGGCACCCCCGGCACCGACGTGGTCTCGAGTGTTTATGTTGCCGGCACGCAAGTGATCGTCGGGGCTACCGCCGGACTGGGCGTTTCGAATGACAGCGGATCGACTTTCACGGTTTACACTGCGGCGGACGGACTGCCCGCGACTACCATCGCCGGTGGAGTTTCGAAATACGGGTCTCAGATCCTAGTCGGTACCACCGTCGGTCTGGCCCTGTCCCAATAATACTCCGCTAGGGTGAGCTATGCGACGCTTTCTCCTCGATTTGTCGGCCTCATTTTTCATCTTCGCCCTTCCGGGGTGTGGCCTGGGGCTAGCGCTCTGTCCCGAAACCGACTGCGCCGGACCCACTATCGACAAACCGCTTTGGCTTTCCGTCGCACAGCGCAATGCCGCAAATATTTTGACCTGGCCCGATGTCGAAGGGGCAACGAACTACAAAATTTATTGGAGCACGAGCCCCGGCGTAAACGGTTACAGCAACCAGATTGCCCACGTCGTGTCCCCCTACACCCATTCCGGGCTAACCAATGGAGTCGTTTATTATTACCGCCTCGTAGCGATCGGCCCCCAAGGAAGGGAAAGCGCCACAACCAATGAAGCTAGTAACGCTCCGACCGCGGCCGCTTTCCTAACTTTCCCGCAGTCGGGAACGGCTAGCATTGGCTTTCCCAATACCTCCGCCAAAAATTACCTGGAATTCAATGGGGTAGCTTACGCCTCCTCCAACTCGGGTGTCGCAATTAGCAATGACGGCGGAAATACGTACGCCACGCGTTCGACCGCAAATGGCTTGAACCACAACTCGGTCAACGCTGTTTGGGCGAGCAACTCGAAACTTTATGTCGCGACGAACGATAAACTGGGAGTTTCGACCAATGGCGGAAACACCTTTACCAACCTGGGCACCGCCAATGGGTTAGGTAGCAATTTTATTTGGAACGTGATGGAGCACGGCAACGCACTTTTCGTTTCGACCACCGGAGGCCTTTCGATCTCGACGGACGGTGGCGCCACGTTCACGACGCGCACCACGGGCAATGGTCTCGGGAGCAACACGGTCTACTCCACATACGCCGCCGACGATATCATTTTGGTCGGAACCGCGGGTGGGGTGAGTATCTCCACCAACGGCGGATCGACTTTTACCAATCGCACGACCGCGGCCGGCCTGGGTCATAACACCACACGCGGCATCACGATGGTTGGCTCGATGATCGTCGCCGCTACCGTTAACGGAGTCAGTCTTTCCACGGACGGTGGAACGCTCTTCACGAACCGGACGACGGCCGATGGCCTCGGAAATAACAACACCCATATGGTGGCCACGGACGGGACGAATATCTACGTGGCCGGCCAAGGGGGACTCGCTATCTCCACCGACGGCGGGGTCTCCTTCATCAATCGCACCTCCGCCCATGGATTGGGGAATGACTATACGTTTGGAGTCTGGGTATCGGGATCGAAGGTGGTGGCGTCCACTGCCGGAGGGCTTTCCATTTCGACGGATGGCGGGCAGACGTTTGTGAATTACGCTTCGACTCAAGGCTTGCCCACCACCACCCTCTACGGTGTCTCCGCCAACTCCTCCCAGATCTTTGCGGCGACCTCTGGGGGACTGGCGATTTCAACGGATGGTGCCAACACGTTCGCGACCCGGACTACGACGAACGGCCTTCCGGCGAACGCACTCAACGGCGGAGTACATGCCGATGGCAGCAATATTTACGTAGCGACAAACTCGGGCCTTGGAATTTCCGCGGATTCCGGATTGAGTTTTGGCACCCGAACCACCGCTCACGGGCTGGGCAGCAATACGGTAAACCGAGTGTTTGCCAGTGACTTGAATGTCTACGCCGCTACCTCCGCCGGCGTCGGCATTTCCTCCGACGGTGGTACTCTTTTCACAAACCGCACTACGGCCGATGGCCTGGGCAGCAATACGGTGAACGGCGTCTATGCGGTCGGGGCCAATGTCTACGCGGCGACCGCCAATGGACTAGCTATCGCCACCGACGGCGGTACCGTGTTTACCAACCGCACCACCGGAGATGGATTGGGTAGCAATGTCGTGAATGCCGTTGCCGCCACCGCCACTTTGGTTGCGGCCGCGACAAACAACGGGGTCGCCATTTCGACTGATGGCGGCGCAAACTTTACCAATCACTTTATCGGCACCCCCGGCACGGACGTGATTTCCAGTGTCTACGTCTCCGGGACGCAAGTGATCGTCGGTGCCACCGCAGGCCTGGGCGTTTCGAACGACAGCGGTTCTACTTTTACCGTCTATACCGCAACCGATGGGCTGCCCGCGACGACCATCACCGGTGGGGTTTCAAAATACGGGTCCCAGATCCTAGTCGGAACCACCGTCGGATTAGCCCTGTCCCAATAGCCGCTAACAGTTTTTGGACATCCTGCCAAAAAAAGGTTTACAGATGCCCCCGGCGGTCTAAGACTGCGCAGTCAGGGGGGTGCTAGCCATTAGAAACAGCTACGCATTTAGCGCACTCGATATCCTTCACAACCCGTTGCCCAATAGCGAGGTCCGAATGTTCCGCCGGATCTTAGGCGACGAGAAGGGCCATCGCATCTGGCACAGCCGCTAAGTATATTTTTAACACCCGTTAAAAATATCATTGACGCTTTGAAAAGCGGCGAATAGCTCTCCCAGCAAGGATTTACGGGGAGATAAAGATGAACTCGCGTCATTCATGGTTACGTAAGAGCGCCGTTGGGCTCGCGCTACTCATGGGGCTACTGTCATTCGCCGCCGATGATGAGCAAAGCGCCATCCTCACTGAAGCCATCACCAAGGCCGGTAAAGGTCTGAAATCGAAGGAAAGCGCGGAAGTGAAACGCGGCATGATGGAATTTGGCTTTAGCCTCCATCGTGATTTGTCCAAAGCCACCGGCAAGTCGACTGCGACGTCTCCCTTCAGTGTGATGAGCATGCTCTCGATGCTCCGAACGGGCGCCGTGGGCAACACCGGCAAAGAAATGCAAAAGGCGATGGGGGGACTAGAAAAGCTCAGCGCCGCCCAGTTTCAAAGCGGAATGCTCGAACTCAATAAGAGTCTGCGCAATATTGGCAAGGGCGCGACCTTAGCCTACGGAAACCTCGTCGGCGTGGACGAGGGCATCGTGCTCAAGTCGCAGTTTGCGAAGACGTTGCACCAAAACTACGGTGCGGAAGCTTGGACCCGTGACTTCCTGGCTCCCAATCTCATTGATGAAATCAATGGCTATATCTCCGGCCAAACCCGCAAAATGATCCCTAAGCTACTAAAGGAAGAGGACCGACCGGACGGTTGGTTTTTGGTCAATGCGGGCTATTTCCAGTCGCCCTGGCAGTTCTTGTTCCAACTCAAAAATACGACCGAGGACTACGACTTTCAGCTAGTCGACGGGTCTACGGCCAAAAAACCGATGATGTTTCATCGGGAGACCAAGTTCCCTTACTACGCGGGAAATGGGTTTCAGTTAGTGAGTCTTCCCTACGAAAACGCCGAGTTTATTATGGACTTGATTGTCCCCACGATTGGCACGGGGGAAAAACCCGGTGCCGCGCTCGATCGGGTTTCGCGCCTACTGACCGAAGCCAACTACTCGAAATGGCTCTCGTCCCTGGAAGTGACCGAGCTCGATGCCCTCGGCCTACCCCGCTGGGAAGTGAAGACGGAGTTGCGCACCGAAATCGTCGACGCCTTGCGGAAACGGATGCCCTTGGTGATGTCTACCCAAGCGGAGCTCACCAAAATGTTTGAGGACGGTAATGCGCCCAAACTTGGTAAGGTTGTTCACGCCGCTCTGGTGAAAACCCACGAACTGGGTAGTGAAGGTTCCTTCGTCACGTACGGCGGGGGTCTCGAATCGATCGCACCCGCCAAACCCAGCGTCATTGCGGATCACCCATTCCTTGCGGTGATTCGCCACGTGAGTACCGGCGTCCCGATCTTCGTGATCACCGAACTGGATCCCGCCAAAACGGATCGACCCAAGGAGGCGGGCGCGGGGAAAAATTAAGCCCCGACGGGTTCGGCTAAAGCTTTCTTGCCGACCGGCTTTTAAACGGCTCTTTTTA
Organism: uncultured Pseudobdellovibrionaceae bacterium; assembly: GCA_964519985.1. GTDB lineage: Bacteria > Bdellovibrionota > FAC87 > UBA2466 > UBA2466 > JAIEOG01. Next base: position 18,195 of record CAZFMF010000041.1, on the reverse strand, counting down.
AGCTGGCCCAGTGAGAAAAATACTAGGCCCGGCTCCCGTCAGGGTAGCCGGGCCTTTTTTTCGCGCAGTCAGAAGGGCGACTTGAGCCCGGAGGGCAAATCGGGCTATAAGCTTTGGCCCATGAAAAAGCGCCCTTCCCCGAAGCCCGAGAGCCTTTACCGACAGATTACGCCGGCCGAGCTGCGCAAGGGCGATTTGCGGAAACTGGAGATACTCCGGGCGACCTTGGCCTGCGTCGCCAAACACGGTTGGGCCGGTACCAACTATGAATCGGTAGGAAAAATCTGCGGTTTGAAACGGCCTCACGTCGCCTACCACTACCCCACGTGGAACACGCTGATCGATTCGGCCATCCGGTTTGCTTATGCCGCCGGTGCCTCGATTGTCGGCGACCGCATGAACAGTAGCCGAACCCGCGCCGATCGGCTGCGCGCCTACATTGAAGGGACGTTTGAATGGTTAGAGAGCCACCCCGAACACAGCGCCGTTATCTCTCTGCTCTGGCACTTGGCGAGTTTTGACCCGCACTACCGCACCTTGACCACGGAGTTTCGCGAACTGGGTACCGGACGAGTGTACGCGATCTTAACCGATGGAAGTCCCATCGATCCAAAGAGCACCCACTGGAAAAAGGCCGTCGCCATCCACGCCCTCGTGGTCGGCCATTGCGTGACGTATGTATCGGACCAACGTATCGATGCTAAAACGATCGCCGCCGCAGCGCTCGAGGGAGCAAAGGATATACTGCGATGATCCGGTTGGCTTTTTTTGCGCTACTCACTTCCGCCGCCGGCATGGCCGATTTCGACCGAATGTCGGTTCAAGTGAAGTACAAGCAGCAGCGGCTGCGGGCGACCTTCTTTACGCGATCTTACCCACCCAAGCTTTTCGACGAGTCGGGTATGGATCAACTCGCCCCCTTCCTCGAAGCGGCGCGCATCAAGCGCTACCTCGAGCGAGAAGGCAAAGTCTCACCGGCCGTATTAAGCGACTGGATACGAAACTACTTCCGATGGATGCGCGTGGAGGATCACGACGAAATCTTAGTCTATCACCGAGACGGTTCCGTCCCCGGGAACCCGCCGGGTATCGGGGAAGTGGTGGGACTGTTTGCGGTCAAGCGTACGCCGGAGCTCTTGGAAAGACGGCTCGCCCCGATTGGTTTTCGGATGGATCCACCGACCGCCTATCCGTGGTGGGGCCCGGAGTTACTGCCGCAAGGAGATTTTGTGCACTGGCACCCGGGTATCGCCCGCGACTACTTTATTCGGGGACAGGTCTTTTTGGGCGCCACCATCCACGCGAACTGCATGTTCGCCGACGATGGACTGGGGGCCTTAGTCGAAGAAACCGCAAACGCATTCGGATTGTTTGTCGGCCCCATGACGCACAAACCGGGCGAAACGCCTCGAGTCTACAAGCCGACACTAACGGTATGGGAAGTTTTTAATCACCAGGTTGGGGAACAAGTGAAGAAGGGATCCCGGACCATCCTCTATGAACGCCTCGGCGCCGAGCCGATTCATAGAGGCCAAACCAACCAATGGCAAGACCCCCGCCTCGCCAAAGGAAATCTGGTCCAGGTGATGAGTCGCGGCTACGACATTCGCGAAATCTGGACGGCGCGGTTTGAGAAAATGGATGGTTTTTCGTTTGTGCGCGACGTCGAATTTTCCGACATAGCTTACGAGACGGTCGATGCCGATGGCACGCTTCATCGGCGAATTCCCGAACCCGAAATGGTGAAGCACCTCCCCCGCCAGCTCGGTCCGTGCATTGAAGATATCTTGGCGGCTCGATCCGATCCTCCGACCCTTCGTTCGATCGCCATTCGTCTCCAGGTGAATGTCAACGGCATCTCGACCCCCACCCCAGTGATGGTTCAAACGCACTTCGCCGGTTCTCGGGGATTCACTCCCCGCCTCAACTTTAAGGTGCAAGTCGGCGAATCGTCGCGTTGAAACCGGCACTAAGGCGCGGGAGAACAGTCCGCATTGCCCTCCGTGCCGGTCTGCTTTTTCCAAACCGCATTCGAGAGCGCGTGAGCGGCACTTAAGAGACAATCCGAAAGTGCGGTACCTTTTTTTTCTTTGCACCCTTTGATCGCCTCGGCGTGTTTTTCCAGCAGCGCGATGGCTTGAGGGTCTTCCGGGGCCTTGGCGTCATACGGTCCCTCCGTCTTCACTCGCGCGGGAAAATCCGGCGCCAAAAGGAGACTTAAGTTCCGAATGGGGTGTTCTTTGAATCGGGCGGCGAAGCCGAGCGAGGAAAAAAGCAACGCCAACAGGAGAGCGGGTTTCATTTCTTTTCTTTCCCCGCACAAGGTTTAAACTCCCCTTTCGGGTCGATAGTGCGAAAAAGTTTGGCCGCGTAAAACCGTTCCGCCGAGTGAACGCAATTCGATTCGTCGAAGAATGCTTGGAGCACTTGCCCCAGTCGGTAAATAACTTCCTCTTCCTTCGCGGCCTTCGCGTCGATCAACGCTTGCTTCATCACCGGTAGCAAACGCAATCCCTTAGCCTTTAAATAAGCTTCCGCCGCTTCGCGCTTATCGTACTCGTCGTCATTCAACTGCTGGCGAATTTGTGAAGCCGTGAGCAGTGTCGATTTGTCTTCGGCATCTAGACGCTGCGCTGCCTTGTACCAACAACCGCGCAGATAATCGACGTAGTTTATGAGTTCACTTTGGAAGACATCCATCCGCCCCTCCCCCTCCGGCGTCTTCCACTTATCGACGCCGACCATCTCCTTATATTTCTGATCGAAGGCCCTCTCGGCCTCAGTCGGCACCGGGGGTTCCCATACGGGTCGCCCTTTTGGCGTGGGAGGAGGTGGCGTTAGTGTCGGCGTCGCAGAAATCACCGGCGAGGCGTGATTTCCGACCGGTCGACGTTCGGCGTGGAGCGGAGCTGCGCTGCAAAGCACCAAAAGAAAAAGTACCTTAGTCCACATGCGACGATTTTACCGCGAACGGAATGGAATTTGAACTATCTAATATTAAAGGACTATTTTCCATTCCGCCACAGATAGTACTATGGTACTATTGTTATATGCGCCCCTCGGGTAAATTTGTGGTCCGCGTTTCCCCCGAGCTTCATGCTCAGCTTCAAGAAACATCGAGAGCCCGGGGGCTTTCTCTCAATGAACTTTGCCGGAATCGGTTGGCGCAAGAAGCAGCGGTTCAGCGGGTTCCCGGTGCGCGACTTTCGCTCTCCCACGTTTTGCTCAAAGACATTGCCTCTCTCCCCCTTCCGGTGGAGGGAATCATTCTCTTTGGCTCAAAAGTAAGGGGAGACGCGACGGCGGCTTCGGATACGGATCTGCTGATTGTGCTGAATTCCACGGTACCGGTTTCACGGAACAACTACTCGGTTTGGGATGAGCGCCTTAAAAAACACGCCACCGAAATTCGCGAACTCAATCTCGTCCCCCATTTTGCAAACCTTCCCGCCTCACCGACGGACGGTGGGAGCCTTTGGCTGGAGGTTTCGCTCAATGGCCACATTCTGTGGGAAAAGGAACCGGCGCGGATTGGGGGCTTTTTGTATGCGTTGAGGGAAGCGATTGCCGAAGGGCAGTTTCAGCGCAAAATATCCCACGGACACCCCTACTGGGTACGGAGAGGCGATGAGGAATAAGTCACTCGCCGCGGACTATGTCACCCGAGCGCGGCACCGCTGTGCGGCCGTTGAAGTGCTGCTGAAAAACAAGGCGCACGCCGATACGGTTCGGGAATCGCAGGAGATAGTGGAACTCGCGCTCAAGGGGCTGCTGCGTTTCGCGAACATCGAAGTCCCGCGCATCCACGATGTGAGTGATATTTTGATCGAGAATACGAAGCGCCTTCCCAAATCACTGCACGCCCACGTCGAAAAGCTAGCCGATATTTCGAGAACATTGCGACGAGATCGCGAACTCGCGTTCTATGGATCCGAGGACCTGACCCCTTCAGAATTCTACAAAAAGAAGGACGCCGATAAAGCCTACCAATCCGCGGTTTGGGTGGTGAATGTTGTCACCCAAGCGATGGCGATTTGAGCAGCGAAGGGGACCAAACCGTCAACGGACTGCCCACCCCAGTTAGCGATATTAATCGTCCCACCCTCTCGGCGACGCTTCTGAAAGTTCCAAACGGACAAAACCTGCCAGGATCCATTAGCGCCGTTTTTTGTCAGAGCGTCACCGGATTAGGCATCGTTGGCGTGGGTATTCCCCAGGAATACCCTGGCAATGAGTTTGCACGAGTCGCGTCTCGGAGGCGCGCATGCGCAATCTGAAACTGATCTTGTTAGGAATATTGTTGGGAACAACGGCGCTGGCCCTACCCCCGGAAGGGGAAGCGGCGATGGCGGTGGTGGACAACCCGCCCAGCGATGTCGCCTCGGCGATCGAGCGGGCCATTCCCTACATCATGAACTGCTACCTACACTGCAACCGCACAGAGCTCTTCGGCCTTAACCGCCGTCTCCTCCGGGCGCTGCGCAGTTCAAACCCAGAGGCACGCGCCGCCGCCGCCGGAGCGATCGGTCAACTCATTCCGTATGTTTCCGATGAGCAAAGAAGCATTTTGCGAACCGCGCTAAAAGAGGCCCTCGATCGTGAAGTTGCCAATCGACCGGTGGATATTCTCGTGACGCGATATATCTCGCACGCTTGGCGCGAATATGAGGCGGATGGCCGCGGCAAGGTCAACCTCTGTCCAATGGAAAAGCTTGTCTTATCGCCGTAAACGGCCTCCGGATGTCGCGCTCAATCCTACCGATTCGCCGCGATCCCGAGTGAATTCCCGCCGGCCAGTACCCCACTTCGGTTACCCCCCAGCTGGTAAGCCCGGCACCCTCGTAGGAATTCAAAAAATGAGGATCTAGAATGTGTTTAACTATTTGTAATTATTAAATATTTACTATTTATGAAGATTTATTAACGGGCGTTTATCGCGCTTTAATATGCGAGTGGGAAACTGGTTGTCATGCGTAGCATTGCAATCCAATTTCCTAAGTTCATCGCGGTCCCGGTGGAGTATTTGTCTACCGATAGAGCTCTCCCGTACAGCGTTCACGTCTTATTAGATGGGAAACTCATCGTCCTCCGAAAGGCCGGTGACATGCTGACCGCGGAGAGAATTAAATCGTTGCTCGATAAGGCCGTTCAGTTCCTTTACGTCCCAAAGAGCGAATGGCAGGACTTCATCAACTCTTTAGAGAAGAACCTCCAGTTTCCCAACGAAGAGACGAAGTCTGAAGAAGGCAGCGCTCTCTCGGCAAAAGCGTTGCTGTTTGACTATGTTCGCTCGTGGGATGACCAGGGAAACGACCACCGACCCATGTTAGAAAAACTGGAAAAAATGACCCAAAAACTTTCCAGTGCCATTTCCAAAGAGATCGCCTTGGCCGGCAAGCTGCTGCGTCGTTACAATGATCCATCGGTCTACTTTGCAAATCATTCACTCAATACCTGCATCTTTTCCACCGCGATCGGCCTCAAATATGGTCTTAAGGGTGCCGAGCTTCAGGAGCTTTCCTTTGCCGCTTGTATCGCGAATATCGGATTGACGAAAGTGCCCAAGGAAGTGCTTCTCAAACCGAGCGAGCCCACTACTGAAGAATGGAAACTCTTGCGAGCGCACCCGCAAGCGGGGGAAGCCATCTTAAGATCTTGTTTAGTGTCCCCTCAAGTGTGCCAAGCCGTTCTGCACCATCACGAACGGTATGATGGAACGGGATACCCCAATGGAATTGCTGGCGAGGACATCAATCTTTTTGCTCGGATCATCGCCATTGCCGAACAGTTTAGTGCCAAGACCAGCGTTCGGCCCTGGGCGGCTCCCATCTCCGCGGAACGTGCGATAGCAGAAATTCGAGCTGAGGCCGGTCATTTTGACCCCCAGCTTCTCAAAATGTCTCTGAGTAAGAGCTAAATTCCGTCGCCCGGAATTCCGATAGGAATCTGAATGCGTTCGTTTACGATCCAATTTGAAGACAAGAAAGACCCCTCGCGGGAAGTGCGGATGTTTTCCGTTCCGTTGCGTATGGTCGCCGCGAATCTTCCGCTGCCTTGCAATATGTACATCCTTCTCGCCGAGCAACCCGTCTGCCTGCGGAAAGTCGGCGACACCTTCACCTCGAAGCGCCTAAAAGAACTCAATCGGAACAATGTTACGTACTTCTATATCCCCATCGAAGAGCGGGAAGCCTACCGGCGTTTCCTCTGGGGACTGATTGGCGATTCCTCAGCGTCAATGGAAACTCGAGCGAATGCCATGACGGGAGCGGCACACCTGGAAACCGAATCCATCTATTCGGGCGAGGATCCGAGGAAAGCTTTTCCGGCGATGGCTCAGCTCATGGAGCATGGGCATTTGGCCATCGAAGGGGCCCAAAAGCTATCGCAGCTTATCCCCACCGCGCTTCACGAGGAACTTGCGCACCAACATGCCGTAAACACCTCGGTCTACTGTATGGCGCTTGCCCGGCTTGCGTACAAGAACGACGAGAAAAAAGTATCACTGGCTGGCCTTGCGGGTCTTCTTCACGATGTCGGCGAAAGCAAGGTCCCTCAGCGGATCCGTGACAACTCCGATCGAGATCTGCTGCCGCAAAAGGATTGGGAAGAACTGAAAAAACACACCAAATTCGGGATCGATGTGCTAGAGGGAGTGCTCGGCGTTCCTCCCGAAATTCGATCGGCGATCGCACAACACCACGAACATTTCGATGGAACGGGCTACCCGAACAACTTGAAAGGCGATCAGATCGATCCGATCGCACGACTGGTTAGCATTTGCGATATTTTTGATGTATTGACAACCACCATGCCGCATAAAGAGCCCCTCTCTCCTATCGAAGCGCTTAAGCTGATGCAGGCGATGCAACCGGGAAGATTTGACCCCGTCCTTTTTTCGCATTTCACCAAAAATCTTTAGTGTAGACTGAACATCGGCATGAATAGCCAGAAGACCATTCTTGTTGTCGATGACGATCCTCAGATTCCAACGGTATTGAGGACATTTCTGACGGGACGCGGATTCCATGTGGTTGTGGCAAGGGATGGATGGGCCGGAGTCCATGGAAGCCTGAACGCATCGCCCGATCTCATTCTCTTAGATATCAACATGCCCGTGATGGATGGGATGACTACGCTGACAACCATTCGGCAGAGCTGGGGGGGTAAAAACAAGAAACCACCTCCCCGCGTGCTTATTTTGTCGGGTGAAGGCGAGAGGGAAACGGTGCTGAGGGCACGCGCCATGAAGGTCGATGGTTTCATCGCTAAACCGTTCGATCTCAAAGATCTGACCAGGCGAGTTGAACATGCGATCGTTAAACTGGATTTTGCTGAGTTAAAGGCTCTGGTGAAACAAGTGGATTCCGCCGACAGGGAACTCCTCACCGAACCGCACATTACGGCGCTCCCGGACGCAAAGCGGCAGGTCTTTATGATTTCCCACCGGGAGATCACGTATCATCTGGCGATTGAAACATGTGTGAACCGGCTCAAGTTCACAGAAAAAGAAGCGGAGAAGGTCTATGCTTTCGGTTTCTTGTCGGGCGCGTGGCGTAAGGCGTGGCCCGGCGAAAACTTTTAGACATTTTTTTTCCTTTCTCTTTCGCGTCCAATAGCCGCGGATGCATCGTTTAACGCGCTGAGCGCACTGTTCAATAGTTCTTGTTCCGACTCTCCTAAACCCGCGTCCTTTCCAAGTTCTAGTAACACTTCCACCGCGACTTTGGCCGCTGCGACGCGGTTGGCAATCAGGTGCAAAAAATTTTGTTCTTCGTTCATTCAATGCTCCAGGCGATGCCGAACTAATCCGATACTTGTTTACTATACCCCGAGTCTAATAAACGGATGGAAATGAAAGCCGGATCGCGAGGAAATCTTCTCAGAAATATCTTGGCCGTGCTCTGCGTATCGTTGCTGCTGTGCGTCGCGTGGTCGATCGGAATGACTTGGTACGGCGCCAATGAGGGGGGGTTTTCCTGGATGGCCGGCTCGAGTCAGTCCTGCCATGCACTACTAGAAAAGTGGCGGCGAGCCTCGTTCGATAGAGCTTCTTTTCTAAGTCTCAAGTTGGAAAGCGGCCAGGAAATACAACGTTCCCTCGAGCACAAACAGATCGCACTGCTGATTTCAAATGGTAAGAAAATTCATCAGTGGTCGGGCAAGAGCGCAAGCATAACGGAAGAAGAACGGATCGAGTTGTCCCGAACAACGACGGGATACTTCGTGATCGATCAACGGCTCTTTCATGTCTCGGTCATTCCGATCAATGATTCGGGGTCCAAAAAAAACTTCATTTTGATTGATATCCTGGATCAGGATCCCTTCTTGAAAGCGTTTTCGCTGGTTTCTAACGCCGAGGTTGTCATTGCCTCAACCCGAGAAGCGATCGAAGCCACCCTGAAAGACTCCTCCGGAAAACCCATGGTTCCACAATTTCAGGAACCTTTTCTCGCCCGCTTGCGCGCTCTGACACCGGGGAGCTACCACAGGGAAAAGATTCGGGTGGGCGTTTCCGACTACGTTGGCTTCACGATGCCCGGCCTTCCGGTAGTCAACCGAGGAGCTAGCCAATTGACCGCTTTTTCGGCTTTCTTTCCAATCGCAAACGGAAATACGGTCGTTGCTTATTTAGGCATTCTTGTGCCGGTTGATGCTCTCCTGTACGGCGCCTACCTGGGAATCTATGGCAGCCTCCTTCTACTAGCGGTCGTGACGGTACTCGCCAGTTGGATCATCGTGCGCACCGCGAATCCGTTTATGAACGGGATTGATTCGGTGTTTAACCGGGCTGAACAGATGCAAGCCGAAAGGGATGAAGCGAGAGCCGAGTCCTTCATGGCGTCGAAAATGGCCTCTCTCGGTGAAATGGCGAGCAGCATCGCCCACGAGATTAATTCCCCTTTGGCCATCGTGCGAACCACCGCGGGACAGATCATCGAGTTGGTCGATGAGGAACCCGTCGATCGTCGGATGCTTAAAGAAATGGCTTCGAGTATCGAGGAGACGTCCGTTCGAATTGCGACAATCGTCAAGGGGCTTCGGACACTGACTAGGAACGAAAACAAAGATCCTCTCGTGCAGACGGAAATGAAGAAAATAATCGAAGACACATTGGCGTTCTGCGCGGATAAGTTTCGGCTAGGCGGAGTCAAAATTATTCTAGATCCAGTTCCGCCAGAAGCGCATGCCCCTTGCCACCCGGGCCAGATTTCGCAGGTTTTGCTCAACTTGCTCAACAACGCGTTTGACGCGATCGAAACATCAGCGGAGCGCTGGATTCGCATCACGGTGGAAAACCGCGCCGACTCAATCGCTATTTCGGTTACGGACAGTGGGAATGGAATTCCCCCCGCCATACAGCAAAAACTATTTCAAAATTTCTTCACCACTAAGAAACAGGGCAAGGGAACAGGTTTAGGATTGGGAATCTCGCGAAAAATCGCGGAAAGTCACGGCGGCAGCTTAACGCTCGATTCCCAATGCGAGAATACGCGTTTCATCATCAAGGTCGCTAAAAAGGCACCGGAACCGGCAAAGGCGGCCGCCTAGGAGAGAGATTATGCGGGAACCCAAGGACGTAAAAATATTGGTGGTGGATGACGAACCGGGGCTTCGAAAGGCCGTTGTGTTCGACTTCAAACGGCGTGGATATCAAGTGCAAGAGGCAGAAAATGGTAAAGAGGCATTTGAAATCTTTAAGGCCAGTCACTTCGACATTGTTCTTACGGATGTACGCATGCCAAATGGTGACGGAATCGAACTACTCGATCGTATCAAGGAGCTTAATCCTAATGTTCCGGTGGTGATGTTCATCACGGGTTTTGCGGACATGACAACCGAGGACGCGTATCATAAGGGCGTCGATGCTATCTTCCCTAAGCCATTTGATCGAAAATCGCTATTCGCAGCCGTCGAACGCGCCACTCTTGGTCGGGACACGGTGTGGAGCGCGAGAGCGGGAGAAAGGGCGCAAGTCGATTGCACTATCGAGCTTAAGTTCGGAGAGTTTAGCCAGGCCTGCCAAGGGCATGTGATAAATATCGGCCGCGGCGGTATATATGTTGCCCTCAAGGACAATATCCCGCCGGTAAACACGAAGGTATCGTTCCAAATTACATTTGCGAAGGGACTACCGAGAGAGATCTCGGGCAATGGTGTCGTGCGATGGATTCGCACCACGGACGCACCAGATGCGCCGGCGGGTTGTGGGCTTGAGTTTGAGTATCTGACGGACGAAAGCCGAAAGGAAATCCTTGCTCTGTTGAGCGGAGCTAACATCAAACCCTTTATTCCGAAAGTCTAACCGGGAGACAAAATGAAACTCGAGCAAAGACAATGGACGCCCAAATCCAGTTGGAAGCCTACCAAAAGCAAAATGGGATCGAAGGCTAACCTTGTGTTAATTTTTGGCGAAACCGGCGCCCTCAAAGATGAAGACACATTCGGACAAATCCAAAAAATGTATCCGAACGCTCACTTGTTTGGCTGTTCGACGTCCGGAGAAATCCACGGGGTTCGGGTCTTCGACGGAACGGTGAGTCTCACCGCGATCTCTTTTGAGGACACCCAGGTAAAAATGGCCAAGGTCACGTTGGCCGGAGCGGAAGATAGTTTCAGCGCAGGCAAGCGGTTAGCACAAACATTAGAAAAGGAAGACCTGACACACGTTATTGTCCTTTCAGTGGGTCTAAATGTGAACGGAAGCGAATTGGTCAAAGGTCTAAGCCTGGGCCTACCATCGGGTATCACGATGACCGGTGGATTGGCGGGCGATCAAGATCGATTCAAGGAAACGCTGGTCATTGCGGATGCCCGGCCGGCGGCCAATATTGTTGCCGCCATTGGACTCTATGGGAAGAACCTCCGAGTCGGTTCGGCTTCTTTGGGAGGGTGGGATGCTTTTGGACCCGAGCGTCGGGTGACACGTTCGAAGGCAAATGTTCTCAGTGAGCTGGACGGTAAGTCCGCTCTCGAACTTTACAAAACATACTTAGGAGAACATGCAAGGAACCTTCCGGGGAGTGCGCTTCTCTTTCCGCTTTCTCTGCGCACTGAAGGATCCGACGAAAGAGTTGTCCGAACCATTCTAGCGGTGGACGAAAAGGAAAAAACTATGACTTTCGCGGGTGACGTTCCCGAAGGTGCGCAGGTTCGTTTCATGAAAGCCAACTTCGATCGTTTGATCGAGGGAGCAATTGGCGCCGCAGAAAAAAGCTGGTCGTCGGTAGAATCGCAACCCGAACTCGCTCTTTTGATAAGTTGTGTGGGTCGAAAGATTGTCCTTAAGCAGCGCATTGAAGAAGAAGTCGAGGGCGTCCAAAAAATTTTTGGAAAGAAGACTGCGCTGACCGGATTTTACTCCTACGGGGAAATCTCTCCCTTTACGCCCAGCGCAAAATGCGAGCTACACAATCAGACCATGACCATTACGACATTGTCCGAAATCGATGAGAAAAAAGCGGCATAAGTTAGTCGATCGTCAAGTCGAGCGTTTCCTGAAAGGCGTTCGCCTGATTGGAAAAGACCGTGCTGCATTCGAAGCATTTCTAGATGCTGTCAGCCAGGCGTACGAATCCTCCGATGCCGATCGCGCTCTCCTGGAGCGCTCCATTGAGATTAGTTCGAAGGAACTGCTCGATGCCAATCAGGAACTTCGGGTTAACAGCGAGAAGATTCGAGAACATCAAGCTGAAATGGTCGCTGCTTCAAAAATGTCCGAACTGGGGAAAATGGCGGGCGGCCTTGCTCATGAGATCAATACCCCACTGGCAATTATCGCCACCCATGCGGGCTTACTAGCTGACCTTTGTTCGGAGAAATCTCCCGATCTCGGGGCAATTGCTTCAAGTGCGGCCGAGATTGAGGTCACCAGTAAGCGCATCGCTGATATCGTTTCGGCCCTGCTGGCGTTTTCCGGAGATGCAACCGGGGCTCCTTTTTCCCGTACGTCGATCGATCAAGTGGTGGAAGGCACCGTGCATCTTTGTGCTGAGAAGTTCCGCCAACAGGCGGTCGAGTTCTCGATGAATGTCCCAAAAGGGTTGGACGTCTTTTGTCGCCCCACGCAGCTTTCCCAAGTGCTGCTTAATCTCCTCAATAATGCGTATGATGCCATTGAATCGCTTTCCGAAAAATGGATTTCGCTGGATGCCAGAGATACCGGGAAAGGCACCATCGAGGTTTCAGTGTGCGATAGCGGTCGGGGGATTGGGAAAGACATCCAAGAGAAACTCTTCCGCCCATTTTTTACGACAAAACAAATAGGCAAGGGCACGGGCCTAGGTCTATCCGTATCTTTGGGAATCGTGTCAGAACACAACGGAAGCTTGCAATTGGACGAAACCAGTCAACACACTCGTTTCGTTATCACTCTGCCCAAAATGGTGGCTAGCACGAAAAAAGCGGCTTAGCCGCGTTTCACTTTTTCTTCGTTAAATTTATAGCCCAGCCCTCTTACCGTTACGACCGCCCGCCCATGGTTTCCGAGTTGCTTTCGAATGGAGGAAATATGTACGTCGACAACGCGGTCAATGGAATCAGATTCGCCCGTGCCAATCTTGGATAATAGCTGATCGCGCGACAAGACCAGCCCGGGCCTTTCCATTAAGGCCCAGAGAATCTGAAATTCAGCGAGCGTCAGAGAGACGGGACGGTTTTCGACGCAAACTTCAAACCGACTTCGATCCATCGCTATCGAACCGCATTCCAGCTTTAGCTGCTCTTGTGATTCCAAACGAGGAGACCCCCGACGCAAGACGCTATGAATGCGCGCGACGAGCTCTTTGGCGCCAAAAGGTTTTTTGACATAGTCTTCGGCCCCGAGCTCGAGACCGACCACGATATCGGTCTCGTCGGTTTTGCCGCTCAGAAAGATGATGGGAATGCTCTTGGTAGCCGGTTGATCTTTAAGTTTCCGGCATACCTCAATACCGCTCATATCCGGCAGTCCCAAGTCCAAGATAATCAAGGAAGGGTGCTTTTGGCGGGCCTCAATAAGCCCATTCTGCCCCGTGTTAGCGTGGATAAAGGACAAGCCTTCGAGCTCCACCAGCGCGCGCAAACCGGTGGCGATTTCGTCGTTATCTTCGACGAGAAGAACAGAGAGGGACTTCATCACTTTATTCTAACTTGCCCAGGTATCTCTACCCATCTTGTTTTTTTTTGAAATAAGTAGCCGAGTTCGCTAACGTTTAAACTCCTTTCTACCGATAAGTGTCCATGGCTTTAAATGTGCTTCTCGTCGTCTATGCCGCACTGGCTTTTGTGAACGTCGCGTTCATGGCGGCACTGCTTTTCTACGATCGACGAAATTACTACCGCGATGCGATTACGATTTGGGTTGGGATTCTTCTTTCTTTCTTGGCAGATGGTTTTGTTTCCAAAAACTTTGGACAATTGACGCACCTCTACAGCATCCCATTTATCTCCTTTACCATGTACGGTATGGCTTCCTTGGCCAGCCGCATCTACGAGTTCACGCTACCGATGCGCCGGTTGCTTTTATTTTCCGCAGGATTCTGGTGCGTTGGAGCGGTTTGTCATTACGTGTTCAGGGCGAGCTTTACGGTGTCGAGCTTCATCATCTGTATGGGAATTGTCGCGCCGGCAGTATCGGTGGTGGTCGGACTTGCTCGCTTACAAGTCAAACTCACTTTCATTGACCGTTGTTTTTGGTTTGTCCTCGTCGGGGAAGGTCTCCACATCATGGACTATCCCTTCCTTCGGAATCTCGAAGGCGCTCCGGTGTACGGTTTCTCGTTGGGACTATTCCTCATTTATTTCGTATCGATCTTGGTGCCGGTCATGATTAACCAGCGGCTAGGGCAAGATTGGAACCGCAACCTTGAAAAGAAGGTTAAGGAAGGAACAAATCAGTTGCTGGCTGCGGAAGCAAAACTCATTGAGGCCGGTAAGATGGCTTCCCTTGGAGAAATGGCCGGCGGAATCGCACACGAAATCAATACACCGCTTGCGATGATTAGTACTACGACGGCACAAATGCTGGAACTGCTGCGTGAAGACCCGATTGATCGAACTACGCTCTCGGAGATGGCGGCGACAGCGGAACAGACAACTCATCGCATCGCTGGAATTGTCCAAGGTCTCAGAACGTTCTCCCGCGACGGTAGCCGCGATGCATTTGCCAAGGTGAATGTTAGCCACCTTATCGAAAGTAACTTTATTTTCTGCCGGGAACGTTTCAAAAGCCATGGCATTGAACTTATCGCCGACCGCATATCCAAGGATCTGTCTTTTGAAGGTCGCGAACTTGAAATCAGTCAGGTCATTTTGAACCTTCTCAACAATGCCCATGACGCTATTGAAAAGCTCAAAAGTCCGAAGTGGGTCAAGATATCGGCACAAGATAGCAGTGATTGGATTGAGATTCGCGTGACGGACAGTGGGAACGGCATTCCTCTTGAGATCCGAGAAAATATTTTTCAGCCTTTCTTTACCACCAAGGAAATAGGCAAGGGAACCGGCATTGGCCTCAGTATTTCTTCGAGCATTGTCCAAGGCCACGGCGGTACGCTGAAACTAGATACCGCATCTTCGCACACCGCCTTTGTGATCCGCTTGCCAAAGAAGCAACGAGAGCGCGCTAATTTGGCTGCGTGACAACCGTTTATCCCGCCATGCGGAGTTTCTGTCTTTTGGGCAGATGAATGACAAATCGGGTATTCGAGCACGTTGAATCCAGTCGCAATTCGCCACCGTGCCCTTGAACAATTCCTCGAGAAATACTCAAACCCATCCCTGTCCCTTTACCGATTTCCTTGGTGGTAAAAAAGGGCTGAAAGATTTTAGTTTGAAAGTCCGAGGGGACTCCCTGCCCAGAATCGGTCACCTGGATCTCGAGCCAGTCAGACTTATCGACTGCGGATATTCTCACCCATCTTTCCTTCAAGCTCGAAATCGCGTCGTGAGCATTGTTCAAAAGGTTAAGAAGGACTTGTGATATCTCGGTAGCACGTCCATCAAAGGAGAGAGTCTCGTCGAATGGATCGATCCGGATCAAGATCCCATGACTTTTGAAACGTTCATTGCAAAAGCTCAAGGTCTCTTCGAATAGCGTGGTGACATCCACTTTTCTGAAGGGATCCTTGCTTCCGTCTCTCGAAAAGGATCGAAGCCCCTGTACGATTTTCGCAATTCGATCGGTGGTGGCTTCTATCTGTTGCGCCATTTCCCGAATGAGAGACTTATCGGTTCGGTCGTCGCCGACGACTTCCTGAAGTTGGCCCGAAATGCTCTTGATGATCGCAAGTGGATTGTTGATCTCGTGAGCAACTCCTCCGGCCATTTCGCCGAGGGCCGACATCTTTGAAGTGGAAACGATTGTCTGTTGTTGGTCGACAATGGTTTGCTGGGATTGTCGAAGCTGATGGGTCCTTTCTTCCACTTTTCTTTCTAAAGATTGGTTGAGCACATCGACGTTTGCTTGATTTTTGGAAGCCGAATGCAGTTCCCCCAGTGCAAGCTTGATTGAATACCAAAGAATTGAATCTTCAAACAAGACCCAAGCGGCGTGTTCAAAGGCGCGCCAAGGAGTGGCCATCAAAACACCATAGACGGACTGCGGCCAAAAATATCCTCGAAGGAGATGGTCAAGGGCTGTCACTAATGTCCCGATCAAAACGGGTCGCCAGTCGCGGTAAAATGCCAAGAATGCGAGCGAGCCAAAAATGTGAAAGTGGGTTTCAATCCGACCACCAGTGAGATGAATAAAAAGGACGGAGAAAAGAATCTGGGAGAAAGCCACGACCATACGATTGATTGTGGCCCCTGGTTGGGTGAAAACCAGATAGACGGGGACAGCTGCCACGAGCCCGCCCAGAAAGGCAGCTGCGTAGACATGAATATGGGTTTGACTGTACTCGCCGCTCCAAGTCCGGGGAGAGATGAATACGGCGAAGCAAATGCCCAAAATCCATTGGAAGATGAATAGAAACCCGAATAGGTGATCCGTTTTTCGGACCAGAACCTGATAGCGCGAAGAATAGATTGCGCTGACGTGCCGATCGAATTCGTCGCTTGGCCTACTATTGACCGCGTTCATTTCGAGCCCCTTCGTCTTTGTGGGACACCAGAGAACACCCAAAAACTGGCGCGTGAGAGCTCGTCGCTTTTCCGGTGGATGCAAATGTCAGAATCGAAAGCTGACCAAGGCTATCGCCCATATGGCCTCGCGCGGCAGTAATCCCGCCACGGAAAACCAGCGCGCCCGCGGCGTCATAAAGGAAGGTTTGTCCCGAGGTTTGAGCTCCAAAACGCACCGCTTCTACACCGCCCTCGTCGACAGAGGTTTCCACACCTGGAATGGTCTGGGTGCTTTTCCACAGAGCCTCTCTGACCCAGCTTTGGCTCCGATTTTTCGGTTTATAGAAGACCACAAACGATTTTACCTTATCCTTGATGTGAGGCATGAGCCTGGCCAGCTCTCCGATAGTCGCCTCTGAACAAGGACAGCGAGGATGAACGAAGATCACCAGAGTCGGAGAGCCAGGATCGGTTCTTAAACGGCTTTCCTCCGGCCAATGCGTCGACGGTTTTCCCACGTCCCCCGGGGTGTTGGCATAGGTCAAAAGTCGCCAGAAACCGAGTCCCAGCAAAACGAGCCACGTGCCTAGCAGTATCTTGGCTCGGTGCCTTTGAAAGAAACCCATAGAGTCCTTTCGGCAAAAACCAGCTTAAATATCAGCAAAAAAATTCGACCAAGTCTTTGAGAGCAATAACAAAAGTAGCGATATTAAAGACTGACGCGAGTTTATGCGTCGCTAAACCGGGAGGCCTTGCGTGGAATTAATGCTTTGTCGGGCTAGAGTAGACGTTCTCGATTGTGCACTTATTAATCGCAATCGCGGTATTGGGACCCGTGGACGCGACTTGGCCCGGATTCCCTTTGAACTTGAAAACGGTGCCTCGACTTATCCTAGGAAGATCTTGTTCTTCCGTTTTGAGATCCGCGTAGCAAACAAACCAACGGGTGGGTGAAGCGACGTGGGCCTTGATCGCCATTTGCTCACCTTTGGTGTTGAGCTCCCACGCTTCGGCCACAAAGGTGGCTCCCCTATATTTTCCACCGCAGTCGGAGTCTTCCTCATTTTTATCGGCGCACCGGGCCATCTCCCGGAAAGCCGCAATCGCTTCTTTGGATCCGGGATAGCGGCTCTGCGGCATCGTGCAGCCACTAATCAGGAACGCAAATAAGAACAGTCCGATCGCTGATTGACGCATATTGAAGTCCTCCCAGGTATGGAGAACTTATGATACGACAGCCCCGCGGCCGCGAAAATATCAATGTTTGTGATTCGCCTACCTCTACGCCGGCGCCGGAGTGAACCCCGCCTATCGATCATCACTCGAGCGCAACTCCCTTTCGAATCGCCTCTTGGAAGAAGGGATCGGTGGACTGCGAGCTGGAGATGAATAGGTCGATCTTTTGTTCGCCCAAGCGGGCCTTAATCTCGACTAAGATGGTAACCTTGTCTTTAAAGCCAATCTTTTCGGAGAGCACCACCAAGTCGATATCGCCGCCCTTGAGCGAGTCATCCACGCGTGAGCCATAAAGAATGATACGCGCCCGCGGGTCGTGGGCCCTTATCGTTTCCACAATCGCTTTTTTTTCCGTAGAGGTCAGCCTCATAACGAGAGCGATAGTTTGAGGAGTTCCGGCGTGAGTCGAATAAGCTCTTCGTAAAGCTGGCGGTAATCTTCGGGGGAGTATTCGTGGGCGGCCAGGTTTCTGAGCTCTCGAATTCGAATCCAAGTCGCGGCCGATTCGATCCAGCCGTATTTCTCCGCCTGGTTTAGGAGATCCACGACCGATCCTCGGAAAGCGGGGTCTTTTTCTAGAGCCAGGGAACGAAAGTATTTTGCAATGCCAATGTCGGAGAAGCGGGCGAAGCGGCTTGCGAAGCTCTCCAACGATTCCAGTCCCTCTTCGGTGAGTGGCCCGTTTAAGGCCAAGCGGGATACTTTCTTGAAACTATATTCCAAGTGCTTGCGGGCCTTGGTGAGCTGTTGCACCGATTGTTCTTTAAGAGGTGGCTTCAAGTATGCTCCGCCGCTACAGGATTAAGGTTTAAGCCTTAAGGTTTAATCCTTAACGATGCATTTCGCCGTAGGCGAAATGCATGGAGGGGGAAGGATTCGAACCTTCGAAGGCAGAGCCGTCAGATTTACAGTCTG
>CAZFMF010000040.1:0-29550 GCA_964519985.1 uncultured Pseudobdellovibrionaceae bacterium | reverse complement strand
GTGATCATCACTGCCCGGGCGGTGGGCGCGTTTTTCAAATTGATTCACCAGCCATCGGTGATTGGGGAAGTCGTCGGTGGTATTTTATTGGGGCCCTCCTTTCTCGGATGGCTTTGGCCGGACGCGTACCAGATGGTTTTGCCCAAAGAGACGGCGCCTTTTATTGGGGTAATCGCGCAGCTCGGCGTCATTCTCTATATGTTTCTCGTCGGGTTAGAGCTGGATCTTAAGGTCTTGCGCAAGAGCGGACATGCGACGCTGGCGATTTCTCACGCGAGCATCATCGTGCCGTTCTTACTCGGATCGGGCTTAGCGTTGTTTCTGTACGAGTCTTTCTCCACCTCGTCGGTGGCTTTTTCGAGTTTCGCGCTTTTTCTCGGCGTTTCGATGTCGGTGACCGCGTTTCCGGTACTCGCCCGCATTTTGACCGATCAAAAACTCAATAAGACGAAGATGGGAATCGTGGCCCTCACTTGCGCCGCGGTGGACGACGTCACCGCCTGGTGTTTGCTGGCGTTTGTGGTGAGCATGACCCAAGCGCAGATGGGTGAAGCGGTCCTGACGTTGGTACTCACCTTCGGGTATGTCTTTGCAATGTTTGCGGTCGTGCGCCCCTTGATCGCGCGCGCCATGCCGTGGTTTGAGGCTTTCGACCGAATCACGGAAGGGGGCTTGGCGTTGATCCTGGTCGCCCTCCTGCTTTCCGCACTGACGACGGAATTTATCGGCATTCACGCCATCTTTGGTGCTTTCCTATTGGGCGCGGTGACCCCGCACAATAGTCGGGTGGCGGAAGATCTCACCGATCGCCTGGACGACCTGGTGCGGATCCTTTTTCTGCCGGCCTTCTTCGCGTTCACCGGGATGCGGACGCAATTTGGTCTGCTCGCCACTCAGCAGGAATGGATGGTCTGCGGCATCATTATCTTGGTGGCGACGCTGGGCAAATTTGGGGGAACTTGGGTGGCGGCGCGGTTGACCGGATTGAATTGGCGCGATTCGGCCGGGTTGGGAATTCTGATGAATACCCGCGGTCTAGTAGAACTGATTGTCTTGAATATCGGGCTGGATCTCGGCGTGATTTCTCCCACGTTGTTTACCATGTTGGTGATCATGGCCTTGGTCACCACGTTCGCAACCACCCCGATCCTAAATCTGCTGCTCCGCAATCATCCGTGGAAGTAGTAGAAAAGCGCGGCGGCGCCCACGACTAAGACCGTCGCGGTAATGGCGAAGCGAAAGACCCACGCCAAGACTCGCAACGATACGGCTAAAACCAAAACGCCGAATCCCACGGCGATTACCGGATAATATGCTTCCAAGACCCACCCCGTTTTTTGAAGGTGCGCAGTATAGCGCAGTGAGTCGTTTTGCGCAACCGCACGCCTTCGTTTCGGTGAGAAATCAGTGGCTTACGCCACCTTCTTTTTCGCTACCGCCGAGGTTTTCCCCACCGGCCAAACGCATTTCCAGACATTGCGGAACTTGGCGAGCACCATGATTTGTTGGGCGGCCTGCTCTTCGGTAAGGCTGGTCGCCTGTTCGACCGTGAGCCCGCGTTGGAGGAGCAGGCAAAGTTCTCGCTCGCCGAGCTTGGCGGCGAACGCCCCCCAGTCTTGATACCGGCTGGCGTCTAATCCGCTCCACAGACCCGCCTGTTGGGGTTGGGTCGGCTGGTTCAAACCGGAGAGAATCGTCTTCAGGGAAGCAAAGTCGAGTTCGAAGAGGTGCACGGTGATCCGCGCATTGAGTTCGCTGAAGGAATAGGGTTTCACGATGAAGTCGTCGGCGCCGAGTTGGACCGCGCGCAAAATCGTGTCTTTATCGCCGTGGGCGGAGGTGACAATGATCGGCAATTGGTCGGTGAGACGGCTGACGCGCAAGATATCCAGCGCGTTGAGGCCGGAGAGTTTGGGCATTTCGATATCCATCACGACAATGTCGGGTTTGTTCACGACGATTTCGCGGATCGCGTCCCAACCATCGCTGGCGGTTACGACTTCGTAACCATTGCGTTGGAGAAACTTCTGCGTCAGATCCCGCAATTCCACATCGTCATCGACAAGCAGCACGTGGTGCGCCATGGGGCCCTCTCCCTGGACTTATCGACAATTTGCGAAAAATCCCTGAAAGGTCAGGGAGCGGGAGTGATGCGCAGCGGCATTCCGGGGGCCGTCGCGGTGAGATCGGGGGAATAAAGGGATTGCGCAGTCGCGGGCCCAAAACGGAAGTCCCCGCCGGTGGTCGCAAAGTAGCGCGTCCGTACCGTGACTTCCCCCGCCGGCAGCCGCGGAAGAAAAAAGCCGTCGGTCGCATCCCGCACTTCCCGGTAGTACGCCGGGTTTTCGAACTGCCATTCGCTCACTAAGTCGACGGGTTCCAGACCCGCCGCGCGCGGCAAGCGCAGGTGCAGATACTCCAGGGCGCTGGAAGCGGTGAGAGTGCACTGCACCTCGATTTGCGAACCTAGCGGGAGCTTCTGGCCGGCGCTCAGCGGATCGAGACGGAACTGACCCGAAGCTTCTTGATGGCGGAGGAAATAGCGTACGCCCAAAGCCAATGGTCCCGAACTTGATTCCGGCGCATCATTCCCAATCCATACGGTGGTCAGTGAAGCAAAGGCGATGTTCTGGCCCGACTTTTCCACCTTGGCCTGCAATGCCCTCGCGGTGGGATGCGTTTGGATCCAGCGCAACGGCATATCGAGGAATTCCTTGCCGGTCAACGCGACGGTTTGCTTCTTGCCGTCCCAATCCCACTTAAAGTTCTCCGGCGTAAAGAGCGCGCCGCGGTGACGCTGGTACTGCAGAAGCGCTAGGATAGCGGAGGCGGCGCTGCGTGGAGAACGCCACTGCGAGGCTTTGCGCTGAAAGAGCAGCCAGCGCACCATTCCGGTCAGGCGTTTGTCGTCGGGTTTCCACTCGGCGAGCAGTTTTAGGAAGAGCGAATGTTGTTCGAGTGAGTCTTCGTACCAGCTCCAACTCTGTTTCTCCGGCGCCCAGTAGGTGCCCGTTTCGTTTTCGCGCGCCCCATCCAGCGCGCGCGAAAGGTAAGTGTCTCCCCGCGCTTTGTCGCCGGTACGCAATGCCATATCCGCCACGTAGGCCTTGCCCATTGGCGTGAGCGCGTCCGCGTGTTGGTCGACAAACGCCGCGAGCCGACGTAACCACTCGTCCCAATCTTTAGGGGAGTACAACCCGGCGACAACGGAACCGGCGAAAACCGCGTTCGAAAGCGAGCCCGCTTCGGGTTTCAACCACTGCGGCAGTTCGCGTTTCAAATAGGGTTCGGCCTTGCTGACCAGCGGATCGGGAAGCACAACGCCGTGGCGCTTCGCTTCGGCCAACATCCCTAGCACGTAGATGGTCAAGTAGGCGTCGGCTTGCCCGCCCGGAAACCAAGTGAACGCACCTTCCCGGGTTTGAAAGCCTTCGAGTTTTCGCCAAGTTTTTTTGGCGAGGCTTTCCACCGCTTCATTGTCGCGCAGGTCCACGGACGCTTTCGGGCCTCCTTCCGAGGCGACAAGCCACGGGGTCTCCTCGAGCAGCACCGTGCGCCGAGGGTCTTTGGCATCCCACGGCACGGTCTGGGTTTTGAGTTTCGGCGCTTTGGCGAAAACCGCGCGCAGTTCCGGATTGTCTGCCAAGAGTTTTCGGGTGAGCGCGAGCGGCACCAGTCGGTTGACCACACTCACGACATCGCCGCGTTCGGGTTCGACCAGCTGGGGGAGTGCCGAAACAATGGCTCCGGCCAGCTGCGGATCGATTTGCAAGATCGACGATTCGGCTTTGGCCGTGGCGGGAGCGGACAGCGCAAGGGTCTTGGTGTCTTGAGTTTCGAGCGCGGTCACCACCGACGTCGCAAAGCGATAACGGCTGGGCAACCAAAGCAGCCGACGCAGGGAGGCATCGAAAAGTTTTCCCGCCTGTCCCCGCACCTGGACGGAGATCTCACCGCTGCCCTCGGGGATATCGACATCCCAGTTGAGCGCACGGCTGGTACCGGGGGCGAGGCGAAAGCCTTGAGCCTTTAAAGCGCGCGTTTCCGATTTGCGGGTGACGGCATTTTCAAAAACGATTTGTAAAGCCACCGAGCCGCTCAGCGGGTGAGCCGAATGATTGTGAACCAACGCCGGCATGGCCACGCGATCTTTTTCCCGGGCGAAACGCGGGGGTTGGGCTTCGACCATGAAATCGCGTGCGGTCGCGATCCGAGTGCTAATGGCCGACCAACGCGTTTGTTTGTCGAGGGCGAAGCCGGTGACCGACCAATCCGTGGCCGAGTCGCTGAACTGGAAATGCACCGTGGCCTTGCCGTCTTTCAGGAGGATCTGCGGCCCAAAAAAAGCCGTTTCTTGAAACTGGGTGCGTACCGTGTTCGATTCTTCGCGGCTATGGGCGTCCGGCGCACCTTCTGCCGTTTTTGCCATCATCGCCGAATCGGCCGCCGCGCCCATCGGCGCCAACGATCGCACGGGTGCGCCACCCGACATGACAGTGTAGCCGAAGCGGCTCTGAGTCGAGCGCAGGTGCGGAACGGGCGGCGTTTGCGGAATGGCGGGAGACTTCGGGCCATTCGCTTGATCCCGCAACCAGGCAAACGAGGTCTCGGAAGCAGAGGTTTGCGTGGGCGGTGTTTCAAAGGCTGGCCCGTAAAGGGTTTCTACCCACGGGTCGGGAAGTTTGGCGTAGGCCTCGAGCGAACGATCCACGACCCGGATGAGCGCCTCGCCCTCCACGTTTTTTCCCTGCGCATCGCGCAGATCGAGTTGCCATGTCACCTTGTCACCCGGTTTGGGGGCGGGGCCGGTCGTGAGCTTAAGGTTCAGTTTGCGATCCTCCCACGGCACGCCGATCCGGGCATCGCCTCGGCGCAGGCGATTTTGAAAAACGCCGTACCAGCGCAAGGTAACGCCGCCGCGATGGGAGAGTGTGATCGGCAAATGGTGGATCCTAAGTCCGGCGGGCACGATCTCGGCCTGCAACCGCTGTTCGCCCCGCCAAACTTCCACCACCATTTTTCCGCGAAGATCCGAAGAACCGATGAGCGTTTTGGCGGTTTGCCCGACGCTGTATTCCTTACGTTGCGGCAGCGCGATGGCGGGTAGGGCCAGTCGGTCGCCCCAGACGACAAAATCGTGTTGGCCGGAAATCGCGGTACCGTCGCGATCGGCGCCCTCTATCCGCAGACGGTAAAAACCGGGGGGCAATTTCGGCAGTTTCAATTCCGCGGCGGTCGGTCCCGTGCGCAAACTTCCGGTATGGACGCGGCTACCGGTTTTCAGATCCCCCAGGCGTTTGGGAGTCTCGCCCGCCGTGGCGTCCAAACCCGCGTCCGGGATTCCGCCCTCGAGCGCGTAGATGGAAGCGCGGGCGCGCGTGTCCAGCGCCACGTCTTCCAGTGAGACCGCGCGAATCGTAAACTTTCCCGTTTCCGTGAAGAAGGCTTGCGACGGATTGATTTCCCAGGCGAAGGCCTGACGACTGGCAAGGTACGCACGCTTTTCGGATAGCGTGCGGCCGCTGGTTCCCGTGACGTCGACCTCCACCGAGTAACGGCTCGGCGCCGGATCTTTGCCCGGGGGCGGCGTCACTGCGAGCGGAAAGGAAAATGCCCCCTGCCGATCGGTTCGCACCAATCCCTGCGCGACGATCTTCCGGCCTTCGGCCGCACCCTGAAAACGATAGAACGACCAACACGGCGGAAAGAAAGGTTCGCGGTACACGCGGAAACTCACCGGTGCGCCCACTACGGCGCCGCCGAAATAGGTGCGCGCGGCACCCTCCACTTTTGCCGTCGTGCCGTAGCTCCAGGCTCGGGTGGGTTTGTGCAGCAAGACTTCGAAATCGGGGCGAAGGTATTCTTCCACCCGGATCTGAGCGTAAGCCGAACCCTGCGTGTTGGTACCCGACTCTCGACCCGTGGCTTGCAGGGAGAAAACGCCGAGCAAGCCCTTCTCGGGCAGCTTGAATCGGACCACCGCGGAGCCAAACGCATTGAACGTCACCTTCTGCTGGAAGAACGTCTTTCCGTTTGCATCATTGGCGGTAAAAGTCGCTTCCGGATCGCGCGCCGGAGAATAGGCATCGCCCTCCCGATGAATCACCGTGATACGCGCCTGAACGTCTTGGCCGGGCCGGTAGATCGGGCGATCGGCGTCGATCTGCAAGACGAGCGACGCGACCTCGCCGCCCATCGACATCCAAACGGCCGAAGGTAGGTAGGCATGTTGCGTTCCATCTTTCGCCAACGGGTCGACGAGATTGCCCACGGGCAGAGCGGCGGCCGATCCATTGTCATCCGTTTTCAGCGCCGTCAGTTTTCCACCCTTTCCCTTGATCGAAATCGTCTTGCTTTTGGCTGGCTCGCCACTGTCTCCTTCAAGCAGGCGCAGGCTCAGTTTGTGGCGGCCTTTGCTCGGATCGTTCATGCGATCGGCGAAGAGAAAAAGTCCGGTCACATTCATTACCGCACCCCGTAAAAACTGGCTGCCGGCGTCGAAGGATTTTCGGTCGCTGACCAAGACGGCGTAAAGACCGGTCGGTAACGCGGGCGGGAGTTTGGCATCCGTCTCTACCCAGTCAAATTCCTGCGTGGGTTTCAGTGAAACATCGGACCTATGGCTGGGAGTTTTTTTCAGGAACGCTGCCGCCGCGGCATTGGAAATCTGTCGGACCTCTGCCCACTCGCCCGCGTTGGCGCGCGGCGCATTTTTTTCGAGTTCGTCGAGGGTGGTCGGGTAGAGCCGAACGTATACCTCTTTCAAATTGCGGGCACGTATCTTCACCCGTTGATCGGCCGTGCTGGGCGTGGGGCGGGTCTGAACTTCTAGTCGCGGAGTTTCAATCTCCGAGCGCAGCTGCGCACACTCGGGCGTCGGAACGGTATTCTCCACCGCGCGGCAAAGTCGAACGGCGTCGGCATATTTTTCCCGATCGGCGTAAAGGCGAGCGGCGTGGCTCGCGGCCAGGGCTTTGGTGCGACCCTGTTTGAATTCTCGGGAAAGTGCCTCAAGGGCGAGGGCAAGCTTCTCGTTGGCTAGGGGATCCGTTGCGCTATGGCCCCAGGGCGGGACGAGGTGTTGCAGGCGCCAGTGTTCCACCGCCAGCGCTCGCAACCCATTGGCGTCACGGGTGGCGTCTTCCCAAAGCGAAAGTGCGAGCTCACCGGGAGGGGTTTCGGGCGCGATGCGTGGGTGGAAACCGCGCTGCAGCAGGTCACTGGGATCGGGTAGGGAACCGAGTTCGGCGTCTTGGGTGAGCCATTGGGTCCAGCGGGAAACCGCGAAGTCCCACAGAGTGGGCAGCAAGGACACGTCGGTGTCTTGGGTCTGAATATAGACGGCCTGTTCGGTCAGCGGCGTTTGCAGAAGTCGGGCTCGCAAGGGCAGAAGCGCAAAGTACTCTTGCGCGATTTTTTCCCGCCATTCTTCACGGGTCCACTTGGTGATATCGGTGGCGCCGGTGCTGCGATCGGAAGGCAGCGTGCGCCGGTACTGGCTGAGATAAGCGCGTGCGATCTCAGCACGTAACAAATGAAACTGCGCTTGCTCCAAAGGATCGGAAGGCGTCGGTGAATCAAAGAGCGCTTGGGCAGCCTCCCCATAGCGAAACAGCAACGCCCGCGCTTCTTGCGTGCGGTGAAAAATGCGGAAACGATCAGGATTTCCGGCGTCCGGTGGCAGCTTCTCCCAACGATTCAGTGCTTCTTGGTAGAGACCTTTCTGAAAAGCCGATTCGGCTTCTTCTTTGGGGGCGGCCGCCTCCGCGATGGAAGCGAAGATCAGAAGGGAAAGCAGTAAGCGTTTCGCGATTTTCACGGTGAGATGGTTATACCAAAATCTTTGTTCTTTATCAGGCAGCGTTGCACGCGCTTTAACTGGTTTTCGTTTGTTGCGGCGTGCTACACCCATTTGCGAATGGATGATAGGTTGAGGTGCAGCCAATGATTTCTCCAGCTTCACTGAAGCGGGTTGATGCAACAAGCGCGGCCATACTGATCGTGGATGACGATGCCGTCACACGTGAGCTCTTGCGAGCCAGTTTAACGTCCGAAGGTCTGACTGTGGATGTCGCTTCGGATGGCGAAAGTGCGCTGGCGCTGGCCGAGAAGCGCGACTATGCGGTTGTGATTTCCGATGTGCAAATGACGCCGGTAGATGGTTTCGCGCTGCTCTCGGTCTTGCGGGAGCGGGGAAGTCGAGCGGTGCCGGTGTTGATGACGGGCTTTGGCTCATTGCAAGGCGCGGTCTCGGCTATCCACAACGGCGCCTTTGATTACTTGAGCAAACCCTTTCGGGCCGAAACGTTGAAGCAAGTGGTGCGTCGCGCGTTAGGGCACTGGCAGGCCCAGCGGACACCCGAAGAACAAGCGGCCATGCCGGCGGTGGAAATGCCGCTCCTGGTAGGGCGCTCCCGACGAATGATTGATGTCTACCGTCTTTTGGCCTTGGCGTCGCTCAACGAAAGCAATGTTTTGATCTGCGGGGAGAGTGGTACGGGTAAAGAGCTCGTGGCCCGTGCGATTTACCAATATAGCGGTCGCAAAAACGCTCCGTTCGTGGCCGTCAATTGCGCGGCTCTTACGGACACGCTTCTGGAGTCGGAACTCTTCGGGCATGTGAAGGGCGCTTTCACTGGAGCCGTATCCAATAAATCCGGGCTTTTTGACGATGCGCACGGCGGGACGCTTTTCCTCGACGAGATCGGGGACATCAGTCCGGCACTGCAGGTGAAGCTGCTGCGGGTGCTGCAAAACGGAGAAGTGAAGCCGGTTGGAAGCACCGAGACACACCGGGTGGACGTACGCGTGATTGCGGCCACTCACCGGGATTTGGAAAAACGGGTGGCGGAAGGCGCGTTTCGCGAAGACCTGTACTACCGATTGAAGGTGCTGCGCATTGAGATCCCGCCGCTGCGCGAACGCCTCGATGATTTGGAGTCTCTGCTGCGGTTTTTTATCGCGAAACATACGGCGCGTTCGCAGCGCGCTTCGGCGGAGATTTCTCCGGAAGCCATGAGCGCGTTGAAATCCCGGCCCTGGCCCGGCAATGTCCGCGAATTGGAACATGCGGTGCAGTACGCGCTAACGATGACCCAAGGTTGCGTCCTTTATCCGGAAGATTTTCCGGGCAATGAAGTCAATGAATCCGAAGAAGTGAGTGCGACGCCTGAGTCCACCGCCGTCCTCTCGCTCGATCAAATGGAACGCGAGCATATCCAGCGAGTCCTGGCCCTAGTCGAATACAATAAATCGCGGGCGGCGGAGATCTTGGGGATCGACCGCGCTACCCTCTACCGCAAGGCTCAGAAGTACGAGCTCTCCCTCGGGCCCAAGGAAGCGACGATCAATTAAGGGGCTTGATTTCGCAGGCTGAGGTATTCCGCTTCCAGCTTTTCGCGCAGCAGACCGAATTCCATTTCGATCTCGCCCACCAACGACTGGACCCGGCCCGGCGCGAGCTCGGCCGATTGAGTTTCCAGCTCAGCACAAAGGTGCGCCAATTGAACGGCGCCGAGATTGGCCCCACTGCCGCGCAGCTTATGCGCCAGACGCCGCACCGTAGTGCGGTTGTCGGTTTGGCCCGCTTCCCGCATTTCGCGCAGTAGCGGTGGAGAGGTCTCCAGGAAAAGCGTGATGATTTCCCGCAAGAGCTGACCGTGGGCATCGTGATCGAGCGCCTGCCAGGCGCGCAGCATTTCGGTGTCCAAAGTCGGATGATTGTTTTTTGGTGATTCCACGGGCTCGGCCCTTTCCGGATATATCCAGCGTTCAAAAACATCTCTAAGCTCGCCGAGCTTCAACGGCTTGGCTAGGTAATCGTCCATTCCGGCCGCAAAGCAGCGCTCGCGGTCGCCTTTCAGCGCGTGGGCGGTCATAGCGATAATGGGAACTCGTTGGACGCCGCCACGTAATGCGCGGATCGCCCGCGTGGCTTGGAAACCATCCATTTCGGGCATTTGGCAGTCCATCAATACCGCGTGATAAGGCACCTTCTGAACCGCGGCGACCGCTTCCGTTCCGTTGGAAACACAGTCCGCACGAGAACCGAGTTTCTGCAGCATGCGCAAGACGATGCGTTGATTGACGGTATTGTCCTCTGCAATCAAGATCAGAGGGGTGTGCGCACTTCTTACGAGCGGCGCGCGAGCTTCGAAGGCCTCGCCGGATTCGTTCCATTCATTGGGCGGCAACGTGGTGCGATCGAGCAGATGAGATACGGCAAAATACAGCTCAGATTGTTTGGGCGGCTTCTTGGCAAAAAGAATCCCTTTGGCAAACGCATGGGGAGTGCGTTTTCCGGTCAAAATTAAGAACGGAAGGTTCGCGCCGATTTGCTCGCGCGCTTTATCCACAAAAAGGGGGGCCGGAATGGAATCATCATCGCTCTCCGCGATCACGAGCCGGAGGTTTTCACCGTGGGTGGCGACAAATCGCGCAAGGGTCGCGTTGTTTTCGGCGTGCAACGTTTCGTAGCCCACGGCACCCAACATTTCGCGGACCAACGTGTGAATACCCGGCGTTCGACTCAGAACCACGATTTTCTCGTTTCGTCCGGTGACAGAATGCAATAGACCGGAGGCGCCCTCGGCTTTCTCCAATTGGACGGTAAACCAGAATACGGAACCGCCGGCGTCGTGCGAGCGGACGCCAATCTTCCCGCCCATGAGCGCGGTCAGTTCCTTGGAAATCGCGAGTCCGAGCCCCGTGCCTCCGAAACGCCGGGTCATAGAAGTCTCCGCTTGGGAGAACGCCACGAAGAGACGGTTCATCGCTTCCGTTGGAATCCCAATGCCGGTATCCGTGACTTCCACTCGTAAGACGATGTGCGTATCCGTCTCCGAATCGGCGTAGGCGCGCAAGGTGACCGAACCCGATTCGGTAAACTTAATGGCATTGCTCAGGAGGTTCGAAACGACTTGGCGTAAACGCCATGAGTCGCCGCGCAGACTGCTGGGCAGAGTCGGCGAGAAGACGGCGCCCAGAACGAGTTGTTTTTGGCGGGCGGCCTCACCAAAAAGATCCACCGTCTCCTCAAAAACTTGTCGCAGCGAAAATTCGTCAACTTCCAGTTCGATTTTTCCGGCTTCGATCTTGGACAGATCGAGAATATCGTTTAGCACCGACAGGAGCATTTCACCCGAGCTGCGAATCGTTTCCACGCATTCGCGCTGCTCACCATCGAGATCGGTCTCGAGGAGTAGGCTGGTCATCCCGATCACTCCGTTCAGCGGGGTGCGGATCTCATGACTCATATTGGCCAGAAACTCGGTCTTAATCCGCGCCGCTCTTTCGGCTTCCACGCGCGCGCGTACCAACTCATCAATGCGGTTGGTGACCAGCACCAGCGCGTCGACCTTTCCGCGGGAGTTTTGCAGGGGCTGGATCGCCCGCTTTAAGTGGGCGGTCGTTCCATCGGGTAGGGTTAATGTATCGTCAATCGGGGCGAACACCTCCCCCGCGAAGGCCCGGCGCAGCAGGTTGTCCCACTGCTCGGCCATCCATGGCATCACTTCTGGGAGCGTTTTACCGACGCATTCGGCCTTTTGCACTCCGTAGTCGGTGAGCCACTTTTGGCTATAGGTGATGAATCGCAGGTCGGAGTCGATGAGCGCAATCGCCACCGGTGCTTCCGCGATCACCTGCCAAAGGCGACGACGCTCAAAATCCACCAGATCGTGCATGTGTTTGTGGTCGGCAATGATCGATCGGAGGCGGCTCTCCGACTCGCGCAGTCGCGAACGAAAATGGGCGCGTTCAATCGCGAAGTGCAGTACCCGCTTCAAACTCTTTTCTTCCAGGAGCTCGTCTTTAAACAGGTAGTCCTGCGCGCCACAGTGGATCAAGTTGGCGGCGGCTTCTTCGCTGGATTCGGCGCTCATTACGACCACGGCGACGTCGGGAAATTCCCGTCGAAAATCCAGGAAGGTGTTTTCACCGACGGAGTCCGGCAGGTGCAGATCGAGCAAGACGACATCGGAGGGGTTCGCCGTCATCGCGGCCACGGCGTCGTCGAAGCGATCGACAACCTTGATCTCAAACGGGGGACCGATACTGGATCGCTGCAGGGCCAGTCGCAAGAGCGCGACATCGCCCGGGTTGTCCTCGACGACTAGCGCAGTAAATTGCGGCTGCCGAGGGGCACCATTCACAGACCCACTCCGGCGGTGGAGGCTTCCTCGCGCGGCAGATCGAGATAGAAACCCACCCCGTACGCGGTGCCGATGGAGCAACGGCTGCCGATGTCGAGCAACGCGCGACGCACTTCAAAGACCTTGCGATCCAGTGCGTTGTCGCTCACGGCGATATGATCCCAGCACTGGTTCTTCAGAACGCTGCGTTCGAGCGTGGTGCCCGCGCTGCGCATGAGTGCCACCAACAAGTTCATTTCGGTCGGCGACAAGAAACGTTCGCCCTTCGGACCCCGCATTACCCGGTGGACTTGATCCAACTGGATGTCGCCGTACGTGAGCGACTGGCGGCCTTGCTTCAAGGCCTGGTCGGCCAGGCGGGCCTGCAATCGGGCCACGATTTCGCGGGGCCGCAGCGGTTTCATAATAAAGTCGTCGGCGCCCAGAGAGAGCGCTTCGGCGATGACTTTGTCATCGCTATCGCCGGTGATGACGATAATGGGGCAATAACGCCACTGGTTGCGCAGCTTCGGCAACTCGGTCAATCCATTTTCGGCTTCCAAGTGGATATCCACGAAGATAGCCGTCGGATCGAGACCGTCGGCGTGCTGAAAAAGGTGTTTGGTGGAACTGAAGGAGTACGTGGGTAAACCCAATGCCCCTTCAATCAGTTTGGCGACGATGGGATCGTCGTCGATGGTCAAAGTATATGACTTGGTGGGGGAAATGTGCCCCCCGGCACTGAATTTATTCATGGCGCGACGCACTATAAATATTTCATCAGAATTTGCAACCACACGTTATGCTTGTGACTGGTAAATAGTTTAATTAGCTAGGATTTCAGGGGTTTAAAGGGGAGGATTTCTCATGCGACGGCGGATCGGCGAATACCTGGTAGATCGAGGGATTCTCACTTCGGGGCAGGTGGACCAGATCCTCAAACACAGCGAAAAGAGTGGTCTACGCTTCGGCGAAGCGGGAATGGACCTGGGGGTCCTTTCGCGAGAGAGCCTCATTAAGGCCTTTGGCCGCAACTACCACATCGATTTTTTCCACGTGCATCCGGACTTTTTTCCCGAGGTTACCCGCGGACTTTTGGACAAAGACTTTGTGCTGAAATACGGGGCGCTACCCTTGGGATTGAAGCAGGTGCCGGGGCTCTTTCGCTCGCGGAAGCTTTTGAATCTGGGGTTGCTCGATCCGTCTCGCCAAGATGCGATTGAAGCAGCCAGCGAAATCGCGCGTCCGGTGATCGATAGCTTCACCGGCATCAAAACGTATCTGGTTTTGGCCCATGACTTTGTGCCGGTCTTAGAAAAAGTTTACCGCGTTCCCACCGAGAGCCTCGCGGCGATGCCCGCCGATGCGCTGGATCCCACGTTGAAGATGTTTTTAGAAAGCTAGGAGCCTGTTATTCGAGGCCTGGGCTGTCATTGCGAGGCCCGAAGGGCCGAAGCAATCTCGAAGCGCTTGTCTTTGCGAGCGCACTGAACCTGACGCGCCGACTAGGATCGCGCCCCGGTCAAACCTTGCAACGGCTTGTCACCCCTACGCTGCGCTCCGGGGATCTTTTGGAAAGGGGATGGATTCACCGTCTCTCGAGAGAAGGGAACACGGTTTGCCGCACTTCGATGCCCAAAGACTCTCGCTCCGGCCCTTTGGTTACAGTGAAAGCAAAGCAGCCGAAGGTTCTCCAAAGTGGACCGCCCTTCCAAAGCAATGGGTTGAATATGGTCGTAATTGAGGTTTCGGGTACTGTGGCACTCCGTGCAGCGGGCAAGATCTCGCTCCCAAACCTTGAACTTTAACGCTTTGGATAGGTAGCGACCATGGCTGCTTTCCAACTCCGGCGCCGGAGTTGGGTTTTTCTTGGCGCCTTCCGCCGCACGTTTTTTTCCAAATCGCTGGGCCTTCAACGCTTCCAAACTCAGCTCCGACATGGCCTCAAAGAGCTCGGCATAGCTCATAGAAGTGCCGCGCACCCCCAACAAAGACCGAACTTGCTCCAGCTTCGCTTTGAGTTTGTCCGACATTAGAAACTTAATTTCCGTCGCGGTTTCACTCACCACCCGTTCCCGCTCTTTGGGCAGAGCCGCCAAGGGCTGAATTTTCAATAGTTCCTTCTGGCCATCACGCGTCGATTTGTTTTCCAGTCTAGCCAAAACTTCCAGTTTCTCTTGTTTCTCGACGGGACGTTCGGGCCGGCATTTATTCATCTCGCGAAACAACGACTGGGCTTGTTGCACGTTGCTAAGGCTCAGCTCACCGCTGGCGATCTTCGCTTCCACTTCGGGAACTTCCTTGATGAGTCGCATCGCCGCAATCCGTCGGCCCGCCCGACCTTCGCTGTACCTTAACTCTCGAACGGCAAATTCAAAAAGACTCGCAAAACCCAACTCACTAAAAAGCCGCCGCCTTTCGACTTCACGCAGTTGATGCAATATTTTCATCAATTCATTCTGCTCGATTTGAACACTTTCCTTGAGATTCATGATTAGGTCTTTGTCGCTGATTGATGTGAGATTCATGGTGACGGCCTCCATATGAATACAAGTGTATGTAATTAGGTTGATGCGGGAAGGCAAGGGGAAAAAGCTGTTTGTCGTCGATAAAATCCACTCCGGCGCCGGAGTGGAAGTGTTCGCGGGGTAATGCGCCATCCAGTGACACTTCAAAAAAAAGGATCTTAGATAGTTTGACGACCTCACAACCAAATCGGGCGCCGGCTGCCGGATGTATCCCTTAGTTCTGGTCCTGGTTTTTCTGACGCCGGGATTGCGTGGCGATGTCTTTGAAGATTTCATTCACGACATCCACGGCCCAACCTTCTAAGTCTCTTTCTTTCGGCATCACCATGCCCGCGTCGATGAGGATATGCTGATGCTGATCGTTGGCGACTGCGGTCAGGATCTGCGGAGACTCCAAACGCTCTTCGTTATAACGCGCGCGGATTTCTTCTGCCGACATTCCAGGATACAGATGTTTCTTGGTCAGGAACGTCTGGACGTCCATGCGCACGTGGGTATCGATTCCAATATTGGCAATATGTTCGATTACCTTCAACGAACCAATTGCCTTAACGTGTTTTTGGTAGAAACTGCCGGGGACAGTTCCCTGAACTGAGATCTTTCTCCACTCCTCGAAGAGATCGGCCGTCACGCCGTAAGAATTCAACGCGAAAAGGCTTCCCACCCAAGCAATTTGGTTATTGAGACTTTGATCGGCGATAAGGCCCGCCGGTTCCATGATGGCGACACGATATTTGCCAATGAGCGCATTCGCCTGTCCATGACCCCGGGGCGCGCCCGGAATGGACAAATCGCCGTAGTAAAAGCAGGCAATTCCACTCGAATCGTACCCACCATTTTGCAGATTGCGCAGAACGAAGGTCGTGGTGAGATCCCAGTACGGATTGGCGGCAACTTCCGCAACCATTGAAGTAATGCTGTCCACTACCTTTGCTGGGACTTTCGCGGCCTTCAATGTTTCGGCGAGCCCGTCTTGAAAGAGTTCTCGGGTGGGGCGACCGACCACGACGCCGGCACCTCGCATTCCAGTGGCACGGACGGTGGCCGCCAAAGCGTCCGCGCATTCGGCGGGAGCGTCGTCTCCAGTGGCAATAGCGACTTGGCCACCGAGGGCCACAGCGCTGTTCAAAAGCATGGCGAAAAGAAAGGAGAAAGACTTCATAGGCGTAGCGGTCTATCAGAACGCCCAATCCAAGCAATCGGAAACTAGAAAGTTATGGAGTTACAATGATATAGACGAAACATTAGGTGGCTTTTTCGAGCTGGAACCACCGTTCCACTCCGGCGCCGGAGTTGGATGCTCTGTGTTGCGCAACGGACTTAGATTTTTTCGCTGATTTTACGGCGAAGCGACAGGCGCTGCTTCCAGGATTCGCGTTCTTGTTCGCTCTTCGGAAAGGGCACGACGTTGTGCTTCGGTCGGGCCGAGGTCACGCTGAACGCTTCCTTTTGAATGGCGCTCGAGAGAACACCCTGATTGCCTTGGAGGATGCGGACGGCTTCATTGATCATGTCGCCGTTGCCGCAGAGATAGAAGTCGGTCGTGTGCCAGTTCCAACCCGGAGGTGGGTCGCGCAAAAAATCGGTCACGCGGCCCTTATAGCCGGTGTAGCTGGCGCTGGGTTGGGAGACGGCGTAGTGGGTTTGCACGCCGCTCACGCGCGCGAAATCCTCGACGTAAAGTTTTTCGGTTTCATTGCGTACGCCAAGCAAGCAAAGCGTCTGGGTCGGCGGTGATTCCTGAAAGAGGCTCGACAAAACAATCGAACGCAAAGGCGCGATGCCCGATCCGGTTCCAATTAGGCAAACGCTGCGGCCTGATTCCGGCGGGCGATACTGAAAGTCACCGTACGGCGCGTAGATTTCGAATTTGTCGCCCGGTTGGCTGCTGGCGATGAACTCTGAGCCGATTCCGCCCTTTACGTAGCGCACACAGAGTTCGTAAGTGCCGTTGGCTTTGCCTTCGTCTGGAGGCGACGCGATGGAGTAGAGGCGCTTGATCGGCTTCACGCGCTTTTGCGCGGAAGGGATCACCAGGCTGAGAAACTGTCCGGGCTGGAAGATGAATTTCGTTTTCGCCTTGAATCGCACCCGCATGGTGGAGGGCGTGATCCAGTCGATTTCTTCCATGACGCAAGCGATCTTCTTGGCCAACATCGTGACTTCCTGGTTGGGGAACAGCCTCATTTTAAGCAGGCCCCGTGCCAGGGCTTTTGTGCCTGTCTAAGGCCCCGTCAGCCGTCGAACTCTTAGACGATTTTCACGATTGCCGGATTTATCTGGCAGAACAACGGCTTAGCCTGTCTTTCTAGCAGTCGGCTTTTGTCGCAGATTTGGGCGATTTGGGTGGATCGACACCGTGAAACCCGCTAGTTTGCGCCACCATGAATCGCCCCATTCTGCAAATCACTTTGATCGCGTCCCTTCTGTTATCGGGTGGCTATGCGCGTCCGCTGGAGGCGGCGCAATCGAAACGGAATTGGCCCTCCAATGTGGAATGCGCATTTGGGCTTTTCGGTTTGGCGATCATGTTTTCCCATCTCGGTACGATTAATCAGAGAGAGGGGCGAGTGACGATGGCTGAGCTGATTAATGTGGTTGGAGCCAGAGAGCCGGGGAGGGTATGGGAGTCTAGGGTACATCTCGGCGCCACAGCGGCGGCATTTCTTGGCGGGATCGCCGCGTGGCGATTCTTGCCGCGGACGATGGCTATCTTGAAAGTCACCGGCATCCCGGAAGGTTATAGTCTCTATTACAAAGGGAAAAATGTACGGGTCATCGACGAAGTCGCCAGAATGGAAGCGATGGGTGAAGGACCTCGGACCCTCGATAAAATCGACGACGAACTAGACAATGAAAGCCCGGCGACGAAGTTGTTTACCCTGAACTTTAGATCCAATGGTGGTGGCAAGAGTTTTATGTATGTGGCGGAAGTTGAGTTGGGTACCGAGCTGACTCTTTCTTTCCAGGAAATCTCGAAGAAAGTCTCGCCATGAGTTCTTTCGGTCGATTGAAAATGCGATCCTTGGTCATTCTTTTTGCGGCGTTCTCCCTAACGGCGCGCCCCGCCTCCGCGGACTCTCGAACGATAACGAGCGAATGCGCGGCCATGGTTCTGTCGGTGGGAATGGTGGCGTTGGGGTTGGCCGGAATGGCGGTGGTGAATCCCCACAATGCCGGGGAAGCGACCACGTTAGCGTGGGGCGGCACGGGATTGCTATTGGTCGGCGCGGGATTGATCGGAGTCGACGAGTGGCTAGAGCGTCGGCGGCAAAAATCACCGGAGCTGGAGTCGCCATTCCCGGACGAGAGGGATGCGGTGACCCGGTTGACCATCAGCGATATTCCTAAAGGCTACGGAATCTTGCTCGAGGGCCGTCGCATTCGCACGGTTAA
Organism: uncultured Pseudobdellovibrionaceae bacterium; assembly: GCA_964519985.1. Lineage (GTDB taxonomy): Bacteria > Bdellovibrionota > FAC87 > UBA2466 > UBA2466 > JAIEOG01. The sequence goes on along the minus strand of CAZFMF010000040.1, from coordinate 11,495 downwards.
GGGCTCGGCATCGATCGATTTCCCTGGCGGTGCCGACGATCTAAACGTTGTGGCGGTGGTCATCGTCCACTGTCCCGACGGTAAAAAGGTGCCTTTGACGGTAGAGATCCCGCGTGGTGTGGAGCGATCGGTATCGCTACGAGCGAGCTTGAGAATTTAATCGATGTGGTTTTTAGGTCCAGTGGCGAATGCGGTGGGAATTGTCGTCGGGTCGTTGCTCGGGCTGGTCTTGCGCCGCTTTATCCCCGAGCGTGCGGCGAAAGCTTCGGAACTGGGGCTTGGCGTCTGCACGATCGTGCTGGGCGTGAAGATGGCGTTGCAGTTCGAGAACGTTGTGATTTTGGTGTTCAGCGTCAGTCTCGGCGGTGCGATTGGGGCAGCGATGGAGATTGAGCAGTGCCTCGAAACCGGTGCGAAACGATTGCAGGCGAAGTTCTTGGCCCGGGCGGGTGACCGGTTGGCATTTGCCTTTGTGATGACCTCACTCCTCTATTGTACGGGCGCGATGGCGATTCTGGGTTCCATCCAATCCGGTATTGTGCACAATCACGAAGTGCTCTTTGCGAAAACGATACTCGACGGAATGATCAGTATTTCTTTCGCCGCGGTCTACGGCATTGGCGTGGCGCTTTCGGCGATCCCCGTTCTCATCTATCAAGGGGGAATTGCGTTGCTAGCGCAGCAGCTCACGTTTTTATCGGAACCGGGAATGCTGAAGGAGATCTCCGGGGTGGGTGGAGTCCTCTTGGTGCTGATCGGCTTAAGTGTTTCCCGCATCCAAAAAATCGCGGTCGGAAACTTTTTACCGGCGCTGGTGATTTGTATCGTGCTGAAGGCGTTTTGGCCTTAGGGGCTGTACTCGGCTAGTGCGTCAACTGCGGCTGGGTAAGGCTTTCCAGCCCTTCGTCCTCCGCGGTCGGGCATCCTCAGCGTGGCTCTAGCCACGCTTCCGGTGCCGCTCCCTTGTGCGTCCTTGGTCTGCAAACCCTTCCCTCAGCCTCGTTTTGACGCACTAGCCGAGTACAGCCCCCTAGTCTTCGTCTTGGTCGGGGGTGACGTCGCGGATCTTGCGTTCCTCGCCCTGAACGCCGGATTTAAAACTCTTCATCGATTCCTTGGCGGATTTGACCAGCATCGGCAGCTTGCGAAAGTTGAACGCGATGGCGATCACGGCGGCGATCACGAGCATCTCTCCCCAGCCAAACGTCATCCTCTTAGCTCTCCGTTTTGACGGTGGAAGGAGTGGCGCGTCCGTAGGACGTAGTGACCATCGCGGGTTGTCCAAAAACGATTTTGTTGCACTCGTATTCACAAGCCCCACAACCGATACATTTGTCAAAACTAACGCGTAGGGGACGGGCCGGGATTTTTCCATCGGGGGCGGGCACGTCGGCTCCTCGAGTGGGATCCGCCGGCTTCCAACCGTCCACCAGTTCGAAGGCGTTGGTGGGACAGGCGCGGACGCATTCGCTACAGAATTTGTTTTCCGTGTAGCTGATGCAGCGCGACGTTTCGAGTACCGCGGTGCCGGTTTTGTAGGTGTACTTTTTCTCGATCGGGTACTTCAAGATCGCATCGGTCGGACACGCTTGCGAACAGGCATTACACCCGACTTTGCACGGCCCTTCGCTGGGTACCATGATCGGGGTCCAAAAGGCCCGCAGGCCGTGTTCCAGTCCCGCCGATTTTAGAATTCCGGTGGGACACGCTTTGATGCATTCCGAACAGCGAATACAGCTGGTGAGAAAATCGCTTTCTTCGCGGCTCATCGGCGGACGCAATAAAGTCTTCGAGCCCTTCGGGGTGCCGCCGGAGAGTCGCAACGCGGGGGCCGTCGCGGTAACCGCTACGGCGGTTCCGAGTAGCGCGCGCCGATCGAGCGAGACCGGTTGCTGCGACGGGGTTACCGCCGGAAAGGGGGCCTTGAAGGTAAAAAAGTTGGCGTCCACCGGGCATTCCTGCGAACAGCTGAAACACTTGATGCACTCGGATTCGGTGTAGACCGTCTCGTTCTTAAAATCGATGGCGCCGGTCGGGCAGTGGGTCGCGCAGATATTGCAGTGCACACAGCCCTGAGTGTCACGCCGTAGGACCGAGTTGCGGGAGAGGACGGCGAGGTAGGCGCCCAGCGGGCAAGCCGTGCGACACCAGATGCGCGAGAGTCGCGTGGTGGCGCTCATGATCCCCAAGAACAAGACGAGCGTTGCGATATCGATAAAACGGCCGTAGTAGCCGGGCGGCGTTCCCACCGTCCAAACCACTTCCTGGGATTTGCGCATCAAGGGCGCCAGCACGGTCGCCGCCGTTCGGGTGAGCAGCACGATCGGATCGAAACCCATGAGGGGGCTCACGCCGCCGAAGAGCGCGAAGACTAGGATTGCGGTAAGCAGATAGTACTTGAAGCGGAACCACCACGGCGAAGGCCCTTCAATTTTCACGCGCAGGCGACGCAGGACCCAACCGTAGGCGTCGAAGATGGCCCCCAGCGGACATACCCAACCGCAGAAAACCCGACCGAGCAGCAGGCTCACCGCGAGCGTGACCGCACCCAGTAGGGTAATGGTCACCGCCATGCGCATTCCGCCGCAGACGACGGTCATCACCAGGGGATCGATTCGCAACATCAGCGAAACCGGGACGTGGCGAGCGAGCCACGATTCCATCGGAAAGCGAGTGGCAAGGATCAGCGCGACCCAAAGGGCGAAGACCGCCGTCTGAACGGCGATGCGAATGCGACGGGTGGGCATGCCCAGTATCACAGCGATTTTTTCAAGTTGCCGACGGCTTGGATGCTGGAAACTACCGCATCGGCCGTGAGTTCACTGCTACCGGTGGCTTTGGCGATCGTCTGCACGGAGGATTTCAACGATTTCGCATCGACCGGTCCCTTGCCCTTAAACTGACTTAAGAACGATTGCTCTTTAGTCGGGTAAGCGTGGGTGCAGCTCATCTCCACCACGCGGATATCATCGACTTTGGCGTTGGTATCGAGCGCCACCACCCAAGTGTGGGTGCAGTTCGGCGGATAAATTCCGTTTTGCACTACGGCGAAACGCGTCGGCTTTCCGTCCGCGCCCTCGGCGTAGTAGGCGGTGATGTCCTTGCCGCCGACCTTGGTGGCTGCCTTTTTCGCCTTTTTCACCTTCAATGCCTTGGCCACTGCGGAACCCATTTTTTCAAATTCCACGGCGCCGGCGTGCTGGGCATAAACAAAAAGCGCGACGATCGCGGCGCTACGTTTCAACTTTTTCACTGCGTTTCCTCCGGTTGTTTTTTTTCAGATGCAAAATCACGAGCGCAAGCGAGGCCGCGGGCAAGAGCATCCAGAGCGGATCGCGATGGATTTCGTAGGGCGTAAAGTCTTCAAACCCCAGATCGGCGAGATCCACGGCATCGTCGGCGTAGGCCCAAAGCGGCAGGAGCAGCGTCAGGACCGCGGCGCCGAGCGCGCCCCAGAGTTTTTGGAAGCGGCCATTCCAAGTCGGCGTTTCGGTAGGGTCGATCATCGCTAGCGCCGGAATTTCGGGGCGCGCCATCAGTTTGGGCGCGCCGTTTTCCCAACCGTGCACGAAAAGGGCCGTCGAAAGAGCATCGGCCTCGGTAGCACTTGAGAGGGCGACGAGCGCGGTTTGCGCGACCCTCACGGGTGTCCGCGTGCGAGGATCGACGAGATGAAAACCTTGTTCCGCCGTTCCCGAAACCCCAATCGCAATGGGTTCCCCACTGACATGATCGAACTCGAGGCCCATCCAATTTCCCTCATCGTCTTTGCGCCAACCCCATCCCCAGCGCCACGGCGCGTGCGGTGCGCTGAAACCAGAAAAGATCAGGCTCGAACCGCCGGCGTTGAGGTGAAAATCTTGGAAGCCCTCTTGGGCGATGAGCGATCGGACCTTCTCCAGGGCGTAGCCCTTTCCGATCGCGGCAAAGCTAATGCGCTCTTCGGGGCCGTTACGCCAGCCAGTGCCCGTTTCCCGATCCCAGCTAACCGCGGGGGCAACCGCCCGTGCGCCTTTCACCGCGATGTCGAAGGCGCCCTCGGTCTGGGTTTGGAGCGCCCGGGAGATTTCCAGAAGCGCGATCACGTCGGGGGGGAGCGCCACGCGTTCTCCGGGGGCAGCGGCGTTGAGGCGCGCGACGGGCGTGAGCGGGCGAAACTCGCTTAGCGTGTCTTCGAGCTGACCAACGGCGTCATGAGCTTGGTGCAAAAGGGTCTGGGCGGCGAGCGCGCGATCACGCGGTGCAGAAATCACAAAATCAAACGTCGAGTTCATGTGCTTGCGCGCAACACGAATATGCTGGACGTTCATGGGGTAGGCCTCGGATGAGCCTCATTTTAACAGAAAACTTGGCGCGCGCTGTGCGTTGGAGTAGTTTTTTCATATGTTTGGCTTGGGACCTCCCGAAATCATCCTCATCGCAGTGGCCGCACTTCTCGTCTTTGGCCCGAAGCGCCTTCCCGAATTAGCGAAGGGCTTGGGTAAAGGGATTCGAGACTTCAAAAAAGCGCTAGAAGACAAAGGCGACGACGAGGGCGAGAAGAAGCTGCCCGATTCGACGCCGACATCGGCGCCGGGAACGATCGCCCGAGAAAAAACTCCGTCTTCCGACGACGGCAAAAATTCCTAGCACGCATGGCTGACACGCCCGAGTCGAATACCGAATACCGAATGCCGCTTTGGGAGCACCTCGACGAATTGCGCTCGGGGATTATCCGGGGCTTAGTGGCCATTATTCTCGGGTGTGTCGCGACCTACTCTTACATCGAACCCATCATGCGCTTCCTGGAGAAGCCACTGTTGGATGTTTTGCCGGCGGGCGAAGCGCGTCTGTACTACACCGGCCTCACCGACAAGTTCGTCGTCTACCTGAAGGTTTGCATTCTGACGTCGATGTTCTTGGTCTCACCGTATCTGCTCTTTGAGCTATGGCGTTTCATCTCGCCGGCGCTGTACCGTAACGAGAAAAAGTTTCTTTTGCCCTTTCTCTGTTTGGGGACTTTCAGCTTCGCGCTCGGTTTAGCGTTCGCGTACTACGCGGTGATTCCGTACGGCTACAAGTTCTTGATTGAGTTTGGCTCGCCCACCGAAGCCGCGATCATCACACTAACCGAGTATTTCTCACTGACGCTCAAACTGATGCTGGCATTGGGAGTCGTCTTCGAAACGCCCGTTTTGCTCATTTTGCTGGGAAAGTTTGGCATCATCGACGCCGCCTTTTTGAAAAAGAATCGCCGCTACGCCTTCGTCATCTCGGCCGTCGTCGCGGCCGTCGCCACCCCGTCGCCCGATGCGGTCACGATGTTGCTCGTGATGTTCCCGCTCTATCTTCTCTACGAAGCCGGCATCGTCGGCGTGACGCTCGTCGGCGCCAAACGCGAAGTGTCTTAAGTATCAAAAGTACGTGGCACCTTTTGATACGGTCTGAAGTCGCCGATAAGTAGGCGATGCGTCTGCTCGCCGCCCTAAGCTTCTTTTGCCTATCCGCCCACGCGGGGTACCGCGTGCACAAGCTTGCGGTCACGCATTACAGCAATCAAGGGGTCGAAGTTCGCAAGGAAGAAGTGCTTTCGACACTCGACCACCTGCAGTACGAGCACTACTACAGTGGCTACCGCAATATGCGCGCGGAACTGGTGGATACCTGGTATTGCCCGGGCGATACGAGCCGCAAAGCGTTTTGCCCCAACCCGGCCGAAAGCCAACCTAAGCGGGGCCTGGCCTCGACCAATCCTAAGCGCGGCGAGCTCCCCATTGGCCGCCAGCCCATTATGCCTTAAAAGCCCAGGGCCATGGTTTGCGGCCTGGACAAGCCGCTCTCTTCCGCGTACAGCGGGACAAATGAACTCTTTCATTAAGCTCGTATTTGCGGTGGTAGCCCTTCTTGCGGCAAACCTTTGTTTGGCGTCCGAGACTCCTCCCGGCGGGGGTCTCTATGAAAACTACAAGGGTGGGGGATGGTCTCGGTGGACGTTCTCGCCGGGGGTTCTCAATTTGTGGGCCTGTGGAAAGGTCCCCCTGGAGGTAGGCTGCAAGCGGCGTGTTTCCGTCGATCTTACCGTTGAAGAATCGGAAAAATTAGTCCCGATCTTCTTGGCGCGTTGGAAAACGGAACTACCGCTCCGGCGCGTTCAATTGATGAAGGCACTTCATGAGAATTCTAGTGGGGTGCGGGACCTGCTAGAAAAAATCGAAAAGAAGGAAGTGGAAAAGAGCCGGAAGCAAAAGGCGATCGCCGCCAATGCGCAGGCGGCTCATCTTAACCAGTTGGTCCAGGAAATTGAGAAGCTGGAAAAGCGCTTTGAAAAGGATCCCAAACTCAGGTCCGAGCGACCGGATTTGGTCGGGCTTCTAGAAAAATATGTGCGCCAGCGGACTGCCCTTTCGGCGGATCTAAGAGGGGAAAATAGCGAAATTTTGGCCATTGAATCGGAAATAGCCGCGCTCAAGACCGAAATAACAAAAATAGAAGTGAAGAAGGCGCGCGACTTCGGGATTGAAGACGTCGACAAAAAGTTAAAGGTGATTGCGGAACCAGACCTATCCAAGCAAATGGTCGATTTGTTCTATCAGATTTCCACCGAAGACCTGCCGGTGGTCATGGATAGCGCCGACGGGAAATTATCCAAGTATGTAGGGGCGGCTACTGTGCTGCATGACTACTTTGGATGGCTCTACATTTGGGCAAACGTGACCCACCTCTCCGGCAAAAATCAGCGAGTGGCCGAAGTCCTCCAATCGGACAAGCTCCCCCATTTTCCGGAAATACGAGAAATTAGGGAGCGAGGTCTTCGTTTTCTTACCAGCTATGGCTATCCCTATTATCTGGTGAACGTCACTGATTCGACGATTAGGTACGACAGCATTGAGTTTCTAGGACACAATGCCTCCCAGGGCAAGGTGAACGCCGCGGACGGCGCGCCCCAACCTAAGTCTAGGTTTCAGGAGATGAAATTAAGAGAAAGGTCTCCCGGCGTTTTCGAGCTCGACAAACTTGAAATCATTTCTCTATACGGCGAAGTGGTTCGAATACGCCGCTGACCGCCAACCCATCATTCCTTAACTTCCGGGGACGTGCTATGACGCCCCCCATGCGATGGCTCTTACCCTTCCTTTTTGCACTTCCGGCGGCTGCCGCCACGGATGACCGCACCGATCTTCATCATGACCCTTGTTCGACCGGAATTTCGCAGTTGGGGGAGGCCATTGAAACGTCCATTCTTCAGGCCGCGGTGGAGAAGCTGTTTGGGCCCGCGGACTTGGTGAGCGATTTCGGCGCGGAGAGTGTGGTCTTCCGGGTGAGAGACTGCAAAGACGCGGAGGTGTTTCGTATCGTCAAGGTGTCTCGCTTTCGTCACGCGACCGAACGCAACCGTTACGTGGCTTCCGCGGCGCGACAGCAGCGTGCGTTTGCCGCGGCCCAGGAAAGCCCTTACCGTTCGGGCGCGCGCCTGCTCGCCCAGGTGATTCGCTTGGAAAAATTGGATGAAGAGATTCCGTGTGTAGTGGAACGGGATCAGGGAACGGACACGTTGGTGGATCATCTAGATAGTACGTTTGTGGGGGCCCTGTTCGCCCAGTCCTCACGCGCCGAAGCCGTGCGTTTGGTGCGGGAGCTTGCGCGCGCACTGGGGGCGCTGCACTCCGGCGGTTACGTGCACCGGGATATCAGTCCCAAAAACATTTCGATTCGGCGGTATGAAGCGCACTGGACTCCCGGGATTTTGGATCTCGGTTTGGTCACGCGGATTGGAGAGCGTACAGTGGGTGCGGAAGAAGGGGCGGGCACGCCGGGATTTTCTCGACCGGCGCAACTGGCCGGTGCGGTGGCTTCTCCGGTCGATGATATTTATTCCCTCGGCCAGATTTTAAAGCAGGTCGTTTCGCGAATGGAACCCGGCGAAGTACGAGGTCTCGATGCGCTCGCTGAGAAAATGATCGGGGAAGAAATTACGTCGATTGAAATGCTTTTGCAGGAGCTAGAGGAGTAAATGCCGCGCTTCGCGCGAGATTGCTTCGCTGCGCTCGCAATGACTGGCAGCGCTCGCAATAACTAGCTGTCGCCCTTGGGATCTTTTTTGCGGCCGCTGAGGGTATTCAGCTCTTCGAGCATCACGTGGATGCGGTGGTGCAGGGTCTGCAAGCGATCCAAGTTTTCTCGGATTTGTTCGATGGGGGCTTTTACGGGCTCAGCCGGCGCGGGAGCCGGAGCCGGTTTCTCGGCCACGAAATTCGTATCTTTGTTGAAATTGAGAACCTTCGCGCCCTGGGGCGGGGCAACGGGAGCCGTTTCATCTACGGCCCACTCCTGCTTGGACAAAAGAGTGCCCAAGTTCATGTAAACGAATCCAAAACCCTGACTTCGATCCCTGGTCGCCATCCCAACCTCCGCAATTACCGCAACAACAACCCGGCCTTCCGGGTAAGGCGCAGAGGGGTAATTGAGCAAGGGGCATGCCACCAAATCGCGGGGGATCCTGCGATTATCCGTATGTGATTTCAATAGGTTACATTCAATTCGGAGTGTTCTTCTAGGCTTCAGTGACGTTTTTGGGGGGCGGAAAAAGGCTCCCTGCCGCGATTTGTCGTCGAACCCCATCAAACCAAACCGGAAAAATACCGATAACGACAATGAGCCGATCTGGCTTTTTTGGGGGGAAGAGTGGCGGCGCGATCGCATTCTATTGTGCTACCGAAAGCGGGGGATCGTCTGCTGGTGACAGCGGCGCTACTCCTTTTTGGTTTCGCGCTCTATCGACTCATCACCCACCGTCCGGCCTATGAAGGCCCGGGTGGCCTCGTCGCGATCGGATCGATCTCGGTGGAAGGGGCGGTTCGCCGTCGCCACGCGGGATCCTTGGCTTGGTCGGAAATTGAAACGGAGGGCGACGTCTATATGCGTGATTTAGTGTATACGCCACCCGGGATCGCCGCGACCGTTCGCATGAAAGATGGCCGCGAAGTGACGCTGCCTTCCGACTCCCTCGTTCAGTTCGACGAAATCACGGTCAGCAACTTGGAAATCACCCTGCGGGAAATTTCCGAACCCATGCGCCAAGTTTTTCGCCTGGTGCCTTTGCCGAAGGCTAAGCGCTCGGCCGCCTTGCCCGATACCGGGGGGCTCGAAATCCTGCACGCCGAGTTAATGAAGCGGTACGCGGGCCGAGTTAAAGCGCCCGCCGCGCTCGCGCGGGCTCGTGCCGTAGCGCGCAATCCGGATTTCAAACTCAACAAACTTTCCGACTACGAAATCAAACTGCGCTATCCGGCCGAAGGCGCGGGTTTGCCCTATACGCGCGAAACCTGGACTAAGATGGCGTGGAGCCCGGTTCCTGCCCCGGGGGTGACCTACCAGATCGAAATGTCATTGAAGGAAAGGTTTGAGAAGAAGGTCCCTTACGAATCTCGGACCAACTCCTTAGAAATTCAGTTCGAGAAGCCGGGAAAATATTACTGGCGTGTGATGGCGGCCACTTCGGGGGGAATCATGACGTCGGAGACGCGGACTTTTACCCTGTTTCCTCGCGGTCGGCGCGATATCGCCGAAGATGTCACGGCGAAGGACTTTAGCCGCTTCACGGTGGACGTCGCCCATTCCGACGATTTTCGTACCGTCTTGACCTCGCGCGGGGCGGACGAACCAAAATGCACGGCGGTGGGACTGCCGCCGGGCGAGTACTTCTGCCGAGTGCGCAAGGGCGCGGATAAGACGGTGATGAGAGTTTATGGTTTCGAAGTGAAATGATGGAGCGAGATTGAAATATTGGTTTTACATATTGGTCTTCAGTCTGGTGACGGCGGGCGCCGTTGGCGCCGACGACCATGACCACGAGCGGGGTAAGGCACCGCCGTCGCGCCCTTCCACCGGTAAGGGCGGTGGCCCGGCCACGGAAGGGTGCCAAGCAAACCCCTCGCGGCTCGCGGATTTCGCCAATGGCGAAAAATACGATTTCAATTCGGTGGTGACATTTATCACCAACCCGATCTGCGCCGGCGTGCATGCGCAAGTGAGCCGCGCGGCGATTGCCGAAGGGGTCAGCTTCAATAAGTCGGGTCCATTCCGACTCGATCAACACGCTAAGAGCGTGACCCAGGGCCCGTCGGGAACAGCGTCGAGTGTGGATCAGATTTTGGGTAAGACCATCCCCCAAACGCTGACCGAGAACCCGCTAAGCTCCAGTGAACTCTTGCCGCTCCTAGGGCAGTTGGCGTTGCTCAGCCCTTCCGCCGCGCGTTCCACCCTAACGACATTGATCCGTCAAGAAACCGAATCCGCCGATCAGAAATTGGCGGTCGCCAAGGCGGATCTCAAACCGGCCATCGCCGCCGATCTCGCTGTCTCGCTGCTGCGCATGGGGGTGCTCGATCCGGTGGTCGCTTCGGATTTGGGCGAAGCGGTGGAAGAAATGGCGCTGACCGTGCAGGCCGATTCGCTGGCGCGGTTTTTCCGGGGGCTGGCGGCGGCCGCCACCGCGGACGCGACGCTCGCGCCGACGTTCAATCAATCGGCTTCCGCATTGAATCGCGGCGTGCAAAACGGAAATCAAACCCTGACCGACGATCAACAAGCGCGTTTGTTACAGGCAGTCTTTGAGGCCGTGCGTTCCAGTGTCAGCGGCACTGGGCTGCTCGAACCGGGCAGTGCGGAATTGAATGAGGCCGTGCAAACGCTCGTGGAAGGCAAGCCTCTGACGCTCACCAGTTTGCGTAAACTTTGGCGGGAGGCCACGCGCCTGCTCGCTGCATCGCCAACCCAACCCGCCTTGGCCGGTGCGGTGGCGGCGAGTTTGACTCCGCAAATGGTTTTCCTCCGGCCCGACGCGCGCGACTTGCTGCTTTCCGCCGCGGCCAATTACCCCAATCTCGCCACGGCGGTGCAACAGAACTTTGTCTACGCTTGGCTCAAGGCTTGGAATCGCATGTCGCAGGGAGATATGACCGTGCGCAATTTCAATCGCTTGAAGGTGCAGTACTTCGAGCCGATGGTTCCGCGGGTTTTGGATTTTCCCGCCGATGCGATTGATATCGCTTGGCTGCGCGCGGCCAATCGTTGGGGATTGATCAAGGATCAAGACGTCGAAAAAAAATTCCCGCGCCTCTTCCTCGCGCAACTCGAAAAGCGTGATCGATCCGTGAAGGCCGCGCTAGCGGATGACTCCCCGGAGAACACGATGAAGGCGCTAAGCGACAGCTTTGCCGTCCTGTGGGCGTTGCACCAAGTCCACCTACCGGTGCTCAATCGCTGGGTGAAAAAGCACGAAGAGTGAGTTTGGGTTTCTAGCGCTACACTTTCTAGTTCATAGCCAGCGCCGCCCCGCTCGCCCGGGCTAAGTCTGCCCGGTCGGCGGGTCGAGTGCGTATGAGTTGTTTGAACGAGGCGAGTTGTCCTCGCCGTCGTCTCGTTTTTAAGCGCCAAGGACATCCAAAGAGAGAGACTTTAACTAGATTTTGGAATTCGCATGCTCCCCTAAAATCGTTTTTATCGACGATAAAACC
>CAZFMF010000039.1:28358-29945 GCA_964519985.1 uncultured Pseudobdellovibrionaceae bacterium | reverse complement strand
GTCCCCAACGGGATTCGAACCCGTGTCTACTCCGTGAAAGGGAGTTGTCCTAGGCCTCTAGACTATGGGGACCCATGGAATCGAGCCGAGATAATGTCGGCGAAATGCGTGCCTGGCAACCGCATTTTTTGCTAAAACGCCGTCATCGGATTGTCGTCCATATTGAAGAAGGTTCCCGTAATCACCCCTTGCACGGGATCGACTTGCCGGGATAACGGGCTATCGATTGCCAGATTCTCCGGGGCGGCCCAGGGGTCGGGGCTCACATTCGTCTGAACGCCGTACTCGGCCAGCAAAATCTTAAAAGTGAAGGCCGCCGCCGACTCGTTCCGGATTCCCCGGGTCCAAAACAATTGCCGCCAAATGCGTTTTGCCTCGGTCGCCCTCTCTTCATCGCCACCCGTTAGGTAGGTTCCGGCGGCGAGAATCGCGGCGGAACGGGAGGTCATGCGACCCTCCAGGAAACGGGCATACAGTTCCATTACCTTCTGTATCTCGGTCTCCGAAATGGGCATTCCTCCGGCGGACATAAGAACAGAAAGTAAGAAGGTAGAAGTGAAACCGTCCACACCCGGGCGACGATAAATACGCGTCCGCGCACTTTCAAGCGCCATAACTTCCGCCTCCGAGGGCATCTTTCGCGCGCGGACGAAGTGTTCCATCAGGGGCAGCACGTCGCCCGCGAGCAATTGGGTGTGGTGAATAAAGTTTCGGAATGTCTCGGCCATGGGGTCGGCGGTATCGGCCGTTAGCCCGTTTCGAAAGGCCATGGCGGCGAGAGCGGCGGCGGTGCCCGGCGTGTTGCCGCGCTGGAATTTCTCGAATAGCTGCTCGATTTTGCGAATGGCGAGGTCGTTGGTTTGGCCCAGCGCGAGTAGGGTAGTGGCCAATCGCGCGGATACCTCACTAGTGTATTTTCGCAAAAACTGCTGGAACAGGCCGTGGCCTTCCTCGAAGGCCACATTGAGATCCCCCGGGTCCCCGATCAGCGTAGCGGTGAGCGCCGTCGAACTGGCGGTCATGAGATGTTGTTCGGCGATATTGAAAAGCAGCTGGGCCTCTAGGATTAAAGCATCGGCGGGAAGGCGGGCCGAGTGCTCGATAGCGGCAACGCGAATTTTTGCAATGGCGATACGTGCGGCTTCAATGCGGAGCTTTTCCACCTTCAGAGGTTTGAGATGCTCGCGGTGAAAGGTCCAGGCCGCGCCCAGGGGGTTTAGTCGATGGAAAAGCCCGTAAGTACTGTAGTAGGCATTCTCAAAAAGGCGTAGCGTCGACTCGAGATCGCGAAGGGAATTGCACAAACGCCCGTCGAGTTGATCGAGGGTATCGAGTAAATGCTGGTAGTTTTCCGGGTTGTTCCGGTGAGAAGACAACCGGAAGGAATCGAAAGCCGCGTATAGGTCGCCTTCGACGGCGGTATCACGGTTGAGCGCGGAATTTGCCAACCAGAGGACACACCGGTCTTTCCTTACTGCCTGGGCCGAAGGGGCCAAAAGCAAGGCGAATAGCAATGACCAGACGCGGGCTTTCAGGCCAAGGCGGCCGTTAACATCGGCGATCTGCAGGGCGCGGCGCCGGGCCTGC
>CAZFMF010000039.1:0-28348 GCA_964519985.1 uncultured Pseudobdellovibrionaceae bacterium | reverse complement strand
CCACACGCGCCCCCCCCTCGCCCCCCTCCAACCCACCTTGCCGCCAAATCGACTAGGCGCGTTCTAAAGCCGGGGGGAAACCTTGGCTCGCGCCGCCGTCCAGATTCGGACTTGCTGGGCAAAGCGCTCGAGGACGATCTCACCAAAAGGTTGCGGCATATAGCCCAATTCTTTGAGGCCCGAGGTCGGGATGGGGGTGCCCTCGGTTTCAATATTCAAGGCGGTGTGGAGGAGGATGGATACCCCGGAGCGAGTGGCAATCGAGACGGACATCTTCCGGCCCTGGTAGTAGATATCGTTCCCCCGTTTGGTCAGTTCCCGCGCCCCTTTTTCCCAGAGCAGCCCGTAAATCTCCGCGGCCAACAGGTGTTGGATCAAGATCCCTTGGTCGAGCGAGTCGATAAAAAACTCGCCGAGAAAGTGCAGCATCTTCGGGCTGTAGATCGGCGCTTGGCGAAGGACATCTTCTTGATCGACCATATGGTCGAGCGACACGTCGGCCCCCCCGATCGCCGCGATCAGGGCGTCTCCGAGTATCCCCGTGTTTTTGTAAATCCAATGAGGTTGAAGCTGGGTGCCGTCGTAGTGGGTGGGGGTTTCAACGAATCGCGTTTGCAAAACCAATTCGGTCCCCCAGGTGGTTGGCAATCAACGCTCGGCGCAACCGCATGCAGGACTCGCAGGTCCCGCACATGCGTTCTTGGCCTTCGTAGCAGCTCCAAACGAGCGAAAGCGGAAAGTCGATCGCGATCGCGTTTTGGACGATCTCTTGCTTGTCCATTTGCGCGGTCGGTGCGATCACGCGCACGTGATTTTGCGTCGAGTAGCCCAGCGCGGTGGTCAGGGCGTTTAGGTACTCCATGGAGTTATCCGGAAACGTTCCCGCTTCCTCGCGGTTGAATCCGACGAGCACGGCGTCCGCCGTGCGCGATTCGGCCATGCCGGCGGCGATTTCGAGGAAGACGCCGTTGCGATTGGGGACCCAAACCTTGCGGGCGGACTGAATGCTCAACGCGCGATCGGAAAGGTCGTCGAAGCTGGGTTGCGGTAAGGCTTCGGTTTCCGTGAGCAAGGCCCCTCCCGACCAGAGTTCGCGAAACCAGGGCAATGGCACCACGGAATGCAAAACCCCGTAATGTCGGGCGATCGTATTGGCGGTTTGGATTTCACGGGTCGCCGCGCGTTGGCCGTAGTCGAAGGTGATGGCGCGACAGATACGGACACCATCCTTGATAGCTAGGGCCATCGCGACGGAGGAATCGAGACCTCCCGAAAGCAGAACAACGGCGCTTCGAACGGCGGTAGCCATGGGGGGTCAGATAACACAGTTTGGCCGGGAGCGGGTAGGGAAAGGCGTGCGAATCTATTCGGTGCGGGTCGTCAAACGCGTGATGCGTTCATTGATTTCTTCAATCTTTTCTTTGACCTTGCGAATCCGCTCGGTGAGGTCCGGCGACTCATTGCTGGTCGTATCGGGGCCGAAATCCAAGATATCGCTTAGGAGATCCTTGTGGGCGCGTTTTTGGGCGGGGTTTCGGCTTGCGGCCATGGTCGGCCTCCTTACTACTTGAACGGGTAGATGGCCGATTTTCTTTAGGGTTCGGACACGCGCTGCGTCGGGGCCTCGGGGGCGGCGGTCGAGAAAGGAGGACGGCGCCTATTTTTGGTAGAGCTTGTGGTCGCGAATATAGGCCCAAACCGAGGGGGAAAGACCGGAGATGGGAGAGTCTGTCGACTCTCGCTCTTTGGGGGTTAGGGCATAGAGTTGTTCGCGAATGCGCGTACCGGAGTAGGGGAGCGCATCGATCTCCAACCACTGTATCCGGGGTTGAAAAGGGAGTTTGCCGACTGCAGGACGGGCCTGGCCCGTGCGGGTCACCAGCACAAAGGTCACTTTTTGAATCAGGGTTTCTGGTGACTTCCACTGGGGGAGCGAAGCAAATACCTCACTGCCCATGAGGAGTGCGAGTCCGCGGTAGTTTTTCTCGAGGGCCTCTACGGTGTCGATCGTGAAGCTCGGCGGTGGCCGCAAGGCTTCGTAATCGGAGACGGCCAGCGCCGGATTTCCCGAATCTTTGACCGCGAGCCGCACCATTTCCAGGCGATCGGCCGCGGGCGTTTCTGGGCCATCGGTCTTGAGGGGATTGCCGGCGTTGGGAATGAAAAGGAGTTTATTCAGCGACAGGGCCAGCACCGCTTTTTCGGCAAAACGCAGATGGCCTAGGTGAATGGGATCGAAAGTACCGCCCAGTAGGCCGGTCATAGGCCGACGCGGCCTTCGGCCGCGAGCTCGCCACGCCCTTCGGGCTCGCGATGACTTTCGGATTCGCGCCATTCCGGGGCACGTTCGATTAACTGATCGAGAAGCTCGCTGACTCCCTGGTGAGAGGCAGCGCTGATGAAGTGGCCTTCTAAACCGCGGTCTTCCAGCTCTTTCCGGCGCGCGTTGAGCGCTTCTTCATCCAGCAGATCGACCTTCGTGAAAACCAAAATACGCGGGCGTTCCATGAGTTCGGAGTCGTAAGCTTCGAGTTCCCCTTCGATGATCTGGATGTTCTTCACGATCGCCTCGATATCCTCGCTGACATCCACCAGGTGCAAGAGCAAGCGGTTACGGGCCACGTGCCGCAAAAACTGGTGCCCCAGTCCCGCGCCATCGGAGGCACCTTCAATGAGTCCCGGCAGATCCGCGACGACAAACGCTTGGTCTTTGTAATCCACCACGCCGAGGTGGGGCTCCAAAGTCGTAAAGGGATAGGCGGCGGTCTTGGGACGGGCGGCGGAGACACTGCGTAGGAAAGTCGATTTGCCCGCGTTGGGTAATCCCACTAACCCCACGTCCGCAATGAGGCGCAACTCCAGTTTCAAATCCCGTTCTTCACCTTTTTCGCCGGGGGTGGCGACCCGGGGGGCGCGGTTGGTGCTGGTGGCGAAATGCATATTGCCGGTGCCGCCCTTGCCCCCGACCGCGCATTCGAATTCCTGGCCGTCTTCGGTCAGATCGCAAAGCAGCATGCCGGTGGCCGCGTCGAAAACCATCGTGCCCAGGGGAAGCTTCAAAATGAGGTCTTTGCCGCCTTTGCCGTCGCAGTCGCTGCCCATGCCGTGCTGGCCGCGTTGGGCCTCGTATTTGGGTTGGTATTTGAAATCCAGAAGGCTCGTCCTATCGCGCGTGGCTTGCAGGTAAACGGAGCCGCCGCGGCCGCCATTTCCGCCATTGGGTCCCCCGTAAGGAACGTACTTTTCCCGGCGGAAACTAATGCAACCGTTCCCGCCATTGCCGGCGTGAACATGGATTGTCACTTCATCAATGAGAGCCATTGCGGGGTTGGTATAGCACCCCTCGCGTCCAAAAAGGGGAACTTAATGAGTCTCAAAAGGTACGTGACACCTTTTGAGACTTAGGCGGTGGCGGCTTCCTGCTGAATGGGTTTTACCGTGACCTTTTGGCGGTCCTTGCCGTGGCGGAGGAACTGCACATGGCCGGGAACCAAAGCAAAAAGGGTCCAGTCGCGGCCCGTGCCGACGTTCAGTCCGGCGTGGAACTTCGTTCCGCGTTGGCGCACGATAATGCCGCCCGCGTTGATGAACTCACCGCCGAAAACCTTTACGCCGAGTCGCTGTCCGTTACTATCGCGACCGTTGCGGGAACTCCCGCCTGCTTTCTTATGTGCCATTGCTAGTTGCCCTTCTTCTCGAATTTCTCAATGAGCAAACGCGTGTACGTCTGACGGTGACCCATGGTCCGCTTGTAGTTCTTGCGACGACGGTACTTGATCGTGCGCAGCTTCGGGCCTTTTTCGTGGGCCACGCAAAGCGCGTGCACCGTGACGGGAACCAGCGGCGTTCCAACCGAAAGCGCGTCGCCTTCGGCGTACAAAAGCACATCCGTCAATTCGACCGGCTTGCCTTCTTCGATATTCAGTTTTTCAACCAAAAGTTCGTGGCCCGGTTCAACCCGATACTGCTTACTTCCGGTGCGGATGACTGCGTACACAGCGAAACTCCTATTTCGACAAAACGTCTATTTAGGGCATTAAACGCTTTCGCGTCAAGGGCTTAAGCGCGGCTTTGGACGCTCCGGTCGCCGGCGTGGTGATTGCACCGTTTTGCGCCCGTGCGCCGGCTTTTCTTGGTTCTGTTGTTGGGGGGGATCTTGCTCCATTTGCGTGCGACGGCGCGCCGTCGGGAGGCGGGAGACCACCTTTGCGAACGGCTTTCCGGGCAGTCGGTGACCGTGGAAGGTACGCCCGTAGCGATCGATTCCACTCGTTGGCGCCTGCTCGCCCCCCACTGGGAACCTGCGGTTGGCTCCCCGGATTGGGCCGTCTTTTTCTCGGGGACGGGAGTGGATCCGGAGCGGCGGGTCCGGATTTCGGGTCCGATGAAGTGTCGTGTGCCGCTCAAAAATCCGGGGGCGATGGAAGACGGTCGGATGGGTTTGCGCGAGCGAGGGGTGAACGTGCGCGGGGCGATCCGTTTGCTCGAAAAGGCGCCCCTTTGGCAGCGAGCACGCGAGGTGTTTCGCGCCCGACTTGATCGGGTTTTGTCGACGATACCGGGAATGCACGGTCTCGCGCTGGCCGTTTGGTTGGGGGAAACGGCTCTGCTCCCACCTTTCTGGATGCCGCTCTACCGTGAAGGCGGTTTGCTTCATATTTTGGCACTGAGCGGACAACACGTTGTCGCTTTGCTTTTTCTCGTCCATTTTCTGGGGCGGATGGTCTGGCCGTTTGCGGCCGCGTACCGAGTGCGACGCGCGTTGGGCGCGGCGCAGAGGTGGCTTCCGATCGCGGCGGCCGGGGTGCTCTGCGTACTCAATCCCTTCAATCAACCCATCCACCGCGCGGCCTTTCTGCTGGTGGCGGGGCAAGTGATCGCGTCGCGTGGGGTGCGGGTTTCCGGCTTGCAGCTGGTTGCCTCCTCGGTGGCACTGGCCCTGCTCTGTGTTCCCTTACGTTTGGGGAGTGACTCTTTCGCGCTCAGTGCGGTGGCGACCGGCTGCCTTTTTGCCGCGACCGCAGGCCGGGGGTGGAAGGCGTTTTGTTTCCTCAATGTCGCGATGCCATTCTTGCTGCTGCCCGCAACCCTGTTTTTGTTCGCCAAGATCTCTCCCATGGCCTGGGTGAACGGCGTCCTTTTGGCCTGGATTTGGGGCGTTTTTTGGATTCCGCTGGGTTTTGCGGTGGGGATTCTTGCCGCAGTGCTTCCGGTCGCCGGGCTGGCGTCGGGATTGGCGGGGTTCGAAGGCCTTTGGAATGGGTTCGTGATGCTCCATGTCTACGCGGGACCGAGCATGGCGGCGGGATACCGGACGACACTACGGCCGACCGTTTTTGAAACGGTTTTGCTGCAGGTTTTGGTCGGAATTCTGGTCGGTGGTGCTGCGCGTCAATTGGGCTTTTTTCGGACTGTGAAATGATGCGCCATCCATTGATTTTTGTTCGATTTACCGGTGAAATTAAGAGAGCAACTCGGAAAGAAAAAATATGGAAAAGACACCGCGTCCCAACCGGATTCGTGAAGCGCTCGGCCAGCTAAACGATCAGCAGCCGCCGTATTTCCGAGAATACCTGCGCCGCTTTCAGGATGATCCCACGAGTCGCGTTTTTGCGCCGCTCGCCGAAGCCTATCGCCGGCTCGGCCGTTTCGATGATGCGATCGGGATTTGCTTAGAAGGTTTGGAGCACCATCCCGATTTTCACGGCGGGCGCGTGGTTCTGGCCAAATGTTATCTCGCCGCAAAAAAATACAGCGAAGCCCGTTCGGAATTGGAGCGCGTCGTTCACGCCGTGCCGGAAAATCTTTTGGGGCAACGGCTATTGGGCGATACCTATCTGGCGTTGGGGAACAAGGCGGCGGCCCTGCACTGCTACAAAATGGCGCTTTTGTTGGCGCCGGGCGAAGTTGCCTTAGCCGAAGCGGTGCACGAGCTCGAAGCGGGTGCCAATCCGATTTCGGTCAGCACGCCCATGCACTTGGAGCCGTTGCCGGCGTTGCCACAAACGCGCGAAGAGCTCGAGCAGGAAATTCCTCCGCTCTGGAACCTCGAGGTGCCGGGAGGAGATGTCGCTCGCCCGGTCATGCGTCCGGATGATTTGTTGGAGCCGCCGACGCTGGGTGATCTGGGAGCGCCGGTGGGATTGCAGGCGCTGCTGAGCGACGATGAAAATCCGGTGGATGACGAGGCCTTCAAAGTGGAACACGTCAGCTCGATTTTTGACGAGGATAGTGACCACGGAAAAAAAGAAATCACCACCGAAACGCTCGGGGATCTCTATTTTTCTCAGGGGCAGTTCGACAAGGCCCTGCGCATTTTCGAAAAACTCAAACCCACCCCCGCCCTCGGGAAAAAGATCCAGGGCTGCCGGGCGCGCTTGGGCGTCGATTTGAATAGTCTTATCCGCAGCCGCAAGATTGCGGTGCTAAAAGCCATCGTCGGTCGGGCCCGCGACTCCGCTTGAATTTTGCGGCAAGTTGGGGGAAACATTCCAGATGCCCTCGACGAACGACTTTAAAAAAGGCCTGTATATCGAAATCGACGGAGTTCCGTTTCAGATTCTGGAATTCCAACATGTGAAGCCGGGTAAAGGAAATGCCTTTGTCCGCACGCGCATGAAGAATTTGATCACGACCAACGTTTTGGAAAAAACGTTCAAGTCGGGCGACAAAGTCGGTGAGCCGGAACTTGAAACGAAGCGGATGCAGTATCTGTACAAGGACGGAAATGGGTACCAGTTTCTCGACCTCGACAGCTACGATCAAACGCATTTGGAAGAGGCTTCGGTAGGGGACAATAAGAACTTCCTCACCGAGAACTTGGAAATTGAAGTTTTGTATTTTCGGGGGCGCCCCATCGCCGTGGAGCTTCCGAACTTCGTGACCCTTGAGGTCACTTACTGCGAACCCGCGGTAAAAGGCGATACGGTCAGTGGCGGCGGCAAGCCGGCGACGTTATCGACCGGGCTAACCATCTCCGTTCCCTACCATATCAAACAGAACGACGTTCTGAAGATAGACACGCGGACGGCGGCGTACGTAGAAAAAGTGAAGTAAGCAGCCATTTCTTTCCGGAAGTGGCTTTGGAGCAACCATGGCTACATTCCAGCCGAAAGAAGTGTTTCGCCTTGCTCGGGAGGCCGAGCAGAAAGGCGATAACAAGCAAGCGGCGACCCACTATGCCTCGCTTAGCGCTTACTTGCGTCGGCGCGGAAAGAAAGACGAATCGCTCACCCTCATTCGCCGGGCTTTGATCTTAGCTCCGCAGCTGGCTCGCCTGCATCTCCAACATGCGCTCTGTGCCGAAATTAGCGGCCACCCCGACGAGGCGGAAAATGCCATGCGCCAGTTCACTCAGCTCAGTATCGAGAAACAAAACGTGGAAAAGTACCGTCCCTTAGTGGAGTCGACTCTGGATAAGGCGCCGCGTTTGCGCCAGATCTTCTACGACGGTGTTTTGAAGCTGGATCGCACCGCGGCGGCGGCATTTTTGGGACAGGCTCGTTCCCTGCACGAACAGGGAAACGATGCGGGGGCAATGAAGGTTTTGGTGGATGCGCTGCAGACCGGTGCTCAGCGTGAGGATGTTTTGGTGGCCATCGAAGGGCTCTTGAGAGAAGCGGATCGGGCCGAAGCGCTGATTCACCTCGGACGGTTTCGCGATGGGAAAGTATCGCTAGAAAACTTCCTGGTGCTGCTGGGGGGAGTCGCCCGCACCGACACCGCGGCTTCTTTGGTTTCGTCGGTGGAAGCGCCCGAGCGGCCGTTGCGCGACCTCATTGATGAACTGGAACGGGAAATCGGGGGCGGACCCGACGTCGCCGATCCGGAAGCGGAGATTCGGCCGTTGCTCTCGGAGTTTCGGCGGCGATCGGAACCGATCCTCCGGGGAGATTCCAAGGCGCGGATGGATATGGCGTTGGCATTTTTCGAAATGGGATTGGCCAAGGAAGCGCAGGAAGAGCTCGAGCGGGTTCCCGAATCGGATGTCTTGTATGCGGAGGCTCAAGCTTTGTTCGGGGAAATTGCGCTTTCCACCGGCAGTCACTTGGCGGCGCTCGATGCCTTTCAGAAAAGCCTGCGCTGTTCCCACCGCACCCGGGAGGTGGAGTTCGAGGCGCGCTACAAGCTCGTGCACGTTTACTATCGCCTGGGCGACCTGCGGCAGGCCTTCGGACAGGCAGCGGAGTTGGAAAAGCTGGCGCCCAGTTACCGAGACTTGCGGGGTTTGAAAAATCAGATTCAAGAGGCGCTGGAAAGAGCGCAGGGGGGAGTGTAACGGCGAATGCGTCGCGCGGTCCTCATTTTCCTTTTTACTCTGCTAGGCCTGTACGGGGTTCTCCACCTCGTTCTGGGTAGTAGCCCCGTGCAAAAGCGGGTGGTCGCCGAACTGCAAGCGCTGCTGCAGGAATACGGGCTCAATCTCGAGATGGAGAGCATCGAAGTTTCGGCCTTCTCCCCAAAGGTTTACTTGAATCGGGTGCGCCTCTCCCCGACCCCGAAGGCGAAAATCGATCTGAAGGAGCCGCTCTCGTTTGACAAGATCAAAGTCCAATTTCGGCCGATCGCCTTGCTCTTTGGTCGCATCGTGATCGACGAGTTGATGCTCTACCACCCGCGCATCCAAATTCCCCGGGCCGACAAACTTTATAAAACCGCCATGGCCCTCTTTGGTTCCAAGAACGCCATCAAAGTGAAGCGCCCCGACTACGATGTCATTTTTTACAAGCTGGGCGTTGTCGATGCCCTATTCAATATTGCCTCGATGGATCCTCCGTTTTCGGTTCAGTCGCGCAGTCTCACGGTGATCGTCGATAAACGATCCGGGCAACAACGTTCGGTGGTCGTGCAATCCGACAACTTGGAATTGGGCTGGGAGAAGTACGCGGTCGCGTTGACCAAGGTCGACGTCGATGCCGACCTGGGAACCGACTCGTTGCGTTTGAACCGTGGCATCATCGAAAACTCGGATTTCGCCGTGAATATCGTCGGCGCCTCCCGCATGCCGTCGGGTACGGATTCCCTTCCTTCCAATCTGAGTGCTTCTTACGAAATCAAAACCAAACTGGGATTCCTCAATACTCTGCCCGGTTTCAAGAAGCCGGTCTTGGCTGGATCGGCGGTTAGCTCGGGCACCATCCGTAAAGACGGAGAGCTATTCGGTGGGAAGGGGCAGGTGTCCTATGAGGGAGTGACGGTCGACGGTTACGAAGTCGGTTCCGGAAGCTTGGCCTTTGCGTTGGACAAACGCCGGGTGGATCTCTCCCAGGTCGCTTTGAAGTATGCCGGGGGTGAGTTCAAGTCGAACCGTCTCCAGATCGAACTCTCCGAGCATTATCCCGTTCAGGGTGACCTGTCGTACCAGGGGCTTTTGCTGGAGGGCGTGCTCAAGGCGGTGCGCGTAGACGATCCGCCGGTGACGATGGAAACTTCGGGATCGATCAAGGTCTCCGGTACTCTCGTTGAGCCATTTGAGCTCAAAGCCCAGATGGACGCGCGCATGAGCAACCTCGTGGTACCGGAAGAGGCCACCCAGCCCAAGGGTCCCAACAATCGGTTGATCCAGTTTGGGGATGGCACGTTGAAGGGCCTGCTCACTTTCACTCTCGATAAGATGGATTTTGACGCGGAGGTCGGCGTTCTCGGTGGGTCGGTGGTCGGCAAGGGCTTTGTCGGCTTCGACGATACGGCGAAAGTACAGGCCTCCGCGAAAGGTGCGTCGCTCACGCAAATGGCCCGTATCGGCTCGCTGGAACTCGCGGGGAACGCGGATCTGAGCGCGGACGTGGTCGTTGGCAAAGAGGGCGGCTACGTGACCGGGAAGCTCGATATTCAAGATGCGCGGGTCGCGGGCATCGAACTGGGAGCGGTGGCGGGAGACGCGTTCTACCAAGCGGATCTCCTGACCTTCGAGAACCTCTTGCTTCCTTCGCTCGAACCTATTCGCGGAAACGGTTACGTGGATTTTCGCGGAAAAGGAACGCAGTACAAATTCTACGTAAACGCACGTCGCACGGAGACGAATCAGGTCTTCGACATATTGCGCAATTTGAAAATGAATTTCGAAATTCCCAAAGGCGGCGAGGTGAATACCCGCGTGACCGTGGAAGGCACCGAAAAAGCGGCCGATGTGCAAGTGACGGCTTCGGGCCAGATGAAAAATTTCAAATGGTTCGATGAGCGCTGGCTTTCGGGGGTGTTCACGCTCGGTTACCGCGACGGAAGTTTGGATTTGAGCAAGGCGCTTTTGACCAAACCGTCCGGGGCGCTGGAAGTTCGCGGCAAGTTTGGGCGGGGCGATATGCGCTTACAGCTTTCGAGCTTTGGGTTGGAGATCAGCGGCTTTGACCGCTTTGGGAACGCGCCCCTTACCGGTGAAATCTCCGGCCAGCTGCAGTTTGAAGGCCCCAAGGACAAACTCTTTCACGGTGGCCGCGGTGAGCTGAAGATCGTCAAATCCAAGTTTCGCGGCGTGGCGATCCCCGATTCCACCGTTAAGCTGCGCCCGGACGGCGATCGGTTGGAGTACTTATTCAATTTGGGCGGCGATCGTCTGCGCGGGCGATACGTACGTTCCGCAAATGCGAAGAAGGACGAGTTGCTGGTCTATTTTCAAGATTACGACTTTGCCCCACTCATGACGCTGGTCATGAGTCGCGACATTCCGCCGATGGCCGATTTGAAAGCGACCGGCGACCTGTCACTGATCGGCGACTTCGACGACCTGGCCTCCCTCAAGGGTTCGGGAACGGTGACCCAGCTGCTCGTGGGCTTTAAGGGAACGCCGATGAAGATCAGTCAACCCGCGCAAATCAAGATGGATCCGTCCGGGATGCGCGTGGACTCGCTCTTTCTCCAGGGCGAAGATAGCCAGCTTTCCATGGCTTTGAATTTCGAACCGGGCAAGCGATTGGACGCGCGTCTGGATGGGCGCATCGATCTCCAATACCTGCAACCCTTTATCCCCGGGTTGGAATACGGGAACGGAAAAGTTTCGGCCGGACTGCGGATGTCCGGCCTGCCCGCAAAGTATCAACTCCTCGGCAATGTGAACTTGGAAAACGGAACGTTTCGTTTGAGCGGGTTTCAAGACGAGTTCCGGTCGGTGGATACACGGCTGAGCGTGAGTCAGGATCGGATTAACGTCGATAAGTTTGAAGCCAACGTGAACGGTGGCATGGTGACCGTGGATGGCGATGCCAAGATCGACCGATTTCGGACGTTGCAACCTAACCTGCGCATCCGAGCCGACAAGGTGGTGATGCGCATTCAAGATTACCTCAGCGGAAAGTTCTCGGGCGAGTTCGGTTTGCGGGGTAAGGGCCGTCCGTACCAGATCGACGGGCGTTGCGAACTCTTGGAAGGTGCGCTGACGAAATTCCAGGTCGCCAATACGCCCGCGGTCGCGGGGGCGACACCTTCCGATCCGCTATTCAATTTCGATATCCAGTGTCAGGGCTCGGAAAAGTTGCTGGTGGCAACGGATATCATGCAGGCGGAGTTCCGCGGCGGTTTCCACTTGGTCGGCAATAATCAAAGATTGGGGCTTCTGGGGACGGCGGAAGGGATTCGCGGCACGTTGCTCTTCCGCGATACGAAGTTCAATATGGACGCGGCGAGCGTTAAGTTTGACTCGCCGACGGATATCGTGCCGCGGTTTCGGGTCTCCGGCCGCGCCAACGTGCGCGAGGTTCGCACGTCGACATCGGAACAGCTGCAGGGCGTGCAGGAAGTCCAGAACTACGAAATCAATCTTCAGGTTTCCGGCGTCCCCTCGGATTACAAGATCCGGCTGACGTCGACCCCGTCGTTGCTGGAAGGGGAGATTATCTCCTTGCTGGTGCTAGGAGTTACTAGTGGCGGGCGTCAGAGCGGCAACTACATGGATTTGGGTAGCGCCATGTTGGGACAGATTCCCCTGCAGTCAAAACTGAAGAATGAATTGGGCGTGAACATCAAGATCAGCAGCCAACCCCAATCGAGTCTGCAACAGGGCAGTAACTTAAGTCCGGGTACTGCCAACTCGGATATCACGGCGCCCACCGTGCAAATCCAAAAGGAAATTACCGACAAGACCAAACTTTCGTATTCGAATACGCTGGAGACCGTCCCGTTGAGGGAGTTTCGCATTGAGCAAATGCTCGATGAGAACATTACGGTCAATGCCACGACCATGGAGCGAACGCGCGGCACCCAGACCGCACCGACGCAAGCCTACGGGGTGGATTTTCGTTACCGGTTTCAATTTGAATGAACGCGACTAGGCGCTTATTCGGCATCGCGGCCTTCACAGGTTTGCTGACTGCCTTCTCCGCTTTCGCCGATCCCAGTTGGGAAGGGCGTCCTATTGTCGAAGTGGTATCGGCCGAGTTGCCGCCGCCCGAGCTAGAGGTCTTACTCGCCGAGCTCGGACTGGAAAAGGGAAAACCCTACTCCGCCGAAAAGCTGGATCAGAAGCTTCACGAGGTCGGGAGCACGGGAAAGTGGATGCGGGTCTTTGTGGATATCGCCGCGGATGGGAAGGGGCTGCGGTTGTTTGTCCGCGGCTCCCGTGTCCGTCGCCTGCGCAAGCTAGAGTTTACGGCTATCGATGAAGATATCCTGGAAGAAGTGAAGCGCAAGGTAAAGCAGGACCACGAGCAGTCCGCGGATCTGGAGTCCTTTACCACATTGAAGCAGGCCCTAAAGGAAGCATATCAAGAGCGGGGCTATTATTTTGCCGATGTGCGTTTTGCGACGACCGAAGAGGGTCCGGAAGAAGCGGATGTCGAAGTAACTGTGCAAGCGAACGCGCCGACCCGTGTGAACAAAATTCAAGTGCGCGGCGGTTCGGACGAGCTCAATCACGATTTGGCGGAATTAGTGCCGGTCCAACGCGGAGATATCTTTTCGCGACGGAAGCTTTCGGAAGGGGTCGAAAAGATCAATTCCTATCTCCGGGCCAATCAATACCCCACCTCCCGTGTCGCCGACACGTCTCTACAGTTCTCTCCCGACTCGCTCGAGGTTGACGTCAGCTTGCTGCTGAAACTCGGCGAACGGTTCCAAATCCGTTTCAGTGGCAACCGGGTTTATGATGACGTTCAACTGCGCGGTTTGCTGTCGGATGAAGTTTTAGCGCAGACCGATCCGAGTTTGCGCATTTCCCAGCTGGTCGAGGCCAAATATCGAAACATCGGCTACCCGGATTGCCAGGTGGTGGTGAAGCGGACGCTCATCGACGAGGGAAAACTGAATGTGATGGAGTTGGTTGTCACCGAAGGCGCCCGCACCATGATCGAGGACCTGCGTTTTTCCAGTGGGGAGCAGGTGGGCGGCATCGATCTGGAGGAGCTCTTCTACGAAGGGGCTCCCCGGGTGATCCAACGCAAACTCTATTCCGCCGAAGGGGTGACCGAAGCGGTCATCGCGATGCAGTCACGATTGAAGGCCATGGGGTACCTGAATAGCCGTATCGCCGAGCCCAAGGTCACTTTCAGCGAAGATCGGCAAACGGTCATTCTCTTCTTCGATTCGGATTTAGGGGTGCAAACGATTCTGGGCAAAGCGGAGATTCTGGGAAACAAGAGTTTCGGCTACTCCGAGCTTCAGGATCACTTTGCTTTCAAAGTCGGGCGGCCACTCAATCGTGAGGAAATCAGTGAAACGGGCAAGAAGCTCCTCGCTTTCTACGCCGATTCCGGATTTCCGGAAGCGAAACTCGAAGCCGCGCCCGAAAACGCGGTGGAGATTTCGCGCGACCAGCAATCCGCCGTCGTTCAGTTCCGCATCGACGAGGGGCCGCGGTACCATATTGGCAGCGTGTCGGTCGAAGGTTTGCGCAAGACCAAGGCGAAGGTGGTGTTGCGAGAGATGGAGTTGCAGAGCGGGGCGCTCTACAACGCTCGCAAGGTGCGTCAGTCCGAAGAGAATATTTCTCTCCTGGGTCTGTTTTCCCGCGTGGAGATTATTGAAACCCCGCGCCCCGGAGAGCCGGGGGTCATGGAACTGCGCGTGGTGGTGCGGGAGACGCGTCCCGGACTCGGCGAAGTGGGTCTGGGCGGCGTGTACGAAGAACCCCGATTGCGTATTCGCCCGTTCGTGGGGGTAACCTACCGCAACGTTTCGGGGCTGAACCAAACGGCCTCGGTCCGCGCCGATCTGGGTTTGCCGGTAAGTCGCGTGAATGGAAAGCTGACGGTTCCGTTTGTCGAATACTCCACCGTCTTGGGCTACCGGTATCCTTGGGCCCTCGGCCTGCCGGTCACGTTTGCTGGTCAAGTGGGTCTGGACCGAATGGAAGTG
The DNA here is from genome assembly GCA_964519985.1 of uncultured Pseudobdellovibrionaceae bacterium. GTDB lineage: Bacteria > Bdellovibrionota > FAC87 > UBA2466 > UBA2466 > JAIEOG01. The sequence continues at coordinate 14,065 of CAZFMF010000039.1, read as the reverse complement.
CGCCCGGCCGAGCAAACGATCCTGACCCGGGGCCGAGTGGAAGGCCGCCTGGAGAAAAAGTTCGGTCCGCGTATTACGGCGATTTACCGTCTGATTCGGGTGGAACGCACGCATACCGAGAGTTACTTGCCCAAAGATCCGGCAAACAATGCGCCGATCACCGAATCGATCGGCTCGACCGGACCGGGTATCATCGTCGATTTTCGGGATGATATTTTCAATCCCCGCCGGGGTAGCTTTCACTCCCTAGATATTGAGCTCGCTCATCCCATCCTCTTCTCGCAGAGCAGTATCGCCTTCGTTTTAGCGCTGATGCGCAATTCCTTCTATGTGCCCCTGGGCCCGTCGATCGGATTCGCGTTCTACGCGGGTTTTGGCTACGCGCATTCGCTGATCTCGGGTCCGATCGCGCGCGCACGTCTGGTGAACGAACTTTCACTGGGTGGCCAGGGGTCGATTCGCGGCATTGCCCCGCGTTCGCTCACTTCGCCGGACCCGCTCACCACGAAGGATATCGCGTTCTACAATGGAAGGGCGGAGATGAATGTCCGTCTTTTTGATGATTTCGGCGTGGCGGTCTTTTTTGACTCCGGCCAAATCTTCCCGGGCTTTCGCGCGACTGCGCGGGCCGATGGCGTGGGGATGGGACTGCGCTACAAAACGCCGGTGGGACCCGTCGTTATCGACTTCGCCCAAGGCCTAGGGGCACTACGCGAATCGGTGAAGTTTTATTTCACGGTCGGAACCATTTGATCCATGGGGCCAACGGGGTGGCTGGGATGGTCCGGCTCTTCTTTGCGGGTGCGGTGAAACCAAGCAAACAGACTGTAAACGCACGGCACTACGTAGAGGGTGAGTACCGTCGACACCAAGACTCCGCCGATCACCGCGACCGCCATGGGCTTGCGCGCCTCGGCGCCGGGCCCAAAACTCATCGCGGCGGGTAGCGCGCCCGCAATCGTGGCAATCGACGTCATCAGAATCGGCCGTAAGCGGGTGGGGCACGCCTCGAGCAACGCCTCGCGGGTCGACAGCTTGCCGAATTCCCGTCGCTGGTTGGTGAAGTCCACCAGCAGAATCGAGTTCTTCTTCACGATCCCCATCAGCAGAATGAGGCCAATCATGCTGAACATATTGATCGATTGATCGGTGATGAGCAGCGCCAGAAACGCGCCCGAAAAACTAAACGGCATCGCCATGAAAACGGTGACCGGGTCGATGAAGCTATTAAATTGCGACGCCAACACCATATAAGCGACCAGGAATCCGAGCAGTAGGGCGAAAATAAAGCTCATAAAGCCCTTTTTCATCTCTTCCGCGGTTCCCGCGAAATAGAACTGGTACCCTTCCGGCAGAATTTCCTTCGCCGTCTTTTCGGCGAGCGTTAGCACTTCCTGCTGCGCCTTCCCCTTGCCCAGATTTCCGAAAATCATAATGGCGCGCTGCCGGTTCTTGCGCGAGATCGTCGCCGGGACCGCGCCCTCTTTCACCGTCACGAAGGCCGAAAGGGGCACCAGCTGCCCACGGTTGTTGCGCACCATGAAATCTTTGACCCGCTCGGCCGGACTGCGCTGGGGATCGTCGACGACTTTCACCCGGATGTCCTGGCGATGGCCGCCTTGCTGCAAAGTCCCCGCGACGGTGCCGCTGAGCAGCGCATTTACCACTGTGCCCACCGACGTCACATCCACCCCGTGAGCGGACGCCTTTTTCCGATCGGGTAGGATCTGGACTTCGGGTGCGCCTTCTAAAAGATCCGAATCCACGTCGGTCATGATGCCGTCGTCTTTGAGCTTCTGGATAATCTGCTTGGAATAAACGCCGAGCTGCTTCCAATCCGGTCCCTGAATCGTGAATTCGGCCGGGAAACCTTTGCTGCCGCCACCCCCGAAGCCCTGCTGCGAGGGATCCTGAACCTGGGGCTTGGCGTCGGGAATCGTCTTATTCAAAAAGTCACGCGTGACCTCGATAAACTCGGCCTGCGAGAGTTCTTTTTTCTTTTCCGGATCGATTCCGCGCTGGCCCTTTTTCTTCATGTCGATAAAAAGCATGGCGGCGTGGGGCTCGCCGCCGGTGAAGCCGCCCGCCGCCACAAAGGTCGAAGCGATCTCTGGGCGGCTGTGAAGGAAGTTTTCCACGACCTTCACTTTTTCATCGGTCAGAGAAATCCCCGAGCCGGGCGGATTGGTCAGCAGTACCATCAGGGATCCTTGATCCTGCGCGGGTTGAAACTCACCACGTAGGAATTTGGCCGAGCCCATGCTGGCGACAAAAAAGAGGGTCGAACCAATGATCGTGGTCCAACGCCAATTGAGCACCCGGGCGAGGCCACCCCGGTAACGCTTTTGGACGACGTCGAAGATGCGGTCGAAACGTCGGCCAACTCCACCGTGCACCTTTTCCGCATCCTTGAAGTAGGCCGCGCGCATCGGGGTAAGGGTCAGCGCTTCGAGCAGCGAGATCATGACCGCGGCGCTCATCGTGACGCCAAACTCGATCATGAATTTCCCCATCAGGCCCTCCATGAAGGCGATGGGCAGAAAGATCGCGACCAGTGAAACGGAGGCCGCCATCGCGGCGAAGGTGATTTCGCGCGCGCCTTCGAGCGCCGCCTGACGGCGCGTTTTTCCCATCTCGCGGTGGCGAATGATGTTCTCGAGCACCATGATCGCATCATCGACTACGATACCGATCGCTAGCGAAAGGCCGAGCAGGGTGAAGATGTTCAATGTGAAATTAGAAAAATATAAAATGATGAAGCTGCCCAGCACCGACGTGGGGATCGCAAGCAAGACGTTGAGGGTCGAGCCCCAAGAACCCAGGAAGAGCCAACAAACTAATGAGGTGAGAACCGCCGAGTAGAGCAGGGTCAAAACCAGCTCCTGAACCGATTCCTCGACGAAAACCATCCCGTCGTAATTGACCACGAAGCTCATGCCTTCAGGGAGCTTGTCCTGTACCTCGGCTACCCGCTTTTTCACGGCGCGGGCCACCGAAACGGCATTGGCGCCCCGCTTTTTTGTGATGCCGAGTCCGACCGCCGGCTTGCCATTGGCGCGCGCAAATTGCTGGGAGTCGGCCGTGCCCTCCTTGATGGTGGCGACACTCCCTAACGTCACGGGATTGAAGTTTGGACCCCCACCGCGGGTATTGATCAAGATGGAACTAAAGCCCTGGGCGGTGGTCTCTTCGCCCAGCGTGCGCAGGGAGTACTCCCGCTTTTTGAATTCGGCGCGGCCGGAGGGCGGCTCGGAGTGCTCCTGGCGGATCGCATTCGTCACATCGAGAACGGAAAGGGCATACTTCTTCAGCGCGTTGTTATCGACCCAGACCCGTAAGTTGGGTTGGGCAAAACCCGGCATCCAGAGATTGCCGACGCCGGGGACGGTGGTGAGCCGGTCACGGATCTCGTCGCGGACGAACGTCATCAGCTCGTGGTCCGACATTTTCGTGCTCGAGACCGAGAGCCACATGAAGGGAAAGTCTTCCGGGTTGATCTTCATCGCCGAAACCGGGTCCATGGCCTTGGGCAGCATGGGCTGGGCCTGAGCGATGCGCGCTTGCACGTCCTGGAAGGCGAGATCCAGATCGCGGGAAATATCGAATTCCAACATGATGTCGGCCGATCCGTTGCGGACGGTCGAGATCATATTCGTGACGCCTTCCACGCTCACCAATGCGTCTTCCAGCGGATCCACCACGTCGGCTTCCATCACCTCGGGGGCGGCCCCTTCGTAGCGGGCGGTAAGCGCAATCATCGGAAAATCGACGTCGGGGAGCTGGCTCACCCCCATGCGGGTAAAGCTGATCGCCCCGAAGACGATCAAGCCGAACATCAACATCCACGCAAATACCGGTCGACGAATCGACAGATCGGAGAGTGTCACGGAGTCGTTTCCTTTGATTCCAAGGGTGCCAAGGCGGCGGCGGACTGTAGTTTATAGAAATCGAGTTGGGCGGCGAAGCGCGCGGAATCAAAATTGCGCTGGGCGACACGCAGTTCGGAAAGGGCAATTTGGATATCGAGGTTGCGCACGAGTCCGCGCCGGTAATCGCGTTGAAGGAGCTTTGTGCTCTGACGAGCCAGATCGACCGATTTGCTTTGGCGTTCAATGTAATCCAAGCGCGTCTTGACCTGGTCGTAGTACGAGCGGATTTCCTGGCCGGCTTTACGGCGGAGTCTTTGCAGCTCCAAATCGGAAACGTTCCGGCTCGCGATGGCCTTGCGCACGCCGGCCTGCGTGGATCCGCCCGCAAAGAGCGGAAACTTCAACTCCAGCATGACGTCCCAATCGATGTCTTGCATGATGGCCGCGCGTTTTATCCAGTAGTTCGCGCGCAAATCGAGTTGCGGCCAGTGGCCGGCCGAAGCGACGGAAACATCTTCATCGTCGGCGGCAAACTTTTCTTGGGCGGCGCGAATATCCGGTCGCTCTTCGATGCGTTTCAGATAATCTTCAATCGGCGCGAGGCGCCGTTTGCTGGTGCCAAGACTATCGGGATCTACCAACCCGGTATTCGCTGGCATTCCGGTGAGAAAAGAAAAGTTTTCCCGTGCGGTCTGGAGACCACCCTTGCCGAGTTGGATTTCGGCCAATAGCGCGTTGTGCGTCGCTTCGGCGGAGACGGCTTCCGTCTCATTCGATTCGCCCCGGCGCACGCGGGCCCGCAGTTCTTTGATGCGATCCTGATAAATGCGTAACTGCTCATCGAGGTTTCGTAGATCCTGCTCGCTGGAAAGAATGCCGAGATAGTTTTGGGCGAGCTCGTGGAAAAGCTGAATTTGTGCGTTGGTCTTATTGGCCTCGGCGGCTTGGTGGAGGTGGCGGTTTTTCCGCAAAGTCGCCCATTCGCCAAACCCGCGAAATAGGGCTTGGGAAAGCCCGAAGCCGGCGTTCGTCTGAGATGTGGGGGTAAAAGCCGAGTAAGCAGGCGGCGGGTCGTCTTGAATCTGATGGTTGGCGTGGAACGACAGCTGAGGAAAGAGCCCGCCGCGGATCTGCGCGTTGGCTTCGGTGGCCTCGACGATCCTTTCGGACGCTTGTTTGACCACTTCACTCTTAGTAAGGGCCGCGCGGTAAGCCTCCGCCAACGTGGCCGCGGATGCGACCGGGGAAAGGAGTGATAGGAAAAGGACTGAAAATGACGTCTTTTTTCTCATTAGGTCTCAGCTCGCTGTGACCCAAAGAGTGTACTCGAATCAACGGTTGGTTTCCAACCGGGATTGCTTCGGGGCTTGGCCCCTCGCAAAGACTAGGCGTTGCGGGCGCGGGCTTTGGTGCCCTGATTGGCGCGGCTGCCGCGTTCCGCTTTGATCTTCAGCGTGTCCCCGGGCGTGATCCGCGATCGGCGCAAACCATTCCAGCGATAAAGCTGGCGAACGCTGACGTTGTACTTTGCGGCGATCGACCAGAGCGTTTCCCCGTTTTGGACCTCGTGGTCCAAGAAGCCGGAGAGTTCCGCGGGGCCCGCCACGGAGGTGAGCGCTTGCGGTTGCCGTTTGGCCGAGGCGACGCCCTGGCCCTTGGGGAAGATCTTTAACTTCTTGCCGGGGAAGATCCGCGCGTTCTCGAGATCATTCCACTCGAAAACATCGCCGACCGTCACATCATATTGCTCGGCGATCTCCCAGAGGGATTCTCCGCTTCGCACGGTATGAATCGTGGTGGTTCCCGATTGCGCTTCTTCGTAGGCCACGGCTTTGGTCGCAGAACCCTTCGGGATCGCGAGTTTCGTGCCGGGGAGGAGTCGTTCGCGCATCGACAGGTTATTGGCCGCCGCGAGATCCTTTTTACGCAGATGGTACCTGCGCGCAACGGAGGTAAGGGTATCGCCCTTGCGGACTTCGTACTCTTTGTCCAGATCGCTCAACACAAGATTGGAGCGCATGGCGCTGACGGCGCGTTCCACCAAGGCGCGGCTGCCGACCGGGACCCGGATTTCGTAAGAAGCGAGGCTCGGCGGCACCACCCCTTTCCGCAACTGCGGGTTCAAGTCGTGAAGTTCATCTTCCGGGGCGTCCACCAAGTCGGAAACTTTTTTCAGCGATAAAGAGAAATTCACCGGCACCACTTCGTACTCGAGCGGGTCGGCGTAAGTGATGTCTTCGAAGCCGTATTTCTCCGGATTTTTCGCGATAATCGCGGCGGCGATCAGCTTCGGAACATAGTCTTTGGTCTCGCGACGCAGGTGCGAAGTCTGCGCGATGGTCCAAAAGTTATTGGATTTCGTAGCCGAGATGGAGCGCAGAATCTTGTACTCGCCGGCGTTGTACGCGGCCGCGGCCAGGTACCACGACTCGAACATCAAATAGAGATCTTTCAAATAGCTAGCGGCGGCTTCCGTGCTGCGGATCGGATCTTGGCGTTCGTCGATCCATCCATCCACACGTAAGCCGTAGCGGGTGCCAGTGGCCTTAATGAACTGCCAGGGACCCACGGCCTTGGCGCGCGATTTGGCGCGCAAGTTGAATCCGCTCTCAATCAAAGCGAGGTAAACGAGATCTTCGGGCAGGCCTTCGCGCTTGAGAATCTGCTTCATCACCGGGATGTAGCGGCTGGAACGGCCCAAGTAACGCTCCATGTGCTGGCGCCCCCGACCCGTGAAGTAGTCAATCCAACCCTCCACGCGAGAGTTCATCGTGATCGGAAAATCGTAACGCGAGTTATCGTAGAGCGCGCTGGTATTGGGCTCTTCGATGCGCAGGACTTCATCGATGGAATAATTCTCGATCTCGTGCGCGCGTCGGTGATCGGCGTTGGCCGCTTCTTCGGCCGGTAAAACATCCGGAACTTCCGTCGCGGTTTCGTGGGCCGCGAGCGATTCGGTTTTGGAGACGTCGGGTCGGTGCGAGCGCCGGGACTTCATGCTGCCGCACGCGGTCAAAAGAAAGGCGATTCCCACCAGAATCAGGGAAAGAGAAGTCCGTTTTTGCATTGCGTCCTCAGTTGAATGGGCTCACACCATTATAACGGCGACACGCGAAGTCACGCGAGCTTTTTCGTCGTGACGACGCGCTTTGTCAGCTGCCAAACCGTATTCGGCAAGGATTCGGGGGTGTGGACTCGCAGTTGAAATGGCCAACTCAGTGACGCGTGCCCGATTTTCCTTCAGCCTCAAGCAGGCCATCCATGATTTCGCGCAAATAACTCGCGGCCGCCACCCGAAGTTGTTCCAAGGTCAGGTGTTTCGGGTCGATGTTTTTGCGTTCGAGGAGCGAGTGAAGTTCGCGGCGCATGGCCTTACCGGGAATCCCGGTGAGTTTCACCACATCGTTGAAAAGAGCGCTGCCTCTGTTCGCGGGGCGCTGTGATTTCGTTTTCTTCTTCAATTTGGATTGGTAAACCCGAAGTCATGCTAACACACGAACCTTTCGGATCAAGCGCTAGATCGCGCATTTAACTCGATTCAGCGTGGCAAAAACCTGCGAAAAAATGAAAATCCGTTAAGGGCAGCGCGTTACAAAAACTACGTCGGAATCATTCCGCTGGGCGCGAGGTTTTCGAAGGAGGTGTATTTTCCCAGCCACGCGACTTTCACCGTGTCGCGCGGGCCATTGCGGTGTTTGGCGATGATGAATTCCGCAAGCGTGGCTGCGCTCCCGGTCTGTTGTTCGGCATCCTCGCGATGCAAAAAGATGATCAAATCCGCATCTTGTTCGATCGCGCCCGATTCGCGCAAATCCGCCATCATGGGGCGTTTGTCCGGACGCAGATCGATGTTGCGGTTGACCTGCGAAAGCGCAATCACCGGAACGTTGAGTTCCTTGGCAATCGCTTTGAGGGATCGCGAGATTTCGGAGATCGCATTTTCTCGGTTTTGCGCGGTCTTGCTCGTGCCCATGATCTGCAGGTAGTCGACCACGATCACACCGAGCTCTCCGATTTCGGCTTTCATGCGCCGGGCTTTTCCGCGCATCTCCAAAACGGTCAAAGCGGGGGTGTCGTCCACGTAAATGGCGGCTTCCGAAAGCATCCCGGCCGCGCGGGTGAGTTGCGACCAATCGCGCTCGGCGAGTTTGCCGGTGCGGATAGCTTGCGAATCCACCTTGGCTTCCGCAGCGAGCAAACGCGTGACGATCTGTTCGCGCGACATTTCCAACGAAAAAAAGGCGACGGGCGCCTTCGCACGCACGGCCGCGTGGCGGGTCACGCCGAGGGCGAAGCTCGTTTTCCCGACCGAAGGGCGGCAGGCGACAATAATCAGGTCCGCCTTTTGGAATCCGCAGGTGAGCTTGTCCAGTTCGTCGTAGCCACTGGGCACGCCGGTCATCTGGCCTTGATTCTCAAACCGCTCTTCCAATTGCACGAACGCGGAACGGACCACGTCGCGCACGTGGGTCATTCCCCGCAGCGATTTCGAAGACGTGAGGCCGAAGATTTGTTTTTCGGCGTAGTCCAAAAGTTCGGCGGTGGTTTCGGCCGGGTCTAACCCGCGATTGCCGATATCAGTGCAAGTCGTCACTAGGCGGCGCTTGATCGCTTGATCCGCCACGAGCTTAGCGTGGTATTCGGAGTGAATCGCGGTGGGGACCTTCTCCAGGAGTTCGGCGAGGTAACCAGCGCCGCCGACCTCTTCAAAAATCTCCATCTCCCGCATTTGCGCGGGCAGGGTGACGGCATCGATCGGCTGGCTCTTGCCGGCCAATTCGCACATCGCGGCGAAGATTTTTCCATTCGCCGGCCGGTAGAAGTCATCGGGCGTGATCACATCCACGACTTTGTGGAAAGTCTGGTTGTCGATCAAAATCCCGCCGAGCACGGATTGCTCCGCCTCGAGATTATGGGGAGGGAGTCGGCTGCCTAAGGACATTTAAATGATTTGCCCATCGCGCGGGGACACCGTCAAGCGTTGCTGGGTGGCGGCGCCAAAAGACCTTCCGGAGAAGGCGTTAGCACCGCGGGGCGATCACTTTCGTTAATGCGTTCCACGGCATTGCTGTAGCGCGTCAAGTGGGTAGAGGCGATGTCGTAGGTCTTGCGGGCTTTTTCCAGCGCCGTTCCCACTTCGCCAAACCGCCCGGTGAAGTTTTCCAGATGCGTCGAGGCCTTTTGCAGTTCTTGCAGGGTCTTTTCCACGCCCTTGGCCATTTCGTAGTAATTGCGAGCCGTCGCCACCGCGTGCAACATGGCCGCGAGTGTGTTGGGCGAGACCGCGAAGACTTTGTAGCGGCTCAATTCTTCGCAGAGCATCGGGTTGCGCAAGATCTCAAAGTACAGGGTTTCACTCGGGACAAAGAGTAACGCCATTTCGGTTGTGCCGTGTTCGGGATGGATGTACTTGCTGCGGATCGATTTGCCCAGGTTGCGCATCACCTCTACGAGATCCTTGCGCGCCCGCTCCATGAGCTCGGGTTGATTCGTTTCAAACAGCGGCAGGATCTGCTCGCGGGGGAACTTGCTGTCGATCGGCAAAATGGACTTCGGGTACTTAATGACCGCGTCCACCCGCTCGGTCGAGTCCGGAACGATCCGGTACTGAAGTTCATAAGAGTCCTGCGGCAAGAAATCCGAAAGCAATCGCTCGAGGGTGGCTTCCCCAAAACCGCCGCGCAGGTGCGGCAGCTTCAAAAGGTTGTTTAGGTCGTTGATCGATTGCCCGACGCGATTCAAATCGTGCAACTGGGTTTGCGCATTTTTTAGCGCATCCTCCACCCGCGCGAAGTGATTGAAGCCTTCTTTGAGATTGGCCTCGAGTTTGCTCTGCACGCCTTCAGTGAGTTCCTTCAGCCGCAAGTCCAAACGTCCGTCGATCGTATGGAACCGGGCCTCCAGGGCTTGAGAGGACTGCTGAAGTCCTAACGCAAGTTCTTGGCGGTTGCTCTGGAGTTGCTGGGCAAGCTCGGTGCGCAAGGTCGCCGACTTCGCGTCCTCGCCGGCCTGCAAACGCCCGAGGGCGTCGCGCAGTCCACGGGCGAGCAAGAAAAACCCCGCGCCCATTCCCACCACTAACAAGATGCCGATACTCAGTAGCAGACCCATTTCCATGGGCCGACTATAAGCGCTTTCCAATCAGGAGCCAAAAAACAAATCTCGCCGCGCTCCCCGAAAGCAATCGCCGTGCGAACTATTCCTCGAAGCTCACACAATCGGCATGGGACACGCCGCCCGACAGAAGGCCCTGAGTCTTGGTGCCGTTCGCCAGAGTGCCTTCCCGCGGCGTTTCGATCAGATGGAATAGCTTTTTGGCCGCGTCCATTGACTTGGCAATCGTGACCACCGAGCCCGCGGCGCAAGTCTGGGTGATGCGGTTTCCGGCGGAAGTGAACCGCAGGCCGTTGTATGTCGTGCACGCCCAAGCGGACCGGCCTTCGTATCGAACGGTTTGGCAGGGTTCATTTTTGCTGTTGTCCCAACCGCGGAAGCGCGTGGCGACGCATTTGGGGTCCGATACCGTCAATTGATTCCGGGTAAACGGTTCGTATTCGATCTTGTGGAAAGGAGCGTGGTCCGTGTTGTACACCGTGTGGTCGATCAAGTAGCCTTCAATGTACTTTTCGACCCCACCACGGAAACTTTCGCAGCGCGCCCGAAACACCTGCAAATGGGTCGCATTCGCCCAACCCACGGTCGACATTGCTAAACCCATCCAAACCAGTGCATATCCCAAAGATTTCATCATTCCCCCCAATATTAGGGGAGCTAAGCGCAGGTGCCCTAAATTGTCATGACACGGCCGCTTTCGCGCCCGCCCGGGGTCTTTGGGCCCGCCGGTCCGGCAGTTCTAGGCACGAATTTCCTGTTCCTGCTCGGCATACAGCTTGCGAAGAACGGTCCCGGAGATGACGCGACCACCATTGGGTCGCAGCGCCGGGAGGGCGGAATGAGCATGTGGAGAGTGAAGCAGTTTATTCGGAAGTGGACGCCGATCGCGCTTTTGTCGTTGGCCCTTTTTGTGGGTTACACGCATTGGCAGCGGGGCGGGCGCGCGAGCATCGGAAGTGTGGTGACCTCGGCCAAAGTCGCCGCGGTTCGTCTGCCGGTCTTGGGCACGTTTTTCCGTAAAGGTTTGAGCGGCGGCCGTAGCTATGGCAAGTCGTACGCTTACAAGAAGGGCCGCAAAGCCCGCAAGCACCGCCGCAGCCGTCGCCGCCGGTAATTCTAGACATCGATAAAGGCCTCTAAGAAACCCCGTTTGACCGACGGGGAACCCATCGCTATATTCGCGAAAGCTTTAAACCCAAGGGGGCTTTCGCATGCCGTCATTGCTTTCCAAACTCGATGAAGAAATTTCACGCCGTCCGCTCTTGCAACACTGCTTCTACCTGCGCTGGCAAGAAGGCCGCGTCTCGATGACCGAACTCCAAGGCTACGCCAAGGAGTATTACCCCTTCGAACGTGAGTTCCCGCGCTTTGTCAGCGCGATTCATAGCCGCACGGAAAGCCCGGAACTGCGCCGCCAGCTCCTGGAAAACCTGGTGCACGAAGAGCAGGGCGAAAAGAATCACCGCCAGCTTTGGTTGCAATTCGCCGAGAGCCTGGGTGTCAGCCGCGAAGACGCGGAAACCCACTTTCACTCCGACGAAACGGAATACCTGCTGCGTGTTTTCCGCAAGCACACGACTTCCGACAACCCGATTGATGGTTTGGCGGCGCTTTATGCGTATGAGCGCCAACAGCCGGAAGTGGCGGGCACCAAGATCCAGGGTCTCGAGCGCTTTTACGGCGTGACCTCGGAATCGGGTCTGGAATTCTTCAAAGCCCACATGAAGTACGATGTGGAGCACTCCGAAACCGAAGGAAAGCTTCTAGCCGATCTTTGCCGCGACGAAATCTCGCAGAAACGCGCGATCGAAGTCGTGAGCGAAGTCTGCCGCGCCTTGTATGAGTTCTTGGACGGCGTCGAACGCCGTTACCAGAAAGCGGCCTAATCGCCCGTGTCCCTGGCTATTCGCAGCTTGATTTTCTTCGGCCTGCTTGCGCCGGTTGCGTGGGCCCAGCCGTCCTGTGTCGAGCGGTGGCGCGAAGCCGCTCTGGGCAAGGGCGCCGCCGATCCGCCCGCGGTCGTGGCGTTCGTGAAACAGAAGAAAAATGATGCGACACTCGCCGCGCTCCGCAAGCAGTTGACGGAGTGGGGCGAGGAGTTCTTGGGCGCGGCCACATTGGACCTCGATCAGCGTGTGCTCTCGGTTTGCACGGACGGCGTGCTGTCGGATCTGCGTCGTGAAATGCAGCTCGCCTACGTCGCGAAACTGGGTTGGAAACACGCCACCAAGGATCCCGCTCTCCTCTTTAGAGGCCTTTTGAATGCCGGCGACGAAGCCAAAACCGTAAAGGCGGCGGTGGCGGCCGCTAGCAATCGGCCGGGCGCGGAAAAAAAATCGGGCCTCGATTTGCTTTCGGAAATTTATGGTCAGGCTGTTTTAGTCGACGGCGTTCTGGTGGTGGGGGCAAAGCCTTTGCCGGTGGACGCGGTCAAAGCGATCGCCCGGCGTGCGTGTAAGGGCTTCGAGGCCTGCCCGTTTTGGGATCCGGCCTTTGTGGGGCGGGTGACGGTCTTGCCAGCGAAAGGGTTCGCGGCCTACGTGCCGGAGCTCGCCACGCTTCGCCTCTCATTGGATCTTTTGAAGCAATTCACGGCGCTGCGGCAGCTGGTCGCGATCCACGAGTTGGCGCACGCGGCCCAATTCCGCGCCAAACAGCGTACCGGCTCGGATTGGGCGCAGGCCTTCGCCGGTTTTTCGCAGTGGAAACAGAATGCGAGCGGTTTCGAAACGCCCGCGCGGGCCACCGACGCCAAATGGAACGATGAGCTGGCGAAGGAATCCATCGGATCGAGTTTTACTTTGGCCCCCGATCCCGTTTTCCCCGCGGTGGGCCGATTGGATGGGTTCGTCTTCGCCAAGAGCGAACGTGAGACGAAACGCGCCAAAGACGTCGGTGAGGATCTGGCGGACCATATCGCTGCCTTCATCGTCGCCCCGGAGCGTTTTTGTCACGGGGCTAAGCCGGTCGCGCCCGGCAAGTACGCTTGGATCGCCAAGGAAGTCTTCGGAAAAGACATAAAACTCGGCTGCGCGCCGCTCGAAGAATTGTCACGCTGAACGCACTCCGCTAGTCTTTTGAGTCATGAGAAAGCTGCTCTTTGTTCCCGTGGTTTGTTTGGTGGTTGCTTGCGTGACGACGCCCGAAACGGGTCGCAAGGCCTTCATCATCACGTCCGAAGCGGAGGAGAACCAGCTGGGCGTGCAAGCCTTTCGGGAAATTCTCGCCAAGGAACGGATTTCCAGCAATGGCCGGTGGACCGCGATCTTAAACCGGGTGGGACAGCGAGTGGCGACGGCCGCCAACCAACCCGATTTCAAGTGGGAATTTCGGCTCATTGAATCCAACGAGAAAAACGCGTTTTGTCTGCCGGGCGGGAAGGTTGCTTTTTACACCGGAATTTTTAGCGTCGCCCAGAACGAAGGGGCATTAGCAGCGGTGATGGGGCATGAAGTCGCTCACGCGACGGCCAGGCACGCCGGGCAGCGCATGACCCTCGCTTTCGGAACGCAACTCGCCTTTGAAGGGTTCAATCAGATTTTGGGTGGAGGGGATACGACGAAGAAAAAACTCTTGCTGGCGGCCCTCGGCGTCGGCTCGCAAATCGGCGCCGCCTTACCCTTTAGCCGTGCCAATGAAAGTGAAGCCGACGAAATTGGATTGCTGTATATGGCGCGGGCCGGTTACGACCCAAATGAAGCCGTGGCCTTCTGGCAACGCATGGCCGCCGGGGGCGGAAGCTTCCCAAAATTCCTCTCGACTCACCCCCCGAGCGACGAACGCAGCCAAACGCTCACCGCCCAAATGCCCCGCGCGGTGAACGTCTACGATCGCTCCAGCAAATACGGCAAAGGCGAAACGCTCTAACGGTCCCTGTCATTGCGAGACGCCGAAGGCGTCGAAGCAATCCCGCATCGCGAAGCGATGCGTTCCTCAAAGCGTAGCGCGCGCACGAATCCTCCGAAATGGGGAGGGTTGTACCAGAAACGCCCCCCTGGTCCAACGCGCAAAATTTGTCACTGGCTCAGCCCTCTCCGTAATATTTTGTGGTTACGGCGCGTTAGAGAGATAGTCCTAAGTTG
>CAZFMF010000038.1:0-31793 GCA_964519985.1 uncultured Pseudobdellovibrionaceae bacterium | reverse complement strand
GCCCATTGATCCGTGGCCACTGAAATCGTCGTCAAAGGGGCCCGCGAACACAATCTGAAGAATGTGTCCGTGGTCATCCCGCGCAACCGCCTGGTGGTGTTTACGGGGTTGAGTGGCTCGGGCAAGTCGTCGCTCGCCTTCGATACGATTTACGCCGAAGGCCAACGCCGCTACCTGGAATCGCTTTCGGCTTACGCCCGGCAATTCATGGAGCAGATGCGCAAGCCCGATGTCGATGGCATCGACGGCCTTTCGCCTTCGATTTCCATCGAACAAAAAAACATCAGCCGCAACCCGCGTTCCACCGTCGGCACGGTCACGGAAATTTACGACTACCTTCGCTTGCTCTACGCGCGCGTGGGCGATCCGCACTGCTACAGTTGTGGGAGCCCCATCCAAACCCAGACCATTCAGCAGATTCTTGAACACGTGATGCAGATGCCCGCGGGTTCCCGCTTCGCCGTATTGGCGCCCGTCATCCGCGGGAAAAAAGGCGAATACCAGAAAGAGCTCGGTGAGTACCGCGCCAAAGGCTTCGTACGCGCGCGCATCGATGGCCAAGAGATCTCGTTGAATGAACCGATTCGCCTTAAAAAAACCTTCAAACACGATATTTCGATCTATATCGACCGTTTAGTGCTCAAACCCGGGATCGAATCTCGCCTGGCCGAGGCCCTGGAAACCGCGACCGAACTGGCGAGCGGGTTGACCGAAATCGAATCGGACGGCGCCTTCAAACTCTATTCGACGAAGTTTGCTTGCACGCATTGCGGCTCAAGCTTCGCCGAGATCGAGCCGCGCGGATTTTCTTTTAACAACCCGCAGGGCGCCTGCGAAACTTGTAATGGTTTGGGCACCCTGCCCGCTTTCGATCCCGACCTCATCGTACCCAATCCGAGCCTCTCGCTGCGCGAGGGCGCGGTGGCGGTTTGGGCGGATCGCACGAAGGTGTGGCAGGAAAAGATTTTCAATACCGTCGCTCACCGCTTTAAGTTCAGTCTCGATACGCCGTGGGGCGAGCTTCCGGAAGAGGCCAAAAGAATTCTGCTCTATGGCTCCGGCAAGGAGGAGTTGGATTTCGGGGCCGAGGGCAAGGCCGGTTTCTATACGTTTCGCCAGCCCTTTGAAGGCATCATCCCGCAACTCGAGCAGCAACTGAAGCGGGCAACCGGGTCGAAGTTTGAAGAAGAGGAGCTTCAAGCTTTTGTCAGTCACCGCGATTGCGTGGGCTGTCTAGGCGCCCGCTTGAAGCCCGAAGCCCTGGCGGTCACGATCGGCGGGAAGAACATCGCGGATGTCAGCGAAATGTCTATTGATGACGGCATCGCGTTTCTCTCCGCCATCAAGCTCAAGCCGCACCAAGAGCTGATTGCCGAGCCTATTTTCAAAGAAATCTTGTCGCGTCTCGCATTTTTGCAAAACGTCGGGCTTTCTTATTTGACCCTTTCGCGCTCGGCGGCAACGCTTTCCGGCGGCGAAGCCCAGCGCATCCGCCTGGGCACCCAGATCGGTTCGAGCTTGGTCGGCGTCCTCTACGTACTCGATGAGCCCAGCATCGGACTGCACCAGCGCGATAACGAAAAACTCATCCGCACGCTCACCCAGTTACGCGATCAAGGCAATTCGGTGATTGTGGTCGAACACGATCAGGACACGATTGAAGCCGCCGATTTTGTCGTCGATTTGGGGCCCGGGGCCGGCAGCCTCGGGGGCGAGATTGTTTTTCACGGCACGCCCAAAGAACTTCTCGCGTCGAAATCGAGTCTCACCGGACAATACCTTACGGGCGCGGTCTCGATCCCGCTGCCGGAGAAACGGCGCGCCGTCCAAAAAGATCGCGTGCTGAAAGTCTTCGGTGCGAACAAGAATAACCTTAAGAATCTTGACGTCGAGATTCCCCTGGGACTTTTTGTGTGCGTGACCGGAGTTTCCGGATCGGGGAAGAGCACGCTCGTGATCGATACCTTGATGGTCGGCCTTCAGGCGCTGGTCGCCCGAAGGAACGCGCCGTACGGCCTCGCCCGGTCCTTCGAAGGTGTCGAGCAAATCGATAAGGTGGTTTACGTCGACCAAAGCCCCATCGGCCGTAGCCCGCGGTCGAACCCCGCGACCTACACTGGGCTTTTTACCGACATCCGGACGCTTTTTGCCTCCTTGCCCGAAGCCCGGGCGCGCGGGTATTCGCTGAGCCGATTTTCCTTTAATGTCCCGGGCGGCCGCTGCGAGGCCTGCACGGGGGATGGCACGCTCAACGTCACAATGAATTTTCTGCCCGATGTTTACGTGGAGTGCGAAGTCTGCCGGGGGGCACGCTACAATCGCGAAACCTTGGAAGTCTTGTACCGCGGTAAGAGCATCGCCGATGTCTTGAACATGCCCATTGAAGACGCGGCAACGTTTTTCGAGCGGGTACCCAATCTGCGCATGAAATTTCAAACACTCCGGGATGTCGGATTGGGGTACGTCCATGTGGGCCAGGCCGCGACCACCCTTTCCGGCGGGGAAGCCCAGCGCATCAAGCTTTCTAAAGAACTCAATCGTCGCGCAACCGGGAAGACGATCTACATCCTCGATGAACCGACCACCGGTTTGCATTTTGACGACGTGAAGAAACTGGTGCTCATTCTTCAGACCCTGGTCTCGCAAGGTAACTCCGTGATCGTAATCGAGCACAATCTCGATGTGATCAAGCAGGCCGACTACGTGCTCGACCTCGGGCCCAATGGGGGCGGGGGCGGAGGAGAGATCGTTGTGACGGGAACGCCCGAGGACGTGGCGGCCTGCCAGACATCCGAGACCGGGCGCTATCTCAAGAAGTCGCTCTAACCATATCGTGCAAAAAAAAATCCCGCCGCGGCGGACGAATCAGCCAGGGCGGGACTCAGTGTGTCCGAAACTTTGGAGAACGCTTAGACTTTGCCGCCGAGCTGGAGCGCGATCAGCAAGGAGAAGAGCACCAATGTTTCGACGAAGATCAAGCTCAAGATGAGCTGGGTTTTCATCACGTTCACGGCTTGCGGATTGCGCGAAGCGCCTTCCATATACGCCGCGGCGATTTTGCCCTGTCCGAGCGCTCCACCAAACGCCGCCAGGGCGATGGCGAGACCGGCCGCAATCGCGACCCACTCGGCGCGGCCGCTGGCCGCCGCTTCATGTCCCGCTTCCGCGAAAGCGGCGAGCGGGGCAAGCAAACCAATCAGAAAAAACCGGCTGGAGCTAATTAACGATTTCATGAACGACTATCCTCCTTAAATGAACCTAGTGATGTTCCTCGGCTTCGTGTTCCGTGGCCATCTGTACGTAAACTGCGGTCAAAATCGCGAAGACAAAGGCCTGGATAGTACAAACCACCACCCCGAAAAGCAAGAGTGGCACGGGCAGAAGCCAAGCAAATAAGTTTTGGAACGAGAGCACGACGGTGTGATCCACGTGCATATTGACGAAAAGACGAATGCCCAATGAAAGCGGGCGAACCACTTGCGAAACCATTTCCAAAAGTGCCACCAGGATCCCGGCCGGTCCCAGTCCCATCAGGAAGTGTTTCAAGTAACCGACGAAACCGTGGGCCCGTACGCCCATCACATTGTAATAAACGAAGGAGGCAATCCCGAGGGCAAAGGTCGTGTTCACGCTCGCGGTTGGCGCGGCGCTAAAGGGCAAAAGGCCCAGGAAGTTTCCGAAGAAAATAAAAAGGAAGAGAGTCGCAATGAAGGGGAAATACATTTCCCCGTGCTCGCCAATGGTACCCACGACCATTCCCCGCAAGCCATCGATCGCGGCGTCCATGATATTGATCAAGGAAACTCGGCCATCGGGCACAAGCTGTTTATCGAATTGTCTTTTAATCGCGCGGTTCGCTAGGACGGAAAGCACCACAAGGATGGCAAAAACGACCAATGCGCCGTTGACGTGCACATAGGCGGCATCGTGAGGCAGAAGAGGGATCTGCTGCAACCAAGAAGAAGGCCCGTGATGTTCCATAAACAGGGCTCTGGTGTACCCGCAAAGGTCAGGAAATTCAACCGTCGAGAAGGAAAGTCTTTGCGAGCCCTGAGGCCCGCAAAGACCTACCTAACTTGCCTTACCAGGACATGCAGAGCGTTCCGTGACGCCCCGGAATGAAGTGGCAGCCGCCCCGACGTAAGCTGGGGTTCAGCATATTGGCGTTGTGCCCGGGCGATCGCTTCCAACGATCGAAGGCATCCTGGGGACTCGAAGGCGAACCCGCCCAGTTGTCGAATCCGAACTGACGATTGTGCCCTCCCCCGCCGTAGTTATTGGCGCGAGCGACATCGGCCGCCCTTTGATCCCAAACGATCGGCTGCCGACCGTTCTGGGTCCGATAGGCGTTCAACAGAGTCATGAACTGCCCTTCCCAGCTCGAGTCCGGAGCGGAAGTGTTTACCGCGGGCGCCGAGGACACGACTTGGGTGGTTTTGGCGGGAACATTCACCAGGTGGCGAGTGCTCACCGCAAAAACAATCGAACCGTCTTCGCGAGGGGTATCTCCGGCCTTCAGCTGATCCGTGAAGCGGCTGCCATCCGGCAGGCCCCCGCTCACGAAAAAGATCTGGCCGGCGGTCGGTGCCTCCGAAGCGGGAAAGTAGTAGATATGGTTTCCACCCGCCTCGCCGAGACTCTCAAAGGAATGCCATTTTTCCTGTTCCCAGTAGCTCGGATTTTTCAGCGCTTTTTTGGAGTAAATATAGAAGCCGATCTTTTCGGTCGTCGATTTACCGAAGAGCGCGGTCACCTGCCCTTCTACCGCTTCCGCTGTATTTCCCATGATCGATAGAACACACCCCAACACCAAGAACGTACGAGTGAACATGATTGTCTCCCTTTTTTCGTTTTTGGGTTTTGTGCGCGGACAGAGATAGAAACGTAGGGCGAAGCTGTCAACCCACGGATCTCTTTAATTTAGGAAGATTTCGCGCCGTCATTGCGAGGAGCGGCAGCAACGAAGCGATCTCATTCGCGTGTTGCCGTACGAATAACCCACCACAATCCGAGCGAAACTCCGACGATAAAAAATAGGAACATCAGGTAGGGTTCGGTTCCATACTTTCGATCGAGCATTTGCCCGAACCAGAAACCGCCCGCGGCGAGAATCACCTTCAACAGAACTGCCGAACTCATTCGGGCGTAGTAGCGGTAGAGTTTTTTCTCGGACACGCCTACTTCACTTTCTTGGCGCGCTTGTTGATCTCGCCAATGCGCAACTCGACGACCTCCCGCGGAGTATAGCGATCGCGGATCCCTTCGTAGGTTTGCAGCGCGGCCGGAACGCGATCGAGGTGCTCGAGGCATTGCGCGGTGAGAAACTGCGCTTCGAGTGCATATTCACTCTGCGGGTGGTACCGAACGACCTGACGCAAAGCTTCCAAAGCGATCTCGTACTTCCCTTCCATGTAGTAGGAATTGCCGATCTCGTATCGGGTGCGGGCCACCACATGACTCTTCGGATACTGATCCAAGAGCCGCTGGTATTCGTCCCGCGCCTTTTCAAACTCGTTCATCCGGAAATAGGCCTGGCCGATGCGAAACTGAAAAAGATCCCCTTCGAGACTCTCCGGACTCATCGCCAAGAGTTTGCGGTAAGCCTCGGCCGCCTTGTCCGGATCATTCGTTTGCTCAAAATAAAGGCTCGCGATGCGCTTTTGGACTTCATAGGCCGCGACTGGATCCCGTCCCAGCCGAATGAACTCGTTGTAGTTGAAAAGCGCCCCCTCGAAATCCTTCATATAGGTCTCTAGGACGAATCCGAGTTTGTAGAGGGCCTTGACCGCGGTGCGACTCTCCGGATGCAAGGAGACGGCTTTCTTGAGGATTTCCGCGGCCTCGGTATAGCTGCTCTTGCCAATTTTTCCGTCGGCCTCTTCGAGCAACCGGGCTTGTCGACGCTCTGCGCAACCACTGGTCATTGCGATGAGGGTCGCGGCGAGAATCGCCGCGAGGCTGCTTCGCTTCGCTCGCAGAGACAGCGAGATCGCTCGTAGAGGCAGTCTAGGCGTTACCGCTTGGGCCGTCGCCGCCTTCGGTGGGAGTGGTCGCTGGGGTAGTGGCCGCCGTCTCATGACTGACATCGTCGTCTTTTTCGACGATCTTCGCAACTGCGCCGACGGACTCGCCTTCTTCCAGGTTGATCAAGCGCACACCCTGAGCGACACGACCGACTTCGGAAATCTCCGCGACTCGCGTGCGGATCACTTTGCCTTGGCTCGACGCGATAATGAGCTCATCTTCTTCGTGTACCTGACGCACCGCCACTACCGGGCCGTTCTTATCGGTGATTTTCATCGTCATCACGCCGGAACCGCCGCGGCCCTGCACGCGGTACTCATCCAACATCGTGCGTTTGCCGTAGCCTTTTTCGGTCACGGTGAGGATCTGAATCTGTTTGGGATCGGACGGCACAATGGTCGCCATGCCGATCACGCGATCCCCGTCGTCGAGGCGCATGCCCGCCACGCCGCGGGCGGTGCGTCCCATCGGCCGCACTTCTTCTTCTTCGAAACGAATGGAGTGTCCCTGCCGGCTCACCAAAATCACTTGTTGCGTCCCGTTGGTCACCTTTGCGTCAACCAAAGTGTCACCTTCATCGAAGGTCACCGCGATGATGCCCTTTTTCATCGGACGGGCAAACGCCATCAACGGCGTCTTCTTGATGATCCCGTGCGAGGTCGCCATCACCACAAACATATTCTCTTTGAACTCTTTCACCGGCAGCACGGCTTGCACGCGCTCGTTGGTGGAAAGATTCAAAAGGTTCACGATCGGTTTGCCGCGCGCCGCGCGGCCGGCTTCCGGAATCTTGTGCACTTTCAACCAGTACAAACGACCCTGGTCGGTGAAACACAAGATCGCGTCGTGGGTGCTGGCGACAAAAATATCCCAGATGAAATCTTCTTCGCGCGTGCCCGCGCCGACCACGCCCTTCCCACCGCGTTTCTGCGCGCGGTAGGTGTCGAGCGGAAGCCGCTTGATGTAACCGGAGTACGTCACGGTCACGACGGTCTCTTCGTCGGTGATCAGATCCTCGACCGTCATTTCGTCTTGTTCGTCGATGAACTTTGTCCGGCGCTCATCGGCAAAGTTTTTGCGAACTTCGTCGAGCTCCTTCACGATGATCTTCACGACCTTCGATTCGTCGGCGAGAATTGCTTTCAAATCGGCAATCGTCGCCATCGTCTGATTGTATTCATCGACGATTTTTTCGCGCTCGAGTCCGGTCAGCCGTTGCAAGCGCATTTCGAGAATGGCCTTCGCCTGGATCACGGTGAACTGATAATTCGCGATCAGCTTTTCCTGCGCTTCGGTCGGGTTGGCGGCTTTGCGAATAATGGCGACCACTTCATCGAGATTCTCGACCGCCTTCTTCAGCGCTTCGAGAATATGCGCTTTCTCTTCCGCTTTTTTAAGTTCGTAAACGGTACGGCGAGTGACGACTTCTTTGCGATGATGGAAGAACGCCAGCAGCAGTTCTTTCAGGTTCATCGTCTTCGGCTGCTGTTGGTCAATGGCCAACATGCTGATGCCGAAGGACGTCTGCATCTGCGTGTTCTTGTACAGCTGATTTAGGATCACGCGATTGTCTTGATCTTTTTTCAGATCAAAAACGATGCGCATCCCTTTGCGATCCGATTCGTCACGAATATCGCTAATGCCTTCAATTTTCTTTTCGCGAACCAAGTCGGCGACATCTTCAATGAGTTTCGCTTTGTTGACCTGATAGGGAATTTCGGTCACGACGATGCGTTCGCGCTCGCCCTTCCACGTTTCGATTTCCGCTTTGGCGCGCATGTTCACCACACCGCGCCCGGTCGTGTAGGCCTCCACCAAACCCTTACGGCCGTAGATGAAACCAGCGGTCGGAAAGTCCGGCCCCTGCACATACTTCATCAGGTCTTTAGGGGTCAGCGCCGGATTGGCGATCAGCGCTTTGAGCGCATCGATCACTTCGCCCAAGTTGTGGGGCGGAATATTCGTCGCCATCCCGACCGCGATTCCGGTCGCGCCGTTGACGAGCAAATTCGGAATGCGCGACGGCAGAACCACCGGCTCGCGCAAGGAGTTGTCATAGTTGGGTTGGAAATCGACGGTTTCTTTGTCGAGATCGGCCAATACGTCATTGCTGATTTTCGAAAGGCGAATTTCCGTGTAGCGCATCGCCGCGGCGCTATCGCCGTCGACCGACCCGAAATTTCCCTGCCCGTCGATCAGCGGGTAGCGCAAGGAAAAATCCTGCGCCATGCGGACGGCGGTTTCATAGACGGGCATGTCGCCGTGCGGGTGGTATTTACCAATGACATCCCCGACGATACGCGCCGATTTTTTGTACGCTTTATCGTAGGTATTGCCCATGTCGTACATCGCGTACAAAACACGGCGGTGCACGGGCTTCATTCCGTCGCGGGCGTCCGGTAACGCGCGGCCAATGATGACGCTCATTGCGTACTCAAGGTACGCGTCTTTCATCTGCTCTTCGATGCTGACGACGGTCAGCGCACTGGGCCGAGGGATTTCCGTATCCATTTAAATATCCAAACTTCTGACCTTGAGCGCATTCGTCTCAATGAAATCACGACGGGGTTTGACCTGATCCCCCATCAGCGTCGAAAAAATACTATCCGCTTCCACGGCGTCTTCGACGTGCACCTGGAGCATGGAGCGAACTTTGGGATCCATCGTGGTCTCCCAGAGCTGCTCGGGGTTCATTTCGCCCAATCCTTTGTAACGTTGGATCGACACGCCCTTCTTGGCGCGCTCTTCGATGAAGGCCTTGAGGCTCTCCACATCGTTGAAAGACTGGGCTTCGTCTTCGGATTTCGCCGAGAACGGGGCTTTCCCCAGTTTGGTAAACGCTTCGGTGGTCTTGCGCATTTCCTGCAGCTGGTTGGAAGCCAAAAAATCGTGGGTGACGCGGGTATTGACCTTCAGGTTATTGCGCGTGGTGACGCACTCGGCCTGGAAGCAGTCATGTTCTTCGTCTTTTTTGATCGTGAAAACGAAGCTTCCGCCGTCTTTCACTTCCTTGAAACGAGTCCCGTACCCTTCCAGCTTCTTGGCCAGCGACTTTTCGTCTTTGAGCGTTTCCGCCGTCCAATCCGAATCCAAAGCAATCGCGTGGATTAACCCCCGGTCAGCGCGGCGAGCGAGGGTTGATACGAGATTATTAAACTGGGTAATCTTGCGGAATAAATTCCGAGCCGTGCCTTTATCGACTTTTCCGGACGCACTCTCGATCGCGAATTCGTCCAGCCCCTGGCTGAGGACGAATTCTTCAAACATGGCGTTATCCTGCAGGTATTGCTCGGTCTTGCCCTTCTTCACTTTATAAAGCGGGGGCTGCGCGATGTAGAGATAGCCCTTCTCGATCACTTCCGGCATCTGTCGGTAGAAGAAAGTAAGCAAAAGAGTACGAATGTGTGCGCCGTCGACGTCGGCGTCCGTATTGTGGCAGCAAATTCCGCCCATACCCGCCACAAAGTTCTCATCCGTCTCTACGGAGAAATCGTAAACCATGCCATTAGTGGCCGTGACTTCTTTAATCGAGCGGACCGGCAAGGCCATTAGATCGCCCGGCAGTCCGGCAAAACGACGATTGGTCGACGGCCAATCACTTTGGAGCTTTTGCACGATCCGATCCGCAGATTTGTGGTCCTGCCAAACGAAGCGGAGGCGATCGAGATCTTCCCGCGCGCAAACGGCAATGCTCCAATAGGGGTGGCGTGTCGCATAGTCGGCATCCCGCACTGTCCGGACCACACTGTCGGGTTGATGCTCGGAAATCGACGCCACCACACCAAAAGAGGAGAGCAGATAACTGATTCCGCTAGCGAGGTCGCGCGAGGCAGTCGTGAACGAAATCACGGCGTCGCCGATCGTCCCATCGCCGAGGAAATAACCGCGCAAGAAAGCCAAGCGAAGGGCTTCCGGCATCGAGAAAACCAAGTCCGGAACCCGTTTTGTCGTCGATTCCGCGCCCCGGAAACCAAACAATTCCTGCCAAACTAGCGCCGCCACGCGATTCACGAGCTTGAGCTCCGAACAAGTTTCGCGGTGGAGCGTTTCGCATGACTTGGCCGGCATGCCAAAAGCGGCGGCCAGATGATCCGCCATCTCTTCGCTGAAAGCCTTGTTCCCGATCCCAATCGACAACCGAACCCCGTTGCGATCCGAGCACGATCCCTCGGCCACGTAAAAGCCGAGCAATGTCATCAGACTTTCGTCGATCTTAAGGTAACGGGGCACACCGAGTTTACGATAGTGCTCGGGGCTCAAGGTCAAATCCGAACGTCCCGCGAACCATTCGACGTCGGTTGCACTGAGCTCACTCAAACGGACATAACTCTTCACCCGATTCGCGCCGGAATCTTTGTAGTTGTTGCGCCACGTCTGCTCGAGATGGCTGGGCTGGCTTTCAACGCGAGAGAGGAACGCGACCGGCTCTTTTCGAAGCGAGTCGAAATAACTTTCGGGCAAGTGTCCTTCGACGACGGTATCCGAGCTGCCTTGCTGCTTTCCGGCGAATCTGGAAAGCATCCAGTCTTCAACCGCCGGACCGCGCAACCAAACTTGTTTCGCGGCTTCCGGACGCTGGTGCAATTCTTTGAGCAGGTCGAGTTGTTCCAGCGGTTGCGATGGAATCGGGAGCGTGCGCGGGGCCAGAAGAGAATCCCCTTCGCGAATTTCATCCCCGCGTTTCAAAACGTTTTGGCCGTTTTCGTGAGCGAAGACGCTATGGCTGGCGGTCACTCGAACGTTTCGGCCGTAAGCGGTCGTGAGTTCGTAGAGCTTTTCTTCGAGTGGGTGGCGCAAAACATTTTTGATCGGACGAAACCGGACGCGGTTGTCTTCGAGTCCGAAGCAAAGGACTTCTCCGAGCCCTTCGCCCGAGCGGCGATCGCAGTGGCCGTCGGTTTCTCCACGTTCGGCGAGCAGTGTATCGATGTACTCGCCGATGCGAACCATCCGTACACCTTGGACGTCGCGCACAAAAACGTGCTCTTGCGCGTCTACGCTCATCACGATGACTTTGTGATAGCGGATCTTAGAAATATCGTAGTCGCCCTGCCCAATACCCGTACCGAGTGCGGTGATGAGCGTACGAATTTCCGCAAACTCCAGCATCTTGTCGAAACGCGCTTTTTCGACGTTTAGGATCTTTCCTTTGAGCGGCAAGATCGCTTGGTTCTTACGATCGCGTGCTTGTTTGGCCGAGCCACCGGCCGAATCGCCCTCAACCAAAAAGAGTTCGCAGAGCGCTGGATCGCGTTCTTGGCAATCCGCCATTTTCCCGGGCAACCCGCCCATATCGAGCGCCGATTTCCGACGGGTCAAATCGCGCGCTTTGCGGGCAGCGATACGCGCGCGGGCGCCTTCGAGGGCTTTAGCCGCGATCTTTTTCGCCTCGCCCGGATTTTCGTCGAGGAAAATAGAGAAGCGTTCGTTCACCAGGTTTTCGACGAGCCCCTTCACTTCGGAGTTTCCGAGTTTGGTTTTCGTCTGGCCTTCGAACTGCGGCTGCGGGATCTTCACGCTGATCACGCAAGTGAGACCTTCGCGAATGTCTTCGCCCATCAGGCTTTCTTTGAAATCGCGATTGAGGTTATTGGCCTCGATGTACTTGTTCACGCATTTCGTCAGCGCGGCTTTCAAACCGGCCAAGTGCGTGCCGCCTTCGATCGTGTTGATGTTATTGGCGAAGGTAGAAATCGTTTCCTTGTAGCTATCGTTCCACTGCAAAGCGACTTCGAGAAAAATCCCTTTCGTCTCCGCGTACAAGTAGATGACGTCTTTATTCAGCTTCGTCTTCGCCTTGTTCATGTACTCGACGAAGGACTTCAACCCGCCATCGGCAAAGAATTCTGTGCTTTTTTCGGTTCGCTCGTCGGTGAGGTTGATCTTGATCCCGCTATTGAGAAACGCGAGCTCGCGCAGGCGATTGGCGACGGTATCGTAG
Organism: uncultured Pseudobdellovibrionaceae bacterium; assembly: GCA_964519985.1. Taxonomy (GTDB): domain Bacteria; phylum Bdellovibrionota; class FAC87; order UBA2466; family UBA2466; genus JAIEOG01. The sequence continues at coordinate 19,828 of CAZFMF010000038.1, read as the reverse complement.
TGAAACTCGAGGGTCTCAAAAATTTTTGAATCGGGCTTGAAGATAATGCGCGTGCCGGTGCGATCCGTCTTGCCCGTTTCTTGTATCGGCGCCACCGGGTTGCCGGTCTCAAATTTCTGAATGAAAACTTTTCCCTGCCGCCGGACTTCGGCGGTGAGGTTTTCCGAAAGCGCGTTCACGACCGAAACGCCCACGCCGTGTAAGCCGCCGGAAACTTTGTAGCTGGAATTATCGAATTTGCCGCCGGCGTGCAATTTGGTCAGCACGACTTCGAGCGCGGAAACGCCTTCGGTAGGATGCAGGTCCACCGGAATGCCACGGCCGTCGTCTTCGACCGTGACGGAATTGTCGATATGGATCGTGATGGAAATATTTTTGCAATGGCCGGCCATCGCTTCGTCGATTGAGTTATCGACGATTTCCCAAATCAGATGGTGCAGACCGCGCACACCGGTATCCCCGATGTACATACCCGGACGTTTGCGGACCGCTTCAAGACCTTCCAGTACCTGAATCGATTCCGCACCGTAACCAGCGCGGGCGGGAGTGGTTTCCTTCTCTGTCGGCATCCGAGTTCAGACTCTTTTTCTTTGGGGGATCAGATTCGCATCGGCATCACAACACTGGTGTGATTCGCGCCGTGAAGCGATCGAATCACTCCGGGGTTTTGCTTGCCCTTGAGTTCTAAAAGAACTTTTTCCCCCTCGATGGTCGAGACGGCGTCGATGAGGTAGCGGGAATTGAAGCCTATTCTCAGCTCCTCGCCCTCGTACTCGATACTGATTTCCTCTTTGGCGTCACCGAGCTCCGGGCTTTGACTTGTGAGCTGCAACATACCCGGTGTCAAATTGAGGGTTACACTACGAGATTTATCCGAAGACATCAAAGAGATTCGCTTGAGGGAAGCCAGGAAGCTCTCCCGGTCGAGCGAAATCGATTGAATCGCTTTGTCCGGGATAATCCGACGGTAATCGGCGTACTTTCCCTCGATTAAGCGCATTGATAAGAAGATATTCTCGCGCTTAACAAAGAGCATTCGGCCTTTAATCGTCACGAAGAAGTCTTCCTTGCCCTCCGACAAGAGTCGGCGCAGTTCATTCAAACCTTTGCGGGGCACGATCACCCCGTCTTTGAACAGCGTCCAAGCCGTTTCGTCGAAAAGCGCTTCGGCGTTGTCCACCAGCGAAAGACGGTGCGCGTCGGTAGCGACCATGCGGAAGACCCGTTGGTTGCTCTCATCGCGGGTTTCAAAATAGACCCCGTTCAGATGGTAACGCGCCTCGTCAGTCGACGCGGCGTATAAAGTCTTGTCCAGCATCGCCACAACGGCGGTGCCGTTCATTCGGACGAAAGTTTGGCTTTCTTCGGAGCTAAAAGACGGCATTTCGGGGAAATCTTCGGCCGGAAGACCCACGATATTGAAAAGCGACTTCCCGGCCCGAATTTCAAGGCGGTTGTTCTCCCTAGTTTGGAAGGAGATGGTGGTCTCGGGGAGTTCCCGAACAATGTCGAGGAGGCTGCGCGCGCGGACCGTAATGGCCCCATTCTCGCCTTCGCCTTCCAGGGGTAACAAACTTTGAATCCCGACTTCGAGGTCGGTGGCCGAAAGGGAAAGAAACTTCCCTTCGGTCTTTAGGAGCGCGTTAGAGAGTATCGGCATCGTGGTTCGGCGTTCCACGACGTTCTGTACTCGCTGGAGTCCTACCAACATTTGCGTCTTCGTGATGGAAAACTTCATTTCATCCTCGGAATAGCACAAGAGAATAAGGTCTTTATTCTTATAGTTCTAGATATAGATCTTTTAATAGTAGTAGTAATTAGCGTTGTTGAAATGTTAATAACTCGATCAAATACTTGAAATGATTACTATCCTCCTGTGGATAAACCTGTGGATAACCCTGTGGATAACTTTCGAAGATCTGTGGATAAGTAGTTATCAACAAGTTATCAACAACGTTTCAACAACCTATCAACATAGTTTTCAACAAAGTTTTCAACAACACAATGCGTTGTGGAAAACCAGCTTTGTTGCGGCGCATTATTTTCCTCCTCGTGGTTTTTTTCCCACAGTCTTGCATTCCCCGATCCATATTGCGTTGATGCGCAAAATGCTGCGTGGCACCAAACGGATCCAAAAGGGGAACACGATGCATTTGAAACTCTGGGTTCTGATTTCCGGTCTTTGGTTGGGCGCGACCGCTTTCGCGGGGACGCAGGCAAAAATAGAATTTGATGGCGAGGACGCCCAGGAGCTCTTCGACCACCTCGATGTTGGCCGGGCCGAATTGGTCGAAAAGGACGGAGTCATCGAATTTCGCAATCACTTCGTGAGCACCAAGGGCAGTCTTAAAATCGATTGCAGCTCGTTCACGGCCCCGAAAGCCACGGCAAAGACCTACCACTGCAAAATCCAAAAAACCGCCCCTTAATCAACGATCTATCGCCCCCATTTTCAACCAAGTTTTCCCGCAAATAAACGGGATGGATAGAAAGCGCGGTTTCGGGCAAAATGCCTCGGACCTAGGAGGCGCCGGTGAGACTCTTTTTTCTAGCGATTCTTGCTTTGTGTGCCTGTGCGAAGGACGGCCCGTCTCAATTCTCATTTTCCCAGGTCTCGAGCATCATGAACTTTACCCTGGGAAGCGTGGGTGGCAAATAACCGCGGACAAGCCGTTATTCAATGGCTTCATCGACAACTCATTGCCTAACCGAAACCCTTCCACTCCGGCGCCGGAGTAGAAGGGCGGAGGTCGCTGCCGCGCCAACAACGTTACGTTGAAATAGCGGCTTCGCGGCCATCCTAGTAGAGTTCTATGCAAGAGTTGTCTTGCGTGGCTTTTGGCGAACCCCCATCGTAGATGCCGGCGCTGGATCCATGGCTATGGGGAAAGTTCTGGAAAAAAATGTAATTCCCGTTGTAGAGCGTTTCCTTGCATTTGCTTTGCAAGCTCGTGAACGACTCCGCGGCGGTTGGCCCGCTGGCTTGGGTAATCCGAACCAGCATTCCCTGAGTTTGAGGGTTGGCCTTCACGATGGTGCCGCAATGTGCGGTGCAAAGGTAACCCTGCGCGAACCCATTGGAACAAACGAATAGAAAAAGACCTAAGAATTTCATGAAGCCCCCAGTACTGAGGAATGTACCACGGCGTGGATTTCAATCCAAAGAAGTGAGCGCGCGTGCCGCAACCGGCCAAACAGGCGCCGACAACCAATAGCTGAACAGTCCTGAGCGCATGTCGGTGGGCCACGTGAGATTTCGCTACTTGATTAAGCTTTCAATCGCGGTCGTTGCCTTTAAGATCTCCGCATCGGTGCGCATCAATTCCCCGATGCGGGTAACGCCATGCAAAATCGTGGTGTGATCCTTACCGCCCATGAACTTTCCGATTTCGGGATAGGACATGAGCAGGTGCCGGCGCATGAGGTACATGCAGATTTGGCGCGGCACGGAGAGCTTCCGGGTCCGTTTGTCGGATCGGATGTCGGTGGTCTTGATTCCGAATTGGAGCGCCACCAATTTCAAAATCGCATCGGCGGTCAGCTCGTGTTTCACCTTCGGCGAAATATCTTTCAGCGTTTGCCGGGCCAGGTCTTCCGAAATCGGCACGCCGGTCATGGAAGCGTAGGCCTGTAAGCGGTGCAAAGACCCTTCGAGCTCCCGAATATTGGACGTGATGTGGCTGGCGATGTAACTCGCCACCGGATCGGGAAGTTCGATGTCTTCCTTTTCCGCTTTATTCTTCAGGATGGCGATACGCGTTTCGATCTCGGGGGGCTGCACGTCCGCTACTAGGCCCCACTCGAAACGCGTCTGGAGACGATTCTCGAGCCCCTCAATGTCCTTTGGGTATCGGTCCGAGGTGATCACGATCTGTTTTCGGGACTCGTGAAGATAGTTGAACGTGTAGAAGAACTCTTCTTGGGTTCTTTCCTTGCCGGCCAGAAAGTGAACGTCGTCGATCAGCAAGACGTCGCACTTGGTCCGGTACTTTTCGCGAAAATCTTTCATCCGATCGAGCCGGATCGCCTGGATCAGCTCATTCGTGAAGCTCTCACTAGTCAGAAACAGGATTTTGGCTTCCGGTGTCTTGGAATAGATCGCGTGACCGATGGCGCGCAGAAGATGCGTCTTGCCCAGTCCGGCGCCCCCGAAAATAAAAAGCGGGTTGTAGCAGTAGCCGGGCTGCTTTGAGACCGCCATGCAAGCGGCATGGGCAAACTGGTTCGAAGTGCCGATGACGAACGTTTCGAAGGTGTATTGGGAGTTAAACGGATTGGGATTTTCCCATTCAATCTTGTACGACTCGGCCGCTGCGGCGTTCTGGGCGCTGACCTGCAGGTCGACTCGGGTGGACGGTAGCTTGAAGTCCCGCAAAACGTCGTTCAAAGCCGGCAGGCACTTTTGCTCAAAACTCTCCTTGGAAAACTGATCCGGAAAGCGGATCTCAAGGCAGTCCGGGGCGGCTCCCGTAAAGGGAGTCGTCTCTACCAGAGAGTGGTAAATATGAGCCGGAAGGTAAGATTTTAACTTTCCCCGAACCCTATCCCAGAGTGTGTCGTCCATGCTGCCTTAACGTGAGCTAGATACTTGCGGTGCTAATACGAAAGCTCTGACAGGTAACAAAGCCCCCAAGCTTTGGCAATGAACAGAAAATCCAGCTCTTAACGCCGCTATGAATTGACTTCAGCCGTGGCGCCGTTTATGGAGGGGGACTATGAAACGAACGTATCAGCCGAGCCGAGTGAAGCGGAAAAGAACCCATGGTTTTCGCAAGCGCATGCTGCGCAAAGATGGCCGGCTTGTGCTCTCCCGGCGCCGCCGCAAAGGCCGCAAGCGTCTGACGGTCGCTGTCGGCGGGAAATGAACCCGGCTCCTCGCACGTCTCTTTCAAAAGCTTTTCCGAAGTCCGCGCGCCTGTTGAAACGGCGCGAGTTCTTCATGCGCCCTTGCGAGCGCTTCCAAACCGAACATTTTCGCTTCTTTTTTACCCGTCAGGGACAAGGACGGATGGGGGTTTCCCTGGCCAAGAAAGTCTTGCGCGAAGCGGTGGCCCGCAATCGCATCCGGCGCTTACTGCGCGAAGTCTTTCGGGAGCAACGCCACCGTTTGGGTGGGGTGGATGTCCACATCGTGGGTCGCGACGAACTGAAGACCGACTGGTCCCAAATGGGAAAGGCCGCGGTCGAAAAGGAATTTCAAGCGTGGGAAGCGGCTCGACAACACTGAGCGGTTCCGCCATTCGGGGACTCGCGGCTGCCGTCCATGCCCTCACCGGGCCCGGGGCCTGCTGCCGATTCTCCCCGTCCTGTTCCCAGTATGCCACCGCCGCATTTAGGGAGTGGGGCTGGATAAAAGGTTTTATTCTCTCGGCGAAACGGCTTGGCCGTTGCCGTCCCGGAGGCGGATCGGGCTTTGACCCGGTCCCGCCGCGATCGTAAGGAAAGATTATGGCGAATCGTACTTGGCTGGCCGTCGGATTGTGTTGTTTGGTTTGGTTCGTCTACATGCGCTGGTTCGCGCCCCCCATGGTTGCGCCCAACACCGCAACCCCACCCGCTCACGTGGGAACCACCGAGGCCCCCAAAACCCAGTCCCCGGTCGTTTCCCAGGGGAGCGGCGTTCCGGTTGGCGGCTCGCAGCCGACCGGCCCATTTGCTACCCGTCCGGTTTTCACCGAGTCGGCGCGCCTTTCGTCTCCGGCCCGCGAGGTTTTGTTGAGCGACGCCGGCGGTCGCATCGCTTCGGTCAAGATTCTCGATTACACGCAGACGTTGAAAAAGGATTCCGCCAAGGTCGAAAGCCTCGACCCTTCGACGATGCCGCACTCCCTCGGCGCTTATTTCTCGGAACCGGCCTTGGCGGAGTTGGGGTACGCGACCTATGCCAAACAAGCGCAGGGCGAATCGGTAGTTTTTACGAAGGCCGCCGGCGGTGTGACGGTAACCAAAACGTACCGTCCGGGCCAAGGTGACTACTACGTGGAACACGACCTACGGCTCCAGTTTCCCGTCGGCGCCCGGAAAGATTGGGGCAATTTGATCGTTCCCGTGGGTGGGGTCGGGCTCGTCGACAACCCCGAAGATCCGCTGAAAGCTTGGGAGGCCGTTTCCTACCAAGACGATAAAATCACGCGCAAGCTGCTCCCCGATATCAAATCGGGATCGGAAGTTTTTCAAGGCGTGACGCGCTGGGTGGCTTTCGGCAATCGCTACTTCTCCAACGTGGTCGTCAACGGATCGGACTACAACCCGGATGTCGTCTACGAAAAGAGTGGCGACTTCGAAGGCGTTTTCTTACGTTTTCCGCTGCAGGTGAAGCTCGATCAAAAGGAACTCTTTTTCCGCTTCAAGATTTACTCGGGCCCGAAAGAGTATTCGGAACTGGGCAAGACTCCGGGGTTGCGGGAGCTCATCGACTACGGAATGTTTTCTTTCCTCGCCTACCCGATGTTGGAGCTATTGCGGTTCTTTAATCGCTTCCTGCACAACTATGGCTGGTCGATCGTTTTGCTGACGGTATTGGTGCGCCTTCTTTTCTATCCGCTCTCGCTCAAAAGTTACCGCTCGATGAAGGCAATGCAGAAGCTGCAACCGCAAATCGCGGCCCTGAAAGAAAAATATAAAGACGATGCGCAGAAATTCGGACAGGAACAAATGGCGCTTTTTCGCCAACATAAAGTGAATCCGGCCGGTGGTTGCTTGCCGATTCTCGTACAGCTTCCGGTTTTCATCGCGCTCTACGCCGTCCTGCAAAATTCCATCGAGCTTTTCCACGCTCCGTTTTTTGGTTGGGTGCAAGATCTATCGGCGATGGATCCGTTTTATGTCTACCCGCTCTTGATGGGCATCACGATGTTCGTCCAACAAAAGATGACGCCCGCGACCGGAATGGATCCGATGCAGCAGAAGATCTTGCTGCTCATGCCCATCATCTTCACGGTGATGATGCGCAATCTCCCGGCGGGTCTCACGATGTACATTTTTGTCAGCACGCTCCTCGGCATCGCTCAACAAGCGCTGATGAACCGGGAGAAAGCGGGCAAAGCGCTCGCCACCTCTCCGCAGACCGGATCGCAATGAGGTTCCGAATGTTGAGTGTCAATGAGCGTCAAACGACAACTCCTTGATCTGCAAGACACGATCTTTGCCTTAGCGAGCGGCCCCCTGCCGAGCGCGGTGGCGATTGTGCGCCTTTCCGGTCCCCGGGCCCTGGCGTTTGCCGAAAACCATTTTCGACCGGCCTCCGGGCCGTTTCGTCGGGAACGGGGGATGTTTTTTGGCCGTTTCGTGGATACTCAGGGCGAGTTCGTCGACGGTATCGTCCTTTTGAGTTTTGTCGCGCCCCATTCCTTCACCGGACAAGACGTCATCGAATTGCAATGTCATGGCTCGGTAGCGGTGGTGCGGCGCATCGAACGACTGGCGCTTGATTTTGGAGCGCGTCCGGCGGAGCGCGGCGAGTTCTCGTGGCGGGCATTTCAGAATGGCCGACTCCAAGCGTCGGATCTTGACACGCTGGGGGATGTTTTTTTGGCGCGCGAGGTCGGAGATCTCGACCGGATTTATCGCCGGACGGACGAGTCCATGGCACGGGAAGTCGAAGGGATCCGCGGAAAGCTAATCCGGCTCCAAGCCATCCTCGATACCGCCGTCGATTTCAGTGAGGAATACGCGCATGTAACGGCCGCCGCGCGCGTGCCAATTGACGCAGCGCGCACACAAGCACTTGGCATGGCTAAAAGATTCGAAGTTTTCGGTCGGGGGCAAACCGTTCCGCGTTTGGTTTTAGCCGGTCGCCCTAACGCCGGAAAATCCTCGCTCTTCAATGCTCTGCTTTGCCGCTACCGCGCCATCGTGCATGAAAAGGCCGGGACCACTCGAGACGCTATTGAAGAAGATGTGGAACTGGGCGGACGGCGTTGGAAGCTCGTCGACACTGCCGGTTTGCGTTCGGCCGAGACCGAGACGGAGCGCCTGGGGATCGAGCTGGGCGCCGAGTTTTTGGAAAGCGCTTCGTACTGGATTCTGGTCGTGGATGGGACGCAGGGATTGTCGCCCAGCGAAAGCGACCTTTTGTCTCGCTATGGATCCAAGCCGCATTTGATCGTGTGGAACAAGAAAGACCTTCCCGGTTTCCTTCCTCCTCCGGCGGAAGAAACGGCGATCGCGGTATCCGCTTTGACCGGTGATTCGATTCAGGAGTTGGCATCGGTGCTTCAGACCCAAGCCATTCCTTCCAATACCGACGGCGTTTTGCCGACGGCGACTCAAGCCAAGCGCCTCCGGCAAACCGTGGAACGTTTGGACGAGTTGTCGCGTGATTTGGAAAAAGGGGTGACTCCGGAAATCCTCGGTGAGAAGAATCGCCAAGTCTTAAGGGGTCTCGAGACGCTCGTTGGCGAGGTCGGCATCGAAGACATTCTCGATCGTGTTTTCTCGGAATTTTGCATCGGAAAATAACGGAAATGTTCCACGTGAAACAAAACCCAGATTTGGTGGTGATTGGCGGCGGACACGCCGGCATCGAAGCCGCTCTCGCTTCGGCGCGAATGGGTTTGTCCACGTACCTAGTGACGATGGATTTTTCGCGCATCGGCGAGATGTCTTGCAATCCTTCCATCGGTGGCGTGGGCAAAGGACAGCTCGTCAAGGAAGTGGATGCGATGGGCGGCGAGATGGGTCGCACCGCCGACGCCACGGGAATCCAATTCAAACGGCTGAACACGCGGAAAGGGAGTGCGGTCCAGTCGTCACGTTGCCAGTCGGACAAGAAGCAGTATGCGTTGCGGATGCAAAAGGTTGTTTCCGAACACCCGAATCTCGAAGTCGTTCAGGCCGAGGTCAAAGCGATCCGAGTCGAAGGTGGCCGCGTTTCCGGAGTGGAGCTCGCGTTCGGAGAAACCCGCGAAGTCGTGAGCTGCCGATCGGTGGTCATCACCGCCGGAACTTTCATGCGGGGCCTCATGCATTGTGGGGATCGAAAAGACGCGGGCGGACGGTTTGGCGAAAAGCCTTCAATGGGCCTGTCCGATTCGTTGCGGGAGCTGGGCTTTACCATCCAGCGGCTCAAGACCGGAACGCCCCCGCGCTTGAAGCGCGACTCGATCGACTTTTCGAAGATGGAGCGGCAACCGGGCGATACGATCCCCCGCCGTTTTAGTTTCTGGGATACCCGGATTGAACTTCCCCAGGTGGACTGTTTCCTCACTTATAGTTCCGCGCAGACCCACGATGCGATCCGCGCGAATCTCCACCGCTCACCCCTCTATAGTGGCGAGATCAAGGGAGTCGGCCCGCGCTATTGCCCGAGCATCGAGGACAAAGTCGTCAAATTCCCGGATAAAGACCGCCACCCGCTCTTTTTTGAACCCGAAGCGCTCGATTCGGACTGGATTTACCCCAATGGGATCTCGACTAGCCTCCCGGCCGATGTCCAAGAAGCCTTCGTCCGCACGCTCCCCGGTTGCGACCGCGTGGAGTTCGCACGCTACGGGTACGCGGTGGAATATGACTGCATCGACCCCCGCCAGCTCACTTCCGGCTTCGAAGCCCGGCACTTACCGGGACTTTTTCTTGCTGGCCAGGTGAACGGAACCTCGGGATACGAAGAAGCGGCGGTTCAGGGCATGCTCGCCGGGATCAACGGCGCCCTTTCCGCCAAGGGTGAGCCCCCTTTTCTGCTCTCTCGCGCGGACGCCTACGCCGGAGTTTTGATCGACGACCTCACCCACCATGGAGTGACCGAGCCCTATCGGATGTTCACTTCGCGGGCGGAGTTTCGTCTGTCCATGAGAGAAGACAACGCGGATCTGCGACTCACTCCCCGGGCTCGGCTTCTTGGGCTGATTTCCGATGCGGATTTCGCCCGCTTCGAACGGCGACAAGAGCGCATCGCTCAAGGACAGACGCTTTTGGCAAAGAAAAGCCTGAAACCGAGTCCCGAAGTCGAAGTGGCGCTAAAAGCGCTCGGATCGGCGCCATTGTCCCAGCCCCAACCCCTTGGCCAGCTCTTAAAGCGCCCCGAAGTGGGACTTGAAGACCTCATTCGCCTGGCGCCGGACATTCTGCCCACGGATTTGGAGCCGGAAACGGCCGAAACGCTCGAAATCGAGGTGAAATATGCGGGCTATATCGAGCTTCAGCGCCAGGAAATCGCCCGTTTGCACAAGATGGAGGGCCTCAACATCCCCCCGACTCTCGATTTTGCGGCTATTTCCGGGCTTTCGTTTGAGGTGCGGGAGAAGCTCACCCGCCTGCGGCCCGCGACTTTGGCCGAAGCGTCTGAGATCCCGGGCATGACCCCCTCGGCTTTGACCGCTGTTTTATTCCATATCCGACAAAAGGAGCCCGCTTCTGCTGCGCGATAGCTTCGAATTGCATTCCGCCAAGCTCCCACCGGTGCGTTCTGAGGAAATCGCCGGCTACGAGGCGTACTTCGCGCTGCTTAAGGAGTGGAATGCGAAGATCAATCTCGTTTCTCGCAAGTCCATCGACTCGAGCTTCGCCTACCACTTCGCCGATAGCGTTCACCTCGCGCATTTCGCTCATTCGCACCTCGAAACCCGCGAATACAAAGATCTCGGCTCGGGCGCCGGCTTCCCCGGGGTCATTTTCGCCATCCGGTACCCGCAGGTGAAGGTCACGCTCTTTGAGAAGCTCCAAAAGAAACGAAACTTCTTAAAAGCGGTCATCTCCGGCCTAGGATTGAAGAACGTCTATTTGGATGGAGCACTCCCGGACAAAAAGTACCGCGACCTCTTCACCGCCCGCGCCGTTCTCCCACCTCCAGAACTTTTTCCATTTATGAAACGCCACCTACTCCCCACGGGTCGCCTCGTGGTCAGCGTCGGCGGCTCCTCCGATCTTGCTGTACCCAGAGGATTTCGTGTCCTCGACGCGATCACTTACGAGTTGCCGGAAGATGCCGGCTCGCGAAAAGCACTTCTGGTCGACTGTTCCACGTGAAACAAAACTTTCCCTCAACTGTTCCACGTGGAACTGTACTCATCTCCCTATTTTCGGAATGGGAACTGGGGGTGGCGGTGGAGGGGTTGTCGGCTGGCCGCCGGCGAAGACATCGATGGCGCACGCATAAACTTCCCGGCCACGCCGAAAACCCGCAACCGACAGGACCCGCAGTTCCCATTCCGAAAACAGGGAGACGAATGCCGTCCCCCGTCGAACAATTGAGAGAATAAGTTTTGTCGCAAGCGGTACGGGTGTGATAAAAATGCACTTGCAGCACTGGTCTCAACTCTAAGCCGAATCGCCTATGACAAAAATCATCGCAGTCGCTAATCAAAAAGGCGGCGTTGGAAAGACGACGACGTCCGTGAATTTGGCCGCGTGTCTCGCGGCCGCGGAACGTCGGGTTCTTCTCGTGGACCTCGATCCCCAGGGCAACGCTTCGAGCGGCCTGGGCCTCGACCGCGCTTCCTTCGCCGAAAAAAACATTTATCACGTCCTCATCGATGAGCTCCCGCTCCGTGAAGCGGTCTACTCGACGGATTTGGAATTTTTGAAAGTTTGTCCTGCGGACAATAATCTGAGCGGTGCCGAAGTTGAACTCGTTCAGGCGATTGCGCGCGAGACCCGGTTGAAAAACGCGTTCGCGGATCTGGGTGAGCTAGGCGCGAATGGTTACGACTACGTGATCATCGACTGCCCCCCGTCGCTGGGCCTTTTGACTTTGAACTCGCTCAGTGCGGCCGACTATTACCTCGTGCCCCTGCAGTGCGAGTACTACGCGATGGAAGGCCTCGGCCAATTTTTGCGGACGGCGGAACTGGTGCGCAAGGGCCTCAATCGCGAGCTGAAACAGCTCGGCATCTTGCTGACCATGTACGACTCGCGGAACAATTTGTCGCGCCAGGTCCTCCAAGAAGTGCAGAACCATTTCAAAGGTTCGGTCTTCGATACGGTGGTACCGCGCAATGTGAAACTCAGCGAGAGCCCGAGCCACGGAAAACCGGTCATTTTGTACGATATCAGCTCCACGGGTTCGCAAAGCTACCTGGCACTTGCGCAGGAAGTGATCCATCGCTTGGAGCAGAGCCAGGAAATTACTGAGGTGTCGGCGAGTGACGCCGCTGCCATGCCGGTTCCGGTCTCGGGTGTGACCACCGAAAACACAGGAGTGGAAAATGGCCTCGCTTGAAACGGATAAGAAGAAAAGCGTTTTAGGTCGTGGTCTAGCATCCTTGATCCCGGAAGCACCGGGGGCGGCGAAAGCGCCGTCGGGAGCGACCACCGGATCGGGTCGCGGGTTCTTTCTCTGCGATATCGAAAAAATCGTTCCCAACACCTACCAGCCCCGCAAAATCTTTTCGAAAGAAGCGCTGGAAGAATTGTCCGAATCAATCAAAGTCCACGGCATCATTCAGCCGCTGGTGGTCCGTCAACGCGACGGCCACTACGAACTGATTGCCGGGGAGCGTCGATGGCGCGCCGCGCAAAAAGCGGGACTGAAACAAGTCCCCGTCGTCGTGAAAGATATTACGGGTGACGCACCGTCGCTAGAAATGGCGATTATCGAGAACGTTCAACGCGAAGAGTTGAACTGCATCGAAGAAGCCATCGCGTACCAGCAGCTGATCGACGAATTCCAGTTATCGCAGGAAGAAATTGCGACGCGCGTCGGCAAAAACCGCGCGACGATTGCGAATACTCTGCGGCTACTCAAACTCCCGTCCGCGATTCGTGAAGACATCACGTCCGGCAAGATCACCATGGGCCACGCCCGGGCGATGTTGGCGCTCGACGATATGGATGATCAGCTCGCGGTGCGCGAGATGGTTTTGAAGAAAAAGCTTTCCGTCCGTGACACGGAGCGCCGGGTGAATGAAATCCTACGCGCCAAGAATCGCCCGGCCGGAGAAGAAAAACTTCCCGACGCGAATTTCCGCGCGCTCGAAGACGATCTGCGTCGCCTGTTTGGCGCGCCGGTCCGTATGGTGGGAACGGAAAGCCACGGTTTCATCCAGATCTCCTACGCGAACCGCGAGGATTTGATGCGGATCGTCGACCAGTTGAAGGGACAAAATGTTTCTACGACGCTCGGACCCGTTTGATCTTCCCTCGGTAAGTCACGACATCACGGTCGTGCTCCAAAAAGGGTGTCATCTCGAAGGCCGACTCCAATTCGAAGGTACGGCTCGGATAGACGGCCATTTCAAAGGCGAGATCTTCACGCCCGATATCTTGGTGATTGGAGATGAGGCCCAGGTAAACGGCCAAATCGAAGCCGACGTGGTGGTCATTTCCGGTCAATTCACCGGCGAGATTTTCGCGACCCAACGGGTCGAAATCCAAGCCCCCGCGGTCGTCCGTGGAACCATCCAAACGGCCATTTTGCAAGTCGACGAAGGCGCCCTCTTCGAAGGCAAAACCAAGATGCTGGGCCCCGTGACTAACCTTCGCAACAAAGCCGAAGAACCGAATCCGGCGTAATCTCTCGCGTGAGAGGTTACCCATTCCACTCCGGCGCCGGCAGGGGAATCGCATCAAAAAGTGAGATCCTTGATAGACGCGGCTCTTCAGTGCCGGGTAATATTTTCACACCTCTCGAGAACCGCGCCAAATAAAGACCTAATATTTTGATGCGATTCCCCTGCCGGCGCCGGAGTGAAAACCGCCGACTTCGTTCGACCTCATGCCGCCGCCTACCTTGACGATTTTGGCTTCCCCTCAGTACCGTTTCGCCTCGGGGGGATAAATGGGGAACTGGGGTTTTTTATTCGCGGCGTTACTGTCTCAGGCAGCGATTGCAAATATTGCGTTAGTGGATACCGATACTAATCGGTCGTACCTTCTATTTAAAAAAGACAAGTACCTTCAGTTTCGTCAGTGTCAGGACTATAGCGCTGACCCGCATAAGAGCTGCGAGTTCGAAAAGGGTGTTACCAGTCGTCGGACCGTGTTCAAGAAAACGCAGCCGGAAACGTTGGACAAATACGTGCTCGCGGCATTTCGCCGGCAAGACAAGATCTATTCTGAAAACGACCGGCAGGTAGAAATCATCGGCGGACAAATTAAGGTCCAGGAATGGAACCTGAAGGGCAGCGCGGGTGAAATCGAGCAGGTTAAGAAACGTCAAAGGGATCTGGATGCCAGCATTGCGATGATTGAAGGCAAGCTGACGAATCCGTCGATCAAGCCAGAAGAAAAAACCGGCCTTCAGAAACAGCGAGCTAAGTTAGATGCCGAGCGAGCTGCATTACCGGCGAAACTAGCCGCCTTGAATCAGAAGCACGCGGTGCTACAAAAGGAATTCAACGAAAAAAAACTGGCGTTGACGGCCGCCCAGTCCGAGCTGAAAGCCAGTGCGGAAATCGTAAATAAGAAAGTGGCGAACCTCCTCGCATTACTCGCGCCCAGCGATCACGGCACCTATACAAATTCGGAAGCGGAATTTGATCTGCTTGTCGAACTCCTCCTGGGGAATGCCGCAAACAAGTACCGCCCCCAAATCCCCGCGGCCGGCGTTGCTTTGGACTACGGCGTCGGGGGGATTAAGGTGGAAGTAAAGCCAGGATTATTTGATGCGTGGGGCACCTTTCATGGCGGATTTGTCATTCGTTACCGCTACCCCGAGCGCGAAAGAAACAGCGAAATCACCCCTATCGAACTGGAATCAGGAGTGTTTTCCCTCAAGTATCCGCCCCGCAAAGGCGGAGTCGTTCGTTGGAACCTTGAATCCATCTACCTAAATTACGGTGAAGAGTCTTCTTCGATTGATCGATTCGGCGTCAGGAACTGCACTGTACCGGGTGTGTACCCGAAGTAGTAGCGCTCGTTCCCAAGGACGTCCACTCCGGCGCCGGAGTTGCCAGCAAGCTTTACTCTGGGTGATTTACCGCCTCTTCGTGATCTCGTGGCTCTTGGTGTATTTCAGCCTTAGCCCGCTTCTTGTGGGGAACGCCCCCACTAGCCCGATCGGGGAAAAGCGATTCGATTTTGGACGCATCGGCTTTGCCGCCGTCAGAGCATTGTTTGGCTAAGTCGCAGAACGTTCCATCCTCGACGAGTCGGGTGAGCTTTGCTTGGACGAACGCCGATAGGATCGAATCATCGAGCGCGAGCTCCACTACTTTTATCAATGCCCCCGCCTGATGCTCGGCCAAATCTACCTTCGACACATCGTCATTGAGACTCAGATTGAGAATCTTGGCTTTCAGCGCACGCAATTGCTTCGCGACGGAATCTTTTACTTTTCCATCTTTCAATGTCTTACCAACGTCCGCGCGAACTGCCTCAACCTCTTTCTTGGCCGCATCGAGTTGGCGTTGGAGCTTAAAGTATGACTCTCCCAATTTGAAGTACTCGCGCCTGGCCGCTGCGCGTGCCGGCGCACCCTTCGGATCCCAAGTGTCTTTGGCCATGCCGAGGAGGCTTCGCTGTGTGGTGTGTGGGAAACCGGGCGGACCGCCCAATTCTTCGGTAACGTTTTCAAATGCATCTTCGAGGTCCCGGAGCTTTTGTTTCACCTTGCCGTACTTGACGCCCGAATCCGTAAACAACCCTTCAAAGTCTTCGTCCTCCGCACGCGCGGAGGAAAATGCAACGCAAAGCAATAAAACAAAGGTCGAGAGGAATTTTTTCATCCCAAAATTTTATCACACCTAAGTTACGCCGGCGCCCGGAGTGAAGCGCTTTTCAATTGTCGGAACTGCGGGACGAGGTTTATCCGTCACGTGACGGATAACTATTTGGCACACGAAGTAGAGTTTCACTCCGGCGCCGGAGTGATTTAAGCATTGCGGCAGATGCCGACGCTTATTAGCGATGGTTGCGACCGCGCCGGTACTTGCGTTTAGGTGCTTTTTCGTTAGGGAAAAAGTACGCCTTCATTTCGCACTCACGGTAAGCGAGATACCGCTTCTTGAGATCGTCGGGTGCAGTGCGCAAGAATGCTTCCAAAAGCTGGAGGCGGGTCAGATCGCTTTCCGCGTTAAGAATTTGAACCAAACTTTGGTCGGTAGTAAATTTTTTCGCGGCGGGACCCAGGATCGGGTGTCCAAGCGCGTCGTAACTACGCCAGCGGTCCGTTGTTTCACCCTTCGCGGCGCGTAGCTCCCAACCCTTTTGGATGATCTTATCCCATTCGGCTTCGGGCGTTTTGGCCATTCCATAACGCTCGGCGAGGGCACCCCGTTCCGCGCGCAGGAGCTTTTGGTCTTCGGGAGTCAGAGTGGGATGCGAAGCGATAGCCTTTTCGTAGATCGTGGGTGCCGTATCCTCAATCTGGTCGCCCGTCGCATACGGCTCGAGACCGAAGGCTTTTGCTTTGCCTTGAAAGTAATTCATGTAAACCAGTTCGCTGGTCAACCATTGGGGGCTTAAGTATTTGTCTCCCTGCTTGATGCGATCGGTGACCAATTCGCCACGGGCTTCCGCGGGAGTCGTCGTCGCGGCTCGGGCCAGAAGCGCGGATTGAATGTTCCCCCCCAACGAAGGCCGGCCGATGGTTGCCCCCGTCGACCCGCACGAGCAACCGGGATCTTCATTTTCGATCCCCGCTTGAAACGCGGCCAAGGCATCGGACGCGTAGCACTGTCCGAAGCGGTATTTGAATCGAATGCCCTTGGGAAGGGACTTGGCAAAGTTCTTTAGATCTTCTTCTGAAACGTCCGCATAGTCCCAGTACTTCCCCACCTCATTCCAAAACGGCATTCCTACCAATCCGAATCGTCTCTTCCCCCCAAAAACAATGACGTTTCCCACGCTGTCGGTCCCGTGGTTCGAAATGACCATATTGAACTGGTAATCCGACGGCTTGAAGTTCGGATCCGCCTTGGAAAGTGCTTGTACCTCTTCGCTAACCGCTCCAGCAATCTTCGCCAAGGCGTCGGGTTTGGCGTCGTAAAGAGTGGTATTCTTCGGCAGGGGCGAGGGTCGCCAAGCCGGCACAAATTTTTTCTCGAGTTCCATCCCGCCCAGGGCCACGTAGGCTTTCTCCGAGCGGGGAACCACGTGCGCGAATAAAGCGCGTGTTTCGTCTTCGAAGCGTTCTCGATTTGCATTGCCCAGCCAATAAAAGCTCGACACGTGTTTGGGCTCGCCTTCACAACCCGCCCAAGTGGCGGAGGGCATCAATGCGAACAAGATTCCAATGATGGATGTTCTCAAGGACACTTTTCCGCCTTCCATTGAATTGCCGGTTCACTAAAACGACGGTTCCGTCTCGTTTCGACGGGCCGTTCGCTAGTAAAGTCTAGTGTATCGGCCAGTCCCGTGCCGGTGGTGGCGGCGTAGAGGGTCCAAGCGTCCCCGATTTGAATGTTTTTGCAGATATGCTTTCCGCGAATGCGGATGCGCTGTTCGCTGAGCGTTTCAGAGTTTACGGCAATCCAGGCCACCGCCGATTCGCATCGCTCCAGAATCCCGCGCACGGTGTAGCAGCCCGGACTTTGTATCCGAGTGGCCGCAGTTGCGAATTGGGAAGAAGCCATAGCAAGTAATAGGACTGACTGGATCATGGGATTATTTTAGGATTGCCCGCGGGGATTGTATACAAACGCCGATTCACTCCGGCGCCGGAGTGGAACCCCGAAAACTAGTCCTGGCCCAGTCAAAATGACGCCCCCCAACTTCCCCGCAAACTCTGTCCTGTAGAGCGTTGACACTCTTTTCCCGTGCGTGTTACCTGTTTCCCGCGCCCGCTGCCGGAATAAGCCGAGGGATTTAAGACAAATTTTATGCACGAGCCGGTACTGGTCCCCGATTTTACGCTCTTCATCCAAATGGGGATCTTCTTTGCGTCCTATTTCGTTTTGAACGCCTTGGTGTTCAAACCCTATCTCGCCCTGCTCAAGGCTCGGCGGGAACAGACCGTCGGCCTGCGCGCCGCGGCGGAGCGGGACCGTGAAACCTCCCTGAAACTCCAGGCGGAGTATGACACCTATATGAAGACCGAGCGCAAGAAGGTCGTGGCCTGGACAGAAGCCGAGCGGAAAAAGGTTCAGGACGAGGAACGCAAGACCATCCAGAACGCCCGGGATACGGCGGCTAAGGCCAATGACATCGCTCGGGCCGAGCTCGAAGAAGAAAAACAAAAAGCCCGTCGGAGCCTAGAGACGACGGTAAATGATTTTTCGAGCGCGATCGTTTCGAAGATGCTGGGCCGCAAAGTCCAGATCAACGGCACATCCTCCACGAAGGGCAAAGGAGAGGAGTTGCGCACATGAGTTTTCTCGACGCCGAAATCCTTTCCACCGTCATCAACTTTGCGGTGGTGGTTTTCATCCTCTGGCACTTTGGCCGCAAACCCATTGCCGAGTTTTTCCAAACCCGTAGCCGCGACATCGGAACGTTTGTGACTGACGCCCGGCAGGTTTCATCGGAAGCCCGCAAATCCTTGAAAATCTGGGAAGACAAAACGCGCACGGCGCCGGACGAGATTGCGCGCCAGTTGGAAGATGCCCGTCACGCGATGGCGAAATACCGCGAAAATACCCTGGCTAAAGCGCACGTGGAGGCCAAGCGTATTAGCGAAGAAGCGGCGTTAATGAACAAGTCCGAAACTGCCCGTGCGAAGCGTTCCTTGCGCAAGCAAGTCGCCCTCGAAAGCCTCGAGCAAGCCCGCGCTTACCTTTCCGGTCATGTGGACAAGAAAGATTCCAAAAACCTTTTGAACGAATACCTGGAAAGGGTCGCCACCAATGGCCATGCTGGGTAAAATCGCCGGCCGCTACGCCAAGGCCCTCTTTGATGAATTGAAGGGTAAGAGCCACGGGGAAAAAGTGGTCGAGGAGCTCGGCAAATTTGCCGCGCTCACCGCCGAACACAAGGAACTCTCGCTTTTGATCGGGTCGCCCGGGTTTTCCGAAGCCCAAAAAACGGCCGTCATCACCGATGTGGCCGAGAAAATGCGGCTATCCAAAGAGAGTATCCAGATTTTGAAAAGCATTTCCCGAATGGGCCGCACGCCGTATCTCGCCGGTATCGTGAAGCGCTTGCGGGTCAAGCTGCTCGAGAGCGAAGGCATTCAGCCCATTCACGTTTGGACGGCCGACACGGTGGCTGCCGACGAGAAGACGCATATCGAAGAAAAGTTTGCGAAATTACTAGGTAGAAAAGTGGAAGCCACCTATGAGTCGAACCCTCAGCTGGTGGGCGGCCTGCGCGTCGTGGCGGGTGGACGGACCTATGACGGGACCGTCGCCGGCTGGTTGGGCGAACTGCAGGAAAGATTGGTTGAAGGAGAAGCATAATGGAAATTCGAGCCGACGAAATCAGCACGATTATTCGTAAGCGCATCGAAGACTTCGATAAAGAAGTCCAAGTCGCCGAAACTGGCACCGTATTGAGCGTGGGTGACGGCGTTTCTAAAATTTATGGCCTCGAAGGCGCGATGTCGGGCGAGATGGTCGAATTCCCGGGTGGAATGCACGGACTCGTTCTCAACCTCGAAGAAGACAGCGTCGGGGTCGCGGCGTTCGGTGAAGTGACCGCGATCAAAGAAGGCGACACGGTTAAGCGCACCGGCAAGATTCTCCAGGTGCCGGTCGGCGAAGCGTTGATTGGCCGTGTGGTCAATGCGCTCGGCCAGGCAATCGATGGCAAAGGTGCCATCCAGTCGAAAGAGTTTCGTAACGTCGAAATCAAAGCGCCCGGCATCGTCGACCGCCAGTCGGTCGGAGAGCCGTTGCAAACCGGCATCAAGGCGATCGACGCGATGGTGCCAATTGGCCGTGGACAGCGCGAGCTCATCATCGGTGACCGCCAAACGGGCAAAACCGCTATCGCCATCGACACGATTATCAACCAAAAGGGCCTGAACGTTTATTGCTTCTACGTCGCCATTGGGCAGAAGGCCTCGACGGTCGCC
>CAZFMF010000037.1:0-31818 GCA_964519985.1 uncultured Pseudobdellovibrionaceae bacterium | reverse complement strand
CGAAAGGGCCGCCACCCCGAAAACGTTCCCGCGCTCTTGGCGCCTCGAGCTGAAAGTCAGCGCGGTTATTTCGCCTCGCTCGAATAACTCAGTCTTACTCGACCCGCCGCCCGGGCAGACTTCGCCCGGGCGCGCGGGGCGGCGGGGGCTATTTATGTCCAGATTGCTTCACTTCGTTCGCAATGACATGGAGGTCCGCAATGTCAGCGGCTTTGGTCGCAATGACATGGAGGGTGCGCCAATGACACCGGCTTCGGCTGCTTGACTTCAGACTCCGTACGATTCAGATTGAGTCTGAATTGGAGAGCGGATGAGCCTGCGGAAGTTCAGCGGAGTGGTAGCGGTTTTGTTGGCCGCCCCGGTTTGGGGGCATGAAGGGGATGCGCATGCTCCCCCCACCACCCCGCCCGTCAGCGCCGTTGCGCCCCAGGAGTTAGCGCCCATTCGGGTCGAGGACATGCGGGAGCGCCTCGAGCGGGCGGGCAAACTCAAAGATACGATCGTTAAAACGGAAGTCATCAACGACAAGAAAATCGAGAAAAAGCAGGCGAAGACTCTGACCGAAGCGGTGCAGAGCGAGCCCGGAATTGACGCGGCCACGGGGTGTTCGATTTGTGGAATGAAACGCATCCAGATCAATGGTCTGCGGGGCGAGTACACGACCATCCTGGTTGACGATGTGCCGATCCATTCGACGGTCTCTTCTTATTACGGCATGGACGCGCTCACCACCGCCGGCATTGCCCGCATCGAAGTGGCGCGGGGCGCGGGAGCTTCTTTGTTGGCCCCGGGTGCGCTGGGAGGCGTGATCAATATCGTCTCGCAGAAAGCAGTGGCCGATGAAGTGCTCTTTGATGTCGCGGGCGGCAATCGCGAGTACCGCGCATTCTCGCTAGTGGGAAATGCGGTCAGTGACGACGGGAAGCGGCGCACCACCGTGACCGCGCAGCACAATCATCAGGGCCAGTGGGACGCGGATGCCAACGGGGTGAACGAATCGCCGCGACTCGATAACTACTCCCTCGGTCTGCGGGTATCCGACGATCTGGGCGCATCGGACAATGTGGACTTGCGTCTATCGCTGCAACGCTCGGACGTTTTTGGTGGGCCGACGACGCAAGGGGTTTATGGCGCCATCCTTCCCGCCGGCGGGGTTTCCTTTGTGGATGGGGATGTGCGCAAGCCCTATAACGGGGCTCCCGCCGATACCATGGAGGCGATCAAGACGGATCGCATCGAAGGCACGGGCCGTTGGACGCATCGCTTTAGCGAAAATACGAATTCGATTTGGACGTTGAGTGGGGTGAAACAGACCCAGGATTCGTTCTATGAGCGCAATGACTACGCCAATAACAATGAAACGCTTTACACCGACTTGCGCTTAAATTCGACCGTGAGCGACGCCCATTTCCTGACCCTGGGTCTCGATACTCGCAAAGAGTTTTTGCGTTCGGAGTCGACCACGTTTTTTGCCGCGCCGGGGACGGTGAAGGACGATTTTGATTTCCTATCGTTTGGGCTTTACCTCCAGGACACTTGGACGCCGGTGGAGAGTCTCGAGATCGCTGCGGCGTTGAGGGTGGATCGCTTACTGGTCAATTGGCGCGGCCAAACGGCGCGCAAGAACGAAGTCGATCAAGTGATTCCCGTCCCGCGTGTGCACGCGCGCTGGAATATGGGGGGGAATCTCACGTCGCGGCTTTCGGTTGGGCAAGGGTATCGTGCGCCCCTGACGTTTTTTGAATCGGAGCATGGCATTTTGGATACGGGGTTTGATGTTTTGGCTTCGCGGATCGAGCGTTCCACTTCGGCCGTGTATTCGCTTTCGTTCGACAATGCCCGCACCACTGCGACGGCTTCGGCCGCGTGGACGAATATTCGAAATCTCGCTTACGTCGACATGAATCCTCCGTCGGGCAAGCCCGCGCTGGTCAACGACACCGGGAAACATGATGTTTTTACCGCGGACGGCGTGTTCGGGTTTCAAGTCACGAAGGCCCTCACGGTGGGGGCGAGTTACGAGCACTTCTTTTACGCCCGAGCGTACAAGGCGCTCTTGCCATTTGCCGCGATCGAAGACCGCCTGCGGCTATTGATCGACGTGGAAGCCGGACCTTTCGCGTTTAACCTCACCGGTACCGCGGTCGGGGCGCGCGATTTGGCGCCCTACAACTACGGGGGGCGCTTCAATGTTTCCCACGGGGGCGGAGTCTTCTCCGATCCGAAACGTACCCAGGCGCCGGCCTTTGTGACTTGGGACACTCGGGTTTCGTGGGAGTTTTCAAAAAGCGTAAAACTTTATGGGGGAGTGAAGAACCTTTTCGACTTTACCCAGGCCAAAGTAGAAAACGCGCTCTACTACGAGCCGAGCGACGCTCCGACCGGCAACTACGATGTCATTCACCTCTGGGGTCCATTGCGGGGACGGGAGTTTTACATGGGGGTCAGCGCAAAACTATGAAGGCTATCGCACTCACACCTTGCACCTACGCCGCTTCCACTCTCATTCACGCGGCGCTGATTGCAGTTGGCCTAGTCGGTTGGGGGATGGCGGCTCAACCCATTCCGCCGGATGTTTTCGAAGTGACGTTGGGAGACCGGGGGTTTGCACAAGGGGTGAGTCAGCCGCGTCCGGCCACGCGCCCCGTCGTGAAGCAAAAGGTGACTTCCTCCGTGGACCTCGCGCTGAAAGAAAAGAAAAAGGCCAATCCGGAGGAGGTAACCCCAGTCACCGAAGCGTCGACGGCCAGGCAAGGGGACGGCGGTGAAGCGGCCGTGAGCGGCGGTCGGGCCCTGAGCGAGTTTGAGCATTACCAAGTCGCTTTGCGGCAGCGCATTCACGAAGCCCTCATTTACCCGCGACAATCGAAGAACCTGGATGAAACCGGGACAGTGAAAGTGCGTTTCACGATCTTGCGGGACGGGACTATCGCGGATGTGGGGCTGTGGGGTGCTTCCGCGTTCGATCGCCTGAACTCGGCGGCCTTGGACACCGTCCGGCGGGTTGCTAAAGTCGATCCTCTCCCGAAATCCTACGCCGGCGAGGCTTTCCAGACCGTCGTGCCGATCGATTACGTACTGCGATAAGCGGTCACCGAAAAGTCGATTTCTGCCGATAGAAAGAGCAGGGAAATCCCTGCTTTTCTATGCTCAAACACGCCGCGGCAAACTCGATTCCGCTTACCCAAACCGCGCCCCAGATCCCTCGTCCGACGCCTCAAAACGAGGCCAAACGCGATCTTCGCAACAATGTCCGCTTTTCGCTGATTGAGGGATCGGCTTTCAGTTTGATGGTGGGGATGGGAGAAACCTATTTGCCGGCGTTCGTGCTTTGGATGGGGTTGGGAAATGTTCTCTCGGGCTTGATCACGACGATTCCGCTTTTAGCGGGGGCCTGCTTGCAGCTCGTCGCCCCTCGCATGGTCCAATCCGTGGGGTCGTACAAGAAGTGGGTAGTGATCTGTGCGACGGTTCAAGCGGGAACCTTCTTGTTGCTGGTCGCGGCTTGTCTGGCGGGGGCGCTCCCTGCTTGGTTGGCTTACCTGTCGGCGACAATCTACTGGGCCGGAGGGCTTGCCGCCAGCGGGGCCTGGAATAGCTGGATGGGGACTTTGATTCCGCCGCGGGTGCAGGTGGGATTTTTCACCAAACGTACCCGACTGACCCAAGCCACGGTTTTCATCGGATTCGCCCTCGGTGGACTGGCGTTGCATTTCGTCCCAATGCTGACGGAGAAGAAATGGGCGTACGTCGGGATTTTCTCGGTGGCCTTCGCGTGCCGCATCTTTTCGATTCGCTGGTTGCGGCGCCAGAGCGAACCTCTCCCGCCTCCGCGAAATCTAAATGTGCACATCGGTCTAAAAGAATTTGCCCACCGCTTACACCGAGGACACGAGCAGGGGCGCCTGTTTACGTATCTGCTTTCGGTGACCTTCTCCGCATTCTTGGCCGCACCTTTTTTCACCTCTTACATGCTCGGGGAAATGAAGCTGCCCTACGCTTCGTACGCGATCCTCATTGCCAGTTCGTACTTATCGAAAGTCTTGTTGCTTCCGTATTTGGGGCGAATGGCGGCGAGGCGCGGCACCCGTCCGTTGCTCGTGTTGGGTGGGTGGGGAATCATTTTGCTGCCCTCGCTTTGGCTCGTTTCCAGTAGCGTTCCGTACCTGATTTGCGTTCAAGCGCTCTCGGGATTTACGTGGGGGGCTTACGAGTTGGCCTCGCTGCTGCTGATCTGGGAGTTGGTGAAGCCGGAAGAACGTACGTGTGCGATGACGACGTACAATGTCGCGAACGCTTTGGCGATGACGGTCGGAAGCCTACTCGGCGGTTTTCTCCTCTCCCACTTCGGGACGAACGCACGCGCTTTTGCGATCCTTTTTCTCGTATCGACTTCAGCTCGGGCGGCGACGCTTTTCTGGATGTCCGGAGTTTCTAGCCACAAACTACGCTGGTTCCCCGTCGGATTTCGCACTCTGTCGTTGCGTCCTTCCGACGGCTCGCTGGCTCTGCCGATCCTAACTCACCTAAAGGCTTGGAAAAACCGACGCAATGGTCGGAACTAGTTGTTTCTCCCCCCCGCCTACGGTAAGAGTCCGTACCGCATACGGAACACATGAAATCACTTCGGGTACTCCTATTTTTCGGCTTTTTCTTCGCTTCTTTTGCTGAAGCCGCGGATCCGTACGATCCGCCGCAGTTCATGCCCGAGGGGCCATTCAAGGGGGATCAGCTCGATACTTCGGAAAAACGCGCCGCGGTTTGGCTGGGGGATAACCAGTTCGCAAACTTTTATCACCATGGGCGGTTTTGGAAAGCGCGCTACGATTCGGGGTCAGTGCAGGAAGTTATCTTTCAAATCGAGCACTGGCGCAACGCTGGCCCCGCCGCTCATATTCAGCTCCGGTTCCAGATGAAGCCGGAACACCCTTTGCGCATCACCCCTCAAGACGGGCGTCCGGCCCGTCCGACTCGGCTGCGAGATGTGATCCTTTCCGGCGAAGCGACGCATGCGGTGGGACGCCCCCACGTCTACAACGCCTGGGATGGAATCAATCAACACTATGGGTTCACCGGACGCGTCGTTTCGCTCGACACCAAGGTGAAGCAATTGCGACGCGAACCCGCATTTCGGGTTGAACAACTGCGCCTAAATCTCCCCGACGAAGTCAAAACGCAATTGTTGAGTGGCGGCGTTCAAATGAGTTCGCAAATGGGCCACGCCGAAATGTACAACACGCTGACTAATAGCTGCACCACCTTTGCCTGGGATATTTTGGACGATGTCTTAAAGTATAAAGGGTGGCGCCGTCTGGCGACCCACTTGGATCAGATTCCAATCCTGGCGCGCTTTTATCTCTTCGCGCGCAATTTGATTGAAGTGAATGGCGCCAATCGCCTACCCGATCTGCAAGAAGAAATCTGGGGGCCGTACCGCGAGCCGGCGACTTGCCAAGGCGCTCCCGAAACGCTTTCCGCGTTGGGTTCCATCGATCCCGATCGCCAATAACGCGTGCTATACTTTTCCCATGTCCGCGACCTGTCGCCTTTGCGATGCTACTCTGACCCGCAGTGTCGTTGATCTCGGTGTGACGCCCTTGGCCAACGCCTACTTACGCCCGACCGATTTGGATAAGGCGGAGACGGCCTTTCCACTGCACGCGCAAGTTTGCGAACACTGCTGGCTCGTGCAAGTGCCGCAGTTTGAATCGACCGACTCCATCTTTCGCGACTATGCTTACTTTTCTTCATACTCGGAAAGCTGGGTCGAACACGCGCGCCGGTATACTGAGGAAATGATCGAGCGATTCGCGCTCGGTCGCGAGTCCTTTGTCTTGGAGTTGGCGAGCAACGATGGCTATCTCTTGCGGCATTTTCTGGCCCGAGAAATCCCATGTTTAGGCGTCGAGCCGGCTCGCAATGTCGCTCTGGCGGCGGTGAAAGCCGGCGTACCCACGCTTAGCGAGTTTTTTGATTCCGGCTTAGGGCAGCGGCTTGCCCTCGAGGGACAAGACGCCGATCTCGTCATCGCCAACAATGTGCTCGCACAAGTTCCGGAGCTGCGCGATTTTTGTGCCGGCATCCGGGCCGTGTTGAAGGATGAAGGGGTGATGACCGCCGAGTTTCCCCACCTGCTGCAGACATTGGCAAAGAACGAATTCGATACCGTCTACCACGAGCACTTTTCGTATTTTTCGTTGCACTCCGTGCGCACGGCATTTGAGCAGGCCGGGGTGAGGGTTTTCGACGTCGAGGAACTTCCCACCCACGGAGGGAGCCTTCGCATCTATGGGTGCCGTACGGAAAGTTCCCATCCCGATAGCCCGCGGGTACCGGCATTACTCCGCCGGGAGCGAGAGGCGGGCTTGTTAGCGCTTTCGACGTATGAGCAGTTCCACACGCGGGTGGAAAAATTAAAGACGGATTTGATCCATTTTCTTTCCTCGGCGGTGGGGCAGGGCAAGACCGTAGTGGGGTACGGGGCACCCGCCAAGGGCAATACCCTTTTGAACTACTGTGGGATCACCCCCGAACTTTTGCCCTACACGGTGGATCGCAGCCCGCACAAGCAAGGGTGTTTTCTTCCCGGTAGCCGTATCCCCATTTTTTCCCCGGAAAAAATCCGCGAGACTCGACCGGACTACCTGCTCATCTTGCCGTGGAACTTGGCGGACGAGATTATGAATCAATGCGCGTTCATTCGCGAATGGGGCGGGCAGTTTGTTTTGCCGATCCCCGAGGTCACCGTCCGATGAAATTTAGACCCACCGCAATTGCGGGTGCATTCCGAGTCGAACTGGAGCCCCACACCGATGATCGTGGCTTTTTTGCGCGGAGTTTCTGCGCCGAAGAGTTTCGCCGGGCAGGTCTGAATGATCGCCTGGTGCAATGCAGTGTTTCTTTCAATCGGCGACGAGGCACCTTGCGGGGAATGCACTACCAAGCGGCGCCGTTTGAAGAAGCGAAGCTGGTTCGTTGCACTCGCGGGAAGATCTACGATGTCATCTTGGACCTACGGCCGCAGTCGCCAACCTACCGAAAATGGGAAGCTTTCGAGCTCAGCGACGATGGACGTGACGCGCTGTATATTCCGGAAGGCGTGGCGCACGGTTTCCAAACGCTTACCGACGACGCGGAAGTTTTTTACCAAATCTCCCAAGTCTTCGATCCCGCTTCCGCCCGCACGGTGCGTTGGGATGATCCCGCGCTGGGAATTGCGTGGCCGATCCCGGACCCTATTCTTTCCGACAAAGATCGCGGTGGCCGCTGAGCCCTTTGCTATAATTCATTCATGGTCAGCACCTACTCCGTTCCGGTTTTGATCCTGGCCGGTGGTTACGGCACGCGCATTTCCGAGGAGTCCCAGTTTAAACCGAAGCCGATGATCGAGATTGGTGGAATTCCCATTCTCGTGCACATCATGCGGCACTATTACGCGCACGGGTTTAATGATTTCGTGATTTGCGGTGGTTACAAAGCGATCGAAATCAAAAAGTACTTCATGTACTACCAAGCGCTTCACAGCGATATCGACATCGATCACCGCGCTTCTTTCGATGAGAGTTGGAAATTTCGCGAGCAAACCGGGCATCAGGAAAAATGGCGGGTCCGCGTCCTCGATACCGGCGTGAATACGCAAACCGGCGGGCGCGTCGCCCGGGCCTTAAAAATTTGTGGGCAGTCGGCTCACTTCGACCATTTCGCGATGACCTACGGGGACGGTTTGACCAACGTCGACCTGCGCAAAGAGTACGCCTTCCACGTGGCCCACGGCGGTCTGGGCACCGTGTTAGGCGTGAAGAATATTGCCCGTTATGGCGAACTCAATACCACGGCCACGGGGAAGGTGAGTTCGTTCTTGGAAAAGCCGGCGGAGAAGCAAGGCTATATCAATGGCGGATTTTTTCTCTTTCGCCGGGAATTCGAAGAGTACCTCGAGGTCGAGGAATCACTGGTGCTCGAGAATCAGCCGCTGTCGAAACTTGCCTCCGACGGGCAATTGCACGTCTTCCAGCATTCTGGGTTCTGGCAGGCGATGGATACCCTGCGCGATCGCAACGCACTCGAGGCCCTGTGGGCGAGTGGCAACGCCCCCTGGGCGGTGAAGCACTCGGTGGCGGTACCGATCGAAGCGTCGGCGCGTGAACTTCAGCCGAACGCATGAAAATTCTCATCACGGGAAATTTGGGCTATCTCGGCCCAACGGTCTGTCGGCATCTGCATCAAGTCTTGCCCACGGCGCAGCTGGTTGGGTTCGATAGCGGATACTTCGCGGATTGCCTTACGGTTCCGTCCCTACACGCGCAAGAAATCCCCCATGAACAGATTCTGGGCGATATGCGGGCGTTGCCGCCTACATTGCTGAACGGTTTCGATGCGGTGATTCACCTCGCGGCCATCTCGAACGATCCGATGGGAAAGACCTTTGAACAGGTGACCCGCGATGTGAATTTTGTTTCCAGTGTGGAGCTCGCGCGCCAAGCCAAAGCCCACGGCGTTTCCCGTTTTGTGTTTGCTTCGAGTTGCAGCGTTTACGGTCTGGATGACGGCACCCTCAAAAGCGAGGCTTCGGCATTGCACCCGCTCACCGCCTATGCCCAATCGAAAATCGATACCGAAAGAGAGCTGCAACGCTTGGCCGGCCCGGGATTCCATGTCACCGCGCTCCGCTTCGCGACCGCTTGCGGGTTTTCTTCACGGTGTCGGCTCGATTTGGTCCTCAATGATTTTGTCGCCTCCGCGCTTTCGACCGGAGAAATCAGTCTGCTCAGCGATGGAACTCCCTGGCGTCCGCTCATTCACATTGGCGATATGGCCCGGGCGATGGAATGGGCGCTGACCCGTGAGCAGGGTGGGGACTTCCTGGCGTTAAACGCCGGCAGCGCCCAATGGAACTACCAGATCCGCGACCTAGCGCATTGTGTGGCCACGGAGCTCGGCGGCCTGCGGGTGCGGTTCAATTCGCAGGCGGCGCCCGACAAGCGATCGTACCGGGTGGATTTCTCGCTGTTTCGTTCGCTGGCGCCTCAGCACCAACCACGCTGGGACTTACGCACCGCGGTGAAGGATTTGGCGACGGGACTCAAACCCGTTGTTCCCAACGGTTTTGCTTTTCGGCAATCGCCCCTGATTCGTCTGCACCTGCTTTCGGAGCTGGTTTCTACCGGGCGTCTCGATGCTTCCCTGTTCTGGGTTTAGGTAAAGGCAAACGTCTTTTTCGCCGAATAATATAGCGTGTATCGCTAAATCCATGACTCGCCGCGCCCTATTTGCGTTTGGCGCGGGCATCTTGCTGAGCACTTCTTGCAACCCCCTGGGCTCCCAGTCGGAGGTGGGTGCCGGCGACGGAATCCTCGGTCTTCATCCCACATTTAGTCCCGCGGACGGCGCCACGACTCCCGTCAATCCGATTCCGGTGACCGTGACGTGGAGCGCGGGCGTCACCGGCTTTTCGTTGAGCGATATGACGATCACCAACGGGACCGCTTCCGCGCTCTCCGGCGGGTCCACAGTTTACACCTTTACGCTCACTCCGACCGCGGAGGGGCCAATCACGATCTTGGTCCCGGCGGGCGTCGTCGAAGACGAGGCGAACAATCCCAACATCGAAACCACCTCGACGTTGAGCTACGATCTGACCGGCCCAGCTGTCACCGTGAATCGCGCGACTTCCCAGGCGGCGGCGACGGGCACGCTCCCCATCCATTTCACCGTGGTTTTCAATGAAGCGATCTCCGCTTCCTCCTTCACGACCGGCGATATCACGCAGAACGGCACGGCTACGGGAATTACCTGGACGATTACGGATAGCGGAGATCACAAAACATTCACTCTAGCCGCTACCGCGATCAGCGGAGTCGTGGGTACGGTGAAGCCAAGTATTGTCGCGGGCGCCATTTCTGACACCGCCGGAAACGCCAGCACCGTTTCGACGAGTACCGACAATACTGCCTACTACTTTCCGCAATACACTAATCTCAAGATTTGGCTGAAAGCCGATTCCCTGTCTCAGGCAAATGGCAGTGCGGTCAATACGTGGCCGGACTCCAGTAGCGCCGCCAATAATGCGACGGAAGCCACCAATCCCCCCACGTTCTTGACGCCGGCGCAGAATTCCTTGCCGGCGGTAAAGTTCAATGGTGTGAAGCTTTTGCGTTCCGCCGCTGCGACGGGAATCACGGGCAATCCGAATATGACCTTCTTTCTCGTCACGCGTTTGAATGCGGTCGCGGTCAGCTATCCCGCCTTTATTCAGCTAGGAGAGACGGATGCGGACGGCGCCAATGCGCGTTTCGGTCTTTTTACGACGGTAGCAAATGTCTTTAGCGGCTTTTACAACGGGGGCGTGCGTTCGACGTCAACGACGGGTGGGTCCTTCGGACTTTATGTTTGGATCCGGGACAGTGCGTCCGGCACCGCCACCGCGCAAACCGGCAGCACGCAGTTCTGGAATGGGAATGCTGCGGCGACCACGACCGCGCTTTCGAACGTTGCGGTGAACTTGGTCGACGGCGCCTACCGCATCGGACGCACTTCGGCCGGTGCCACGATTGACGCCGATATTGCCGAGCTAATGGTCTTCACCGGTACGGCCATGAATGCCTCGGAACGGGGCGCCATGGAAGGTTACCTGCGCTTCAAGTACAATCTGTATTGATGGCACCCCAACCCCGTTTCACCTTGGCCATTCCAACCTACAACCGGGCGGCGCTCCTCGAGCGCGCGATTGGCTGCGCCCTCAACCAAACTTACTTCAATCTTGAAGTTCTGGTGATGGACAATGCTTCTACCGATGCGACGCCGGAAGTGGTGGCCCGCTTTGGGGATCGGGTGCGCTATGTACGCCACGCGCGCAATCTCGGCGCCACCGGGAATTTTCTCGAAGCGGTTCGGCAGGCGCGGGGGGAGTTTTTCGCCTTTCTCCAGGATGACGATCTTCTTTTCCCCGAATTTGTATCGCGGGCGGTGGATGCAATGCGCGCCCCGGGATGCGATGCTTACCTTTGCTTTTGCACGATGTCTTATTCCACCGAGTCGGTTTACCAATCGCAGATTGTGGGCCCCCCTTTCGCGCTGAATTGGGCGGCGGGTACCCCCCGCGTGATCGATGGTTTTTCGGTGCCCCTGCTCTCGCTTTTTTTCAATGTGGCGATTCCGCCGACCTACGCGTTTCGGCGGGAAAACTTCTTGAAAGGGATGTCGCTGGTTCCCGTTCCGGAATTGGCGAGCCTTCTGGGCGAACGCAGCTTCCTGGTGGCGGCGGTGGGAGATTCCAAAGTAGTGGCCGATCCGTGGGTGGGAGGCTTGCATTATAAACACGCGGACCAGCTCTCAAATCTTTTTGGGGCTCCCCAGCAATTCTTATCGGATTGGATCGAATGGGTGAAACTCCTGGACCCGGTGTGGAAAAGCCTGCCACGTGATTGGGAATCTCAATTTGCCGCGCTCTTAGAAGAATTTCCCGAACGGTACCGACAGCAGTGGTACGAAACGAATCGGTGGTGGCCCGCGGAACAGTGCCAGGGAGTTCCGGCCCGAGTGCGCGAACTCTTGCGGGCCTCGCTTTCCACGCCGGAGAGTGAACGCCGGCCCTCGTGGAAAGATGTGCTGCACGGCTTGACCCCGCCCTGGCTGTGGGGCTGGGGAAGGCGTGTGTTCAGCCGGGGCTGAAGATCAGGACCGTCCCAGATGCAGGAATGGAGTTCTTCTCTCATCTTGCCTCCACCTCGCTTCGCGTTTCGTGGCCCAAGATTTTACGAAATTCGGTACAAACGCGTTGGATGTCCTCGCGGGTAAGGCAAAGCGCCGACGGTAGGTTGATCGCGCGCGTGGTGAGCGAGTAGGCGACGCGATTGTCCCGCGCGCCGGCGCGGGCCGCCGGAGTTCCGGCGTACGCCGGGAGAGAACTCAAGGGAGCGAAGAAGGGGCGGCTTTCGATCCCCGCCTCCGAAAGCTTGCGCATCATTTCAAACTTTTCGATCCCGTAGGCCGCATCCCAAACCGGGGTCACCATCCAGTAGGTGTTCTTGGTTCCCGCCGGTTCGGCATTGAGCGAAAGACCGGGCACGCCGGCAAGCGCGGATCGGTACCCATCAAAGATTTCCCGCTTCTTGTCGGTCAACGCATCCAGGCGCTCAGTTTGCCCGAGGCCCAGCGCGGCTTGCACCGCGCTCATTCGGTACTTGAACGCGACCTGGGTGTTGAGGAAAAGTTTGTCGCCCGGGGCGCGGCCGTGGTCGCGTAGAAAAAGCACGGTTTGGTGAAGTGCTTCATCGTTGGTGACCAACATCCCGCCTTCACCGGTGGTTAGGGTTTTGGAACCGTGAAAGCTGAAGGTTCCGGCGACGCCAAAACTGCCGGCGGCTTTTCCCCCGGAGAGCGCGCCCACGGCTTGGGCGGCATCTTCGATTAATGCGATCCCCCATTCATCGCAAAGGGCTTGGAGTCGGCCGTAGTCGGGCATCCCGCCGTAGAGATCCACCGCAATCACCGCTTTGGTCTTATCGGTGATGACTCTTTGCACGGATTCGGCGCTTAAACACCACGTGACGGGATCGACGTCCGCGAAGACAGGCTGGGCGCCGACGTATTGGATCGGGGCCGCGGTCGCAATCCAGGTGATTTCCGGAACGATGACCTCGTCCCCGGGGCCAACTCCCAGCGCGGCCAACGCCAGGTGCAGGGCGCTGGTGCAATGCGGAAGCGCCACGGCGTATTTCACGCCGACCCGCTCTGCCAGCGCCCGTTCGAACCGCTGCGGGTAGTCGCCCGCGCGTTCGTACCAGCCGTTAGCCGCCGCGTCGGCGACATAGGCCACTTCTTTTTCGGTGATCCAGGGTCCGGCGACGGGAATTCGGTTCATCCCGCTCATTTTATCAGACTTGCTCCGGCTACCCCCCTTTGTTATTCAATGGCCTTGAGTCTCCAAACGGAAGTCGCGCGGCGAAGGACCTTCGCTATTATTTCTCACCCCGATGCGGGGAAAACCACGCTGACCGAAAAGCTATTGCTCTATGGTGGTGCGATCCATTTGGCGGGGGCGGTGAAAGCGAAGTCGCAGCAACGCAATACGACTTCCGACTGGATGGAAATCGAAAAAAAGCGCGGCATTTCCATCAGCACCAGCGTCCTGCGCTTCGATTACGATGGCGTTCAGGTCAACTTGCTCGATACCCCGGGCCACAAGGACTTCTCCGAAGATACTTATCGGACGTTGGTGGCCGTGGACGCTGCCGTCATGCTCATCGACGCCGCGAAGGGTGTGGAGCCCCAAACCCGCAAACTCTTTGAAGTGTGCCGCATGCGGGGACTCCCGATTTTTACTTTCATGAACAAACTCGATCGCCCGAGTCGCGATCCGCTGGACCTTATCGACGAGTTGGAAAAAGTACTCGGGATTCGTTCGACCCCGGTGACCTGGCCGATTGGCATGGGTGATCGGTTTCGCGGAGTTTACGATCGACGGGTGGGCGAGGTCTTGCTTTTCCAGCGCGACAGCGGTGGCAACGCGAAGGACAAACTCGCCCCGGTGAAAGTGTCGGGCATTGATGATCCCAAGTTTCTGGATTCCCTGGCCGGGGATCGCGCGGACAACCAGGAACTGATTGAGGAACTGCGCGCGCACCTCGAGTTGCTCGAAGCGGCGGGGGATCCATTTGACCACGAACGGGTTTTGAAGGGCCAGCTCACGCCGGTGTTCTTTGGTAGCGCGATGAATAACTTCGGCGTCGAACGTTTTTTGCAGAACTTTCTGCAGATGGCGCCGCCGCCCGGTGCGCGAGCGACGGCCGATGAGGAAGTGGAACCCACGGCACCGTTTTTCACCGGCCTGTTTTTCAAGATCCAGGCGAATATGGATCCTCAGCACCGTGATCGGGTGGCTTTCTTGCGGGTCTGTTCGGGAAAGTTCACCCGTGGAATGGCGGCGCGCCATGGTCGCTTGGACAAAGAGTTTCGATTGTCGAAGAGTATCCATTTTTTCGGTCAGGAGCGCATGACCCTGGAAGAAGCGTGGCCGGGAGACATCGTTGGCTTGCTGGATACCACCGGAGATTTTCGTATCGGCGATACGCTGGCCGAAGGGCGCCGCTTGGAATTTGAAGGTGTACCCCGTTTTGCCCCGGAGCATTTCGCGACGGTGGGGGTTGCGGATCCACTAAAACGCAAACAGCTCGAAAAAGGGTTGGAGCAGCTCACGGAAGAGGGCGTGGTTCAACTCTTCCGCCATCCGTCGCGCGCGCAGGCCTACCCGATCTTGGGCGCGGTCGGCGCCCTGCAATTCGAAGTGTTTGAAGCGCGCCTCAAGAGCGAATACCGCGTGGACGTGAAGCTGGAGCGCCTCCCGTTCATCCGCGCCTGCTGGCCGCAGGGCAGTGGTGTGGATTTCGACGATTTCAATAAATACGCCGACTGTGCTTACGTTGAGGATCGCGACGGTCTGCCGGTAGTGCTCTTCAAGAGCGACTGGAGCGTCAGCTGGGCCAAGGACAAATACAAGGGTCTCACCTTCCTCGACGCCGCACCCCTCGTTCGCAAGTAGGCTACGCCGCTAGTTTCTGCTCCGCGTAGACCTTCATGGCTTCGGCCAGATACTCCGCTAGCTGCGGGTGGTAGCTTTCGTAGAGTTTGAGAAAATCCGGGTGCTGGCAGTACGAACGCCCGAGGGCGACGTACGCCACGCGATCGGGCGTCCAGAAGCGATTGACGATCGCGTAGTGCTGTTCCACGAGCGCCTGCACCGCCGGGGCCTGCGGGGAGAGGCGGCGTTGGATGGCTTGCGCGAACGCGCGATGGAGGACGTCATAGTCTTGCGCCGTCTTTTGGAAGTCGGCTTTCTGCCAATGCTTGGTGCGTTGCTTGCTTTCGGCGATGTGCTTGCGCGCCGATTCGCCGTGGCGTTCGATAAGGTACTCCTCATACTCCGCTTGCTTTGCGGGATCGAATCCGGCGTAGAGATCTTTGTCGGACAACGTTTTGTTCTTCTGCAGGTGCGCAATCGTTTTGTCGATCGTCGCGATCAACTTTTTGGTGTGCGCCGTCTCTGCCACCAGCTGCTTACGGTGGGAATGCAGGGCGGCAACGATATCGAACTTGGGGTTCTGGATGAGGTCTTGCATCGCTCGGAGCTCAAAACCCAACTCACGGTAGAAAAGGATCTGCTGCAGAATCAGCAGCTGTTCTTTCCCGTAGTACCGATAGCCATTGTCACCATGCGATGCGGGCTTGAGTAACCCGATTTCGTCGTAAAAGTGGAGGGCACGCACAGTAACACCCGCAAGTTTGGCGAGCTGATTTACCGTGTAACCCGGCTTTTGTTTTTTCGTCATACTTAAATGATAGAGGCTGACGTGGCGTGAGGCTCAAGTTTTTTTTGTGAGGAGTGGGTTAAGCGGGGTGCCAAGGGGGTGGGCAGTGGAAGGACCACTGACTCCCCGCAAACTCAAAACCCAGACCTTCGCAGTGCAAAGCGAAGCGGAAGGCGTGGAATTCGGGGTGGGGCGCGGCTCCATAACGGGTATCGCCGAGGATCGGCGCGCCCTGCACCGCCATTTGTGCGCGCAACTGGTGGGTGCGTCCGGTGAGCGGATACAGCACCGTCTCAAATCCGCGCGGGGTCTCGTCCGCGGCCACCGCGCGAGTGCGGCACTCTTTCCAGTCGGCTACCGGATCGCGGGCGAGCGTTTTCGGCACGCGGTTGTTTTCTTCCATATAGTGCACCCATTCCCCCGCCGGAGGAGCGACCGCGGAAAGCGCACGGTAACGCTTAAAGACGCGTCGGGTTGCCAGCCGACGATTGAAAAGCACTTGAAAGCGGGGCTGGCGCGCGAGCAATACCAAACCGCTGGTGCCGGTATCGAGGCGGTGGGTCACGTAGAGCGGCCCAAGTAACGGGGTGAGGGCGCAAACCATATTCTCGCGGGCATTGTCGATCTGCGGATGGACGGGCACCCCGGCCGGTTTATTAACGATGTGAAAGCTAGGCGAAGAGAAGACCACGCACCGGGCCCAGTCGATTGTCTGCGTTTCGAAGCGCAGGGGCTGCGGGTGAATGCGCAAGTAGTCGCCCGATTCCACCCAGACATTTTCCGATAGGCGTTTCTTGTTCCGGTAGACGGATCCGAGGGCCAGCAATTGATCGATGGCCGGGAACCGCTCAGAAAGTAGGTTGGCGACCCAGCCGGATCGCTCGGTCAAAACGTGGGTGACACCATTAGCCCCGTTGGAGCTTGGCATCGAGTTCCCCGTCATTCTCCAGTTTTTGCAACTCGGAGAAGCCGCCAATCAACTCTTCCCCGATAAAGATCTGGGGAACGGTGCGCATTCCGGTGCGCTGTTTGAGGGCGGCGAGCTCGTCGGGTTTCGTCTGCAAATTGTGCTCCGTGAAGGGCACGCCCTTTCCGGTCAAGAGCGCCTTGGCGGCGGTGCAGTAGGGGCAATTGTCCTTTGAGTAGATGACGACTTTGGCCATGAATTCTCCCTCCGCGGAATATATACTGGCGGGACACCGATGCAACCCGAACGCACTTTGCCCGTTATTTTGATCGAAGGCGACCAAGACGCCAGTCGAGGCCTCAATTGGAAGGAGCTTTGGCGGCACCGCGAACTACTCTACTTCCTAACTTGGCGCGACATCGCTTTACGCTATAAACAGACGGCCTTGGGCGTTCTTTGGGCGCTCATCTACCCGTTGCTTTCCGTGGGGGTTTTCAGCGTTTTTTTTGGGCGAATCGCGCACGTTCCCTCCGATGGGGTACCGTACGCGCTTTTCAGCTTTTCGGGGCTACTGCTTTGGATCTATTTCGCCAATACCATTGGGCGCTGTAGCAGTAGCCTAGTGGGCAACGCCCATATGTTGAACAAAGTGTATTTTCCCCGGTTGCTTTTGCCGGTGGCCGCGCTCTTTCCCGGCTTCGTCGATTTTCTCATTGCCGGGGCGCTCTTGGCCCTGGCGTTGGCGTACCACGGGATGGTGCCGAGTGCGGCGGCGGGGATCGGCATTCCGACGATTCTCTTCGGGACCGCTTTACTCTCGCTCGGAATCGGCATGGGATTGGGTGCCTTGAACGTGCGTTATCGTGACGTGAACAATGGCATCTCGTTCTTGCTCCAGATGTGGATGTTCGCCACCCCGGTGCTGTATCCGATTAGCCTGGTTTCCGAAAAATACCGCTGGCTCGCGGGCCTGAATCCGATGGTAGGCTACATCGAGGCGTTTCGATCCGTGCTTTTCGGTTTGCCGCTCGATCGTTTCTTGCTCGGGATGAGCGTGGGACTGACGCTCATTTTTCTTTATTTCGGCACGCGATACTTTATCCGCGTAGAAAAATCCTTCGCCGATATCATCTAAGTTTCCGCCGCGATTTGCGATGGAATGCTCACGTAACCACCCAGCTGCAAGAAATCTTTGTCGTCCGAGCTGATGCAAAGCCACGGCAGGTTCTGGTGGTGATCGAGGAAGTCGTAGCGTTTTCCATAATCCGAGTCGGTCAGACCCAAAGTTAAAGCGTATTCTCCTGGCCGCAGCGGGAGATTCGGGAAGCTGATGTTGATGGCACCACGGGCGCCCTTGGTTAGCGTCTTCTCGGTGACGACGTGCTTGACCGTCGTCACCACCTCGCCCGATTGCAAAGAGTTAACTCCGAGATAGATGCCGAGATTGGGGACCGTTTCGAAGCTTTCGTATTCGATGCGCAGGTGAACATCTTGCCCCTGCTTAAAGCTCCAAGTCTCATTGTCCGCTGCGTCCCGGGCGGTGATGGCGCTCACGCGAACATTTCCGTTGCTGGCTAAAAGCCGCCAGCCGATGCCTTCATCGGCAATCCGTCGGGGTGCCTGCAAAAGTTTGTTGTAGGCCGCGAGCACGGTATCGGTGGGGCCATCCATCGCGACTTCGCCTTCGTTGAGCAAAATGACCCGCGAGCAGATGCTGCGCACGGCCGGAAGGCTATGGCTGACGAAAAGCACGGTGCGGTGGCTCTGACCGACGCTCTGGATTTTTCCCAGGCATTTTTTTTGGAAGGCCCCGTCACCCACCGCGAGAACCTCGTCGACTAAAAGGATATCGGGTTCCAAGTGGGCCGCGACCGCAAACGCCAGCCGCACGTACATTCCACTGGAGTAACGCTTTACCGGAGTATCAAGAAATTGTTCCACTTCGGAAAATGCGACGATTTCGTCGAGGCGGTCGCGGATCTGCCGACGGGTCATGCCTAAGATCGCGCCGTTGAGAAAAATGTTTTCGCGGCCGGTCAATTCGGGATGAAAGCCGGTGCCCACCTCGAGCAGGCTGGCCAGTGAACCCTGGATACGCACGCGGCCCACCGTCGGCAAGGTGATGCGGCTTAGAATCTTCAGCAGCGTGGACTTTCCATTCCCATTGCGGCCGACGATGCCCACCACTTCGCCGGGTTGAATGGAAAGGCTGACGTCGCGAAGCGCCCAAAGCTCGGGCAGTACCGCGCGTTCGAAGGCGGGAATGCGGCCTTGTAAAACGTCACGGGCGGCGCGGGCCGACAGGCGGCTGGCTTGGGAAAGCAGTCCCCCCAGGGTGGAGTGCTGGTGCGTTCCGAGCGTGTACTTCTTGGAAACCTTTTCAACTTGGATGGCGGCCGACATGGAGTGGCTACATTGTAGCAGAACCCCGCGTCCCACGGAAAAAGGCACAGTGATCTCGAAGGGTGCATTCGCCGCAGAGCGGCTTTCGTGCTTTGCAGATGCGCCGCCCGTGCAGAATCAGAAGTCCATTTACCGGAGCCCAAAGATCCTCGGGCAGGATTTTTTTCAAGTCCGTCTCAATCTTCACCGGATCGGTATTGCGGGTCCAACCCAGCCGATGGGCGACCCGTTTTACGTGGGTGTCCACCGCAATCGCGGGTAAGCCAAACGCTTGATTGAGAACCACACTTGCGGTTTTGCGTCCGACCCCTCGGAGCGCAACGAGTTCTTCGATGGTCTGAGGCACTTGGCCACCGAATTTTTCGACCAGCGATCCGGCCATCTCCTTCAGCGCTTTGGCTTTCATTCGGTAGAAGCCGCAGGCATGGATGAGTTTTTCAATGCTGGGTAAAGGCGCTTGGGCCATGGCTTCGGGGGTCGGAAACTGGGCAAAAAGCGCCGGAGTCGTTTGGTTCACCCGGGCATCCGTGCACTGGGCGGAGAGAATGACGGCGGCCAATAGCTGAAACGGCCCGTCATAGGTAAGTTCCGTCGAATGCACGGGGTAAAGACGCTTTAATTCTTCGAAGACAGGAAGGACTTTCAGTTTTTCGTCAGGCATGGGTTTGGTTTTTATCATGCAAGGTCAATCGCTTGCACCGATATTTCCGGGTGTGCTATCGGCTCGCCATGCCTTATCGACGTGCCCTTTTTCTCGTGGCTTTTGCGCTCGCGGTGCCCGTCTCGGCCTTGGATTCGGATGTTCTGGAAAGCACTGTTCCCGAACAGCTTTGCGCGCGTTTTATTGTGGGGGAGCGCGGCCTCTTCTTCCAACAAGAAGTCACTCTCGATGGGCGTTCTTTGCGAGATCAGTTGAAGACGCTCAAGATCCATTTACATACCAAGATTCGAGAAGCCCGCGCTGAATTCGCGGTCAATGGTCCCGCGGAGGTTGAGCGTGGACGTCGGACCGCCGAGTACCGACGGCATTGGGAGTTGGTGGACCGGGTCTACCACGTTCTAACCCGGATTGATGCACTGACCCCGAAAGTGAGCCGCCATCGAATCGATCAAGGGCATGCGTTTTCCATGGATAATCTCACTTATCTTTGGCTCGCCTACCGTGCGGACGAATTGGGCGTCAAAGTCGGGCTCTTGGTCTCCGAGTTGGTTCGAGAGGGCCAGGGGATTTCGGAGCATCATCTCATCCGAGCCCAGGATTCTGTCAGCCGTTTGAGTGAGGCCGTCGAAGCGATCGAAAAGATGGCGCAACAAGACGCTCCGGTTCCGGAGCGCAATCGTCTGTATGCCGAATTCTTACAGGCGGCGGGCCGAGCGAAACTACGCGAATTTATCGCGGGAATGAAGCGCAAGGGCGACGCGCTTCCGACCGTCGAGCGTCTGAAAAGCCTGCTTCCGATCAGTTTTAGTTCGGGGCTCGATTTTGAAGCAGTTTACGCTCTTTGGCGAAGTACCCACGAGGCATTCGAGTTGACCCGACGCGGGCCCCTCTCCGATGAGGCGGCCGCCCTCATCGTTCGCTCCGCAACCCGTCATGGCCTCACCCCGGAGAGGATTCGAGATTACATCGCCTACGCCGATGCTTTAGCGC
This sequence comes from uncultured Pseudobdellovibrionaceae bacterium, assembly GCA_964519985.1. Lineage (GTDB taxonomy): Bacteria > Bdellovibrionota > FAC87 > UBA2466 > UBA2466 > JAIEOG01. The sequence continues at coordinate 11,552 of CAZFMF010000037.1, read as the reverse complement.
GGGAGATGCCGGGACGGAGTCTAAAGGACACCGAGTTTTCCGCGCTCTTCGATCTGGCTACCACACCCGGGTGGAGCACCGGGGAACTGCGCCGCCGCTTAGTGTGGACGAACACCTTCTTGGGAGCCTTGCGCCGAAAGCCATTGGATTTTGCAGCCGTGCTGGCCCTCACCCGGGTGCAGACTCCGGGGGCGGAAATCAATCCCGATGTTTTGCTCAGTGAATTTTCGCATCTGCTCCATTTGGAGGAGCTGGCTCATGCCGAGGATCGCTTGGGGGATACCGCGCTGGCTTTCTTGGTCGCCGGAACGAGAGGGGCCGGAAAGCTTCGGGAAGCGCATTTTTACGTAACGAATTTACGGTTGGCTTCGCAGTGGGGAGATAAGCCTCCCCTTTATTCCTCGGAAGCGTGGGTCGTCCTAGCCCAGGTGGGCCAAAGTTACGGTTTAGAGCCTGAGGAATTGGCGCTGGCGACGACCCGTCTGTTCGGTTTACAGGGCCGAGCCCTGGAGGCGGGCCGCGTCGCAACCATCTTGGGACTGGTGATGGAAAAGAAGAAGCGTTCAAAAAAGCCTTCGGCGACGGATACCCACGCGATTGAGGAGTGGGAACTGGCCGAGTTCATGACCCTTCCGTATCTACGTTTTACGTTGCCCGAAGAGGATTTACTTCTCGGAAGCCCAGAGTCCAACGAAACGAGTCGCTGGGGTTCGGATCCCGTGACCGGAAAATCCCCGACGCCCCATCGGTACGCAATCTGGAACTGGGATTTTAATGACGGGCATGGCCAGGGTCTGAACTTAACGCAATGGTGCGTCGACCCGTCCGATGGCAGCTTTGCACTGCGCCTCAACGGACTGACTTTCGATTCGGATGGCGATGCCGTCACCTGGCGACCCGATCACCTGTCCAAGTAATAGTTGAAAATCTCGGTCATATCCCCGATCAAATGGGGGCAATCGTGGACGACGCTATCCGCTTGGATCACGCTCGAATAATTCAGGTTTCCGAAATGGGTGTCCGTCGTCGGGCGGAGCAATCGCTCGATCCGAACGATGCGACCAAACCCCACTTGCGGCGCGGAAGCGAATCCACGAAAACCGATCCAGGCGTTCCACGTGCGTACTTGGACGTGGCCCATAAGGTGATTAGGAATTCTCACGAGGACGTGTGTCGATCCGGCGGGCTGTATATTAGGTCTTTTTCGGATGCCGAGCGGCACCACCTCCCCGACGTCTTGGTACATGGGCATCACGTTCCTGTCCGAGTCGAGGTTGATGACGAGGCTTTTCCGCTTGGGGCGAGGAAGCAGCACGGACACAATGAGCCGATCGGGTCCGCCCGAAAATCCCGCGCCCAAATTTTGAAAATGGAAATCTACCGGTTGAGCCTGGTGGGTGCCGCGCACATGGTGAACGAACGCCTCAACGGTATTTGTCCCTCGTACTTCCTCGATAAAGACCGCACCATCCGGATTTTCGATCGTGAGTGTGGCCGGCCCCCGAATGCCGGACATTTTTAGCACTCCCTTTTGGCCGGGGGCGACCGATGTATAAACGGGACCGGCCCACGCCGGTCCGGCCAACGACAAAAGGAGAAAAGAAATGGAGATAGAACGGGTTTTCATGGGTAGCCAAACCGATACCACACGGCGGCCGATGCGTGCAATGCGTGCCCACTCGAGGCAAGCTCGGGGATTTTAGGAGCTCACATTATCCGGCATTCTGGGTCCGCGGGGGTGTGGACGCTTCGACATCGGAAACCATTGGCACTCGCCCGCGGGTGATCCGCCAAGCGAGGAGCATGCCGAGCAGCAGTAGCCCAGAGGCGATGAGGAAGGGGGCCCCCGGCGCGCGACAAAGACTTTCACCCGAAATGCAGACAGAAAACGAAACGGTGAAAAGGATCGGGCCGACGAGTTCGGCAATTCCCATCAAACTGCTATTGGCCCCCTGCAACCGCCCTTGCTCAGTGGGTTCCACCATCTGGGTCATCAACCCTTGCAGAGAGGGGGAGGCGAGTCCCCAGAGGGCCATCCAAGGAACGCCCCACCAAAACAGCGTCGCGGTTTCCGCCATCCCGTAAATGCCGAAGCCAATCACGCCGAATCCTAATCCTATGAGCAGTGCGCGCCGTTCGCCGAAACGGGTGACGACCGGTTGAATGAGCGCGCCCTGCACAATCATGGCACAAAAACCCACGAGGGCGAGGCAGAGGCCGACGGTGGTTTCTCCCCAGCCGTAGCGATGACCGGCGTAGAGCACGAAAACACTGGGCAGCGCCACGTGCGCCAAATTGTTCAAGAACCCCACCGCGGCGAGGCCCGTCAATCGGCGGTGCGATCGCAAGAGGCGGAGCGAACCCACCGGATTGGCGGCCCGCCAACGAAACGCCGATCGCCGCTCGACCGGTAGCGATTCGGGCAGGACAAAAAGGCCGTAAAATCCGTTGAGCAAACTCGCCCCGGCCGCGATCCAAAAGGGAAGGCGCGGATCGATTCCGCCGAAGATCCCTCCGAGGGCGGGACCGAGGATAAATCCCAAGCCGAAGGCGGCGCCCAGCATTCCGTAGCCGGCCGCGCGTTTTTCCGGCGGGGTGACGTCGGCGATGTAGGCGCTGACGGCGGTGATGCTGGCGGCGGTGACGCCCGAAATCACTCGTCCGATGAAAAGCCATTGGAGCGAGGGCGCTAATGCCATCAGCACATAGTCGAGGCCGAGGCCGAAGTTGGAAATCAGGATCACCGGCCGACGCCCGTACCGATCGGAGAGCGCCCCCAGTAGCGGCGAAAAAAAGAAATGCATGAATGCCCAGACGGTCCCGAAGATTCCGAAAATCTGCGCGGCTTGCGCGGTGCCGCCTTGCGACAAAGTCAGGACCAGTTTTGGAAAGACGGGAATGATGATTCCGAGCGCGACCACATCGAGAAGTGCGGTGATGAAGATGAAGACCAAAGCTGCCGGGCGATGTTTCATATCCCCGGAGCATACGTTATGATGGTGGGGATGCGGCAAGAGATGAAGCGCTTCCTTCTTTCTCTTCTAGCGCTTGCGGCATTTTCCTTCCTTCCCAATTCCGCTCATGCCGTAGCGTGTTACGCCGCCTGTGTGGATTACACAGAGTGTGATCCCGGCTGCCGTACCTGCTGGGGGACTTGCTTGGCTTGTGCCGACCTCACCACGGAGTTCGAATGTACGGACTTTGGTTCGGGCGCGGCGGATGCCTGCTTCTGGACCGGAACGGATTGCCAGGATCTCGCCGCGGTTCCGGAGATTCCCGTGGAGTCGCGCCCATTCGTGCTCTTCGGACTCGTCCTCGTAGCGGCTTATTTCTCAAGGCGCTACCTACCCTCGACGCGCTAACCAAACCCTGAAATCACGGTCGTTTGAAACGTCGCTGTGTTATACTTGTAATGTCCGATAGTTGCCCACCACAATCGAGGAGTGAACGTGCCAAGACCCCGAAGGGTAGTTGGAGTCTTCGATTACTGCGCGGTGGCACGGATCGCGACAGTGTTCGTCGCGGCCGGTTTCCTGGCGGCCTGTGGGGCCGCCGAGGAGGAAGAAGACGAGCCGGTTTCCGCGACGCTCGCCTTTGATGCCGCTTCCTACGATTTCGGCACGCGCCATCTGGTCAGTGCCACCAACGCTCCCATCACGATCACCAACTCCGGAACGGGCACCGCAACCCAGATCCAATTTGCGACCCCCGCTTCGCCCTTCGCCTTTGCCGGCGGTTCCCCACCGGGTACGGGTGGGACTTGCACTTCCAGTTTGGCCGCGGGTGAGAGCTGCACGATTGTCTTGACCTACACCGCACCGGCCGTGCTGGGTGATTCGCAGAAAGCGTTCCAGTTGACGTACTTCGATGGTGCGGTGTTTCGCGCCGCGGTCTTGGTGCTCAACGGCAGCGCCGACAACCTAACCTTCAATCCCGCTCGGGGATTCAATGCCGCCGCCAATGCGATGGCCAATGTCGGGACCAGTTTAGTGGTAGGAGGCACCTTTGAAGGCTTCGACCGGATGTCGCGCGGGGTTGCGCGTTTTTCGGGGCTGGGAACATTCGATACGGCTTTCTCTACCGGGCTCGGCTTCCAAACCACTACGACCGTGCATGCCATCGCGGCGGCTCCCGATGTGACCGACGCTTTCTACGTCGGTGGGGACTTTACGACGATCAACGGCAGCACGCGCAATCGCCTGGTGCGCGTGCTCGGCACCGGCGCCGTCGACACGAGCTTCGATGTGCTGACCGGCATTTCCGGCGGCGCGGTGCAGGCGGTGGCGGCCGCGGCGGATGGCACCGGGGACGTCTACGCCGGCGGAGCGTTCACCGCCTACGATGTGACCGGCATCAATCGAGCCGTACGGATCAACTCGGACGGATCGATTGATGCGGCATTCAATGTCGGCACGGGGTTCAACAGCACGGTTTACGCGATCCTTCCCCAAGCCGACGGGAATGTGTACGTCGCAGGAGATTTCACCACTTACAATGGCGGCGGCCAGGTCCGCATCGTGCGTTTGACGAACTTGGGCGCGGTCGACGGCGCTTTCGTCGTCGGTGCGGGTTTCACCGGAGGAGCGGTGAACGTTTTAGCGACTTCGGCGGATACGGCGGGCCTATATGTCGGCGGGGCATTCACGCAGTACAAGGGCGCGGGCGCGGTAGGGATCACGCGTTTGGATTCCGTGGGCACCGTAGATCCAGCTTTCGTCACCGGCACCGGCTTCACCGGTGGTGCCGTGACGGAAATTCAACCTCTGAATGACGGTACGGGCAAAATCTATGTAGGCGGTGCTTTTACCGCCTACAACGGCACGGCCGCGAATCGAATCATTCGATTGGATTCTACCGGCGCCGTGGATACGACTTTTGCTTACGGAACGGGATTCGATGCCGCAGTGGGTGCCTTGGGAATCTTCGGCGGCAAACTGGTCGTTGCGGGAACGTTTGTGAACTATCAAACGTCGATCACCGTCAATCGTATCGTGGAGCTCAATAGCGATGGTTCGGTCGGAACCGGCTTTGCCCAGGGAGCGGGGATCCCATCGGCGTCGGGACAGGTGAACGGCGTGGCGGTGGCCTCTGATTCTTCCGCGACGGTGTACGTCGCCGGAACGTTCAACAGCTTCAATGGAACGAGCTTCGGCAAGATCGTTCGCCTGAAAGTCGATGGCACTATAGACACGGCGTTTAATTCCACCGCGGGTTTCAATAACAATCTCTTGGCCGTGGCTCCCGGACCGAACGGCACGGTTTACGCGGGGGGGAGCAATGTGGCTTCCTACGCGGGTACGTCGATCGTTAATTTCATTCGTCTAACGACGAGCGGCGCGATTGACACCACGTTTGCCACTACCGGTTGCTCGCCAGGGGCCAACGGCGTGTCGGCAATCGCGATGGCGCGGGACGGATCGAACAAAGTTTACGCCGGCGGATCTTTCACCAGTTGCAACGGCACGGCCTCGAGTCGCATCGCCCGTTTCAATACCGACGGTTCTCTCGATACGAGCTTTGCCCTCGGAACCGGCTTCGATGGAAACGTCGCGGCTCTGGCTCCCCACACCGATGGCGATGTCTATGTGCTGGGCGCCTTTGCCAATTACAACGGCACGGGGGCGGCGCGCCGGGCGCGCCGGAATTCCGATGGCCGTCTGGACACATTTTTTGGGGTGGGCACCGGCCCGAGCTCGGGGACTTCGGGCGCGGTGGCCATTTCTTCCGATGCCAAGCTATTTGTCGGCGGGGGATTTACAACCTACAACGGGGCCGGAGCTGTCCGCATTGCCCGGGTGAATACGGACGGGACGTTGGACACCACCTTCGTGACCGGAACGGGTTGGACGGGTGCCACCGGGGTGCGTATGCTGGTGGCAGATGGTGCGGGGGGCGTCTACGCCGGGGGAGGGACGACCGCCTATAACGGAACGACGATCGCCAACTTCGTGAAACTTGATAGCCTCGGGGCAATCGATACGACCTTCGCGATGGGAACGGGCTTCAGCACCACGGTGCTGGCCGGGGCGGCCGCAACCGACGGCTCGCACGATATTTACATTGGCGGCCTATTCACTAACTACAACGGCATCACGACGGACAAGATTGTGCGCCTATCGACCACCGGCAGCTCGGACTAGTGAACTTTACCGAACCCATCTTTTTGTCGTTTTTCGCCGTTACCTGGGCCGTCTTCCTTTGTCTGCGCACTAAGGAACAGCGTATCGGTTGGTTGGTCTTGGCCAGCACGATCTTTTACGCCAAGGCGGGACCGCAGTTTGTCTTTCTGCTGGGCTTCGTTTCGTGGGTAGATTTTACGCTGGCGCGCCGCATTTTTGCGGCAACCGATCGCAAGCGGAAACGCTTCCTCCTCTCGCTCTCCATCGCGTCCAATCTCGGCATCCTCATCGTTTTCAAGTACAGCGGATTTTTAGCGCGGACCGTGAACAGTGTGACGGCGGCACTGGGCCTGGGGGCCTGGTTGCCGGAAGTCGATCCGCCCTTGCCGCTGGCGATCTCCTTTTTTACGTTCGAAGCGCTTTCCTATTCTATCGACGTATACCGGGGGAAGTTCGAGCCGACCCGTCGCCTACGCGACTTCTTCGCGTTCATTTCCTTTTTCCCGCACTTGGTGGCGGGGCCCATCGTGCGGGCCGGAGAGTTTCTGCCGCAGATCGATCGCGATCCGGTGGAGAAGGTTAGGCTCTCCGGTCTTTTCTTAATCCTAGTGGGCTTTGCGAAGAAGCTTTTATTCGCGGATACGTTAGGCGCTTGGGCGGTAGATCCCGTTTTTGCCGCTCCGGCCAGTTACGGCACGTTTGACCTTTGGATTGCGGTTTACTGTTACGCGTTTCAGATCTTTTTGGATTTCAGTGGCTACACGGATATCGCGGTAGGGCTGGCCCGGCTCTTCGGCATCGACCTCGGGCTGAACTTCGATGCGCCCTACTTGGCCACGTCCTTCCGCGAGTTCTGGGCGCGTTGGCATATTTCGCTTTCCACTTGGTTTCGGGACTATGTCTACCTGCCCCTCGGCGGAAATAAGGTGTCGCGGCTGAAGGGGATCCGAAACATCGCGGTGGTTTTTCTGCTCAGTGGCTTGTGGCACGGGGCGGCCTGGAAGTTTCTGGTTTGGGGCGGACTCCACGGGCTCTTTCTCATCCTCGATCGCTATTGCACCGAACTCAAAGCCGAGCACACCAACGAGTGGGAAGTTCCGGAGTGGTTTTGGCAGTCGCTTTCCACGCTCGTGGTTTTTCAGTCGGTTTGTTTCGCATGGATTTTTTTTCGGGCGCCGACCTTGGGCGACGCATTTGCTTTTTTCGGCCATATGTTTCGCCCCAACGCCGAGTTGGCGACCGAGCACCTTTCGGATGGGATACTGATCGTGCTCTGCTTGGCTTTCCTCAGTCATCGACTCGTCGAGCCGCACCGTTACGCGTGGGCGGAGAAGTTTTGGAAACTTCCCGCCGTCGTGCAATCGGCCGTCGCCCTGATTTTGTGTTTAGGGGTTTATGAATTGTCGTTGCAAAACATTGGCAAGATGGCCTTTATCTATTTTCAGTTCTGAGGCGCAGGTGTGAAGAAGCTATTTCAAACTTTGCTCTGCTTCGGGGTTTTTGCCGGGCTCTCCGTGGCCTTGTCGGAGAAGAACCCGAAGCTCAAGTACAATATTCGAGATGAAAAGTACGCGTGCATCAAAGATGAGATCTTTGATCGCGGAGCGGATCTGGATGTCGCCTTTTTCGGTAGCTCCCGCATTTGGACCGCGGTGGATACCCCGTACCTCGAAAAGCGTTTCGAAGGCATTCAGACCTACAACTTCGGCACCAACTGGTTCGGGACGAATTTGGCGAAGATCCTAGTGCGCGACGCGCTCGAACGCCGGCGGGTTTCCAATGTCGTCGTGGCCATCAGCCAACAGGCCCAAGCCGAGCGACACCACTATTTTCGATTCCTGGCGTCGGTCGCCGATGCCATGGAAGACACTCGCACGGGATTTTCCCGGCTAGGCGCCGCCGACTATCTCAGCTTCAGTCTTTCGCTCCGACAGGAGCTGAGCGCGGCCCACGACCTTTTTTTTCCCTTTGCGGTGAAGGGGATCTACGGTCTGCTGCGGGAGCTGGATCCGACTCCCTGCAATCAATACCCGCGCGGTTACTTGGCGTTGCATCACCAGCACGATTCGGTGCCGGAGAAAACGACCGGGCCAGGCTATGCCGCCCCCAGCGCGACGCTGCGGTCCTTGGCGCAGCTGGTGCATGCGCGTGACGCTCGGCTGTACTTTCTTTTTGTGCCCGAAAAGGGAGAGCCGCCGCCTCCCCCGGATTATCTAACTGCCTTGTCCGCGCTCGGTGAGCCGTTGGTTTTGGAAGGGGAGTGGATGAAAGATCCCTCGGTTTGGGCCGATCCCGGGCATCTCAACCGCGCTGGCTCACGCAAATTTACCGAGCTCCTCGCGCAATCCCCCATCTTCCAACCCAGCCGCCTACGTTCGTTGACGCAGAAATAGTTAGTGCACTAGCTCCGGTGTACGATGAGACCCCGGATCCGATGTCACCGGAGAAAAGGGAGGGCTTCCGCCACCTCCGCCCCCGCCGTCGCCGCGTTCGTCCTCATTGATAAAGGGCGGCAGACGGAAAGCGACGATCAGTCTGGGGTGCCGCAATCCGGCGGTGCCACCCTTCAGCAGGATGAAATCAATGAGCAGTGGCGGTCCTTGAGTCTGGCGCTGAAGGATCGTGTAGTCAGTTGGGCTTTTTTTCTTCAGACGGGCCGCCGCGCGGGCGGTGCGCCAGCGTTCCCAAAACGGCATGGTATTGATCTCGTCGTCGAGATCAATCGCCGACGCCAAGGTGGGGCTGACCCAATCTCCGTAGGAGCTTTCCCAGAGTTCCTTCATCGTATCGACGGAAAAACGTAAGCTCGTACCCCAGGCGAGCCAGCGCGGAGCGGTCGCCTCGGCGCGGGCAATCCGAGTCGCCTTTTCGAAGAGGGTGGGTAAGCGGGCATTGGCGGCCGTCGTGCCATCGCGCATGGCATCAAAGAGAAAGGAAAAATCACAGTTCATGGTGGCGCCTCGGACTAAGGCCAGCGCTCCGAGTCCCCACGCCAGGGCGTGGTGTTGGCCAAGGGCGAACTGGGTAGCCCCCACCGTGAGTCCGCCGATCAAAAAAGCTTGGGCGAGGTGAGAGGAAAGCAACGATTCGCGGTAGTGAGCGGGCGAGCGACAGGCGGAAACAAACGCCTGGGTTTTGTCGCGGAAGCGATCGAGGAACTGGGTGATCCTCGTTTCACCATCGAAAACCCCGACGAGCGTGCGTGGGTACTCAATCGAGCCGTGCAGGCTAGCCATTCGGGCGGTGATCGTTTCGCGATTGAAAAAGCCCAGCTGATCGCTGCTCAAGAGAAAATTTCCGTCCGCTTGGAAATGGTAACCCCGGTGCAGCTCTTCCTGGAGAAATCGATAGATTGAGGCCTTCGCGGATTGTTGGATGGATTCGAGTGTGACTCGGCGCTGGCCGGAAATAGAGGGATGGGCTTCGAGAAACGCCGCGAGTATCCCGGCGCACGGCCGGCTACGCAGCAGGTTTCCAGCTAGGGGATCCGGATCCGAAGGGGCGGCCCCAGCGAACGCCAGGCTTCCCCAGATCCAAATCACCCCAAACCAACGGCCCATCCCTCTGGAACTACCAAACTAAGGCTTGGTCGGAAAGCCGTAGTTGTGAACATCCCAACTCAGGGTTCCACTGCGAGTGCGGAGCGAGGCGGTGAACCCACGCGTCACTTCGTGCCGGATCGGCGTGTAGTCAATGAAGGTAAATGCGATGTTCGCTTCGAAGGAAGGATCCGTGCTGTACCAACCGACGGGCTGCACCAGAATCTGCACCTTGAAATCTTCGGGGTTCGAGACCGCCGTAATCGGCCGCTGTCCCAACTCGATGGGGCCCGTGACATCCATGATGCCGTAGAGAAGTGCGTTGAAGGCCATGTAGTTGCCCGGCCGGCCGTCGTCCGTGCGGTCCAATCGCAGTCCGACCTTTTTAGCTGTGCCGTGCCCCTCGTATTTCCCTTCGATTTCCATGACCAGTTTGGACATATACGGAAGCGCGGTATCCACCGAACGGCTGATTTCCTTGATCGAAGTAATGTCGAGGATCCGTGCTCCCCGCGATACCACCGTGTTGATATCGGTGGCCCATAACGGACTTGTTAAAACCAAAAAACCCAACCCAATTGAACGCATATCGTGACTCCTTGTTGCTCGGCACTATTGATTTCGGGTTGCAATGGGTCAATCTGCGGTGCGTTGCGACGGTTGCAAAACGTCGCTATCCCACCGATACTTCGGGCTAAGCCGGCCTAGCTCAGTTGGTAGAGCAGCTGATTTGTAATCAGCAGGTCACCGGTTCGAATCCGGTGGCCGGCTCCATCTCAGTCGGATATCGGTTATCCGATATCGGATATCTGACATCCGATCCGAATGCCGAGAGCCCTCTTAAGCCGTCCCGGGCTTCCGAAACCCAGCCCCCAACGTGCAGTAGGTAAACTGGTGCGACCGGCCGAAGGTGTTGAAGAGCCGATGAATCACGCGCGAATGAAAACTCTTCATCGGACTCGCGAGTTGGTGAAAGCTGGGTAGAGTGAGTCCGGTATCGTCCCGCAGCTGCTGAACCGGGTGGATCCCAAATTCCGATACCCAAGAAAAGGTTCGCGGATCGAGCTCTAGTCCATTTCTTTCCGCAAAGGTTTCAAACCAATCGGGAAGCAGTCGCGTGTAGTCCTTGGGAAAGCTGTGAATCGGCCACACGCTGGGCGTGAGGGTGAGCAGCATACCCCCCGGCGCAACGCAGTGAAGCGCGTTGGTCAGCACGGTGATGGGATCGAAAGTGTGTTCCAAAACATTGAAGATGACGACGGTTTGAAAGGTCCCGTGCTGCCACTGATCGCGGAACGCGGGCGTAGGCACCGAGAAGTCGGTGGCCACATCCACTCCCGGACCCACATTCAAATCCGTCCCCAAGGTCGAAGCGACACCTAAGTCGCGGGCGACGTCCCGAAAGGTGTGCGTTTCTCCGAGGTTCTTGCGGGAGCCAATTTCGAGTAGCGGCGAGTGCACCAGGCCTTGGTCAAAGCACGCTCGGAAGTATTTGATGTCCTCGGCGGTCATGGTGGTCATAAATATAGCACAGAGCTTCGGGCCCGCTCTCGGATCCAGAAATGGGTTGCCCATCCCGCCGTCAATAGCAGCACGGATGATTGCGAGCCCGGCCAACAATACCGCTACCAGGTAACTTTTCCCGGGGAGAGCGATCCGACGACGGTATACAAGAAATGCATTTGGGATTTTGGCGAAAACCGTTTTGTCTGGGGCCAATTGGCGGGCAATCCGGACTTTAAAGGAAACGATTAGGCGCTGCTCGCACGCCCGATTTTGGGCGAATGGCGAGGTTGACCTTCGGTGGCGAACCCCGTATTTTCTTCACACTTTTCTCGGGGAGGGGTTCCCGAGCGGTCAAAGGGATCAGACTGTAAATCTGACGGCTCTGCCT
>CAZFMF010000036.1:0-33256 GCA_964519985.1 uncultured Pseudobdellovibrionaceae bacterium | reverse complement strand
CACCCAAGAATGCAGCGCCGCCGCCGTTAACTTTTAAAACACGCTCCGCCGGAGTCGGCTTCGCACTTTGGTTCTAACTAGTCTTTGGGCGATGTGAACGGGGATGGTTATTCCGACCTGGTCGTCGGATCGTATAGATTCAGCTCGGTGAAGGGCAGAGTCTACCTCTTGGGCCTTAATTTTAACAAGCTCAGCTATTTCGAATCCAATTCAGCTCTGCTGTTTTGCCAATCTTTCCGTTTTCGTTAGCTAATCGGCACGGATTTATCTACTCTGCGTAGCTTCCGAGATTTGCATTCTTTAAAATAGACTCGGGAGACTATTGGTGAACGTGGAAGTTTTACACGAAAGATTCGAGAGTTTGCGTCGGGCATCCCCGAATGCGGCGAAGATCGTGTGGGCTCACCAAGATCCGGATAGCTCTCGCCAATACGTGGTCAGCTCGCTGCTAAAAACCGCCGCGACCGATTCCGAACGGCGTGCGCTGACCAACGAACTCGTCGTCACCTCTCTCGCGTTCAATTATGAAATGGGCGAGAATGGCACCCATCTTTTTGTTATGCGCCCCTATCTCGAGGGCGAGTCACTTTGGGATGTCGTGCGACGGGAGTCGCCGATGCGCTTCGACCGGGCCCTGGATCTCGCGGCGTCGGTCACCACTGAGCTCACGCGCCTTCACCAAATGGGAATGATCCACGGGGGGCTGAATCCGAAAAACGTCATCGTGGCTCCTCCGGAAGTCGAACGGGCGCATCTTCCCACCGTCTCGCTCATCAATGGTGGACCGATATTCCGCTCGCTTTTCTTAACCGATACCTACTCGAACGACAACGCGCCCTACATGCCCCCGGAGCAAACGGGTTTGATTCGGGCCGAGGTCGGCCCCCGGGCCGATCTGTATTCTTTGGGCGCGATTCTTTTTGCGCTGGTCGACGGCAACCCGCCGTACAAAGGAAAATCCCTGCACGAACTCTTGCAGCATTTCCTCCGCACGGACGCCCATTCGATTGAATTCGAACGACCGGGAATTCCTGAGGTCTTCCTGGAGATTGTCCGGCGACTGCTCGCCAAATCTCCCGACGATCGTTACCAAACGGCGCTCGGCGTGCTGCGCGATCTCGAGAAACTCCGCGCCCAGATTTCCGCCGGCACGGAATCGTCAGTCTTTGCCATCGGCCAGCAAGATTTGCGAACGAGCCTTGCCCAACCGGTCCTGGTGGGACGCGCTCAGGAGGTGCAGACGCTGATCGAGTTGGCCGGACAGCTTAAGCAGGGTAAGGGCGGCTTACTTACCCTGGAAGGGGCCTCGGGACTGGGCAAGACGCGACTCTTGGAGCGCTGGGCAACGGAGGCCAAACGCCTAGGGATTAACGTTTATCGCGGCCAAGCCATTCAGGGCGCGGATCACCAACCGCTACAAGCTCTAACCGAAGTGGCCTCCACGGCGATCGCTCAGGCCAAGACCGACCGCGGTTTTTGTGAAGGATTTTTGAACGCCCTCGGTGGGGACATTGCGACTTTGGCGGTGATGCTACCGCAGATGCGGGGCTTGAGTGCGGGTACCGCGCAAGGGCAACTGGGTCCGGAGACATTTGGCGTGCACCGCAGTCAGCGGGCGGGCGCGCTATTTCTGGATAGTTTAGGTTCGACGTCCGTTCCGGCGATGGTTTTTCTCGACGATTGCCAATGGGCGGATGACCTGGTGCTCGACACTTTGGAATATTGGTCACGCCATGGTTCCGCCCGTGTCCTGGTCGTGGTGGCGTTTCGGGGTGAGGACACCGCGGCCGCGCGTCGCTTGCACGAAATGCCGGCCCCGCATCGTTTGAAACTTAACCCGATGAGCGCCGAGCAGCTGGAGGAGCTAGCCACCTCCATTGCCGGCCCGCTGCCGGCCAATGCCTTGGCGTGGATCCACCGTTTGGCCGATGGCAGTCCGTTTTTTACGGACGCCCTTTTGAGGGGCATGGTCGAAACGGGCTACCTGGCGAAGGGCCCCAATGGCTGGGTGGTTACCGCTTCCAAAGAGGGCGAACTTCGGCTCACGCAGCAAGCCGCCACGTACTTTGCACACTGTGTCGATTTATTGCCTCCGCACGTGAAATCGTTTCTCGCCGCCGGCGCGGTTTTGGGCCCGCGCTTTTCCCTCGCTTTAGCGGGCCAAGTCTCTCGCCTGGAACCCTCGCGCCTTCCGTGGATTCTGAAGGCGGTGCAGGAACGCCGGATGTTGTGGCTCGATGGCGATTTCGCGCGTTTTGTGCACGACAAAATACGCGAAACGGTTCTAGCGGGATTGTCGGAAGCCGAACTCAAACAAAACCACGGGCGGGCCGCGGAAGCCCTAGCTACATCGGAGCACAGCTCCGCTTGGGCCTTGGCCTATCATTACAGTCGCGCGGGGATGTACGCCGAAGCCTTGCCCCACGCTCTAAAGGCGGCCGAAGTGGCCCGTGCCCGCTTTGCGCTCGACCTAGCGGAGCAGCAGCTGCGCATCGCGGCGACTTGCTGTCCCCCGGATCGTAAGGATGTGCATCTGCGGATCCACGAGGGGTTGGGCGATGTATACATGTTGCGCGGAAACTATGCGGCCGCGAAACAAGAACTGGATCAGGCCGAAAATCTTGCCGTGGCCAACCAGGATCGACTGCGCGCTTGGGAAAAATTAGGCGAGTTGCACTTTAAGATGGGCCAGATGACGGTCGCTAAAACGTATCTGGAAAATGCGCTAAAAATGTTGGGTCAACCCATCCCGGGCGAAGGCGTGCGAGCCCTGTGGTACGCGCTGCGGAAGTTCACGGGCCTGGTGATGCATTCGCTGTTCTACCGTTACCTGGTGGCGAACCGCCAAACTCCGATTCCCAAGGAAGCCGCGCAAACCGGCCGAATTCTCAATCGCTTGACCTATGCCTATTGGTTTGCGAGCGGCCGAGCGCAGTGTCTGGGAGCGCAGTTCGCGAGCATGATTTTGCTCGAGAAATATGCGGTTTCGGCGGAATTAGCGCAGGCCTACTCCAATCATGCCCCCATTATGTCGATGGTGGGCGCGTTCCGCCGTGGGGAATGGTATGGACTTCGTTCGCTCGAAGTCCGCGAGATGTTGGGCGACACTTGGGGAAAAGGCCAAACCCAGCATTTTCTGGGCGTGCTGTACTACGCGGCGGCCCGATATCAAGATTGTGTCAACGTTTGTCGCCAAGCCCACGCTGCGCTTTTGCGGACGGGTGATTTGTGGGAGGTGAATATCTCCCGCTACCAGGTTGCCGCTTCTTCCTATCGATTGGGAATGTTCCAGGCGGCTCGGGATCTCTCGGAAGAACTTTACCGGCGGGCCCGCGAAACCGGTGACGAGCAAACGGCGGGAATTATCTTAGATGTCTGGGCCCGAGTCGCTCCTCTGGATCTACCGGAAACCTATTTGCAAGAAGCTTTGACGCATCATTGGGAGGATGAGCAGGCCTACGCGCAAGTTCGCTTGGCGGCCGCTTGCGTCGCCCTCGCCAAAAAAGACTCCCAGCGCGCCGTCCAGTGGTTGAGCGAAGGTATCGAAAGGGTCGAATCGAAACCGATTAGCAATGGTTACGTTGCCCCGCTCTATGCATGGATGTTAACCGCCCTGAGACAAGCCCTGGCGGATTGCCCCCTGTCCGCGGGCCATCGGCGCAAAGCGCTTAAACGCCAATGGCGCCGGCGCGCGCTTGCCGCTAACATCATGTCGTTGCGTTTTCCCGGCGAAAGGCCCCGGGTACTCCGAGAGCGAGCCGCCCGAGCGGCCGCCGAGGGAAAGTCTGGACGCGCGCTACGCTTGATATATGCCAGTCTTCGCTGGGCCTCAAAACAAGGCCAAGCGTACGAAAAGACAAAGTCCCTCTTTTTGTTGGGCTGCGTTCTCGAGGATCGCGGCGACGCGCATGGCGCGCAAGTCAAAGCGGATGCGACCAAAGCGCTGGCGGAATTTGAAATCAAACCGCACCGGGCGATTTCCCTTCGGCCCGTAGCCTCCCTTTCCCTGTTAGATTTGTTTGACACGCTTTTGCGTTGCGGAAGAGAAATCGCCAGCGCTCTTTCCATCGATGAAGTTTTTCAAAACTTACAGCGAAGTGGCCATGAACTTTTCCGGGGCGATCGGTGCGTTGTCCTGGGCGAAGCCGTCGGTTCGGATAAGGGAGTTTCTATCCTCTACGGCGATAGCGCACTGGTTTGGAACGCCACGATCGTCAATGAAGCCAGAGAGATCCGCTCGACCGTAGTGCGAAAGACGGCCGTACAACAGACGGTTCCCGGCAGCGCTGCCTTAGAGCAATTCCAAATGGTCCTATGTGCACCGGTTCTCGCACTGGGCGAAATTCGGGCTTACCTCTACGTCACTTCTTCACGGCTAGATGCTGCTTTCCATGAGGATGCTACCAAGATTTCTCAACTCGTTTGCGCGGTGGCGGGGGCGGCGATGGAGAATTCGATTCTTTATCAGGAAAAGTTGAAATCGAATCGGTTAAAGGACGAATTTATCGCGACCGTCTCCCATGAATTGCGCACTCCGATGACGGCGATCAAGGGTTGGCTCGATCTTTTGTCGTCGGGTGCCGTGACCGAAAGTGAATTGCCATCCGTACATGACGCCCTGAAACGCAATGTCGACGCCGAGATGCATTTAATCGACGATTTACTCGATATTTCGCGTATGTCGGCCAGCCAAATTCGGCTCTTTCCTGAAACCGTGTACCTGGCGGATATGGTTTCGGGAGCCGTGCAAACCGTTCTCAATTCCGCCCGGCAAAAACAAATCGAAATCGAAGTCGACGGCCAACTCGAGGGAGTCCGGGTCCATTGCGATCCGGCTCGGTTGCAGCAGATCCTCTGGAACCTCCTCGCCAATGCCGTGAAATTCAGCAATGAAGGCAGCCAGGTCCAGTTATCGGTGCGGAGAACGAACCAGATGATTGAGTTTAGGATTGTCGATTACGGGTGCGGGATTTCGCCGGATTTTATGCCGTATCTGTTTGAAAAATTTCGGCAGGAGGATAGCTCCATGCGACGAACGCATGCCGGATTGGGGCTGGGGCTCACGATTGTAAAGTGTCTAGTGGACTTACACGGCGGAACCATTGAAGCCAAAAGTGAAGGAACAAATAAAGGGACAACTTTCATTGTCCGCTTACCGATTGAAGTGACGTAGTATGCCTCGTTTGCTTTTAGTAACATGGTTGTTTTCCCTGAATGCCACCGCCGCTCTTTTTCCGATCAAACAAGATGATCACGAGTTTTTCTACTCCAACTGTTCGGACGTGTTGGCGTTTCCGCTTAAGCAGCGAGCAGACCTCAAACAACTCCCTCGCCTGTTCTTGCCGAATCACAATCTGGGGGATGAATTCGATACCATCCTCGGGGCCGCGGGGGAGCTTCTCTATCAGCATGCCGAAGGAAACTTTTCCTACGTCGTTCGCTCGGTGGAGGATCCCGTTTCCCTTTGGAATCGGGTCTTTAAACCTTTCCCCTTCGCGGTGATTTTCAACCAGCAAGCGCTTTCCCTGGGAAGTCAAAAGATCAAAAACCTTAGCCACCATGTCATCCCCGCCCATTTTCACCGAATCGATTTTCTTTTAGCGCAGGCCTTTGACGTTCCTTCTCCCCACCTGGCTTACGACATTGAGAACCGGAAGATTTTTGTCCCAATCGTTTTCCTCGACCCAAAGAACCGACACGAACCGTTAAATGGGAGGTCACTGGCATTACCCCGCGTCACTTTAGCGCAAGCACAGCATCCCGACTCCGGCCTGCGGGCTTTGGATGCATCGGTGCTAGAGGAGCGTGCCCTGCTGCGAGCAGTGAGCGAGATTTATCTGCAACAGCTATGGGTTTGGTTGGTTTTGAACAGTGAAGCAAAGAGGGGAATGCTTACCTCCTTTAGCGAAAAGTTCCAAACTTGGTTCGCCAACCAGACACTGAAGAGACCTTTGAAGGCCAGTTTGGAGAAAGAATTTGACCCTTACCCTCATTCCGAGTGGAAAGCCCATCTGGAAAAACGGTTTTTTGCCGAAGTCGATTTTGCCCTGCTAATGCTTTACGTAAGCCGGCTTTGGGTTCCCGCTCACCAAATGAGTTCCACGGTCGTTGTTGGCGTGAATCCAGTTTTCGACGAATACTATAGAAAGTCCGGCTATTCGATGGCGGAGCTGGCACGGCAGCTCGCCTACTTTTTTATCTTGGAGCAGTATGAAACCGATGCCCCGAGGCTTTTCAGGACGGGCGCCTTTGAGGACTTAGACGGTCCAATCTCTGAGCTGCATTGAATGACTTGCCGGACACCGCGTACTGGAGCTTTTTGCCGAGACCGATCAGCGGCGTTTCAAGCCTTTGCCAAGAGGCCGCGGCCAGCGCTCCCGTAATTCCTAATGCCAAAAGACTGGCTAGCACCGAATGGCTGCCGGTCACCGCGTGCACGCCCGTGTAGACGATCATGTGGAAGAGGTAGAGACAGTAGGAAACCCTGCCCACCCAAACCAGCGGGCCCCAGCGCAAGAACGCGGCGATCGCGGGCGGGAGATTTCCGGTCAAAACGCGCAAGACACTCACGGCATAGAAGGCACAGAGCCAAGGATACACACCGACCAGAATCAGATTGAAATGCGCGTAGTAAAATTTCACATCGAAAAACTGCATTCCGACGCAACCCGCGACAAGGACCCACCACGCTCCGCGAACGAAAGAAGCGTTGCGCGCTAGCCACCCGCGGCGAGCAGTGTCCCCCAGCGCTAATGCAATTAAGACCCCCATCACCAGACCATCCGGTCGCATCAATGTCGCGCCCATATGATACGCATCCCCCTGGCCGGCAAAGAGCACGCGCAATAGCGGAAAGCCGAATAGCGCCCCCCAACAAACTCCCCAAAGATTTCGCGGCGAAATAACCGCAAGAAGCAGAGGAAGAAAGAGATAAAAATACTCTTCAATACCGAGCGACCACGCGATGTTCAAAAAATAGTGCGTTTGCGTCCCGGTCCAAATCATCCACAGCGGTTGCAGATGCGTCGCAAACGCCCACCAAGGAACGGGTTGATCGGGGGCGATGGCTTGCGCTAGCCCGTAACCCGCCAGCAAGAAGAGATAGTACAGGGGCAAGATGCGCAGCACGCGCCGCGTGTAGAAGACGGTCGCGAAATTAGAATCGGGGCGGTGCCGCAAAACGATCGTGGCCACCAAGTATCCGGAGAGCACAAAAAAGAGATCGACCCCCGACCATCCGATATTCAAAAACGGTTGGACAAAACGCTTTCCCGAAAACGTGAGGGGATTGAAATAGTGGGCAAAAACAACGAGCGAAATGGCAAAGAACCGAACGCCGTCCAGTTCCGGAATCCGTTTTTCGGGCAATGCGTCACTCCGTGGTTTTTGGACGGGCTTTCTGAAGAAGTGTAAACTTAAAGAATCAGACTTCCCATCAGTTTATGCGTGGCTTCAAAACCGGCTTTATCATCGGGGCGGTGGTAGCGTCTTGTTCCCATACACCGATGAACCCTACCCTGGAATCGCCGACGGCGTCGGACGTCCCTGCTTTGCGTTTTATCAACGAAATCGACCCTCCCTGCTTGGGAATGGTGCAAAGCTTTTGCAAAAGTCTTTACGCGCCGGGCAATTGGGGGCGTCTCCAGATTCCATTGCCGACCGAAACCTACGAGATCCGGCGGGGGCAAACCAGCAATGACTTCTCGCAAGTTTACTACGAATACGCCCAGAGCCAACTCCGCCAACGCGATCGGTTTCCGCCCGAATTTCGTTCCGCTTTGCTCCAGCGCGGCTATTTCCAAAAACTTCGGGCCTACCTCGCCCGCAAACCCCGTCGGGAAATGAGCATTGAAGATCGGGTCGAGATGTTGCGGCTCTCCGGAGAAATCGAATCGTTCTGGAACGGAGCCCTACTCGAAACGGTGCTCAAACGGATGGAGAAACGCTTTCCGGGTTACTCCCGCACCCCCGAAGATTTTACTCCCCTCGAGCTCGTAAACGAGAGCAAACGGGAACGCGGGCGCCTCGTGGCCGAAATCTCCAAGGCGATTTGGCTCGATCACCCCAATTGGCAACGCGTGCAAAAGCGCTTCGAGCAGGTACGCGCCGCCTACCGCCAAGTGATCCGGAATCATCCAAATCTCAGCGACGAAATCAAAACCGACTGGCTCGCGCGGCTTGATTCTGTACGCTTGATGGTTCCCGGTGGCGATCCGGAAGCGGAAATGTACGATTGCTCCCGTACGGAGGAAAACGCCTACTACTACACCAAGAAGAATTACATCACGGTTTGCGCCGGAGATTTTAATGCCGAAGACATGGCCCAAACTCTGGCCCACGAAATGGCCCATGCCTTCGATATCGATCGTTCGATCGCGATGTATGAAGCGAGATCGGAACTCGGAGTGCAAATCGAGGAGCTGCGCCGACGCAGCTGCGGCCCTATTCGTTATTCCTGCGCCGACTGGGATCGCTTTAAGGAGGCCCTCCCCGATCGCACCGAGGCGCTCGAAGCCTTTGAACCGCAGGTCGAAGACTTCAACGTCTGCCTACAACCGCGTCCGACGGATCAAGACATGGATTCGGACTACATCGAGCGCATTGCGCGCGAAGACGCCCAGGATTCTGTTTCTTCCTTGGCGCAGCGCCAAGTTTTTCTGCGCATGATCTCTCCGAAACTTCCCTTGCCCGACGGGAGTAAGCGTACCAACCCCGCGTTTATGAACCCCTGTGGGTATTTTCTTTGGGAAAACCCCACCCCGCCGTTTGACGAAGAACTCTCCTTACTGCTTTTTTTCACCGCCGAGTACCGCTGCACAGAAAAACTCCCCCCCGCCATGCGCTTCCAAAAAGCGATTGAAACGGCGACCCAGCTGCAGTCCCAAATCGTGGAGGCCCGCATCCGGATGGAAGGGCCATTCTCGAGCCGTTGGCGCCTCAATGCGGATCGGCACGCGGCTTCGCCCGCGGAACGCTTTGCGGATGCGCTTTCCGGTTTAGCGATGGGGCAGCTTCTAAAAGACGAACCCCTCGTGGAAAAGCGGCGAGCGACTTTCTTAGCTAATACCGCGTGGCTCTGCGCCAAGCCCTCGTTGCGCCACATCCTGCCCAAAGAGGCCGCCATCTTGAAGCAGTTCTACGCCGAGCCGCATTCGGAAACCTTCACCCGCCAGCAAGAAGTTTTCTCGCCGGAGATTCGCGAAGCGCTCCAATGCCAGCTCGATTTTGAGCCTAAGGAATGCAGGCTCTAGTACAGCACCCACCAAGCCCTTCCCTTTGACCGCAAATCCAGATATCTAGCGCTCATGCTGATTGTTTTCGTGGCTTCTACCGTACTCACTTCGCTTTTGGCGTGGCGGTTGAATCAAGCCCTGCGCAACAGCGACCGCAAAATCCAGGAACTTAAGGCTTCGCTCGCGCAAACCGACACCCACTTGCGTCTTATCACCGACGCCGTGCCGGCGTTAGTCGGTTATCTCGATCGCGACCTTCGGTACATCTTCGCTAATAGTGAGTACGTAAACTGGTTCGGAAAGCAAAAGGCCGACATTATTGGTCGCACGCTTGAAGAAGTCGTCGGAGAAAAACTATCCCGCACCGTGCGACCGCGGCTTGAAGCCGCGCTCCGCGGGGAATCCCAAACTTATGATGTTCACGCCATCCTTCCCGACGGGCGGGAGCGCGATTACGACGCCTCGTACATTCCCGATCGCGATGAAAAGGGTCAAGTACGCGGCGTCGTGGTCCTCGGAGTCGATATCACGGATCGCAAACAACGCGAGGCCGAAGATGCAAAAACGAAGGAGGCATTGCGCTCCTTGAGTGAAGAACTGCGCCGATCCAATGCCGAGTTGGAGCAGTTTGCATATACCGCCTCACACGATTTGAAAGAACCGCTGCGCAACATCGGGACGTACCTTCATCTCCTAGCCAAGGGAAACTCGGATCGCCTCGGTTCGAGTGAGCGAGAATACCTTGAGCAAGCGATTGCCGGTTCCAAACGCATGGCCACGCTCATCGATGCGCTATTGCGTTTTTCCCGAATGAGCTTGAAACGCCCGGAACGCGAAACGTTTTCTTCTGAGCAATTATTGAAGACCAGTCTGGATGCGATTGCCGCCGCCGTCTGCGAGACCGAAGCGGAAATCACCCACGACCCGCTTCCCAATATCGTTGGCGATAAGGAACAGCTCGCTCAAGTCTTTCAGAATTTGGTTTCCAATGCGTTGAAGTTTCATTCGCCCGACTCGAAGCCTCGCGTCCACATCACCTGTGCGGAAACGCCCCAAAACTGGATCTTCTCGGTGTCCGACAATGGCATCGGCATGGATGCAAGCCAGAGTGAACGGATTTTCGAACCCTTTGTACGCCTGAATGCGCGCAAACAATACCCGGGACACGGAATCGGCCTCGCTCTCTGCCGCAAGCTGGTGCAGCAGCACGGGGGATCGATTTGGGTGGAGTCCACCCCCGGTCACGGTGCCACTTTCCACTTCACCTTGCCTCGTCCCAACGCCGTGAAGTGGACTGAGGCATTCGAATCACGCGCCGCGTTGGATTATTAAGCCAATCTTTCTCATAAGTTAGCGAGCTCCGCCGTATTTCCCCCCTTCCTTCGCTTCGCTCAGGATGTTAAAGATGGAGATAGGAGGAAACGATGGCAACCAGCAATCCTGAAAATCTAGAAAAAGTAGCTAAGAAAACCGCCTCAAACGTAACCCAT
The DNA here is from genome assembly GCA_964519985.1 of uncultured Pseudobdellovibrionaceae bacterium. Classification (GTDB taxonomy): domain Bacteria; phylum Bdellovibrionota; class FAC87; order UBA2466; family UBA2466; genus JAIEOG01. Next base: position 22,533 of record CAZFMF010000036.1, on the reverse strand, counting down.
ATCGCGGACGCGATTCCCGATTCTGTGAAAAACATTGCCCGCGAAACGGCGGCGCAGCTCGCTCAGCAAGCGGGGACTACACTTGAAAAAGTGCAGGACACCGCCGGCGAGACTTTCGATGAAGTGAAAAAGTTCGCCAAAAAGAATCCGCTCGCAACGGTGGCAATTGGTTTTGCAGCCGGGATTCTCTTGGGCGCGATCATGCGTCGCGATTAATGAAGAGGCGCGGGTGAAGGAAAAAGAAGCGTCAGCTCTCGTCACCGGCGCGGTGGACGATGCAAAACGCCTGGTGTCGCTCGAAGCGAAGCTACTCAAGATGGAGTTGCTTTCGTTTGGGGCGCGCATCAGGCGCATCGCCGTTTTAGGTTCCGCCGCATTTGGTTTGGGAATGAACGCCCTCTTCATCTTGACCGTCGCTTCGGCGCTCGCGCTCAGTGCCGCGACCGAGTTCTCCATGTGGGTATGCTGCGCTATCGTGGGATTTTCTCTGCTCGTCGGAACGGGGGCCTGCGCACTTCGCGCCCGACAAATTTGGACAATGACCGGAAAGGAAGTGGATGATGGAACAAGATCGCGAAACGCTGGAACGTGAAATTGAAGATACGACGCGCTCGTTGAAGCGCAAAATCGAACTGCTTGAGGAAACGACCCTCAAAAAAGTCGAAGATGTCTCTAACGGAGTCAAACAAACCGCGGAGACCATTCAAAAGGGCGTGGAAAACCTCTCCCTCAAACGCCAAATGGAAAAGCGCCCCGGCACCTTGATTGCCGCCTCCATCGGCGTGGGAATTCTGACGGGCTTGCGCGCGATTAATCGCCGCAAAAAGGTGATTGCGGCGGTGGCCGGCGGGCCTTCCCTCGGTAAGACCCTTGTGGTCGCGGCCGTATCCCAGGCGGCCCAAAGCCTTTTACCGCTGGCTATGAGCTACGCCACCCAATGGGTGGAGCGCCGGCTGAGCGAAAAGCAGCCGCAAGAACCCGTCCTCTAATGTTGAATCCGGTATTGCACCGGTTAACGCCTTGCGCTAGACCTAGTAGGTAGTCAAATTTCGCATTTTGCTCCGGGGGTTAGCATTGCAAAAGATCGGTTTGGGAACGCTTTTCTTGGGGATTCTGATTTCTACATCAGGATACGCGGACTTTTCTTCCAAAGTCGATCTCCCCCAAAACTTTTCCCAGCTATGTATTAACAGTTTATTGATTCTGCCCCTTCCGATGATGCTTCACGATCAAGTGATCGCGGATGGCATCCTCGATGAGTTGCACCGGGCGCAAAGCCGAGTCGAAACCGTTCTGGAATTCTCGAGCGACAATGAGTTTCTGAAGGATCACGCGGGTCTGCTTGCCGTTCGCAAAATGCTCCCCTCCGGCACGGTCACCCGTGAGCAGTTGAAAGTGTTTCTTCGAGCGTCACACCATCTGGCCGGGCTCATTCGACTCCAATCCCAGTGGGTAGAAGCCTATTACGAGTGGATTGATCAAGAACCCACGCCCACCCTAAAGAAGACGCGTAAGCTCAGTCCCGAGGCCGCCACCGACGGGAACCCCCTTGTCAAAACCAAAACGGCCCAATCGGAAAGGAGCTGGCTCGCGCAAGCCGCCCAATCCGAATACCGTCGTATCGAAGACTTCCTGGTCAGTAAGGCCACCATGCATTTGCGTTTCCCCTCCACGGAGGATCGCAGTCGTTTGCGGGACTTGGAACTGCGCATGGAGACACAAAACGAGATTCCGGAATTTTACGGTTCGTGGCTACGCGCCCACCTCCAATCGGTGCGGCATTACCATGTGGATGAATCGCGATTTTTCTTCGAGCTCGTTGACGATCTCCGAGAACTCTTCGCCGGCGCGCCTGCCCGCTAGCCCATTTTCAGCCGACGGCGAGGCGTGATATGCCTGCGCCATGGAAATTCTCTCGACGCCTTTCTTCGGAAATACCGTTCAGGAATATGCGGTAGCCGCCGCCCTCGCGGTACTGGTCTTTCTCGTCATCGACGTGCCGCGACGGGTGGTTGCCCGCCGTCTAGAAAAAATCGGGAGTGGAAAATATGTGGCATGGGAGCAAACGCTCCTCATCATCCTGCGGCGAACAAAACTGTCCTTCCTCTACTTCGTGGCTTTCTACGCGGGTGCGCAAACTCTCACCCTGCCGCCCAAGCTCACTTCCGGAGTCCACAAAGTCACGTTCGTGATGCTACTCATCCAAATCTGTATTTGGGGAACCGCCGTCATTCGGGGACTCGTCGACCACGATGCCAATGAAAAGGCCCGACTCGACGGCGCCCGCGCACAGTCCATTCGCGCGATCGGGTTCGTCGCTACGGCCCTGCTCTATGTTCTGGTAATCTTGTGGGGACTCGACAATTTCGGGGTCAACATCACGACCCTCATCGCCGGCTTGGGCGTCGGCGGTATCGCGGTGGCTTTGGCGATGCAAAACATCTTAGGTGATCTTTTTGCTTCGCTCACGATCGTTTTAGACAAGCCGTTTGTTTACGGCGATTTGATCATTGTGGGCGATCAGTTCAAAGGCCGCATTGAAAACATCGGCTGGAAGACCACGCGCGTGCGCAGTCTTTCCGGTGAACAATTGATTTTCCCCAACAACGATCTGCTCCAGAGTCGCATTCGCAACTTCAAGCAGATGGATCGCCGGGTCGCGTTTTCCGTGAGCCTGCACTACTCCACCCCGATCGCGGAACTCAAAGCGTTCCCGACGGAACTCAAACGCATCATCAGCGCTCAGAAGGACGTGCGCTTCGACCGCGCGCATCTCACCACCATGACCGCCACTTCCCTAGATTTCGAGGCACTCTATTGGGTTCTGAATCCCGACTTCACGGTCTACGCCGACATCCATCAGGCCATCATTTTGAAGGTCTTGGAGTTCTGTGAGGGCAAAGGCATTCAGTTCGCCTTTCCGGCCGGCCCAGTGGCGGCCAAAATCGCGCCCGAGAATAGTCCAACGCCGTTGAAGCCTTGAACGGTTACGACGAGACTCGTAAGGTTACGGTAACAGCTCCATGTGACGAGCGGCAACACGGTGCGCTCGCGAGTCTCGATATTCACTCCGGCGCCGGAGTAGTACGAAGTAGGGTGGCGAAAGTACCGCGACGGAATAGCTAAGGCGAAATTTCCGAACAGTCCCAAGGCCAGCGCATTTTAAGTTAACGACTCGCTTCGTTATATGACTTCGCTCCCCGTGGTATCCGCCAGGGGCGCTTGCTCATGTACGACGTATCGTGCACCGGCGTATTGTCGCGGCCCGTCGCCAATAGACAACGGCCACTTCCCCCTCTTAGCACCAACACCATGTACCGCTCACCATCGAGTCCCACGGCTAAACCGGCTCCCCCTTCGAGCGCGTCCTCCTCCTGGCGGCAGGACAACCAACCCCAAAAAGGGAACGCTTCCGCACAACCTTCTCGCCAACCGTCGGGGGCCTTCGGACCGGCATGGTTGTTTTTGAGACGATAAAAAGCGCGATAGTTCGCTTTGTTTTGGGCAAAGGCAGTCATCTCCGGCGACTCCTTAATTTGCGGTAGGCCACAAAGCCGGCGCCACTCGTTAAATTCAGCCCAGGCTTCGCTGCCGGCTTCCTTATGAATATCCTTCGCCTGATAGATCACTTTCACGATGGACTTACCGCCCGAGAGCTTCTGGGAAATAGGCGCCTTTTTTTGATCATCCACTGACACCTCGGACCCCACGTCAAGTTCATCTTGGGGCACCCACTGCGCCGGCAACCCGGCGTCAAATGAGCCGCCGTCCACCTGTGCCACCTCAATGAGGACCGCTTTCAATTTATCGTTCGTGCGATACTTGTGCAGAAACATCTCCTGGCTGCCCTGAGCCTGACTGACGAAGTACAAATCCATTCCTTTCCGGAGACGAATAAACGCGGAAGGCATGTAGACGTTATAGTCTTTAAGATCCGATCTTTTCTCTACCAACGGGTAGGAAATTGTCGAAGACTTCAACAGCCGAACCTCCGAGAGTTCGGTTTTCGAATAGTAGTAGAGAAAATAGGAACCCTTGGCTTTTTCCGATTCGACAACGCTTACCATCGAGAAATCGGCGGGGCTTCCATCGGCTTGGGCAACCGCGCTGAGGCAGAGGCCGATCCAAATGCTGAGATAGGCAAATAAACGGGTGAGTATTTTCATGACTGCTCCTGAGGTTTTCTAAACGGAACCCTCGTTAGTAAACGCAGGTAGCGATGTCAATTTTTCCAGCGAAAATAATTTTCGAAGCGAGCCGATCGTATATGCACCCATTCTCCCGTTGCGAACAACTGGCGCAGTTTTTTCTAATGAGGTTTTTCCGCTGGGTTTAGCGCGGGCGAAGCCCGCGCCCTGAGGCCGGCGGCCGATTCGCATATTGTCGCATAAATACTATTACGACCCAAAAAGGGGATGGGTGCCGTCGTGTTTTACCCCAGGTCCGTTCGTCACGGCCCCGGGACACGGCGGCATCCATTCGAGGAAGACTTAGTCCACGCTCAAGGTGGTGAACCAGACGTCGATCACCTGGCGCGGGATGGAACGTCCCTGCACCGTACGGCGGAACACCGAACGCTGGCGCGTTTCGTTGCCGTAAGGATCGACTTCGAGCGTTTCGAGATAGTTCAGGTTGATCGACGTCACCTGCGCGCGGTCGAGCGTGAAAAGCTCGTCCTGGCTTGATTGGCCGTCGTGCGACCGGTCTAACCACAAGCGCAATTCACCCCAAGCCGCGTCGTCGCGATCGAGGGAACCGTTGCCGTTCGAATCCAGCGCTCGCATCGCCACAAAGCCGTTGGCGGCGCGGCTGCCATTCGGCAAGCGGGTCGCCGAGCCGAAAAGTTCGGCGCCCGAATCGATATTGCCGTTGCCATTCAAGTCGCGCACCAAGAAGGCGTCGTCCGTTCCGGCCGTCCATCCGGACGCGAGGGGCTCGCCCGAGTCGTTCAAGTCAAACCAAACGCCCTGACTCGGCGAAGTGAATTTGAAACCATTGCCGGATAGATCCAATACCACTGGGCTATATTGCGCTTCGCACTGGCGCGGATCGCGGGCCAATGTCTTGGAACGTCCGTTCCAAACCATCAGCTTCAGATCCTTCGGCACGTGACCGAGTTTGAATCCGGCATCCATCGCGAGGAGTTGATAGGCCTTCGATTCGTCCTGGCACATTCCATCGCGATCGCGATCGTCACAAACCGCCGCCTTCACGAAGATCTGCGACCAAGTCGTCGGGTACCAAGCCTTCGCCACCGACACCGCGAGTTCCAAACGCGTTTTGAAAATGCCCTTCATCAAGTCCACCTGGCTCAGGTCCTTGCGGGCCAACGTCACGGGCGTCGATTTGCTTTTCTTCGAAGGATTCAAGAACGCATTGAGTAGCTGCGATTCCATCGGGTGCGGCTGACTGCCGATGCCCGCCATCTGAACCTTATGCGAAGTCGCCGGCAATTCCACCGTGGCTTCGAGGCTCAAGAGTGGGTAGTCCGCTTCTTCAAAGAAGACGAAATTCGGGAATGGAATCTCACTACGCATCTTGGAGCAGGCGCGATGGAGCGCCACATTCGTTCCGGGGCAGTTCTGATCGGGGCAAGTCGTGCCGCCATCGCTCGGCGGATTGCCGCCCGGAATCGGGGGAACCGTGCCCCCGTCGCCCGGCGGATTGCCTCCGGGAGGATTCTGCACCACCCCACCATCGCCGGGGGTCGGTCCGTTAGGAGGCGTGACGGGCGGAATGACCGGCGGGGTTACCGGGGGCACCGTCGGGGGATTTTGCGCGATCGGTCCACTCGGATCGGTCGGTGGTTGCGTCGGAGGCGTAGGCACCGTCGGATCCGTGGGCGGGGTCGGGGGATTTTCCGCAATAGGCGGAAGGGTGCCGCCATCGGGTCCACCGCCGCCACCGGGCGGAGTCGGAACCGTGCCGCCGTCACTGGGCGGGTTGCCATTGCTAGGCGGATTTTGCACCACGCCCCCGTCACCGGGAGTCGGGTCCACCGGGGGGTTGGTCGGGGGCGTTACCGGCGGAGTGGTCGGGGGATTTTCCGCGATCGGTCCGCTCGGATCCGTGGGCGGAGTGGTCGGGTTCTGCCCAATGGGACCCGTACCCGGATCGGGATTTGGGGCCACCGGTGGGGTCGGGCCGGGATCAGCCGGGGGCTGACTGCCGGGTCCGGGCGCCGGAATCGTTCCGGTATCATTTCCGTTCCCGTTGCTGCCGCCCCCGGGAATGAAGCCACCGTCCCCGATCGTTCCATTGGTCAGTTGCACCACGGGATCGGCGGCCGGAGCGAGCTCCCCTTCGTAGAAGGAACTCTGGGCAAGCACCGCAAGTTCATCCGCATTCCGTGCGGAATCCACCTGCGCGGGCTTGCCACAGCCTGCGAAAAACAAAAGTGAAGCGACAACTAAGAGCGGATACCGAATCACGTACTTCATTCATCCTCCAAGGGAACTTTCCGTGTTCCCGGTCGCGGCACCGTTAGCCGCACTAACTCTGACGCTGCGAATAGGTCACTTCGATCACGGATCCGGCCTTGGGCACGAATCCGGTGAAAACAATCGAGTTCGTTTCTTTGTCGAACACGAAGTTTTCGGGGGAGTACGGGATCAGTTGAGAATCCACGAAAACCTTGATGCCCACCGCGGTGGACGGAACCGAAAGCTTGAAGACTTTGCCGCGGTCCGCGATCACCTGCGCGATCCCTTCATAGCTCTGGCGCAATTCGCCATTGCAGATGCTACCGCTCTTGCTCATTCCGCCGATACCGGCCGTCACTTCTTCGTACCGCTCGCCATTGCTGGCCACCGTGCAAGTACTCTGCGCCGTGCCGATGATGGGGAAGACATAGGTATAGCTGCCCTCGGTTTCCTTAATCGTCTTGAAGTAATCGACGTAACGGGAAACCGGGAAAACGACATCGTTGGGATTATTCTCCGGCTCAATGCCGAAGCAGTTGTCCATGCACGAGTAGTCGTTTTCGTCGGTCACAAAAACAATGATCAGCGGCACACCCGGGCGAGCGAACTCGGTACGCGACACTTGCAGAGCCGAGTAGGCCGACTCCAACCCCTGCTCCCAGAACGAGGTCGGGCTGTCCGTGACCGCATCGACAATCGCGGCGAAATCCGCGACCGGGTTTACCGAGGAAATACTTTTCACGACGCGCGTTCCACCCGTCGACTGCACGAGGGCACCGGCGTGGCTGAACATATCCGTCGTGGTCACCGCCATTTGGAAATCCACGGCCTTGCGTGAATTCATGATGTTCAAAAACGTCTGCATATTGTCTTTAACGAACTGGCGGCGCGCCGACATGCTGCCGGAGTTGTCCAAGACCCAGAGGAAGTCGTAGCGCGTGTCATCGTAGATCTGCACGAAGCGGTCACCGCGCAATAGGTTGGCATAGAAAACGTCGTCCGTGCGGCAAGCGGAAAGCACGGCGAGAAGCCCAATGAGAAATAGCGTCGCCGAGAACTTCTTGTTCATAAAAATCGCCTCCTGCTTCGTCACCCATTGATCGTAACGCTTTGCATTAAGGCTTTTCCAAAACTTGTCGAAAAGAGACCGAGGAAGCCCTTTGAAACCCTGCGTAATGAGCGGGGTTTCGGCGACTATTGAGTTATTCTCAACACGATCGACACAATTTTACTCATTGATATTACAGGCTTTTTCTCGGTATTTCGGTTAGGCGGGCTTTTGACCCCCGGGGTCCCCGGTCGCTAGAATGAATCCACCGTCGCCAGCATGGCGGCGTGACTCGCTCAAGGAGGACTGGCGATGAACCGGATTCCGAATATGCCGAAAATGGTTCCGAATCCGCGGGTACACCCGCGGGTGAGAGTCAGTGGTCAAGTCATGATCCACGACGAAGAACGGCTCTTCATCGCTCCCCTGTCGGACATCAGTGCCGGCGGCGTTTTTGTGAATCAGCTGGTGAACATCCCGCTGGGTCAGACGGTGAAGGTCGTTGTCAAAGGACCGCGATTCGAAAAACCCGTGCAAGCCGAAGGCACGGTGGTTCGAGTCGACAAAGATAAGAGCGCGGGCCGCAGAGGGCTCGCGGTGCAGTTCACGGGGATCTCGGAGATGGCCAAGGATGCCATCCAGGCATGTGTCTTTGAGTTGCGAATGGAAGCTGCGCTCAAAGCCGCTTAAAGCGGAGAATATGAAACGCGTTGCAGTCCGAATTGTCGTGGTGCTGACTCTGCTGGGCGGAGGACTGCTCTTTCAACCCGTGGCCTACGGGGACGACAAAGACCGGGTCAAAATCCGCAAACGCACCACCGTGCTCAAAGCGCCGGTTTCCGCCCAAAGCGATATGGGCGAAGAGTACAACGCCGAGAAGTTTACGCTCCTCTCCCAAAAACGCCGGTCGCTCATTGAAGACATCAAACGCTTTATCCGTGAATCCCGCGACAATGAACAAGCGGCGGAATTGAACTTGCGCTTGGGGGCCCTGTATATGGAGGACTACTACGCGGGAATGGCCAAGGCCCAACAGGAATACGACCAGCGGGTCACGCAATTCGAAAAGAAAAAAAAGGGCAAGGCGCCGGAGCTCGATCTCTCGGAGCCTAAATCCTCGCTGGCTAAAGCCCGCACCGTCTATAAGGATCTCCTCCGCCGCGCGCCCCAACACCCGCGCCGCGACGAAGTCCTCTACTTCTTGGCCGTTTCCTCGATGGACGTCGGCCAAATCAATGAGGGCATGGGCTACCTCCAACGGATCATCAACGAAATGCCCAAGTCCAAGTATGTGCCCGACTCGCTGGTACAGCTGGCCGACCATTACTTTGAAAAAAATAAGTTCCGCGAAGCCGAGGGCTACTACGACAAGCTGATCACGCGCAAACATCTGCCGCTGCTGCCCTATGCCGTCTATAAAAAGGGCTGGTGCGCACATAACCGCGAGTCGTTCTCCGAAGCCATCAAACAGTTCAAATGGGTCATCACGTTCGCCGATTCCGAGGCCGATAGCTCCGCCCTGAAGATTCGCGGTGAAGCGATGCGCGACATCGCCCTGCCCTTTTCGGAGTTAAAAGCGACCGATGATGCGGTGTCGTTTTTTCGTTCGCAAGGAATGCCGCACTTTCGCACCGGCGTCGAAAACATGGCCTCGATTTACTACGACAAGGGCCTCTATCCCGACTCCATCCATCTGAACGAGCTCTTGCTCGGCATGGATCCGAACTACGCTAAGAATCCGGACTACGACATCCGCATTATCGAAGCGTTGAAACTTTTGAACAAAGAAGAGCCAGCGATCGCCCGCCTCTTTCAGCGCATGCCCGCTTATTTGCAAGGTTCGAATTGGTACGAGATCAATGCTTCGAATCCCGCCGCCGTGCAGGGCGCCTTCAAAGCTTTTGAGGATCTGACCCGCAGTTACGCCTTCCGCTACCATGCGCTGGCCCAGAAGACCCATAACGAAGGGCTCTATAACCGCGCCAAAGCCATTTATTCGAAATACGTCGAACACTTCCCGCAGACGGAGCACACCTCCAAGGTGCGCTTTTATCTGGCGGAAATTCTCTACAAGCAGCAGCAATACGTCGCCGCTTCCGAGCACTACTACAAAGTGTACGAAGACCCCCGGGCCGGAAAGCTCCGCTTTGACGGAATTCGCTACGCCCTGTCCTCCTTGGACAACCAGCTCAACGCGGATCGCAAGAAAGCGGGTCTGGGCGCGATCAATACGAAAACCACTTCCAAGCTAAGCGCCAAAGAAGAGGAAAACCTCCAGCTCATCCCCTACTCGTCCGTCGAATCACGTTTTATTGCGATTGCGGAGGAGTACCTAAAACACTTTTCGACGGCGAAAGACGCGGGAGACGTCTTGTACGAACAGTCCTACCTGCGTTACATGCACCACGACTTAGCCGATGCCTATCGCGGCTTCTGGAACCTGGTCCATAAGTTCCCAAATCACGCCACCGCGGTCAGCAGCGCTTACCTCATCTTGGATATTCTCAACCGGCACAAGGAATACGCAAAGCTCATCGCCGCGTGCCAAAAATTCCTGGAAACTAAGGAGTTCAAGAATCCGGGCTTCCGCAAGGAAGTGTCGGATGTCTTGCGCAAGTCCGAACTAAAACGCATCGCGCTGCTTGAAGAAAAAGGCCAATTCAAAGAAGCGGCCGACAACTACGTCGAGTACACCAAGGCTTACGGAGCCCAAGACGAAGTCTTGTTTGAAAAGGCCCTCTACAATGCCGCGGTCGATTACACCAAAGCGGGAATGCTCCTACCCGCGGTGGAAACTCAGGAACGTTTTCTGCGCCGTTTCCCCCAGAGCCGCTTTCGGGAAAACATGTTGTTGCAGGTGGCCAAGACTTACGAAACGTTGGCCAACTTCGACAAGTCCGGTCGCTTCTTCGAAGAATTCGCCGGGGCCTACCCGCGTAACCCCCAAGCCCAGAATGCATTGCGCCTCGCCGCGGTTTACTTGGCGGGCAGCGGCCACGCCGAACGCGCCGAGGGTTTATTCATTCGCTTCCTAAAGACCTATCCGGGGCAGGCCAAGCAGGTGGAGCGCGATTTGCTCAATCTCTATGTCGCCCAAGGCTCCGCGGAAAAACAGGTTCAATACTATATGCAGGCCCGCGCCGCTCGCGGTGTCTCGGTGGCCGATTACCTTTCCTATACGATGGACGCCGCCGAAATCATCGCCGCCAAAACCGGCAAGCTTCCCATCGGCCTGATGGAAGATTCGCGCAAGCTCACCGACAAGTACGGCGCCGATATCCGCCGCTCGCCCAAGGGTGTGGAAGCGATGGCGAAGGTGCGATTCTGGTTAGTCAGCAGCCGAGACGCGCTCTACCAACGCTACAAGCTGGCCCTGCCGCAAGCGGCACTCGAAATCAATTTGAAGCGCAAACTGCTGCTGATGCAGGAGCTCGAGCGTGAGTATGGCAAGATCGCGAGCCTCGGCAACGCCGAATGGGGCTTGGGCGCGATCTATAAGACCGCCGCCGTCTATCGCCACATGGCGGAGTCGGTAATGGCCGCTCCCGTCCCGGCCGAACTGGGCGCGGAGCAGCTCGAGGTCTACCGGGGCGAATTGAAGCGCCAAATGATCGATCCATTCAATGAAAAGGCCCGGGCTTTTGCCGCGAACTGCTTGGACAAAGCGCAAGAATACAATGTGCTCTCGCACTGGACCGCGCAGTGCTACCGACTAGCCTCGGAACTCGAGCCCGAGCGTTATCCAAAACTGCGCACTTTCTATCTGCCGTCGATGATGCTGGCGCTGCAGGTGCCGCAAAAGGATTCCAAAACGGAGATGGGCGGGCTGAAACGCTTTGCCTATCCGTTCTATTCATCGTCCTTTTTTTCCACCCACCGACAAATCGCCAGCCAGTCGCCGCTCGACTTGCCGCAGATTTACGATCTGTCCGGTGGCGGTGAACCCGTCGGGGTGACCCCAGCGGCAGCATCCTATGAGGTGCTCTCAACCGAACGCCGCAACATCTTGAAGAATACCTACGATTCGGAAAAACCGGACGATCCGCGCAAAGGCATGACTTTCTCGTTCTTAAACGTAATGCGCTTGGTTTCAGCCCGAGGCGCGATCCCCATGATTGAATCGGCAATCCAAAAGGATCCCGAAAATCCCGCGCTCGTAAACCTACTGGGCTTGGCGTACCTCGAAGCGGGTAAGACCGTCGGCGCGAACACCTGCTGGATGTCGCTCATCGCCCGCGGACACGCGACCGCGGCGGTCTGGAACAATCTCGGCGTGGCGGCCAATCGCGATGGCAACGAGGGTTTGGCGATCAGTTATTTTCAGGAAGCAGTAAAGCTGCCCGGCGCCAAGGAAGCCCTCATCAATCTAGGATTTATCGCGCTGAAATACCGCAACGGATTCGAAGCTCGGAATTTTTTCAAGAAGGCATTGGCGCTGGATGACGACGATGTGCCGGCGAAAGTCGGCCTCGCGGTCGCGCACCTGCAAAGCCGCGACATGGAAGAAGCCAAGGACATGCTGGTGGATCTCTCGCGCCGGTATTCCAAGGATCCGTATTTGAAGCTTTCGCTCGGTTACTTCCTGATTGACGTCGAGCGGGAAACCCACGTCGCTTCAAAGATCATTTCCGACTATATGGAAGCCCAATCGCTCGAAAAGGACATGACGTTCCGCCAGCTGCTGATCGAAGCGCGCCGGCGACCGGATAATCGGTTAGACGCGGTAGAAATCGACGGCGAATTGCCGGGAATCGAATAGACGGCTACCGAGAACGGGCGCGCTTGCGCTTCAGGGCTTGGAAGAAATCCGCCAAGTATTGCAGACCGGAAACGACGGAAATCAGTAGCGCGATGTAGAGGATAAACGTCCCTACCTTCACCGCCGGAAGCCCAAACGCACTGCCGTACCACATCAAAAATCCCAACCCCACCATTTGAAAAATCAGCTTGAACTTGCCGGCTTGCCCGGCCGGAATCACGATTCCCTCGCCCACCGCAATCCCCCGCAGGCCCGTCACTAAAAACTCCCGACTTAGGAGTACGATCACGAGCCAAGCAGACACCCGCTCCAATTCCAAAAGCATGATGAGCCCCACCATGAGCACCAGCTTGTCCGCCAAGGGATCCAAAAACTTGCCCAGCAGGCTTTCGATCTTCCATTTGCGCGCCAACCAGCCATCCAGCAGGTCGGTGAGGCCCATAATGGCCACCACGAGGGCGGCAATACGCCCCGGGGAGTAGCGGAACATCCAGTCCTGGTCAAAGGGCGGTTGCTCGGAGTCGAAAGCCAATAGGAGCGCTAAAAGCGGCACAAGCACGATTCGCAAAATCGTCAGTAAATTCGGAAGGTTCCAGATTGAGTTCCGGGATCGCAAGGAGGAGCGGGTCATGTGCTTTCACTTTCCCCGCAAACCGCGGAAAGTTCAAGCCGCGCGATAGCTCGCCCGGATAACCGTTTTGATATTGCCCCTCACGTTGAAGTCGCCGACGACTTCCATTTCCCAGGGTTGGATCGCTTTCACTAAATCCGTCAGGATCTGGTTCACCGCACCTTCGTGAAAGATGCGCACTTCGCGGTAGGCGTTGATATAGAGCTTCAACGACTTAAGCTCGACGCAGCTCGCTTTGGGTTGGTAGCGAATGGTGATGGTGCCGAAGTCGGGAAACCCGCTGCGGGGACAAAGGGCCGTCCATTCGGGGCAAACAAACTCGATAGAGTATCGCCGCCCGGTCTCGGGGTTGGGGAAAGATTCCAGGCCGGCCGGGGCTTCCGGAGTGAACTCGAATTCATTCATCGGCCGGAAGCTATTACAGCGTCAGGCCCAGTGCAACTGAGAAGCGGGCCCCGAAGTACCGGCTCCCTTGGGTGCCAAAGAGATTGTAATAAAACTGCAGGCGCCCGACGAGGAGTAGCGTGTCGGAAAGCGGCAGATCGGCCGACATTCCGGCCAGAGCCAAGAGGAGTTTGTCGGAGTTGGTAAACGTTTCACTCGCGGAATCGCGGATGCTCTGGCTGCCACTCAACGGGTGAAGGTACTCGGCGCCCAGCTCCCACCAAAAAACCGGGTCGCCTAAGGAAACGGAGTCTTCCACCCGCATTCCCGCCAAGAGCTGCCCACCGACAAAACCGAGCGATTGGTAGACGGGGGTGGGGTCGGAATTCTCAATCGCGCCCGAACCATCGATGGTGCGCTGGATCTGGAGCTGCTGGTACACCAACCCCGGCGTGAGGCGAAACATCCCGATGGGAATGTTGACCTGCAACCCGCCCCCCAAGCCAAATCCCTTCGACCAGGTACTGGCGTAGTCCACCGTCGCGCGCGAAAGGTCCAGGCCACCCTGCAGCCCAAGCGAGATTTTTTCGGAGAGCGACTCTTCGTGGGCAAGACTCCGTGCCGCCGCGGCATTTCCCGCGGTGGGCAGTTGCACGCAGCTGTCCGAGATGTACCCCTTGCAGCCGGCCATCGCGATGACGAAGTATCCCGGCACGGCCGAACGTTCTAACGCTTGAATCGGCGTTCCCGCCCGCACGCGACAAACCGCCGCCGATTGAGGGTTCGGCGCCTGTTGCACGGTACACGGCCGTTGGAAATGGATTCCATCCGCCCAGGTCAGCGCGCTCGAGAGCAAGAATAGCGCCGCGACTCTCATCGCTCCTCCTGCATCCGCTTGCGACCCCAGATCATCAGCCCCCAGAGCCAAGCCACCAGCACCGCGCCACTCGCGCCGGCCGACGCCGAGTGGGTGGCGCGCGCGGAGGCGAAGGCGCAGCTGCGCAGTCCCATCTCGATCACGCCGGCCCCGATATCTCGGAATTGGCCCGTCTCCCCGCCGATAAATTTCACTTCGTCGTAAAACACTTCCCGGATGCGGGCCGCATTCGCGCCATTGTTCAGCGCCTTATCCGCTTGCACGAGCGCCTCCACCGCGTCCATGAAACCCGGCGTGGTGGAAAGCAAGAACAGGCTCTTGAGCGCAATCTTGTCCATGACGGTCGCTCCAACTTCCTGCCGCAGCTTCCAAAGCCCGCTGGCCCAGGACCATCCGTAGTAGTGCGGCCCCGTTTCCAAACTGTCCTTATCGTAGACTTTCACCGTTCCGATATCGCGAATGATCGCGGAACAGTTTTGAAACGCATAGGCTCCCACCGCCGTCACACTCGATCCCACGAGCTGAGAAACGTGCGAAGCCGCGAAGTAGTCGGAAAACCCCTCGTGCAGGGCATCCCCCACATTGGTCTGGGTCTGGCCCATCGTCATGCCGGTGAGCGAATCGGTGACGTAGTGCTGGTACTCGTGAACGACTACGACCGCTTCGCGCGCCACCGAGAAAAACTGTTTGATCCCATCCCCGCAGGTGGCGCTGCTGCCGGCGGCCGGTTGCAGAAAAACCAAACAGCGGGTCATGGCGGGCTCGCTGTCCCGACAGGGTTGCGCAATGTACGCGGCGTTATTGGCTTCGGTCGATCCGTCGCCATCGCCATCCACGTCGACGCTGAGACTATTCACAATCACGGGCAACGGATCGGCGGGCAAGGTCACGGTGGCGCCGAGCGCGGTAAAATAATCCCGCAGGCGCTCCCGAAAACTTTCCAAGTGGTAGTACACGTTCACCGCTTCGAAACCTTGATTGGGGCAGCTGGTCGCCGTGGATCCGGTGCAATTGGCCGCGTATTGTGCGGGGGTCGGATCGTCGAAATAGCCTCCGGTTCCGCTGAAGTTGGCCGTCGGATCCACTTCTCGCAAGGTGGAAGTGCCCCCCGAAATCTCGTCGCGGCGCACGTGAAAGTAGGAACTGGAAAGTGTGGTCGCGCCCCCGGCGAGTCCGGGCAGGGTCACGGTCTGCCGTGCTTCCGCGTCGGGATTGATGCGGAAGGCCTCGGCAAATCGTACCGTGATCTTCTCTTGCAGGTTTGTCCCCGTTTTTTCATCGATAAAAAACGTTCGGAAAATTCCACGCCGCTCATCGCCCAGCACGACCTCAAAGGCCGGCGTGGCGCGCGTCGAATCGCGCGAGACCCAGATCACGGGACGCAACTCCAAACGGCCCGGCGGGCGCCCGAATTTATCGGCAAAGGCCTGACTGATTTCCCGCCGGCGCTCGCGCAAGCGCGCCCCCGATTCCGCGTCGGTACTCACGGAGATTGGGACCGACCAATCACTGGAAGCGTACTCGATAAATCCACGTCGATTGTAATGAACCTTGAGGTTGCGATTTTCCACCGCCCGTCCCCGGTACTGGAGAGCGAAGAAGAGATGCGTGTGCGTTTTATCGACGAATCGGGAAACGCGCCGCCAGGAGAAGTCGGGACGAAAAGCCCCGTACTCCCGATCCAAAAACTCACTGACCGCCCGGGCTTCACCCTGGTCGCCCTCGGGATCATCGGCGGCAAATTGCCGCAGCAACCCCGATGCGAATCGCGATTCCAACGCGATCGAGGTTTGCGAAAGAACGAGCGACAAAAACCCAAAAGCGGCCCACCACCCACGCAATGGCATTTTCGGATTCCCCCGAAGTATTCTATAATGATTTGAAACCCCGACTCATGATGAATTTCACCAAGCTCCTCTTTTATTTTTGTGACCTGGTGCGACGCGAAAGCTCGCCCCCACGCATTGCCGCCGGCATCGCGCTCGGTTTGCTCGTGGGATTCACGCCGTGGCTCACCTTGCAGGGAGTGATGTATCTCTCGTTCGCGGTTTCCCTACGCGTCAATCTGGCCGCCTTCGTAGCTTCCACCGCGCTATTCACTTTGATCCACTGGATCTTAAGCCCTGCGCTACACCTGATCGGATTCTGGCTACTGACCGACGTCGTCGCCCTATCATCGCTTTGGACGCGGGCGTACCATTCCCCCATGCTTCCCCTCACCCGTTTCAATCACAGCACGGTGATGGGCGGGTTGGCGGTGAGCTGGCTACTCGCCCTACCGCTCTACTGGTTGTCGCGCCTGACTTTGGTCGTCGCCGGGGAACGCATCGCGCGCGCCGCCAAGGAATCCATTCACGCTTTTTCGTCGGGAGCCTCCCGGCTACTTAGGAACTATGCCCAATACCAACGTCAAAACGAAGCGTAGTCGCATTTGGCGCGGTCGCGGAATCGGCATCGCTCTAGTCCTCGCACTCGCTCTAGTGGCTTGCGCCCACTTCGGGATGGAATGGGCCCTACGCCAAGCGCTCGAACACTATGCGACCCGCCTCAATGGTGCGATCGTATCCATCGAAGACGTCCAAATCTCCCTGCTCCAGGGTCGCGGCAGCGTCCACGGTGTGCAGATCACGCACCACGTTCAGCCCATGCGCAATATTTTGGAAATCGACGAAATACGGTTTCGTTTCCAGCGCCGCCCTTTGCTCTCCCTAAAGCTTTCGATTCCGGCGATGCACATCGAGGGAATCCGCTACAACACCCCGCGCGAGCAATCCGGTTTGCCGCCCCTGGAATCGGAAAACTTCTTCACCACTGCCCTACTCGATCGCGTGGCGCCGGCCGCCTACGATCCGGTGCGGGCCGCGTTGGGTCAAAGCCCATTGCGCAATCTGGGACTGCTCTCCCTCGGCTTGGGCGCGCGCAATACCGTTGAATTGATGCAACGCGAGTTTGAATCGCACGACCGATTGAAGACGTTGGGGCAAGAGCTCGAGCGCCTACTCACCGCTTGGGACCAAGCCGCCGCGAAGCTGGGTGGGCACCACTTAGAAAGCAGCGAGGAAAGCGAGCTGCAACGCGCGCGCACCTTGCTCGCGAAGGTCGAGCGCGAGTACGAAAACCTCGCGGACCGGGTGGAAAAAATCCCGCAGAGCATTCCGGGCGACACGAAACGCGTTTTGCGCCGACTCGGCCTTCCCGACTTGGCCACCGAAGATTTTACCCGCGAGCTTTTGGGCCGCCGTACACTCAATCATCTCGAAAGGCTCTCTTACTGGGTCGATCTTTCCCGACGGCGCCTCGGGGCCGGAACGGCGATCGGGACCCTAGCCTATCCCCGCGCCGCCGGCCCGCTCGGCACCGAGGTGCGTTTTCCCACTGACGATTCACTCCCGCGCCTTTCCGTGCGGCGAATCACTTTGCATTCGGACGCCGGTGAAAGCGACCACCAGGGCAATGTCGTCGGCACGATCACCGATCTATCATCGGATATGGGCGTCGACTACCGCCCGGTGCGCGTCGATCTCGAAGCGGAGTTCCCGGGCCTACGGATTTTCGGACTGCGTTTGAACGCGCTACTCGACCATGGGCGCAAGGAGCCCCACGATCAGGTTGAACTCTCGATCGGATCGTTTCCGCTCACCGATTGGACGGTGGAAGAAACACCCGACCTGCGAGTCTCGATGGATTCGCGCGTGGCCTCCCTCGCCTTTCATTCGGATTTTCAAGGACCCACGGTATCCGCCAATTGGACCGCGAATGTCCGCAACGCGGAGTTCAGCGTCACTTCCCGCCACCGCCCGCTGGAAAATACGCTGCGGGACATTTTCTTACCCCTGTCCACCAGCGTCTCGGTCTCCGGTAGCGTTTCCGGCACCCCTTCCAATCTCGAATTCAAAATCCAGAGCAACGTCGGTCGGCGTTTAGCCACCGCGGTGGGCGATCGCTTCCGCCTTCCCATGCACGCCGCCGAAGAGGCCATCCGCAACGAACTCGAAGATCGTTTTTCCCCCGCCGTCGATCGCCTACGCGCCCGCGTGCGCAACGGCCACACCCAAATCGCCAGCCGCTTGTTAGAGCGCATCGAAGAACTGCAATAATGTCATTGCGAGGCGCACGGAGTGCGTCGAAGCAATCTCGCAGTATTGCCTATCCTTTGCGCGAGAGATCGCTTTCCAGATTGGTCTTGAACCATTTTTCAAGATGGTTGCCGCCCCTTGGCCCCGGGCTAAGTCGGCCCGGGGCCGGGGCGAAGACGGTTTGAGATATTTCAGGAGGCGATCGGCCCTTGCTGAAAACTTTCTCCACGCCGCCAAGAGTAAATGTTTTCACTCCGGCGCCGGAGTAGAATAGCCAGACCCACCGATCTTCCGAAACCACTCAAAAATCACACGCAATTTCAATCGGTTGTTCGCCCCACTATCACAGCCCTACCGCTCACGTCGATCCCGCAAAATACCGATAAGATACCGTGATTCCATGACTTTCGGAGACTCCGGGTGCGACCTGCCCTAATCATCTTAGCCCTCTTTCATTCGCTAGCGTTGGCTGGTGATTACGAATTCGCGCGCGAAAATTTGCGAGCGGCGTTCGTGCAAGAAGCGACGCCGCGGGTGCTGATTGAGCGGATGAAAGCATTGGATGCGACGGAAGCTTCGGCCGACGTACTCGTGAAGGGGCTGGAGCATCCCAGTACTCAAGTGCAAGACGTAGCGCTATTGCGTCTCCTAGAAGTCGCCCGTAACACAACAAAGCCAACGCCGTGGGTGACGGAAGTAGAGCGCATCGCTTCGAACCCCTCCTATCGCAAATCGGCGCTGCAACTCTTGCTCAACACACCGGTGACGCGTGAGGTAACGTTGCGGCAACTCTCACTGCCGTCCGCTCCTCGAGAGGAACGCCTACTCGCCGCCCGCCACCATTTCTCTCACGGCACCGGCCTTGCCGCCGAACTTGCCCGGGACTCGGATCCCGAGGTTCGGGCGTACGGGGTACTCCGCCGGATTCTACTTTCCGGTGAAAGCGTCAACCCCGCCGATCAGCGCGAAGTCGTTCGCGTGTTCGAGAATCCGGCGGTTTCGGAGGAAACACGTCAGGCGGTTTCCAATACACTAAGACGAAAACCCTTGACCGACGTCGGCGCCATGGTGACGCTGATTCGCAGTCGAGATGCCGAGCTCAAAGGACTCGATCCTGCTTTGTTTCGTCCATTGGAACGGGACGAACTACTGGCGATAAGCGATGACGATCGGAAAGCGATTGAAGCCGAACTGGCCGATCTGATTTCCGATCCTCGGCATTCCGCCCAGGTCCACAAGGACGCAGCGGATCTCTTCGCCTGCATCGGCGTGTCCCCTAAGACCGTCGCACGGCTCGAGAAGGACTTAAAAGGCGATGAAACCTTTCGGCGTGCCATCGCTCACCGAGAGCGCTACCTCTTCGCTCCCGTCCTGCGCACTCCGGTGATGTCGCGGTCGGCGGCGAAAGCCACGATCGATCGGCTATCCAAACAAACGGATGACTCAGGTTTACGACGCGGCCTGCTGGAACTGGTCCATCACCCGTCTGCCAATCTGCGAGGGGAGATCTATCAAGAGCTGCGCCGGAGGTTTCGGGACGAGCCGATGCACGCCGGCGAAAAAAGCGCCCTGTATAGCGACAAATCCTCAGTGGTCCTAGACATGTTGGGCCTGGAGTTCGACCCGGAGAACTCCGACCGCTTCCTAGACGGAGTTGTGCGGGGTCAAGCATCGTTTACGATTGCTCCCGAAGTGTTGGACCAGTGGGAAAAGGAAATGCCGATCCGGCTCGATGCGGACTGGGAAAATCGGTATCGCCGATTCATCAATAGGGCTCAGTCGCGCCGCGATACGATGGAATTGCGCGAGGATAGCCCCCGCATTCTGAACCTACTCTTTGAAATGGAGCGGGCTTCGCGGCACAAGCCGACTTGGGCCCGGGAGTGGCTCGACCAACTAGTGACCGACTATGCCCATTCCGAAAAGCCCGCGCTCCGAAAAGCCGCCCTGGATCTTCTGGGCAAACGAAGTACGATGCCCGCCGAACGTTTGAACGATTTGATGGTGCGCCTCGAGCAAGGTGCCTACGGCGAGGATCAGGGACGGGTGGAAGCGGCCATCCGACGCGCCGTTAATGAGCCCCTCAAGCATCCGGAGTTCTTTGGCGAGGCCAGCACCGAAAAATTTGCGAAATCGGAAAATCCGACCGTCCGCGCCTTCGGTCATAAACTGCTCACCGAAACCCCATCGGGCCGGGCGAAGGCGAGCCGTTCTTCGGATCCAGACCTGAAACAGCTGGCGGCCGATCGGCGTCACGAGGGTCGCCTCAAGGCCGTGGAAACAACTTGTCGCACTTCGGCCCGTCTCCTCTTGTTGCCCTCCCGCCGCCTTATCGTCGCCAGCATACTGCTCGCAACGGCTCCGCCCGGGATCGCGTTCACCAAATCCTATTTTGAAAAGGTTTTCTCCGATCGGCAGATGCGAAACTTTCTCGGCAGCGCTCCCAGTACCCGTGCGTTAACGGAGGAGGACTATCAATTGCTCGGCCGCACCCTGCGCGAGCGCCTATTGGAATTCCCCGGGCCGCCGGACACGCTCCCGCGCTTCGTCACCGCGTATCGCAAAGGCATGGGCGAAGAGAACTTCCGAGAACTTTTGAGAAAGCACGGTTTCTCGGAAAAAGATCTCTGTGATCCGAAGGCCATGCAAGTGTTTCGGGATCGTAGCGCATGGTTTCAAAATCGAGGACCGGCTCTCGATGCCCTTTTATCCGACATCGGTCGCTGGCAGGTGCAACGTTTTGAGGAAAACGCGGCGTCCTGGGGAGTGAAAAACTGGGTCAATGTCCACGGGGAAGCCGTCACGATTGACTCCGCCTTCCTGTGGGTTTCGGACGGGTCGCGACACCTACCGACCGATAGGGCCATTCTGCCTTGGGGCCCGAATCTTTCCTCGGAGCAACGGCATACCGAGTTGCTTCGGGCGATCCGATCGCGGCGCGATAATGGAGGCTCGCTGCAGAAGTTGCTCTCCCGCGACGATTCGGTTCAAGCGAAGTTTGTCGAAGGGAGGCTAAAAGCCCGCAACATTCCCTACGAGATAGACCGAGGGCGGATCGACGTCGATGACTACCGGCATGCGGCCGCCCTAGATGAAATTGCGATTGAGAACGCGGAACGCGTTTGGGAGATCCTGCTTGAAAATGGACGCCGAGCGGGAATGAACGGGACCTTTGCGGATGAAGACGGAGATCCCATCGCCTTTCGAGATGCGTTCAGGTTTTTGCAGCGGAGCTGGGACGCCGACAATCGCCTCATTCCAGCATCCATCGCCTACGCCCAGGCCAAAAAAATCCTGCCCGAGGAGATTGAACGCCTGACAAGCGAAAGAACGGATCGCCTCGATCCATCCTGGGCCTATGAACTGCATCGGCGGAACCCGGTGGGGTTCGAACGCATCTTGCGGAAAAATGGCTTGGAGATTCAGGGAAAGTCCGACGCCGCTTGGTTCAAAGCGCTAGAGAAATTCGGCACGCATCAGCCGGAGAATCTAGAAACCGCGCTCCGTGAGGCCTTTCGTGGCGAGGCGTACAGAGAAGCAATCGCCTTGAAGGGCCTCTACACCGTGGAAGACTCGGTAACCGACACGTGGAATAGAATCAGTAGCGCGACGCTACCCGATACCGTCAAGGCGATGGGCCAATACCAGCTTATTCCGCCCGACTTCCGCCGATCGAGGCCCTTTAAGATCCTGGGCGATGGGATAAAAATAACGAAAGAAGATCTTCTGAAACCGGCGTTAGAATCCAAGGCTTTCGCCGAGATTGAGCGCACGCTCCGGCTGAAAGGTTACACGCTTCGGCTGAGCGACGAGCGGGTCGAAGGCGTTACCTCGGTGGGTTCCCACGTTTTTGAAGGCGCGGACGGAACCGTACTCGGACTGACCTACCGCAATAAGAACACCGGCAATATCGAGGTCGTCATGCGCGAAAAAGCGCCGCTAATGGTTCTACTAGCGGAACTCCGTCATGTGAACAACCTATCCGCGGGCGTTCCGATTTTCAGTTCCGAGCGCGCCATGATCGAATCCGAGCGAGACGTGCACGCCGCGGTACTGGAAATCGCGAAAGAACATGAGATTGAGCTTTCGAACGCCGAGCAAACGGCGGTTATCGGATCCATCATCCACTTGCATCAGCAAATGCTTCAATTGGAAAAACGCGAGAAGGCCGAAGCGGAAAAGAACGACTCCGATGGTCGCGTGGACCGACAGTTTGGCAACGGAATCGTGGACTGACCCTTTCGGCCGGCTACATTTCTACTCCGATGAATGCCTGCTTCTACTCCGGCGGAAGGTGTTTGAAAAGTTAAGGGGGGTTTGGGGCGAGCCTGCTCAG
>CAZFMF010000035.1:0-33767 GCA_964519985.1 uncultured Pseudobdellovibrionaceae bacterium | reverse complement strand
CCAGCGGCGTGCGACCAATTGTCTTCGTGATGTCGTCGAAAATTTGCATGGTCATCCCTACCGCTCTCGGCAAAAAGATACAAGTCACCGCTCATTTCGGGCTGGCCGGAACCGGTTGCGGGCAGTATAAGGGTCGGCTTCATGCGCCAAATCATTGTCCTCATGTTGGGGGGACTGGTATTGCCGGCTCACGCCATCAAGAACCGAGATCCGCTCGGACTAAAACTTCTCCGCAAGTGCCACGACCGCATTTTGGCCCTTTCTCAGGGGGCACTGCGCTACAATCTCCCGCGGTTTCAACGCATGATGGATGCGCCAGCCTGGAACGGAGAAGCGATTTTGGATTTCTTGGGGCAACCCCCGGATGTCCTCGAACTCTTGAATGCGGACGCCGGAACTTTTCAACATTACTCAGTCGGGGTCCACACGGACCGTGTTTTTAAGGTCGCGGCGACTCAGGACGCATTCTTGCCCGATGATATTCCGGCCCCGCCGGGAACCACGTGGAAGAAGCTGTTGAAGCTGGCGTTTGCCTTGCACGATATTTCGAAGGGCGTCGCCGCCGAAGAGGGGGACAAGAACCACCACCACCATCTTTGCGTGCCGATGGCGGAGCGGATTATGGGCGAGTTAGAGCTTCCGTTGTCTCACCAAACGTTGATTCGATCGCTCATCTCGCACGATTTGATTGCCGACGTGTTGCGGGGTCGCAGGAGCGTCGAGGATTCCCATTCGGCCTTGGCCGAGCTAGCCCGCACCAACGGGATGGAACCGCGGGATTTCTTCCGGGTGCAATTGTTCTTTTTTGTCGCCGATGCCGCGTCCTTCAACAATGTCCGCAACCTGCATTTTGAGCAAGCGCCCGATGGGCGATTGCTACCTACGAAACACCCGCTCTTCCGGGAGCTGCAAAGTAGTTTCGGATTGGATTGACGGCTATTCTCTATCCGCAAAGACTTGCGGGTTGCCTTCGGCGTCGAGCTGGATTCGGATCTGGATCGGGCGACAACAGACCGCACAGTCCTCAATGAAGTTTTGACTCTCGCCCTGGCTCGGGTCGAGGGGGACGGCCATGGGCTCCCCGCAGTGTGGGCACTGGATTTCCGCTTCGTCGAAGTTCACGGTGCCAGCATAGTGTTTTAGATGTTGCCTGGGAAGGGAACGTCGGTGCGTGCGTCAGGGCCGTGCGCAGCCCGGCATGGAACCGCGGTGCTTCGTCGAAGTTCACCGTCTGAGCATAGTAGCTCGCGGGATATGTTACAGTTGATCAATGCACTTTGATCTGCGGCGTCAAATCTGCCGGTTCCTGATTCTCGCACTCCTAGTTTCGCACTCGGAGCCATTGTACGGAAAGCCGCCGACCTTTTCACAACGCTGCCGTTCCATTGCGGGCCTGATGGTGCTAACGGCGGGAGCCGCGGTGGGGATGTGGGCCTTTACGCGGGGTGATGGAAGCCCGGGGATGCGAACGACTGAAATCGAGAAGGATGTTCTCGATAATAAGCTTGCCGACTACAAGGATCCGGAGCAGTTCGAAGCGGATCTCGCTATCGCTTCTGGTGCTATTCGCCGGTTTCTCTATATGAAGGACCATTGGCGCGCATATGGGCGGGGTTTTCCCCCCAAAGAGGAAGAACGCGTAGATCAAGACAGCCATCCCCGGTTAGTTATCGGCAAGTACTTGGGCTACTTGGCCGAGGAGCGGGCGGTCGGTCGGTCGGTTGGCCTTTATCCGACCGATGAAGAGCTTATGAATAATAAGAATCTGATTGACGCGTTCCGGAAACCTACTGGACGTTCTCATTTACGTCCGCCTGAGGTTACCCCCGAGCACCTCTTGCAGTTTTATGTGGGAGGATTTTATGGGCCTACTGGCCCCCTGCTGGACCTGCCGGATGATAAGCTCGAAAAATATATTCGCGAAATATTGAAGCGCGACATCAAAACCTTGAAACCGAATCCCGACACCACCATTGAAGACCTAGTGCAGTACAACCTCATTCGTCTCAGCAGCATGCCAAGTGGGTCGAAGTCCATATTTTTGAAACACGAAGTTAAAGATGGCGGCCAGATTCGACGCGAAGAATTGCAAAAGTGGTTTCAGGAGCAACTTCTGGGGCAGCCGGTCGATGACCAGAAAAACTAGAAACCAGAAGCCGTAAAATAAGATCCTCTAGTCGGTGCCCTTCGCCCCCGAATCCCAAACTATCGTGATCGGCGGTTCGGTTTTTTCTTCGGCGCTTCCGCCGCGGCTTGCTCAATCTTTTTCTCGGGTGCGGGCGTCGGCGCGACATGGTGAATGGCCGGAACCGCGACTTGCGTTAGCGCGGCTTGACGCGCCGATTGCGAGAACGAAAGGCTCAACACCGACAGCACGGTCGCAACGAGGCTCATACCGAACGCGACCTTCGCGGCTGGACTGGTGCGGGGCGTGTTGTTCTTGAACGCCTTTTGCAACGCCGTTGAGTAGTACTCTGGCAGTTCGCGCAACATGCTGTTCACTTTGTCGAGGCTGCCCACGATGGATTCTGACGCGTGCTTTGCCGCTTCCCACTGCAAAACGACGGTGTCTTTGGCTTCCGGAGCGGTTGCGACCACCGCGGCGGCCGTGCGAACTTCCGCTTTTTTCGGCGCTTTGGGGGCCGGCTTTTCCGCGGCGATTTCTTCTTCGGCGTCGGCTTCTACTTTGGGAGTCACGGCCTTTTTGGCCTTCGCCGCCCGACGGCGCGGGGCCTTTGGCGCGGGTTCCACTTCCTCGGCTTCGTCTTCGCTTTCGTCCTGAAGCGTAATCTCTTCCGGCTCTTTCAATTCGGCTTCGTCGTCTTCTTCCGACGTTTCGTCTTCGTCGAGTTCCAACTCGTCGAGTTCCATTTCCAGTTCTTCGGTCTCTTTTTTCTTACGTGCCATCGCCCAATCCTCCGGGGACGGGATTGAGCAATGCCTATGCCAGGCAAAACCGTGCGTAAGACTCGGTCAGCGGTGACGAAAAACGGCAGTTTTTGGGCGTAAATGGCCCTGTTTGGTAGAAGAAAGTAGGTGAAGTCGGGGAGAGATTGCTTCGTCGCTGCGCGCCTCGCAATGACGGCGCGCCTCGCAATGACCTACTTCGACGACCGGATCATCTTTTCGACTTCTTCGATATGCGTCGTCTCTTCGAGGATCAGCCCGCGCACCATTTCGTCCAAGGCGACGTCGCCTTCGACCATCTTGAGAAGTTCGTGATAGAGCTTCAAGGCATCGTGCTCGAACTCGAGCGACTCTTTTAGGATCTCCATCACATTGTGATTATTGGTTTCGGGAACGGGCCTCACCTTGAGAGAAGGGTGGCCACCCAAGGCCGTGATTTTCTCGCCGATTAGGATCGCGTGCGCGATGCCTTCATTGGCGTGATTGCGAAACCAACCCGTGATCGGAATGCGATTGGGTCCGAAGATCATGAAACTGTAGTGCAGGTAGCGCACTACGCCGGAAAGCTCCGCTTCCAGGATTTTGTCGAGTTGAGTCAAAATTTCGGACTTGCTATCTTTCGCCACGTATTCCTCCAGAGATCAAAAGCCCGTAAATTCTGATATTCTTAAAGGATATGGTCAAACATAAAGTCCTGGTGATGGCGCTCTTCTTTGGTTTTTTTGCCGGGGCCGAAAACGCTCCGCAACAAGCTGCGCCCAGTGTCAACCCGACGCAGCCGAACCCGCCCGCTTCGACCAATAACATCAAGATATTCGACGACGGGGTTTTCAATGTCGGCGGCGGGACCTACACCCCTGAGACGCGAAAGAGCAATAACGGCACGTCGCGTTACTTGGACAAAGACAAGGAGTTAGACTACAACTCCGAGCAGCGAGCGCGGTGGTTGAAGTCCTGTGAGTCGTTGCGCGATACCGATCCCAAAGGTTTCGGCGATTGCGTCAAAGGCCAAAAGGCGAAGGAACTCAGCGGTCGCACCAATTTTGGCGCGCGCGAGCCGCGCTCCGGCGCCGATGGTTTGAATGCACCGGCGGCGTCGCCGCGTTCGATGGACGGCATTCGGCCGACGCCGGCCACCGGCGAATCGGAGGCGGGTAAAGAGCCGGAAAGCGAAATCGAGGATTCGGGATCGTCGAGTTCTGAGGAGTAGGTCAGATGTTGAAGCTTTCGCATATCGCGATTGCCGCCCCCAAAATCGAGGCAGTGGCCGCCAAGCTACGATGGCTCGAATTGAAGGTCCAAGAAACTCACGACGTTCCCACCGAAAAGGTGAAAGCGGCGATGATTCCCGTCGGCTTTTCTCCCCACTTTCGGATTGAGCTACTCGAGCCGACCGCGACGGATTCGCCCATCGCGAAGTTTCTGGAGAAGAAGCCATCGGGTGGGCTGCATCATCTTTGTTTTGAAGTGACCGGCCTAGACCGATGGTTAGATGTACTGAAGCAGTCTGGGTTTGAAGTTTTGAGTCCGGGAATTCGCAAAGCCGCGCGCGGCCGTGCACTCTTTATTCACCCAAAGAGTATTGGCGGCGTTTTAGTCGAGCTCGAAGAAATCACCTCGCACCACTAGACAAGGGCCCAAATGCGCTACGATCAGATGAGTCCCGTTCCCCCGCTCACCAAAATGACCAAAGGGCTGATCATTGCCTGCGTGGTCTGTTACTTCATTGATTTTCCGCTCACGTCGTTGGGATTTCGTATCGGTGAGTATACGCTCAATGAAGTTTTCGGTTTGGTTCCCGGTCTCGTCCTCGAGAAACTTTGGGTCTGGCAATTCGTCACCTATATTTTTCTGCACGGGGCGCCCTTCCATTTGCTCTTGAATATGCTGATCCTTTGGTACTTCGGCGCCGAGATTGAGATGCGGCTGGGGGAATGGCGTTTTCTCCGTTATTTCTTTCTCTGCGGGATTGGCGCCGGCCTTTTCAATTTTGGCGTCAATATCGCATTCGTCGATGCGATTGGTTTGATGAATCCCATCATCGGGGCCAGCGGTGCGATCTTCGGAATTCTCGCGGCGTATGGCATTTTCTACGGCGATCGGTACTTTCTCGTTTTCTTCCTCTTCCCGATGAAGGCGCGCTACTTCGTCCTGGTGATTGCGGCCGTTGAGTTGATCATGGGAGTGCAGGGCAGCCCCCAAGATAACGTCGCCCATTTTGCGCACCTAGGCGGGATGCTCGTGGGGGGTGCCTATATTTGGTTTCACTACGTGCGCCCGCGGGGCGGCTCCGGCGGCGGGCCGCAGCGGGATTGGGAACGCGAACAGCTGAAAAAGAAATTCACGCTCATCATCAATGAGGGCGAGAGTAAGCCTAAGAACGATGGGGACGGGGATCCCAGTTATTGGAATTAAGTCTTGGGTAGAAACTCGGGCAACGCTTCCAGCAATTTCTTGAGGGCGCCGGACGGGCGCCGATCCTTCGGCCAAACCGCACAAATCTGGTACTCGGCGTTCCACTCCATCGGCGCGGAGAGTTTGCGCAGGCGCGCATCCTTGGCGACCCAATCGGGCAAGAGCGACCACGCGTTCGAGCAAGCCACCTTTTCCACCGCTACCTCGTAGCTATCCACCAAACATTCCGTATGCGGTTGAATGCCAAAGCGTTCAAAAACGGGATGGTCTTCGCAAATCTCAATTCCCTGAAAAGCCTTGGGCAGAACGGCGGCATTTTCGAGTAGCGCACTCGGAAAGGGTGAGCGCTTTTTCCAAACCTTGTGCCCTTTGCGAAAGGCCACGACCAGCTTGCCGGTAAAGAGCGTCTTGGACTGCAATTCCGGCCGCTCCTGCGGGTTGAAGCAAAGGCCCAGATCAAGTTTTCCCGCGGCCACCGCGGCCGCGACGTCCGATGAGCGCAACGTGTAAATCTCGGCGGTGAGTGCGTGATTGCTTTGCTGAAGCGAGGACCACGCCGGGGTGAGGATGCGCGAACAAATCATATGGGCCGCGGCAATCTGGTAGTGCCCGCGCAATTCCACGCGATCGGACCGAATCTCCGTTTCCAGTTCGGAAACGTCCTTCAAAATCGTCATCGCTTTTTCCAGGAGCAGTTTGCCGTGATCGGTGAGCGCAATGCGTTTGCCGTGCTTCACGAAGAGATCGCGACCTAGCTCTTCCTCCAACGAGGCGATGCTGTGGCTGACCGCGCTTGGACTGATGGCGAGCGCCTTCGCCGCCATGCCGAGATGCTCCCGACGCGCGGTTTCGACGAAGTAACGCAATTGCTCTAGTTTCATGTCGTTCAGTTTCGGGTAACGACCGGTCAAACTCAACCGATTAGTTGGCGTCGCGTTTGCATTTGATCGCGGTGGAGGTGAGGAATGAAACGCATAGTCATGGGATTGCTCTTGCTGGGCTTGGGAACGGCGTGCGTTCCGCGCGCCGATTTGCCGCCGACCGCGCCCGGCAATCCCCCGGATGCCGCTAAAGGCGCGGAAGGCAAAGTCGATCCGCAGGGAAAAACGACGGGATCGCCGCTGAGTGCGCCGGGGCGGGGAACGCCGATGCGGGATGATGAGATGGGGACGAAGCTGCCTAATGCTCCAGAGAAAGTGACTCGTCCGCCGGAACCGGGAAAAAGTCTTTAACCCAATGCGCCTCCGCGGTCGGGACGTCGGGTGCTTGGGAGTGGCGGGTATCTAAAAAAACCAGAACGGCCTTGGGAAATGCCTCCCCTAGCGCATTGAGGTTCTTGGGTTCATTTTCAAAAGCGGCCGTGACGCGCCCCAGCTTTTGGATTTTTTCCATCGCACCGAGTTTGAAGGCGTAGTCGTCGACATCGGGCCTGGGCTTCAAAACCAGCTCGGTTCTTTTTCCCGTTGGAAAACCGGATTTTTTGAGACTGAGCAATGTTCCCCGCTGCATGCGCAGAACATCGCGCCCCGAAAAATAAACAATCCGCGCTCCCAATTGGTGGAGCCAGTTGAGGTAGGCCACCGCTCCCGGAATGGGAGTGTCGGCGGCGCAATACTTATCCGAAAAAAATCGGGGGGCCCAATAGGTTTTGGCTTTCTCCAATGCGACGGCATCCTCAATTCCCAGTGCCGAAAAAGTGCGATCCAGTTCGTAACGCAGGTCTTCAAGTTTCGCTTCGGATAGGCGTTTGGCCGCCTGGGGGTGGTCCCGCAGGATCGGGTCGTGGGCCAATTCATGGAGAATGGGGAGGGTGCGTGAGCGCGCGTCAAAAATCGTGTCATCCAAATCGAATACTACCACCGGGGTCTGCGGTTTTTCGGTGGTGCGGACGAATTCGGCTACTTGGTCGAGAATGAGCGGGTCGTAGAGACGGCGCTCGGCCGTCGGTGCGGACGCGCACCCAATCAACCAGCAGAGAATTAGCGATAGTGTTAAGGAGTTTCGTTTCATTCGCCCGGCATCATGCGTTGGCTCAATTCGCCTGGCAAGCCCCACGGGAAAGAGGATTTCGCGGGAAACGGGCGCTTCGAATGAGAAAGCCGGCTATTTTACGTAGTGGTAAATATAGAGGGTAGGGTCCCGGAAATTCACCGATTGGTGTTCCGTAATCGGGATGGCCGGACTGGGGTCGCCCGGACGGTTACTGTTGCCGCGGAAATAAAAGACGTAGTTGTCGCCCAGGTCCGTGTCGATCATGACGGGCGGCGACGTTGCCGTGCTGGATTGCCCGGCGGGCCACGAACCGATGTTAATCGTTTGCAAGGCCCCGCCGCCGGCCTTGTCGACGCGAAAGAAGGCTGTTCCCCAAAGCGCAAAGCCTTGGCCGGTATCCGACACCGCACCATCGGTGCGGGCGGTAATAATCATCATATTTCCCTCGGCCGTAACGGTGACCGTCGGCGCGTTGTAGAAGTTGTTGTTCGTCACCGGCATGTTCGCGTAGTGAGCGATATGGCGAGTGGGTCCCGGAGCTGTGGGATTGGTTGGGTCCTGCATATAGAGTGTCCGAACCGCGGCACTCCCGGTAATCGGCAGGTCGACGACTTCATACTTGGTCAGCACCATTCCGCTCCCCGACTTGAGCAGGCAGGACTTCACTACCCCACCCGATATCGCGAGGTTGATGAAGTAGCGCAACGATTTCGCGCGCGCGGCCAAGACCGCCTTTTCAATATTGAGGTCAATCGTCACTTCAACCAGCGCCACGCCGCCCGTGAGCGCTCCGCCTTTGGCCTGAATCGTATTGATCGTCACGCCTTCGCTGGTATGGCCATTCGCCAATACAGGGTTACCGGAGGGGTCTTTAATGGTCAGCGTTTCCCAGCTACCTGAGTTCGTAAAGCCATTGAAGGTATTGGCGCAGGCGGTGTTGTTGGTCAGCAACGATCGGACGGTGAAATCGGTAGAGGCCAGTTCATTCGCTTGCGCGGAGGATCTTTGGATTAGGAAGCTCGTCTTAGCGAGTTGGAGTAGGCCCAGCATCACAATGCCCATCAGGGCGGAGGCCACCATTACCGTGATCAGCGAGAAGCCGCCTTGATCGAGCTGCTTTTTCATTTACGTTCACCTTTGCGCTGAGAGTTCAATAATACTAGTCCGCCACCCCAGTGGAGGAAATCCGGCTAATCGTCCCTTGGGTTACGCCTTTGTACGCCTGGCATCCGGCGAAGTAGGTATCACCGCTGCCATCGACCGCCGAAGCGATGCCGTAGATGCCGCAGTTGCCACTGAAGCCTCCCGACATACCCGTTCCGGTGTTGAAATCGGTGTCGAGCGCTCCGTTGGGTTTGATGCGCGCAGCTTGATTGGACTGCGTGCCGTTGTAGTTCCAGAAAGTACCCCCGGCGAAAACGGCACCGGTTCCATCTTCCGGACAGTAGAGACTATCGACTGACCAATCCAGTCCCGCCGTGGCGCCGGAGCCGATGTTGAATCCGGTGTCGAGCGAGCCGTCGTTGTTGAGGCGTGCGATGCGATTGACGTTCGCGGTGCCCTTGTAGTCGGTGAACATTCCGCCGATATACAGGTCGCCGCTGCCGTCTACCGCCGCCGCTAGGTGGTACGGAAACAAGGTGAAGCCGCCCGTCGTGTTGAACACGGTGTCCAGCGACCCATCGCTATTGAGGCGAACCAGTTTATTGATCGCGGTGCCGTTGTAGGTCGCAAAGTTTCCGCTGGCGTAGACATCGCCCGTTCCATCCGTGGCCAACGCTAACCCGTAGACCGTCGTGTTGAAACCGGCCGAGGCACCCGAACCGATGTTGAAGCCGGTATCGAGCGAGCCGTCACTATTCAAGCGTGCGATGCGGTTTACGTTGGTCGTGCCGCGGTAGGTGGTGAATGAACCTCCGACGTACACGTCACCATCGGCCGCCACTCGAATGATCTCCACCGAGCTGCCAAAGCCCGCCGACGCGCCCGAGCCGATGTTGAAACCGGCGTCGATGGAACCGTCGCTATTGAGTCGGGTGATGTAGTTAATGTTTGAGTTGCCGTTGTAAGTGGTGAAGCTTCCTCCCACATAGACATCGCCACTCGTGTCCCGGGCCGCAGCCAGGGCGTTCACGTAGCTCGAGAATCCGGAGCCGTAGTTGAACGTGGAATCGTTCGATCCGTCCGCCTTCAGGCGAGCCACCACCGGCACACTCTCGATGGTGCCGCCGACATAGATACTCCCGCTGCCGTCCGTCGCGGGGGCAACGTGAGAGAAGTTCCAATCCGGTAGGCCAGTGGCCCATTGGAAGGGCGTGTCGAGGGAGCCATCGTCGTTCAGGCGGGCCAAGAAGGTCATGTGCTGGTTGTTGTACTTGGTGAATGACCCTCCGGCATAGAGATCTCCGCTTCCGTCTATCGCGAGTCGGATCGAGGTCACCGAGTAGCCATTAAATCCAGCCGTGGCCCCGGATCCGGTATTGAATCCGGTATCAATCGATCCGTCGCTATTGAGCCGCACGATGTGATTCACGTTGGTGGTGCCATTATAGGTGGTGAAATCTCCCGCGACGTAGACATCGCCGTTCGCGGCGGGAACAATCCCGTAAACAATGCTGTTAAATCCCGCGGAGGCACCCGAGCCGATATTGAACGCGGTATCGACGCTTCCGTCCGTGTTCACCCGAACGATTCTGTTCAAGTTGGCCGTGCCTTTGTAGGATGTGAAAGTTCCGCCCAGATAAACGTCGCCATCGGCGAGTGGTGCGATCACCATCACTTGGCCGTTGCATCCCGCGGTGGCCCCGGAGCCGATATTGAAAACGGTATCGAGCGTCCCGTCGCTATTGATTCGGGCAATGCGATTGGTGTTCGTGGTCCCCCGGTAGGCCGTGAAGTTTCCGCCGACATACACGTCGCCGCTCCCATCGGCCGCAACCACAAGGCTATCCGCGTAACTGGAGCCTAAGCCCGCCGTGACACCCGTTCCGATGTTGAAGGTGGTATCGAGGGACCCATTGGCATTGAGCCGAGCGATACTTCGAATATTGGCCGTGCCGTCCCAAGTGGTGAAATCACCCGCGATATAAATCTTGCTGGTTCCGTCGAAGGCCATCAAGCGAACATTGTTGTTGAGGCCCCCCGTCGGTCCCGCGCCGGTGCTGAACGTTCCATCCACCGTTCCATCGGAGAGATAGCGCGAGATTTTTATGGTCCACGTACTGCCCACTACGATGGATTCCGTGGGTGAGTGAGTCTCCGAAACGTAAATCGAACCATTGAGACCCGATTCGATCCCCCGGACACTGCTGTAACCGGTGAGAAAAGTGCGGTCGAGAACACCGGTCGGGGTAAAGTGATTGAAGGCTCCCAGCTTTTGGTCGTTTAGCGTGCCTCCACCCGCGAAATACAGGCCAGAGGAGTCCACTACCAAACTCGATACGGCGCTGCTAAGACCGGCGGCGCGGTTGAAGGGACCATTGTCACTCACAGCGTCAAGCGTAAGAGTGACCGTTTGATCTTCGGTGCCATCGTTGTAAGCAAAAATCAGGGTGGATTTATGCGCTGCCCGCGGCGGAGGCGGAGCGGTGAAACTGATCACCAAAGTGCAGCTATCGCCCGCGGCCAATTCGGCCGTGCACGTGCCGCCCGTTCCTGGGTAATTGCCCCCGGCAAATCCGAAAGGAGCCGGGATGTCGATTGCGTTCAGATTGGTCGCGGCGACCCCGCCTTCGTTTGTCATCAGCACGGTGGTGTTGGTGACAGTTCCGAAGCCGCGGGCGCCTAGGTCCAGCGCCTGATTCAACGAAAACGAAATCATTGCGGGCAAACCGCAGTCCATGACGTTCAAGCACAGGCCGGTGCCGCAGCCTGAGAGCGTGAGGGTTAGGGACAATCCAATCAGTTTTAAGGTTCGCATACGTGAGCTACCTGACAGTGAGTTTTGGGGTAATAAAGTAGTGGGTTAAGCATCTCATGAAATTGTGAAGAGATTGTGACGGTATGTGTCAGGTGCTTGATACTACTGAGT
The DNA here is from genome assembly GCA_964519985.1 of uncultured Pseudobdellovibrionaceae bacterium. Taxonomy (GTDB): domain Bacteria; phylum Bdellovibrionota; class FAC87; order UBA2466; family UBA2466; genus JAIEOG01. The sequence continues at coordinate 22,423 of CAZFMF010000035.1, read as the reverse complement.
TTTTTGGAAGCGGGGCGGCATCAAATGTGGAGGTTAGCGCGACCGAATGCCAGGTTTTGGCGGTTTGGCAGGTATCGATGGAATAGGCGGTCTAAATAAAATGAGTATGAGTTGAAATTACATAAATAGGGATGTGTTCAATTCAACCAGTCAGACTCTGCTGTTTTTATCAGATTGGTGTAGGGCGGCGCTGGGGGCTTATCGACTGGGCGCTTTATGCGAAGGGGTGCAATACGATATCCACTGGCCATTTTTGGACTCACTGAAAGCGTAAAACCATCGCAAAACGGAGTTCTGGTTTTGAAAATGAAAATCGGCAGGCTTCACGCCGGGTTGGACTCCGTCCACTTCGTAGCACCAGCCATACACTCGGCGGGTGCCGTCGTTCAGAATGACGACGGCGTCCGCACCGGAAGGGGTTCCCATGATTGAGGTCAACCCGTGTTCCGTCTCAACAAAAGAAATCCGATTTTGGCCGAGGATTCTCGCCGTCAGATCGCGCGCGGAAGTTCCCGGGGCCACTACGATGCGGCCACTGCGCACCGGCGTCTCGGAGTCGGGGCCAATCACTTCCCACTTCACGGTGGTGTTCCCGGTGCGGTTATCCGAAGCCGGCGCGGCCGACGTCATGGCGGCGGCACACACCGTTTGCAGAAACGTGCGACGGGGCAATGGGTCGGCAAAGAGTGGCAATGCAAAGGTGGCGGCGAGGACGAAAAGGAAGCGAGATCGTAGAGACATCAAAGACTCCTGCTCGGGATAAAGCTTCGAGAGCAATCGGACTTGTTCTGCCTTAGAACTTACCGTTGCGGCACAGTGCCGGACTTTCACCGGACTTCCCTCTGGAAGCTTGTCGTAAGAAATGGATAAAGTTCCGGGCGGGCCAAGTCAATGGATCATGGGGAGTGGTTGCAATGGGATGGAACAATGTGTGTGGCGTCACTTTCAACTCCGGCGCCGGAGTGAGACGGTGGAGGCTGTTCATCAAGTTCTAGAAGCGGGCGGAAGAGCACCAATGGCCCGTTAAAGGTCTTACGAATGGCTTTTGGGTTGCGTGGTTGGCGGCTGACGAGACGTGCAGGTCCTTAAACTCGATCGGTATCCCCCAATCTCTGGGTCCAAAAGTTACGGCCAAGTGCAAGTGCGGCTCTACGCTGGTGCCGGAATTGCCGACCAAGCCAACGAACGTTCCTTTCTTCAGTTTCTGCCCCGCGCGCACCGGGATGGAATTATGGCTGAGATGGAGCAGATAGAGCGTCAGATCGTTTTCGATGCGCATAGCCACGTAGTTCCCTTCGGCGGCGACGCCTTCTAAAATATCTCCCACCACCGGATTATCTGGGACGTCGTTAACGACCTTGATTACCGTGCCATCCATCGGAAGTTCAACGCGGCTCTGCCAAACATAGTAACCCGTGAGGTCTTTCGGCGCGGCATCGGGACGACGGGTTTCGCCGTTTGCGTTGGCTCGGACGACGTCCCAAGCGAAGTTTCCATGCCCGTTTTCATCGCGGTGCCAGCCCTCATTTCCCATTAGTATGTAGGGCAAAACTTTGTCACCCGATTGGGTCTTTTGGCCGAGAGGAAAGTGGCTGAGGGACATGCCTTCTCTTCTTAGCTGCGTAGTGTACGGTTCCGAGCCGAATGGGCGGCTTCTTAATTTCAGGTGGGCGAGATCGCAGGGCGTGATGAATGTGAATGTCCGTTGAAAGAGCGCGCAAGTTAAAATGCGTTCTGGTTTTTCCCACCAGCTTGAGTGGTCATAGGTAGCAACAAGTTCTCCCTCAATCAGAGTGAGGGTTCCATCGTTCGTTAGACGTTTAGCCTCGACATACTGACCGAGAATGGCATCGGGATCGGCCCTAGGACGCTCCGCAAGAGAGGGTTGAGCCATGATTGCGCCGAGCAACGCCATGGGATAGAGGCGCGCGGTTTTGTTTTTCACGTGATTGGCTAGTTCGACGAACATTGCCCGGGAAATATAGAGCCGTAGGCCTTTGGTGGCAATATCAGTGGGGCTCCGCGATTCGACTCCGGCGCCGGAGTGAATGAGGTACCCATGCATCCGGAATGCACATCGATAAACATTTCGGACGAACGATTACGCACGTGCGTAATTTCTTAAAGTCAAAATCCGGCGGCCTGTTTTTTGATGCCTTTCAGTATCGGGTTACGAACTGACGCGGGAAACCCTTTGGGAACCTTGATTTGTTCGAGGGCATCGTTCTCAATGAAGGCTTTCAGCTCCTCGATCAATTTATTCAGTTCCGTCGCGGGAAACCCGACCTGTTTGGCGGTTTGCTCGAAATGGCGGCGCGCAATCTGTTTCAGTCGGTAATGGCGGCTATTGCCAAGGGCCATAGCGAGCTTTGCGCGTTGAAATGCAAACTGTTTCTTTTCAATGGCCGGGAAAACGCTCATGACGTCGTAGAAAGGCGCTAGTTTAAAGCCATTGGGATAGAGAAAAATGCTGTAGTTCTTCGCGTGGCCATCGGTTGCCGCCAGCAGGTAGAAGATCAGTTGCGAACGCATGAAATCAGACCGATCTTGATTGCGCTCGTCGGAAGAGTTGAGAAAAGCCATTATTTGTTTGATGCCGGGCCCCCCATCGGCTTCGTATTTCTGGGTGGGTGAATAGCCGAGCGCCTGGCAGAGATCTTCTTGCGGCACCCGAATTAACGTTTTGGAGTCGGTCCAGCGGCGGTCGAATCTCTCGACGACTAAGCACTTTTTCCCCTGAAAGGAGCTGATTTCGCAATTTGGAACCTTCAGGCCCAGTACCCCACATATTTTTAAGCAAAGCCATTCATTCTCAACGCTGGTGGAAAGATCAATGCCGTTGTGCAGCGTTCCCATCGGGGGTTTTAGGATATGGGTCGTAGGCGTGGAGCCACGAGGGAGGTGCCACTTGTTTTTCCACTTTAACAGGGCCGTTTTTTCCTGGGCGCCGGCAATGGAGATTCGGAAGTCGGGTTCCGCATCTTGCATTCCCAGGGGAAAGAAACCCAGGCTCTTGAGTGTTTTTGCGATGGCGGCGTTTGAAAGTGGGGCCGCATGGATGGCGCCTATCTCAGGGGGGGCCGCGGCCTCGTCGAGAAATTGGAGAGCCCCCACGCAGTCATGACCAATGGCGGACAGTAGGTCGAAAGTCCGCGCGCTTTCTGCCTTCACTCGTTGGGCCACTTTATTTCTGATGTCGGTGTTGTCCGGCAGCAAGCCGTCAAAAAACGAGACCACCTCTCCGCCTTTGAAGGCGGTTTCTTGGAGGGGGAGGTTCATTGAGATTGGAAAGGAGTTTTCTCCCTCCAGCCAAGTCGGTGCATAGGCAAAGCGAATAGCGCCCGAGGTCGATCTTTCGAGAATTCCAACTCGTTTAGAGTTTTGGTAGATGGCGAGTCGTTCTATTTTAGTCGAGCGCGGCATTAGCGTTTCGCTTCCTCAAGTAACCAATCACCCGACTCCTTTTTTCGAGGCCGAATTTCCAGCTCTAGTTCCAGGGCGGCCAGCATTCTAAAAAGCGTGGTTAAAGTCGGATCCACCATTTCGACTTCGATTTTCGAAATGGTGGTTTGAGGAAGTCCAGCCGATTGTCCCAATTGACTTTGAGTCAGGTGTTTTAGCTTGCGGTATCGCTTTAAAGCATTGATTAGCTGCTTTGAACTTCGCACCCGCGTTAAAACACTCTTCATCGGAATATTCCTTCTTTGGATTATTCTTATTTTAGTCCTTTAAAGGAATATTATCAATTTATTCCTTAAATGGAATAACTGGTCGGGCGCGGTATCGGGATGTCAGTATCATGGGGCTCCTCCAAAAGAGTTAGCCATGTGTCCGCCATGCCGCTACTTGATTTTAGTGACCTATTTAGGTCATAATAGGTCATATGAAATCGATTAAGTCGAGTGAATTTAAGGCCAAGCTGGCGAAATATCTCCGAATGGTTCGTCATGGGGAGGAACTGCAGATTTTGGATCGAGGCGTAGCCATTGCTCGAGTGACTGGAATTACTACTGGCGGTGCATTTCTCACCATTCCGGCCGAAAAACCGTCCAAGGAACTCGCCAAATTGGTTTCGAAGGTAGTTAACCCTCCCGATGAAGATGTTGTGGCTCTTCTTCAAGAAGATAGAAGTAAGAGATGATTGCCTACATTGATACGTCTGTTTTGCTGAGAGTCGTCTTGAATCAAAAAGGCTCTTTAGTCGAGTTTAAAAAAATTCAAGAAGGGGTCTCTAGCCGCCTTATAAAGACAGAAGCGATGAGAACTTTAGATCGCTTAAAAGCAAATCGCGCACTTTCTGAAGAGGACTATCTTGCCGCGTTGGACGCGACTTACGAATTTCTAAAACGGCTCGAGATTATTCCCGTGACGGAGGAGATTTTAGAGCGGGCGGGGCAGCCTCTCGGAATGGCGCTTGGCACGCTCGACGCAATCCATCTTTTCTCGGCGGTCCTTTGGAAGGAAAAAAGAGCAAAAAAACTGCAGTTGCTGACGCATGACACTTATCTCGCGCGGGGAGCGAGACTTCTTGGGATCGATACTTTAGGCGTGGATCCTTAGTTTCACTCCGGCGCCGGAGTGGCTATTCTTCTTTGGGGGTGTGGGCAACGCAACGAACGTAGGCCACATTGTCTCGGGACCAGTCTTTTTCTAATGTGCCGATAATCTTGCCGTCGGTATGAAACCGCATAATCTCGAAGTAGCGAATTTCAATATCTTCGGAGGTCCAATCACCGTTTCGCCGAGTCCACTTTTTGTCCCAGCTGCTTTGGAGTGGGTGGTACGAGGAAGTCCAGTACCACGTGATGACGGAGTTCAGCTCCAAACCCGCAAGAATTTCAGGAGTGAACCCCTTAGACGAATTCATTTCGGCACCCATATATTTACGAAGCCGCTTGTAATCCGATTCACTAGGAAGCTCTGCGCCAATACTCCGACAATAGGCCGTGGCGGCCTTCCAACTCATGGGCTTTAAGTACCCGTCTGATCCCACGACGGGATAGCCCCAAATCACACCGTTCTCGTCAAGCCAGGCTTTGCCCAGCCGGGGCTGGGAATAGTCGCGGACAAATACATGGCCCGATTTTGTCGTCTTTGTTTCCGGGCGGGTAAGTTCTGGGCTGAGTGCAACTGCAGACTTGGCCGCCAGGAAGAGAGAGAACGAAAGAGAGAGGAGAAGCAGTTTATTCATAAGTGTTACCCATGTCTCCGGTATGGACCAAAATCTCGGGGCGGCGGGATTTGAACCCACGACCCTCTGCTCCCAAAGCAGATGCGCTAGCCGCTGCGCTACGCCCCGTTTGCCGCCTAAAGTAAGCGGAACCGGGTGAAAATGCGACTGTTTAGATCCGTATACAGTTTTCACCGTCCCGCAGATATCGGCGTTGTCTCGCCTCCATTCGGTTGTTAGAAGCCGCTCTGGAGGCAACTATGAAACTTGGAATCACATTGGTTTTGGCTTTATTCGGAGCGGGGGTTTGGGCGGCGCCGAATCCTTTGATTTGCGCCGATCAGGATAGGAACATTGCGTCGAAACGACTCGAGGGCACTTGGCTTTTGGACAAGGATCTCGTGGCCCGACTGGGCATCAAATGGCTCTCGAACGAGAGCATTGACGAGTACGAGGTGAAGATTACGAAGGACGAATCGGTGTTGCCGCTCTTTAAGGGCCTACTCAACCGCACGGGTGAGTGCGCTTATTTTGCGGGCCATATTCGGATGTCGGTATGGGGTGTGGCACCGTCGGGCGCTACCGTCAGCAATACCTTTAGGAGCCCGGTTGTCCTGACGGTGCGGCACGGCAATTCTAATATTCTCTACGACGACAAAGGTTACGACTATAACGACGAACCGATAGTGCAAATCCACCGTGCCTTCGTTCAACTCGTGAACAGTGGCCCCGCATCGCCGGAGAACGACCTACTTTTTATTGGGGGCGGTGAGACGCGGGAAAGGAAGTCACCGTTCAAGCGCAAATAGCCGACTAGAACCTCTTAGCGCACCGCCGCGGCCGTGGTCGTCGGCGGTGCCGCTTTTAGCACCTGACCCACAAAGCGTAGCGCCGTCGAGGGCGCCACGCCCAGCTGCAAGATGAGAAGCAACATTACGGCCAGCGTGATCACGGCGCCCTTGGCGGCATGGATCGGGGCCGCGGCAACTTGGCCGATCGGATCGCGCATGTACATGAATACAATCACGCGCAAGTAGTAGTAAGCGGCGATGGCGCTGCAAAGCACGGCCAAGACGACCAACCAGATTTCTCCGGCCTGAACGCCCGAATAGAAAAGAAAGTACTTAGACGTGAAGCCGGCGGTCGGCGGCAATCCCGCCATCGAGAACATGAAAACCGCCATCGCAAACGCGAGCCAGGGGTGACGCTGCGAGAGGCCCGAAAGATCGCTCAGTTCCAACCCGGAATCGCCCTGGAGCGAGAGCACGGTCAAAACCGCGAAGGCGCCGAGGTTCATGATCGCGTAGACCATCACGTAAAAGAGGACTGCCGTGAAGCCGTCGGCGCCCATCGCCCCGGAAAGCAACCCAATGAGCAGATAGCCCGAATGCGCAATCGACGAATAAGCGAGCAGGCGCTTGAGATTGGTTTGCTGGAGCGCAATCACATTGCCGATGAACATCGTCAGGATAGCGCTGATCCAGAGCAAGTTGTGAAAGACCGCGGCCATATTGCCGGTCAACACCGGCGCGCCGGAAAGCGAAACCATAATGCGCAAAAGGGTGATAAAAACGGCGGCCTTGAGGCCGGTGGTCATGAAGGCCGTCACCGGCGTCGGGGCCCCTTCGTAAACATCCGGCATCCACATATGGAATGGGACGCTGGCTACTTTGAAGAGGAAGCCGATCAATACGCACATCAGGCCGATCAGGAGCATCGGGTTGAACAGGGCACCACTCTGGGCGACGCGGGCCGCAATTTCTCGAATATCGACGCTCAAGCTCGCCCCGTAGAGAAGTGCAGCGCCATAGAGCATGACGGCGGAGGCGGCCGAGCCCAAGATGTAGTACTTCACGGCGGCTTCATTCGAGCGGCGGTCATTGCGGCGAAACCCGACGAGGACGTAGACCGACAGCGACATCAGCTCAAGCGCGATGAAGATGATGATGAGGTTCAAGGAGGACGCCATCAGCATCATGCCCAAGACACTCAGCGCAATCAGCAGGTAGTACTCGGAATAGTTCAGCCCCTGCTTCTCTAGGTACTTATGGGAGAAGAGAGAGACGAAGATTCCTGAGGCGATAAAAAGCACATTGGCGTAGCAACTAAACGGATCCGAAAGCAGCATTCCCCCGAAGAGGGCCTGGGCCGGCTGTTCGATAAGCGTAATGGAGCTGATCAGCCCTCCGACCAAGCTCAGGATCGTCACCACCGGCACGGAGATGGCGGGTTTCGTCACCGAGTACACACTGAGCATCATCGCCACACAGGTGCCTAGAAAGACAATCAAGTACGGCCAAAGCAGCGCCAGTTGGTGGGGTGGCAGCGAAAGCGTATCCGGGTTGAGAAGATTCAAAGCTTGGATTTCCACTTAAGGACTCACTTTCTGTGCCACCTGCGACGGGCTTTGATATGGCTGCAACACCGCATTCACCGAGGATTCCATCTTCGAGAACCAGAACCCCGGAGCAAATCCCATCCAGAAAACCGCGATGAGCAAGGGCACCAAGACCACCATTTCGCGGGGGGAAAGATCTTTCAGGCGCTTGTTTTCATCCCCGGTGACGGGTCCCAGCATCACTTTCTGGAACATATAGAGTAAGTAAATCGCACCGAGGATCACGCCCAGCGCGGAAAAGGCGGCGAAGATGGGCGCGGTTTGCCAAAGGCCCAACAGAATCAAAAACTCACCCACGAATCCGTTCGTCCCCGGTAGCGCGGCCGAGGAGAGTAGGATGATCATGAAGGCGATGGCGTAAAGCGGCATCACTTTGCTAATGCCCCCAAAATCTGAAATTTCTCGCGTGTGTCGGCGGTCATAAATCATCCCCACTAAGAGGAACAACCCACTGGTGGAAATCCCGTGACAGAGCATCTGATACACCGCGCCGGTGACGCCTACGGCGTTGAGTGAAAAAATACCGAGCACCACGTAGCCCATATGGCTGACGGAGGAATAGGCGACGAGTTTTTTCACATCCGTTTGCACGAAAGCGATGAGCGCGCCGTAAGAAATCGCAATCGTGCCAAGCAAGAACGCTGGCCACTGGAAAAGCCGAACCGCGTCCGGGAACATCGGCAGCGCGAAACGAATCAAGCCGTACCCACCCATTTTCAAAAGCACGCCGGCCAGAATCACGCTGCCCGCGGTCGGGGCTTGCACGTGCGCATCCGGCAACCAGGTGTGTAAGGGAAAGAGCGGCACTTTAATGGCAAACGCCAAAGCGAAAGCCAAAAAGAGCAGGGACTGCGGCGAGAAGTAACTGCCGCCGGCGACCTTGACCGTGTACAGGTCGAGCAAGTTCGTCGAGAAACCCGTGCCGGTTTGGAGTTTGAACTGGTAGGCGAGATAAAAAATCGCGACCAGCATCAAGAGAGACCCCGCCATCGTATAGATGAAAAACTTCATCGCGGCGTAGATGCGATCCTTGCCGCCCCAGATACCGACTAGGAAATACATCGGGATCAGCATCGCTTCCCAGAAGACGTAGAAAAGGAAAGCATCGAGCGCGAGAAAAGTGCCCAACATCGCCGTTTCTAGCATCAAGATCAGAAAGTAATAGGCCTTCACCTTCTTCTCGACCGCGAAAGAACTGAGCAAGACGATGGGCGTCAAAAAGGTGGTGAGTAAGACGAGCCAGAAACTGATTCCGTCCACGCCCAGGCGGTAGTTTACGCCAAACGCAGGGATCCAGCTGGCGACTTCCGTCATCTGGAACTGGGCGGTCGTGGCGTCAAAGCGCGCGTACATCACGCAGGAAACGAGGAAAGTGAGCACCGAGCCGGCGAGCGCCCAATACTGAATGAGGCGGCCCTTGGCGCCACTCGTCGGTAACGCGAGGCTGATCAGTCCCCAAATCAGGGGCAAGAAAACGAGAAGGCTAAGAATGCAGCTATTGGAAGATGCCATAAAGCGTGTACCCCACGATGGAAACGAAGCCGAGCAGCATCAGGAACGCGTACACTTGCGTGGACCCCGTTTGGATCGTCCGCGCCATGGCGCCGCTCTGATTGGCCGCCGTGCCGAAGCTCAGCACGATCCGGTCGATGACATTGACGTCGAAAAACTTCCACAGAAAAACCGAAAACGAACGCAAGGGTTTCACAATCAGTGCGTCGTAAAACTCATCAACGTACCACTTATGGCTCAAGACCTTGTAGGGGCCGGAGAATCGGCGGCGCATCGCATCGGCGGTTTTCAAATTGCGGTAGATCGAAAATGCCGCGCCCATTCCGGCCAGCGCGACCACGACGCTAAAGCCCATCAAGGCCCATTCCGTGCTATGTCCCACGCCTTCGCGCATTTCAGGCGCGTGCGCCAGCACCGGATGCAGCCAGTGTTCCAACCAGCTCATATGCGGAATGCCCATGAAACCGCCGATGAGACTTAAGACCGCGAGGATCTGCAGCGGAATGGTCATGATCGCTGGAGATTCGTGCACGTGGATGCCGTGGCCGTGTCCATGGTCGTGTCCGTGGTGGTCATGATGCCCTTTGTCCTGCGGGGCGGCTTCTTCGAATCGGGGCTCGCCAAAGAAAGTAAGGACCACGAGGCGGGTCATATAAAACGCCGTCATGAGCGCCGTTATCGTTCCACAAGCCCAGAGCAAGACGGATCCGTGCGACGAGCTAAACGCTTGCCAAAGGATTTCGTCTTTAGAGAAGAATCCGGAAAAAGGCGGAATGCCGCAGATGGCGAGCCAGCCCGCCACGAAGACCAAGAACGTCTTCGGCATACGCGATTTCAGGCCTCCCATTTTCTGGATGTCTTGTTCTTCGTGCATTCCGTGAATCACACTGCCCGCGCCCAAGAACAGCAGGGCTTTGAAGAAGGCGTGGGTGATGACGTGGAAAACACCGGTCGCGTACGCGCCCACACCGCAAGCGAGAAACATCAGACCCAGCTGGGACACCGTGGAGTAGGCCAATACCTTCTTAATGTCGTTTTGCGCAAAGGCGATCGTCGCGGCAAAGAGCGCGGTCGCCGCTCCCACGCCCGCCACTAGCGATAGGGCTTCGGATGACTGCGAGAACAAGAAGCTGGTGCGGGCCACGAGGTAGATCCCCGAGGTCACCATGGTGGCGGCGTGGATCAGGGCCGATACCGGAGTGGGGCCCGCCATCGCGTCGGGCAACCAAACAAAGAGTGGAAGCTGGGCCGATTTGCCCGTACAGCCAACGAAGAGCAGCACGCAAATCGTGGTGATGACACCGGGCGAAACGGGCATCTCCAAAACCACTTTCTTCAGCGCGACGAAGTCGAGCGTGCCGAAGGTCGTGTAGATCAAAAACATGCCGAGCAGAAAGCCAAAATCACCAATGCGATTGACGATGAAGGCCTTCTTGCCGGCGCTCGCTTTGTCCGGGTCGGTGTACCAGTAAGAGATGAGCAAGTAGCTGCAAAGTCCCACGCCTTCCCAGCCGAGGAAGAGCACCGGGAGGGATGCGCCGAGTACGAGTACCAACATGAAGGCGCAAAAGAGATTCAAGTAGCAGAAGAATTTTCCGGGCGATTCGTCGTGGCCCATGTAGCCGATGGAGAAAAGGTGGATCAGCGTGCCCACGCCGGTGATGACCAGCGCGAAAAGGCTATTGAGTGCGTCCATGCGCAGAGCGAAGGAGATATCGAGCCCACCGACTTTGATCCAAGAAAACAGAGTCGATTCCAGGACGCGCGATTCTTCGGGCATCGCCACCAGGCGCAGGAAGCAGATCACGGACAGGACGAAAGCCGCGCCGATAAAACCCGTCGCTACCATTCCGGCCTTTTGGGCGGGGATCGCTTTGCCTCCCCGCACTTGGATGGCCGCGTAAGCCACTCCATTAATGAGAAAACCGATAAAGGGGAGTAGGGGAATGAGTGCGAGCATCGCTTATCCCTTCAGTGCCTGAATCTGATCGGTATCCACCGTCCGCAAGGTGCGGAACAAAGCGATGACCAATCCGAGGCCGATGGCGGATTCCACCGCGGCCACGACGATGATGAAAAATACGTTCATTTGCCCGCCCAGATGATTGAGCGGCGCCGAGCAGGTGACGAGGGTCAGGTTCACCGCATTGAGCATGAGCTCAATGCTCATGATGATGACCAAGATATTGCGACGGACCAGAACTCCAGTTAGGCCGATGAAGAAGATCGCGGCACAGAACGAAAGAATGATCCAAGGTTCGACGGGAGTGACGGTCATGCTTTTCCTCGGTGTGAGCGTTTGGCCAACGCAATCGTGCCGACGATGCCGGCCAGGATCAGGGCGGAGGTCAGCTCGAACGGGTACAAGTATTCGGTAAAAAGCAGCGTCGAGATAACGCGGGTATTACCCCCGAGGGCCGCGATTTGTTGCGGCGTGAACGGGCCGGTCACCGGGCTCAAAGCCGCGTTCTTAAAGACCCAAACAAAGCCCAGAAACAGAGCTCCGCAGAGCGCGATGCTGGCAATGCGTAGCCCCCAGTGGCTACGCACCATATCTAATGAGGGGCCGTCGGCATTGAGCAACATGATGACGAAAATGAACAGCACCATGATCGCGCCGGCGTAGACGATAATCTGGAGGGCTGCCACTAAGTGGGCGCCCAAGATCGCGTAAATGGCGGCAAAGGAGAAGAACACCATGACCAAACTGAACGCGCTGACCGCCGGGTTTTTTTTCAGAATGGTGACCAGCGAAAAGCCGATGGCCATTGCGGCAAAGAGATAGAAAAACAGAGCTTCGGTTCCCATACGTTTCCCTTAAACCTCGCGACCCGCCATCAGTTCGGGGTTGGCGACGTGGACTTCGCCGATATTCGGTTTCAATCCAGCTTCCGGGAAGTCCGGTCGCGGCAGCTGTACGCCTTTGCCCTTTAATTTCGAAACGGTGCCCGACTTGTCTTTACCGCGCTGAATATCGAGGAAGGGTTTGTGGTAGATCTCACGCTCCGGGGTCGCCATTTCGTAAATATTACTGAGTTTGATGGCATCCTCGGGGCACGCTTCTTCGCACATCCCGCAGAAAATGCAGCGCAAAATATCGATATCAAACTTCACCGGGAACTTTTCCTTAGTCGCCCGCTCACCCGCTTCGATATGGATACAAAGTGCGGGGCAAACCGTTGGGCAGAGCATGCAGGCGGTGCAGTTTTCTACGCCCTGAACGCTCTTAATGTAGTGTTGCCCGCGAAAACGCTCCGAGTAGTTGCGGCGCTGTTCCGGATACTGAATGGTCACCGTGCGGTGCAAAATCACCTTCTTCATGGTGATCCAAAGCCCCGTCAGGATCTCGAACAGGTAGAGTCCCTGAAAAAACGGTTTTCGGCGTTTAATGTCCATCAGTACACCCCTCCGTAGATCAGCAGGGCGGTCACAATCAGGTTAGCGAGCGAAAGGGGCAACATGAGTTTCCAACCCAAGTCCATGACTTGGTCGTACCGGAAGCGTGGCAGGGTCCAACGCACCAAAACGTAGAGCCACATAAAAATCCCGACCTTGATCACAAACGCCGTGGCCTGGAAAAGCACCCGCGCCCATTCGTGGGCCATGCCGGTGAGCCCCAACAGGTTGAGCAACCATCCCATGCCGGGGAGTAATTGCCAGCCGCCGAAGAACAGCGTGGTTACGAAACCCGCGGCGGTGAACATATTCGAGTATTCGGCGAGCATGAACGACGCGAATTTCATGGAGCCGAATTCGAGGTGATACCCGGCCACGATTTCTGATTCGCCTTCGGGTAGATCGAAGGGTAGGCGATTGGTCTCGGCATAGGTGCAAGTGAGAAAGATAAAAAAGGCCAGCGGCTGCAGGAGCACGCCCCACTTCGGGATCGTGAAGCCGGCGATCGTCACCAGCGCTTGCCCTTGGAACTCAGCAATCGCGTTTAACTGGACGCTGGAATAAATCATCAGCATCGAAACCAAGGCGAGGCCCATGGAGAGTTCGTAAGAGATCATCTGGCTGGAGCTGCGCAGGGCGCCCAACATCGAGTACTTATTGTTGCCGGCCCAGCCGCCCATCATAATCCCGTAAACTCCCAGCGAAACGATCGCCATGATGTAGAGCGCGCCAATATCGAGGTCGGCCACCTGGAACGAAAGCACCTGACCGTTGATCGTGATGGGCGCGGCCCAGGGGATCACGGCGAAGGTCAAAAGGGACGGGATCATGCAAACGAAGGGCGCAATCGCGTAGAAGAACTTGTTCACGTGTCCGGGGGTGAAGTCTTCTTTGAAGATCAGCTTCACCGCATCGGCGATACCTTGGAAGATTCCGAAAGGTCCCAAGCGATTGGGGCCCAGGCGGTTCTGCATCCAAGCCGAGCCTCGTCGTTCCAGAAAGAGCATTCCCGGCACGACCTGCAAAATCACCACGATGATGAACAGGCACTTCGCGAGACTGATAAGAAGCGAGTAATCCGAGATCATACCCGTGCCGCCTCACGATCTTTGGAGCGCGATCCGTCGCCAGTGGACGGGGAAGGACTCGGAACCCAGCGGGACAAGATCTCCGCGATCGGCTTGCTTTGGCCCAGGGGCTTGATCGCCGCTTTCAATTTCTGTTCACGGCCCTGGAAGTTGACGATCGTGCCGCTTTTTTCCGCAAAACTGGGTGCCGGCAGGACCGCTTCCAGTCCCTTGCCTTCTTCCTGGAAGAAGACGCCAACCCCTACGGCCGGCAAACTGCCGAGCGACGGGAGCTTCGCGCGCCCGCCTCGGAAAACGAGGGCCGCGGTGATGCCCGCCGGCGTAGCGGTAAAAGGCGCGATGCCCAGTTTCTCTAAGCCGTGCAGATTGCTCGTCTTGCTCTTGCGCTTGAGCAGACTGTCGATATCGACATCATCCTTGCTGGTACCGACGCTCGGAGTGCCGAAATGGAAAAGCGGAGCGCCGGTTTTTTTGGCGTAAGCCTGGACGGCGGTCGCTTCTTCCTGGGTCAAGTCGGAGCCCACCAGCACCATGACCTTCTTGTCCTTTAAGAAAAGGGTCGCCCGGTCGAGAGCCTCCTGCCAGGTCGCCTCTTTTAAGCCGGTGCCACTGCGCGTGCGCGGCGTCGTCATGCGCTTTTCGTCGTTCACATAGTGAAAATTGAAGCGGCCTTCATCGCAGAGCCACCACTTATTCACTTCCATATTCACTTTGGGCGTGCAGCGATAGAGATCGTCTTTTTCATTCCAGAGCGTCATGCTGCAGCCGCGGGAGCAACCCTCGCAGATGCTATCCGTCTTGCTGAGGAACCAAACGCGTTTGCGGAATCGGAAGTCTTTGAGAGTCAACGAGCCAGTCGGGCAGATGTCGGCATAGCAAGCGGCGTAATCAGTCTGCAATGGCCGGTTTTCCACCGTGACGATTTCGGTGTGGTTGCCGCGCTGGACGGCCACGATTTCCGGAATCTTCGTAATTTCCTGGCCGAAGCGGATGCACCGCGTGCAGTGGATGCACCGGTTCATGTTCTTCTTAATGACCGGGCCCATGTCCTCGTCGACAAACGTGCGGCGCCGCTCGTCGTAGCGCATCTTGTCGCTGCCGTACTTATAGGAATAATCCTGGAGATCGCACTCCCCGGACTTGTCGCAAATCGAGCAATCCAGCGGGTGGTTGATGAGCAAGAACTCCATCACTGATTTTTGATTCTGTCGCGAACGCTCACTGGTAGTCTTGACCACCATTCCGTCCGTCGCGGCGGTGGAGCAGGCCGTCTGCAGCTTCGGCATTCCATCGATTTCCACCGCGCACATGCGGCACTGGGCCACAATGCTCATTGCGGGGTGGTAGCAATAATACGGAATTTCAATTCCCGCCGTACGCGCGACCTCAATCAGGTTCGTGCCCGGCTGAAACTCGATGGATTTACCGTCGATGGTACATTTCGGCATCGCTTAGGCTCCCTGCGGAATCAACTGCTCGAAATCCGCCTTAAACTTCGTAACGAAACTCATGACCGGACCCGCCGCCGCGTCACCCAGGGCGCAAAGGGTCTTGCCGTTGATATTGTTGGCGACATCTAGGAGCAGGTCCATGTCTTTGCGCTTGCCCTTACCGTCGACGATGCGATCCAGCACTTCGGCCATCCAACGACATCCCTCCCGACAAGGGGTGCACTGGCCGCACGATTCGTGGGCGTAAAAATGGGTGATGCGCTTGATCAGTTTCACCACCGGAAATCCCTCGGCGATGACCATGATCCCGGCCGAACCGAGCATCGTCTTAGCCTTCATCATCGGTTCGATGTCGAGCGGAATATCGATTTCATCGGCGGTGAGCACCGGTGCCGATGACCCGCCCGGGATCACCGCTTTCAATTTCTTGTCGTCGAGAATCCCACCGCAGTGGTCGTAAATCAGTTCGCGCAAGGTCACGCCGCCGGCCGGCAGTTCGTACAATCCCGGTTTTTTCACATGCCCGGAAACGCAAAACAGACGCGTGCCGCCTGACTTTTCGAATTTTCCCAACTTCGCAAACCAATCGCCGCCGCGATTTATAATGAAGGGCACCGCGCAAAGGGTTTCGACGTTATTCACGATCGTGGGCCCGCCAAACGCGCCGGCAATGGCCGGGAAGGGCGGTTTCACGCGGGGTTCCCCGCGTTTGCCTTCCAGCGAATTCAAAAGGCCGGTTTCTTCCCCGCAGATGTACGCACCGGCACCGCGGTGAACCGTGATATCGAGGTTCAAGCTGGAGCCCAGAATATTCTTGCCCAGGTAGCCCTTGGCGTAGGCTTCGTCGATGGCTTCCTGCAAGAGCTTCGCTTCGCGCGTGTACTCGCCACGAATATAGATGTAGCCGATGCTCGAACCAATCGCGTGGGCCGCAATCGCGATTCCTTCGATCAATAGGTGCGGCGTGTAGCGCATGAGATCCCGGTCTTTAAAGGTTCCCGGTTCCGATTCGTCGGCATTAACGACGACATACTTGGGCTTTTGCGCCTGTTTCGGGATGAAGCTCCACTTCACGCCGGTCGGAAAGCCGGCGCCGCCGCGGCCGCGCAGATTCGATTTCTTCACCTCATTAATGACGTCGTCGGGGGCCATGCCCAATGCCTTTTTCAGGGCCGTATAGCCCTGCATCCTGTCGAGGTAGTAGCCAATCGGCCGGGAGTCTTCTTTGAAGTGCTGAATGAAGAGGGTTTCGCTCATTAGAATCTCTATTGCTTCGCGAGCAGCTCATCCATCTTAGCGACGGTGAGATTCTCCACGTAATCGTCGTTGAACATCATGGCCGGCGCCGTGCCACAGGCACCCAGGCACTCTTCTTCCATTAAGGTAAACCGATTGTCGGTCGTCGTTTCTCCCACTGCGATACCGAGTTTTTTCTCACAGTGGGCGACCAGACCGTCCGCGCCGCGCAACATGCAGGCCGCGTTGGTACAAATCTTCAGATGGTACTTTCCGACCGGCTTTAAGTTGTACATCGTGTAAAACGACGCTACTTCTTGGACTTTCGCGGGGTGCAGATCGACGTAGGCCGCAATCTCGTCCATCACTTCATCGGAGAGCCAACGCGTTTCTTCCTGCGCTTGGTGCAAAGCCGGGAGCAATAGCGCCTGGCGCGTGGGATAGCGCGGGGCGAGCTTGTCCATGACTTCGTAGAACTTGCTGGAAAGGACTTTGCCTCGGCTGCTCATCGATCGAGTTCTCCGGCAATGATGTTAATGCTGCCCAAAGTCATCACCATGTCGGCAATCTTCTGGCCGTTGGAAAGCTCGGAAAGCGCTTGGTAGTGCCAGAAGGAGGGCCCGCGAATGCGCATACGGTGTGACTTGGTGGCGCCTTTGCTCACGATATAGAAACCCAACTCGCCATTCGCCGCTTCGGTTGTAGTGTAGGCCTCACCCACCGGAACTTCAAATCCGCGCATGAAGAACTTAAAGTGGTGGATCATCGCTTCCATCGAGTTGTAGACATCGACTTTGGCCGGAATGCGCGTGCGTTTGTCGTCGGCCCAAATCGGGCCGGGCTTAATTCGGTCGGCAATCTGCTCTAGCATCGAGAGCGACTCCCGCAATTCGGCCAGCCGCACTAAGTAGCGATCGTAGACGTCGCCATTCGTGCCGGTGGGCACGCTGAACTTCAATTCCGGGTAGTACATGTACGGCTGGTCGCGGCGCAGGTCGCGGTCGATTCCGGCCGCGCGCGCAATGGGTCCGGAGAAACTGTACTGATCGCAGATTTCCTTGCTCGCCGCGCCGATTCCCACGGTGCGGTCCACGAAAATGCGGTTGTTCGTGAGCAGCTTATCCATCTCGGCCACGACGTCGCGAGTCTTTTTCACCCACACTTTAAGATCATCTTCCCAGCCTACGGGGGCGTCGTACATCAAGCCGCCAATGCGGGTGTACGAGGTGGTCATGCGCGCACCGCAGAGCTTTTCAATGAGCGTGTACGCCTCTTCGCGCTGGTGAAAACCGTAGAGGAAGAACGAGAAAGCGCCGACGTCAACCGCGCCGATGCCAATGCAAACCAAATGATCGGTCACACGGGCGAGTTCGGCGCAGGCCATGCGGATCCAAACGGCGCGCTCGGGCACCTCGATGCCCATCAGCTTCTCCACCGCCATCGAGTACGTGACATTGTTGATGAGCGCGGAACAGTAATTCAGACGATCGGTGAAAACGACAAACTGGTGGTAGGTGCGGTGTTCGCCGAGCTTTTCCTTCGCGCGGTGCGTGTAGCCGAATTCGCAATACGACTTCTCGATCGTTTCGCCGTTGATTTTGGCGACCATCCGGAAGGCGCCGTGCATCGCCGGGTGCGTAGGGCCCAAATTGATGATGACCCGAGAATCATCCCAGAGATCATCGGGGTCATTTTGCACGATATAGCGATCGTGCGGACCACCCGAATTCGGGTCGGCTTCTCGGTGCAAAGGCGTATGGAGATCGCGATCGGTCACTGGCTTCCCCTATTTCAAACGTTCCGGATCCGGCGGCTCGGCGTCGGGAAAGAGCTGATACCCATCGAGGGGGTAGTCTTTCCGCAACGGATACCCTTCCCAGCGGTAGTCCATCAAAATGCGGCGCATATTGGGATGCCCGCTGAACTTGATCCCGTACATGTCGTAAATTTCGCGTTCCGCCCAGTCGGCACCCTTCCAAACGCTGACCGCGGTGGGAACCTCTTCGCCTTCGGCCACTCGGCACTTCACGCGGATGCGCGGGCCGCGATCGCGGGCGAAAAGATTGTAGACCACCTCAAACCGTGGCTGCGTTTCTTCGTCGGTGGCGGTCATGTCGGAGAGAAAAAAGTATTCGCAATCGGGATCGGTGCGCAGGAATTTCAAGATCTCCACAATGCGATTTTTCTTCACCATGAAAATCGGCACATCCGTCGGGTAGTCCCACGGGGTGCGAATTTCTTCGATCGCGTCGCCGAATTTGGCTTTCACTTTCTCAATCTGCTTTTTCCAGGCGTCGCCGTACTTCGCAATCCAATCGCCGCCATTAGTCTTCAAAGGGGTGTGAATGTTCATGCTTCGGCCGGCCGTTTCTCGCGAATGCGGCGCAAGGAATGCGTATCGCCTTTTTGCACGCGGTCGCGCAGTTTCAAAAGCCCGTCCAACACGCTCTCGGGGGAAGGGGGACAGCCGGGAATATAGATGTCGACCGGGATGATGTTATCGATCCCTTGGGTCACACTATAGACCGGAAAAACCCCGCCGGAAGAGGCGCAAGCTCCGAAGGACATCACCCATTTTGGGTCACTCATCTGGTCGTAAACGGTCTTCAAAACCGGCGACATTTTCGCGTTCACGATGCCTGCGCAGATCAGCAGATCCGACTGCCGGGGGGAGAAGCGAATCGCTTCCGCACCGAAACGGGCCATGTCGTAGTCCGCACTGAGGGTCGCCATCATTTCGATGCCGCAACAGCTGGTGCCGAAAGGCATCGGCCAAAGGGCCCACTTGCGTCCCCAGTTGATGAACGCTTCGAGTTGCGTCGTGAAAAACTGCGCCGAACCGTCTTTTCCCATACCGCCTCCGGACCTATTCCCACTCCAGGGCGCCGCGACGGCGTACATAGACGTAGCCGACGAGCAAAACCGCCACGAAGAATCCCATTTCCCAGAGGATGAAACTATTCACCTTCAGGAAGTCTTTGAAAACGATGGCCCAAGGAAAGAGGAAGATCACTTCTACGTCGAAAAGCAGGAACAAAATGGCAATCAGGTAGAAGCGCACCGAAAACCGCCGGTGCGTATCCCCATGGGCCGGCACCCCGCACTCAAACGGCATGTCTTTCTTGGGGTGCGGAACGCGGGGGCCGAGCCAAACCGACGCGTAGTAAATCGCCGCCGACAAACCAATCCCCAATCCGATCAACATCAGCACTGGAATATATTGGAAACTTTCCGCCGCGAGGGTCACCGCTGTGCTTGCTCCTGGAGTTGATTGAAACGGACATTAAGATACCCGCGCGACGCGGCGAACGGCAACGGGATTTTCTGTCGAAGAATCGCGCCGTTACTGGAGTTAGAAAGTCCGACTAGGCAAGGTGAGCGACTTCGTTCACCAGCTTTTGAATTCCGGCAAAAATATGGTGGAGGGGGGCCTCGTCGATCATATAGGCCGGAGTGCTGACAATCCGGTGGGCGCGGTCGACGTGGTGTTCATCGGCTCGGCGCGCGACGTGCCGGTGCCCGAGGCGTTCAATCTCTTGCGCGGCTTCGCCGCCGGTGCCCACGGTCAATTCAAAATTCTTACCGCGAAACGCTAAAGCGACAACGGCCGGTGCGATACAGATCGCCCCGATCGGTTTGCGGGCGGCGTGAAACTCATGCAGACGTTTTTCCAAGGCCGGCAAAACACTCCCCTGGCTGCCTTCCCGGGCAAAACTGCAAAGGTTCTTCGCCACCCCAAATCCGCCGGGAAGGATGATCGCCGCAAACTCCCCCGAGGAAAGCGACTCGAGCGGTTTGATTTTCCCCCGCGCAATGCGAGCGGCCTCCACCAACATATTCCGGCTCTCGCCTTCCGCGGCTTGCATCGTAAGGCAATTGACGACGTCGGCTTGCGGGGCATCCGGCGCGAAACATTGCACTTCTAAAGGAAGCTGACTCAGCGCCCAGAGTGTCGCGACGGATTCCCGGATTTCACTCCCATCCCGGAACCCGCTCCCGCAAAGCACGACCGCAACCTTTTTCATGCCTTTTTCGTGGCACCCCTAAAGCGGGATGTCAAAGTCCTCGGTCATGGCGAAGCGCCATGGACCCGGCTATTTTCCCGTGAGCTCACTAAAGGTGACCGTCTTGCGCTTTGGACGCGGGGTTGCCTCTTTGACCGCGGTGCCTTCGTCCTTTTGGGGTGGGCAAAACGCGTACGCTTCTTGGAGCCAATCCGTCAGCGGCGTTTCGACCTGGTCTTCGTGGGTCACAAAGACAAGATGCGAATGCTTCGTCTTGGTCGTAGCGTAGGTTTTTCGAATACTGGCGTGTTTGATTTTCCGACCGGCAAAAAAGATCAGCTCGAGCCGCTTTTTCGTCGGCCGAACAAAGAAGTAACAGGATTTTCGGGAGAACATAATCGACCGGTGGGAGGCATAAATGCGCTGCTCGCCAAACCCGCTCGCCGTCTCCCGGATCTTTTCCCAGGCATCCAAGAGTTCGGGCGCCAAGTCGCGTGTGAGCGCGCCTTCCGTAGTCGTCCAACAATCATGGGACTTACGCTCCGTCGGCGCCAGCCACTTCTTACAGTGGTAGCACTCCTTCTTGCCCGCGCGTGACGTCTTCTTCTTCATCGCGACCCTGGATACCAAGAAATCTCAAACAAAACTATGTCCCTTTACGTCCAGACTTCAATCTAGCGGCTTCGCGGGATCGATGCCCAAAGATCTTGGCGCCCGCTCTTTGATCCCAAGGCAATGGGCCGAATATGGTCTTAATTGAGGTTTCGGGTACTGTTGCACTCCGTGCAGCGGGCAAGGTCTCGCTCCCACACCTTGAACTTTAACGCTTTGGATAGGTAGCGCCCATGGCTGCTTTCCAACTCCGGCGCCGGAGTTGGATTTTTCTTGGTGCCTTCCGCCGCACGCTTTTTTCCAAATCGTTGGGCTTTCAAAGCTTCTAAACTGAGCTCCGCAAAGGACCGGATGCGAGTATTACAAAGCGAATTGTGAGACGTCCAGGCGCAGGATCTTGCGCGATATTACTGAGGTTAATCCTGCTTACTCGCCAACCGTACCGCTGAGCGATCCGTCGCGCGAACCAATGATGCCGTCGAACATCAATGAGGGGGTGTCGCAAATGATCTCAATCATCGGGCCCACCGGCAAAAGCTTGCGGATATCGTCGGGCACTTCTGATGGTTCCAAGAACGCCATTCTGGATGTCGGCATAAAGGTCAGATAGGCTTGTCCCCTAGATGCCAAAGTGCGTCGTTCCGATTTTCGAATGAAGAGGTAGATGCCCTCTGCGTCTTTCTTATCCTTGGCGGGGGTGTAGATGTGAAAGGCATCCCCTTTCTTTCGCAGCACGATGGGAATCGTTTCATTCTGAGTCTTTTCCTGATTCCAAAATAGGACTCGCCCTGGCGCCGTCATCCAGTCCCAGTTTCCGGGGACCTCAAAATCTTCTCTGTCAGTCGATTGCGCTTTCATTGCGTCAGCGACGGTCGCAATCCAAGAGGTACCGCTATGAGCTACCGGAGCACTCCGAAAGAGGTGCCCAGCTTTGATTAGCCAGCTGAGAATCGCCGATCCACGGTCCTCTGAAAAGCCTCGAATCTCCACGACCGCGGAATCTTTTCCTGCATTTAGACCATTTCGGACTTCATCCGATAGCGTATCGTTCGAGTGGTGTTCTAGAACATATTCGGGCGCGACCCTGATAACCGGCCCTATGAGAGAGCTGAGGAGGGGTGCAGCCGCTTCCTCCTTAGGCAAGGCCAAGAAAACCGAAAGACCCGATTCGGTTTCCATGAAAAAGACCGGCACAGTGCGGGCCGGAGCACGCGAATGAAAAACCGTGCTCCAAAAGAAGCGGCGATCGCGGCGCAAAAATGAAGTGTAATCGGCTGCGGTTGTCACCCGCGCAGAAAGGATTTTGATGTGGGGTGAATGATTGTTCGCCAAAAGCTGAGGGCACTGCATGCCCCACGCGGGGCGGGTGAGAGCCATCAACAACACGAAGATCGTAAGACCCTGCCACCTTCCTGTTTCCACCGCTACCCCCGGTTCAAAGAAGAGGGGTTTAGCAGTTTGAAAATCTAGAAACAAGGGACCATTTTTGGCAGCTTGTGGGCCCTCTCCGTAATTTCATGTGGTTACGGCGCGTTAGGGCAGGAATGGAAAAGATC
>CAZFMF010000034.1:0-33896 GCA_964519985.1 uncultured Pseudobdellovibrionaceae bacterium | reverse complement strand
TTTGCTCGGCCCACCATCGGAACTTGCACCGAAAACGATCCGTCACGTGACGGATAAACCGCAAAGGCGTCCCGCGGTCTTTGCGGTCGCCGCAAGGTTTGCCTTGATGGCTCGGCTGAAGTAAGAATTCGGCAGAGGGAAAAATGAGGAAAGCATTCGGTGTTTGGATCTTGGCGGTTTTTCTTCTTTTTGTGGGCGGTTGCACGAGTGCGCCGGAGCTCGCGAGCTACCCGCGTAGTGAGATCGATCGCCCGTATACCTTGCCCGACAAAGTCGCGACCTGG
Organism: uncultured Pseudobdellovibrionaceae bacterium; assembly: GCA_964519985.1. GTDB lineage: Bacteria > Bdellovibrionota > FAC87 > UBA2466 > UBA2466 > JAIEOG01. The sequence goes on along the minus strand of CAZFMF010000034.1, from coordinate 33,612 downwards.
TCGATGATCATTCCTTTCGGGTTCTACTCCGACAGTACCACGGCGGCCTTCCTTCCCCCGATTCCCGTGCCACTGTTTTGGCGGGTCGCTTTGTCCGACAAATGGACTTTGAATTGGAGCCCACTGCCCACGAGTGTTTCTTACGAGATCGATCGAACGGCGGATCATTTGGTGGGAGCAAGTCTGGGATTGGGCTTCGGGTACGGCACGGGTTCGGTCGGATTGCTCATTTCGCCCGCCGCATCGCTTTACTACCGCCAAAAACTCAATCGGGCTTTTGCCCTGGAAGTTGTTCCGCGGGTCGATGCGAGCTTTCGCACGGGCGGCAATCCTGCCACTTGGACGGCCGAGCTTGGAGTGGGGCCGCTGTTTCAGTTGAACCCTCTGTTTGCGCTACGTGCGCGGGCCACGCTTCGGGGTGGCAACGGATTGGCTTACGCCTTGTACTCTTCCACGCTCAATCCCCCCGTGTTGGCCCGAATCACGGTGCCGCTCTCCATTGCGGCAGTGTGGAGTGTCAATCGGCAGTGGGATCTCGGCTTCGGCTACATCTTTGAGGGGATCGGTTATCAGAACAGCTATAGCGGGCATACTGGCGTGGCCTCTCTAGTCCATTACTGGTAGTCTGACGACTCGCGTTAGGAAGAGGTTGAGAGACCTATCCGTCACGTGACGGATAGGTCCCGCGTTCGTCTACAAAATGCCGGGTTTCATGTCGCCCTGATAACCCCGCAAGAGAATGTAACGCTTATGGTCTTTCCCCCGGTAACTCACCTCAATTCGCGAGTCCTGTCCGTGAGTGATCTCGACGTCGATAGTTTCACCGGACACTGTGGTTAGGTAAGCGGATTCTCGTTCGACGGTTAGAGGAATGTCCCAACGCGAGTGCCCTGATCTAACGCGCGAGAAAACGGAACGCCCTTTCGGGAAACTGTCAGCCTCGTCCGAAAGAACGAGTGAAAACGCTCTCGTTCCTTTTTCATCCTGCAGTTCCAAGACAATGGTTCGGGGATCGGCAGAGCCTGCCATACGAGGCAATTTACTGTCCAACTTGAGTCTTGAAATGACTTGGCCGGACGGGTCACGACCCACCAATTGCTTGAAAGCTTGGAGGAAGCGGTCTGGCTTGTACGCGGGATAGAAATCCAAAGCGTTCTTAAAATCCGACATGGTCCAGGTTTGTGGGTTTCCGGGCCGCCAGTGGCCGCGAACGGGAATCAATTCATTTTCCCAGTCGATGGTCTGAAGGCGGACTTTGGACCCGTATTTCAATTCGCGGGTGATGTTGCCCATTATGGTTCCGTCGATGTGTTCGGATATACCAAAGACATGCCCCAGTTCATGCAAGAGAGACCCTTGGAACGTGATGGGATTTGACCATTCCGGGTAAGTCCCGTCGATTTCGCCACGCTTTGCAAACCAAATGAATCCGCGTCCCAATCCGCTTTTCATATCGAAATAAGTGCGCTCGCTGAACGCCGTAGGGTTTTCGTACTTTTTGGTGCGAATCGCGTCGGTTTGCGTAGTGGATGTCCCTAAATACAGAGTTAGCAATTCTCTTCCGTCACAAGACGGCAACGGAGTGAACTTGAAAACAAATCTCATGCCCCCATATTCGATCTTGTGGGGTCGGATATAGTTTTTCCAGATTTCGGCCGTCGTCGTTACGGCGCGTTCCACATCCGAAGCGCTGAGTCCAAATTTTGGCGACAACTGGAGACAGTACGGGATCTCGACATCAGATTCGCCGTCTTGTAAAAACCAAGCCGTTCCCGATTCGAGTTTCAGATTGTCCGTTCCGCCACTTGAGCTTCCGCCCCCGTAGACGAAAGGTTGAAAAAGTACGCCGACCGCTAAAGCGAAGCGATAAAAGAATGATCCCATTGTCCCCTCCCCAGGTTCTTGATGGGTTCTGTTTTCTCATTCGGCTAAAAATCTCTCAAGGTGGTTTTTATAAAAACATTGCACAAAATGTCATTAATTATTACGGTTTTGCGTGACCCTTTTCGATCATTCCAGTTACAAAGCGTTTATTGCCTTTCAAATCCACGCTCACTCGGAAGTGAAGGGTTACCGGTCGAAACTGGCGGCGGGAGCGAAATGTCAGCGGACCTACCTTTCCCAGGTACTCAATGGTCCGATCCATTTGACGCCCGAGCACGCGGCGAGCTTAGCCGAGTTCTGGAACCTTGGACCCGACGAAGCCGAATACTTCGTTCAACTAGTTCATTTAGACCGGGCCGGAACGCCCGGGTTGAGGCGGGTGACCCAAAAGCGATTGAGAGAGATCCAGCAAAAGCGACTGAATCTCAGTGAGCGCTTTCTGGCTCCTCCGACCGATCTCACGGAAACGCCCTACTACGGCTCGTGGCTCTGGAGTGCCGTGCATATTCTGGCGACCATTCCGAAGTACCAAACGCTCGCCGCCATCAGCGATCGCATGGCCATCCCGACGACCGAGGTAGAAAAGATCTTGAAGGGCCTCCAAGCCATGGAACTGGTGGAGTATCGGGATGGGCGCTGGACGGTCACGCAGCTCAATATTCACCTGCCCAAGAATTCCCCTTGGAATTCCGTTCATCAAAACAATTGGCGGCAACGTGCGGTGGTCGATGCGCAAATGGCATCCGTTGAGAACCTCCATTACACCGCGGTGGTGAGCGCTTCGGACGCCGACTTCCAGGCCATTCGAGAATTGCTGCTCGAATTTATCGACCGAAAACGTACGATCGTTGCCAGTGCTAAGGAGGAAGATCTGTATTGCGTGTGCTTAGATCTCTTTCGCGTTTGAGCCGATGATCCGTCACGTGACGGATCGATTGCTTCGGGTTCGCCTGACAGTAACAAACTAGTTCGTTTCGGACGCCTTATCCGCTTTTTCCGCGGTTGCGGAGCTCGACGCCGGCGTGTGGGGAATGGGCGGCGTGGCCGCTGCGGCGGCGCGAGCTAGCCGGGCCAATTCGTTGAGGCCCAGTTGGCAGGCGGTTTTCAAAGATTGGGACGCGCCTTCCTTCACGCAGCCCGAGAGCATTTCCTTGGGGCCATCGGGGAAACTCGCCGCTTGCTTGCCGAGCGTGAGCGCGGCGGCAATGCGCGTGGCTTCTTCGGTTTTCTCGTTCTTAAAGACCTTTTCGAGCGACTTCACGGTGGCTTCGCTCTGATCCCCACAAATCCCCAGCGCCAAAACCGACTTTTCCTGAATATCCGGATCTTCCGCGTCTTCGATGAGTTCGAGCAGACGATGAGAGATGACGGGGCTCTTATTGTCGGGCAGGGCATTGATCACATCGAGCGTCGCCAGTAACACATCCGGGTCATCGCTCAGGATCGTTTTTTGGATGGCGGCCCAGGCTCGTGCGTCTTTCTTCGCTTGGGATTGCAAGCCGGCCAGACAATTCAACGCGAGGGGCGTGTCGCGCTCTTGGGCGCATTGGCTGAGGAGCTCAATCACATTGTCCTCGCCATTAGCGCGCGACTCGAGCACCTTGGCGATCGAGCGGCGGACCTTCACATTGGAACGTTTGCCGTAGAGTTCAACCAACTTAGTCGTCAAATCTGGCGGTTCCACCGTTAGGCCTTCAAAGTAAGACAGCAGAACTAGAGTTTCGTCGGTGTCTTCGGTCTTCATCAACGCGTCGACCAAGAGCTTCTGGACACTCGGATGCGAATCTTTGCGCACGACCAAGGTGCGAACGACGGTATTCTTCAATACCGGATCGGACCCGTAGAGCGAAACCAAGGTATCGCGCACCTGGGCTTCTTGACTCGCCGAACGTACGCGGCCCATCGCCTTGGTGCAGAGCACTTTGATCTGCACTTCGGGATCCTTCGTGCATTTCATCAAGGTGGTGACGACCTTGGTTTGAAAAATCGGCTGCGAATATTGGCTGAGTTTAAAGGCGGCCACCTTTCGTTGCTCCGGGTCGGTGCTTTCTTCAAGCGTGCGCGACCAGAGAATGACCGGGTGAGTCGGAGGGGGGCCCGAATAGGTGCGGCGCCGTTTGCGGGCGTGGGCGGACGGCTCGGTCAGCACAAGAGCGATCAGCACCAAAACCAAATAGGAGAGGATTTTTCGCGATTTCATGTGATCCTTCTTAACATGCGCCGGTGCAAAAAAAAACGGCCGGCGCACGCGGCGCCGGCCGTCTTGTGTCGTTCGAGACTCTTACAGACCTTGCAGGTCCAAGCGACCACCCGTGACGACTTTCCCTTTCAAAGCCGAAACCGGCTTCGTGGCCTTCATGACGGCATCCACCACCTCGTTGTACTTCCAGCTCGAGTGATCGGACCAGGCCAAAGCCAGTGCTCCGGCTACGTGCGGGGTTGCCATCGACGTGCCGTCCCAGTGCGCCGTGATGCCGAACATCGGCAAATCGATCACGGTGTCTTGGTAGCGATCGCCGGGAACCGTCGACAGGATTTTCACCCCGGGGGCTCCGAGCTTCACCGAACGCACTCCCCAGTTGGAGAATTTGCCCAGTTGCTCTTGGTCGTCGATCGCGGCCACGGAAACGATGTTGCTGATTTTCAGTGTCGCCGGGATCATCGGTTTGGCGTCGCTGTCGTTGTCGAAGCCTTCCGACGCCGTTTTGGCGGCATTGGGCCGACCGTTACCGGCCGCCGCGCAGAAGATCACGCCCGCTTTTTCCGCTCGCTCGATGGCTTCGACCAGCGCCGAGTCATCCTCGTCGCCTTTTTCGCCACCCCAGCTCGCGTTGATGATTTTCGCGCCGTTGGCGACCGCGTAGTCGATCGCTTTAATCGCCGCTTCCGTCGAACCCTGACCTTTTTCGGTGATGAACCGAAGGGCCATGATCTTCGCCTGCGGCGCCACGCCGGCGATACCAATGCCGTTGTTGTACGCCGACGCAATCACACCCGAAACGTGTGTACCGTGGCCGGGGTTGCCGCCACCAAATAGGAGGCTGAACAGATCCACCGTCATGTCGTAAGGCTTGTTGTCATCCGCCGCGAAATCCCATCCGACCACGTCGTCGACATAACCGTTTTTGTCGTTGTCGATGCCGTCGTCCGGAATTTCCGCCGAATTACGCCACATATTCGCGATGAGGTCTTCGTGGTTGTAGTCCACGCCGGTGTCCGTCACGGCGACGATGATGCCTTTACCGGCGGCCGAACGGGTCACGGCTTTCGCCGCGCCGATTTGGCCCATGCCCCACGCGTTGGTGAGCATCGGGTCGTTGCCCTTGCCCTGCGTTGGCGGCTTATTGATCGCCGGGTTGTCAGAGAGATCACCACCCATGGTGGTCAGGTCCATCGGGTGATTCGCGAGCGCTTGTTGGATCGCGGCCCGATTCGCTTCGATCGAAGGGTTCTTAAGGAGACGGATCGTGAAGTTCGGCTGAATGTAGCGAACCGCGGGATCCCACGTCGCGACTTCCATCGCGTTTTCATGATGCGTGGTCCACTTAAACAACACGCCTTCTTTACTGACCAGGGCCAGCTTTCCACCGTGCTGTGAAAGGAACTGTTCTTGCTCTTGGCCAATAGCGTCGAAACGAACGAGGTAATCCGCGGCATTGGCCACCCCTGCCGCAAGGGAAATGCAAACCACAGACATCCGGAAAATATTTCTCATAATGTCTCCCCAAGTGGGGCTTTCGCCCCTATTTAATTGTGCTGTAAATCGTGCGTACGACCAGTTTGTCGCTGAAAGAATGGCTAAACGTAAGGCTATAGAGGTCTTGAAAAAGATCAATACGCGGCACGGAAAGATCTAACCAAGAGGTAACAAACGATCACACCGCCGTCGGTAAAATCGACATACCTATGTCCGTTCGCTATCATCAAAGCCGTCGGAGGTGATTTGCGTGCCTAAGAAGAACACGGTTCTGATTTTTTCCAAGCGACAAGCCAAAAAGGCATCGGCGGCCAGCCAGGAGCTCGCGGCCTGGTTGAAAAAAAAGGGCTACCAAACGCTCGACGTGACCGATGGCGAAGAGAAAATCGACGATAAAAGCGTTAAGGACGTTGCGCTCGGTGTCATCATCGGCGGTGACGGCACCTTTCTAACATTAGTACGCCGCCTGCAGAACAAGTCGCTCTTCCCCCTGCTCGGGATCAACTTAGGTACGCTGGGATTCATCACCGAGACTTCACCCGATGACATGATCAAAGCGGTGGGGGATGCGCTGGCGGGAAAATGTATTGAGGAGCCGCGGCGCCTGCTTCAGGTCGAGATCTGCCGCAAGGATCTTTGCCGCGTCTCGGGACTGGTCTTCAACGACGTGGTCGTGACGAAGGATGCGCGCACCCCGATGTTGAAATTCGATGTGCACATTGGGGATCAGTTTCTAAGCTATGTGCGGGCGGATGGTTACATTGTGGCAACGCCGACCGGATCCACCGCCTACGCCCTGTCTTCCGGCGGGCCCTTGCTTCACCCCGGAGTGAACGGCTTGGTCCTCGTTCCCATTTGTCCCCATGCGCTTTCCGCTCGGCCGGTGATTGTGCCCCAGGATCTCCCGATCAAAATCACGCCCAAAGAATTTAAAGGGAAGGTCTACTTAGTGCTCGACGGACAGATCAATCACGAGATCGACGAGAAGGACTACGTGCGCGTGCGCACCTCGGAGACTTTCCTCAAACTCGTGCGCTCGCCGGTGCGTCATTGGTCGGAGACGATCCGATCCAAATTAGATATGTCTTAGGTTAGAATCGGCGAGTGGGAACGCCGCTCGAAGCTCTAGTCGACCGCATCCGCCAGCACCCGAAACTTGTCATTGCGGATGATTTCGAAATCGCGATTCAGCGCAATCGTTCGCGAGGCATTCGCTACCATAACGGAGTGCTCCGTTCCGCGTCGGAGGGCGAGCGCCTTTGGCTGAGTTTGCGCATCTTGCACCGCAAACGCGGCGGTAAGGCGGTATTCCTCAATCCCACGACGGATTCGATCGGCACGCTGGTGGAAGCGGCCTTTGAATCGGCCAATCGCGCCGCCGTCGACCCGTGGTTTCGTTTTCCGATTTGGAAAACACCGCCGAAGGTTGCGGCTTCGGGTGAGATGCCCTTTGAATACACGAGTCTGAACGAGCGTCTTTCGCCCGCTTGTTCCGATCTGGAAGAGGCGTACGAAGAGCGGCAGCAAGAGACGTTGTTGCGCCGCAAAACCGAGCGGCAGGAGTTACGGCACTCCGATCGGGCGCACTTCGTGAGTTTGTCGGTTCTCGGTCACGCGGAAGACGAAGCGATCTTTCGGCAGGAAGAGCACGGGGCCCGTGGGATCTTAACGGATCGCGAGGCCTGGCTCGACGCAATGAACCAGCTGGTGGAAAGCCGCGGAAAGCGCGCCGCCAAACCATGCGGCCGCGGCCGACGCAAAGTCGTGATGGCTCCGGCGGTCGCGACCCGTCTGCTCCGAACCATGGGTTCTTGGTTTTTGGCGGACGCGGTGCAGGCGGAACGAAGTCCCCTGCAGGGACAGCTAGGCCAAACCGTTTTTGCCGAGTGCCTTTCCCTGTCCGATAACGGCAACCACCCCGATTCTCCCTGGTCCGCCCCCTTTGATTTGGAAGGCGCGCTGACGCAGCGCACGGTGCTCGTCGACAAAGGCACGATCAAGAATTGGCTCTACGATGTTTATTGCGCCACGCGTGAAAACCGCCTGACCACCGGCAACCGCCTGCGTGCGGAAGGGGAGATGCACCCCCGCATTAGCCCTTCGACCTTGTATTGGGAGCCCGGGGAAAAAAGCCGGCAGGGTCTTTTGGAGTTGATGGGCAACGGGGTTTACTTAGATCATATCGAAGCGTTGGAGGCGCGGGCGCTGCCATCGGGAAAATTTGTGCTGCGCGGGAGTGGTTGGCGCGTCGCGTTTGGGCAGTGCAGTGAACCGTTGACCGGTATCGAACTAGAGTTTGACCCGGTGCAGCTGATGCGCTCCGCCGTCGCCGTCGGACGCGACCTGCATTTCTACGCGGGCTACGGATCTCCCTCGATTTTCTTGGAAAATGTGCCGTTAGGTAGATGAGGGGACGGAGAACGGGATGAAGATCGCCGGCTACGCTTTGACCGATATCGGATTGAAGCGGAAGATCAACCAGGATGCCTATCTCAAGGACGATGAGCTGCAGCTCTACGTCGTGGCCGACGGCATGGGCGGGCATCGCGGGGGCGAAGTGGCGAGCAAACTCGCCGTCGACGTCATCCGTAAGTTTTGCGACGAAAATCGCAGCATGCACCCGCGCGAAAAACTCGATCGCGCCGTCAATCTTTCCTGCAAGGAAATCTACGATCAGAGTAAGAAAAATTCCGAGCTTTCGGGAATGGGCACGACGATTGTGGCCCTGCTCTTCTTCGAAGGGGTCGCTTACGTCGCGCAAGTCGGCGATAGCCGCGCCTATCTGATGAACAGCGGCGGCATCTGGCAGGTGACCGAGGACCATTCACTCGTGAACGAAGAAATTCGCGCCGGCCGTCTCGCGGTGGGCCAGGAGTCCACCTATCAATTTCGGAATGTGATCACGCGTTCGGTCGGCTACGAAGATCGCGTCAACGTCGACATCTATCGTCGACAATCCCAGCCGGGAGACCTGTTTCTACTCTGCACCGACGGATTGTCGGGGATGGTGAATGGCGCGGAGATTAAGGACAGTATTCTGAAGCACGGATCGGAAATGGGATTGAAGAGTCTGATCGGCCTTGCCAACGCGCGGGGCGGAGACGACAACATCACCGCGCTCATCGTCGAGGTCAATTGACGGGTTCTCGCCGCGGTGATTCAATCGTTGTTTAGCCCATATGTGCCAATATGTTAATTGATCGCACCAAACGGTGGTGGCGCGAGCGCTTCGTCACCTTGATGGTTATTCCCGAACGCACGCGTCGCGTGCACAAAGTCATTTTGCCTTTTTTTCTCCTGAAACTCGGCGTCGTACTCTTTTCCCTCTGCGCCGTCTTCATGGTTCTCATTGGAATCGACTACATCCACGTGCTGGGGCGCTTGGCCGAAAACAAGCGGCTGAAGGGCGAAAATTTTCGCCTGCGCCAAGACCTTCAGTTGATTCGCAATAAAGTCGACTCGATGGAAGCGACCATGGAGCGCGTGCGCAATTACGCGAAGAAGCTCCAAATTCTCACTGGCCAAAGTGATCGCGGCGGGATGGACGCCAAGGGCGGGATGCCCGGCCTGGGCACCGGCGAAGATTCGGACATCCTGCGGGAGCCGGCGACCAAGCCATCCCCCAAGCGCGGCTCTTCCAAACTGATGCTGCCGCTCGAGCGGGACATCGACGCGACCACCTCGGGACTTTCGCTCCCCGAACGGGTGGAGGGCTTGCAGACGGTGGGTTTGACCACGGAAGCGAGCCTTTCCCAACTCCAGGTTTTCTTTCTCGCCCAGACCGCGGTGATGGCGGCCACCCCATCGCTGCTGCCGATCAACGGGTGGGTATCCTCTAATTTTGGGTATCGTCGTCATCCCTACGATGGTTCTTACCGACTGCATGCCGGTGTCGATCTCGTCGCCGAGAACGGGACGCCGGTGCGCGCCCCCGCGGACGGGAATGTGATTTTTTCCGGCAACCGTTCGGGTTACGGCAAGGTGGTCGTGATCGACCACGGTTACGGAATCCGCACGCTCTTCGCGCACACGTCGAAACTTTTCGTGAATCCCGGAACCCGGGTGAAACGGGGAGAGAAAATCGCTGAAGTCGGATCGACCGGAAAATCGACCGGTCCGCACTTGCATTACGAAATTCGGAAGAACGGCCTGCCCGTAAATCCCGCTGCGTTCTTCTCCCAAGCCCGGTTTTAGCGTGTCATTACGAGGGCCAACGGCCCGAAGTCATCCCGCACTGCGGAGCAGTGCGAGATTGCTTCAGCCCTGCGGGCTTCGCAATGACGGCCTTCCGGACTTCGCAATGACTAGGTCTTCGGGTATTTCTTTTCCAGCGTTTCGGCTAACCCATTGAAGAGCTCCGCGAGCTCCAGCAGATGATCCTTTTCCCGCAGTTTCAAACGCGCCGAATAATCGCCCGCTTTCAAGGCCGCCACGAAATCCTGGATGCGATTGAAGGGACCGAAGGTGCGGTTCGATAGGACGAGTCCCGAAAAGAAAGCGACTAAGGTGGCGGGAATGAGCAGCATACCTAAGGACGCAACCAGGGTCACCAGCCCGGTCGGCGCCAGCAAGATCCCGGTGCACCCTTCCGAGCCGTCGGGGCAGGGAAGCGCGGTGGGCGAATAGAAAGCAAAGATCGTGGCCGCCGCCACGGCGGTGGAAAGGCCGACCGCCGCGATCGCAAACGCCACGGCGTAGCTGTACTGGCCCGCTCGCACGACCAGAATGCGGGTTTGAAAGTGACGCTTGATCGACATGAGTGGTCCTTTAGCCTTGAGTTTTGCGCCAATCGTCCATGAATTTCTTCAGGCCGATGTCGGTAAGGGGATGGGATGCGAGCTGCTTGATGACACTGAAGGGAAGGGTCGCCACGTGCGAACCGGCCTTCGCTGCTTCCAAAACATGCAACGGCGAGCGCAAGCTCGCCGCCAAAACCTGGGTCTTAAAGTCGTAGTTGCGGAAGATCGTCAAAATGTCTTTCACCAGATCCATACCGACTTGGGCGATATCATCGTGTCGGCCGACGAAAGGGCTAACGTAAGTCGCTCCCGCTTTAGCGGAAAGCAGGGCCTGAACCGGCTGAAAGATCAAGGTCTGGTTGACGGGAATCCCTTCGGCGGAGAGCCGGGCGGTGGCTTTCAGGCCTTCGGTCGTCATGGGAATCTTGACCACGACGTTCTTTCCGTACTTTTCCCGGAAGTGTTTCCCTTGCGCCACCATGGCTTCCGCTTCCTCTTCCACCACCTCTAGGCTCACGGGACCTTTGACGAATTTGCAAATCTGTTCGGCGACCTTCTCAAAGGACTGCCCGCTTTTGGCTACCAAGCTGGGATTGGTGGTGACGCCGTCTAAAAGGCCCAACGCGTGGGTTTCGCGAATCTCGTCAATATTGGCTGAATCGATAAAGAACTTCATGGGTCTCCCGGAGTCGGCGACTGTAAATCCACCGACGCGTCTTGACAATGCGAATTGCCGGTTTCTATTATTCGGCCCGTTAGAGTTCGCACAGACCCTAGCTTTTCTTGGGTATCAATGTTCATGAGGCAGTGAGGTGAAGCGATGATCGAGGTCAAAAACCTGACCAAAGTCTACGGGGACCGGGTTGCGGTCGACGGGATTTCATTCACGGTCAACCGTGGGGAAGTTCTGGGCTTCCTGGGGCAAAACGGCGCGGGCAAGACCACCACCATGAAGATACTGACGTGCTTCATGCCGGCTACGGAAGGTACCGCCAGTATCGCGGGCTTTGATGTTTTTGATAGCCCCCTCGAAGTAAAAAAGCGCATCGGCTACCTGCCGGAGGCGCCTCCCGTTTATAAAGAACTTTTGGTGAATGAATTTTTGGCGTTTGTCGCCGAACTGAGGGGCATCCCCAAGAAGGAACGTGCGAAGAAAATCGACGCGGCACTCGAAAAATGCAATCTGGGCGATGTGCGCGGTCGATTGATCGGCAATCTCTCTAAAGGGTACCGTCAGCGGGTGGGTATTGCCCAGGCCCTCATTCACGATCCCGAGGTTTTGATCCTCGACGAACCCACCGTGGGTTTGGATCCTAAGCAGGTGAACGAAGCGCGCGGTTTGATCCGATCGCTGCGCAGCGAACACACCGTTATCTACAGTACCCATATTCTCTCGGAAGTTCAGGCGTCCTGCGATCGCATCGTGATCATCGATCGCGGCAAGATCGTCGCTCAGGAGTCACTTAACGAAATGGGTGCCACCGGAAAGACGACAAAAACCGAGCTTATCGTGCAAAAGATGAGTGAGAAAGTCGTGGAGGCGTTGAAGAACTTAAACGGCGTGAAATCGGTGAAAGCCATTTCCAATGGTTCGCACCGATTGATCGTCGAATCGGAGCCCCGATCGGAATTGATGGCGGAGATCTCCAAAGCAGTCGTAGACGGGGGTGCCGGTTTGGTTCGGATGTCGCCGGTACAGCTGGCACTCGAGGAATACTATTTGAATCTCATCGGCGGGAGGGCTTCTTAAATGAGCGGCATGAAAGCGATCATTAAGAAAGAAATCAAAACCTACTTTTACTCGCCCGTGGCGTACGTCCTGATTGGGATTTTCCTCTTCATCATGGGGATCATCTTCGCAAAGTTCGTGGCGATCTACCAGCAGGTGAACGCGGCCCAACGCTTCGGCGGTCAAGCGCAGGGGATTACGCTCGATAAGCTCGCGACGTATCTCTACCAAAACATGGCGTTCATTCTTTGTTTCGTGACACCCTTTTTGACCATGAAACTTTTTGCCGAGGAAAAGAATCAAAATACCCTTGAACTGCTTTTGACCGCGCCGATTCGCACCGGCCAGTTAGTCCTGGGTAAGTTCTTCGGTGCGTTCGCGTTGATGGCCTCTATGGTGATGATCTCGGGCGTTTATGCCTTGTTCATGATTATGTGGGGCAACCCGGAAATCTCGGTCATCGCGAGTACTTACCTCGGCCTATTGCTGGCGCTGAGTTGCTACATCGCCTTGGGCGCTCTGATATCGGCGGTGGCTTCGACGCAGGCGATCGCCGCGGTTTGGACCTTCATTGCGCTCTTGTTGCTGTGGCTCCTCCAATCACTCGGACAGGGGGTCACCGCGAGCTGGGGACCGATTCAGGTGGGACCGACGTTGATTTATCTGTCACCTTTGTCTCACTTTAATAGTTTCAATGAGGGGCTGATCCAAATGAAGGACGTGGTCTATTTCCTCTCCTTCACCGGATTTCTGCTCTTTCTGACGCATCGAGTGGTTGAAAGCAATCGCTGGAGGTAGTGATGACGCAAATGAAATTGAAAAAGCCCCTTCAGGTAGTGTCCTTAGTCCTACTCTTTGTCGCGGCGGTTTCGGCCTATCTCGCGACCGAATCACTAGGTTGGAAGATCTTGCTGGCGCTTTCGGCGGCCTGCTTTATGGCCGCGGTTTGGCTGGGTCGCACCGAACTAAAATCGCAGTTCTCCCGCAAAGCCACGCGCTACGGGCTGAATTCCGCGTTGATGTCGGTGATCGTCTTCGCCATCGTGGTGACGATCAATCTGATCGCTAATAACCACGACACCAAGTTCGATCTGACCAAGAACAAGCTGAACACGCTATCCGACCAAACGGTGAAGGTGCTCAAAGGGCTTAAGGAACCCGTCACCTTGAAGGTGTTCGGATCCCCGATGCAGATGGCCGAGTTCAACGAGCTTTTGGATAAGTACACTTACCAATCGAAACTGCTGAAAAAAGAGTTTGTCGACGTCGACCGCGATCCGCTTTTGGTTCGAAAATACGACGTCAAACAGCCGGGGACGATCATCGTGGAGAGCGCCACGCGTACGTCCAAGATCGAAAACCTGCAGGGGGCGCAAGACCCACGGGCCGAGGAACGGCTGACGAACGCGATTATCCAAGTCGGAAAAGGGGAAAAGAAGAAGATTTATTTTGTCACGGGTCATGGGGAACGCATGATCAATGACTCATCCCGCGAAGGGTATTCGGGAATGCGGGATACCTTGGGTGCCGGCCGATTCAACGTGGAAGAACTGAACCTCGTGGAAAAAGACAAAGTTCCGGCCGATGCCGAAATCGTGATCTTGGCGGGCCCTCGTAAGGATTTCATGCCCCACGAACTCAAGCAGCTGGAAACCTACCTTCAAGCGGGGGGGAAGGTTTTCCTCATGGTGGAGCCGGATTCGTCGAAGGCGCTTCAACCTTGGTTGGCGAAGTACGGGGCCACTTGGAATCCGATGCGCACCGTGTTCGAGCGCAATCCCCTCCAGCAGCTGGCCAACAACAATCCGCTTATGCCGATCGTGAATCAGTACGATCGCAGTCACAGCATCACGCGTGATACGGCGCAAATGAGCATCTTTAAAGTAGCTACCCCGGTGGAAAAAGCGGCGACCGTTCCGGAAGGGATTACGGTGGCACCCCTCCTATCGACCAGTCGGATGAGTTCCGAGGCGACGATTTCGGGGAACGAAATCAGTGTGAACGAAAAAGCGAATCGCAAGGGACCCTTGAACCTGGCGTTGGCCGTGAGCGGCAAGGTCGCCAGTGCGCCGAAGGCCGAGAAAAAGCCGGAGGGAGAAGAAGAGAAGACTCCCGAATACCGAATGGTCGTGGTGGGCGATTCCGAATTTGCCGCGAATGAATTGCGCGGAAGTGGGATGAACTCCGACTTGTTTCAGAACATGTTGAGCTGGCTCGCGCAGGAAGAAGACTTGATTTCGATTCGTCCGAAAGCCACCGACGAGAGTACGTTCGATATCACCGCGCAGCGGATGCGCATCATCAATCTGGCGTCGATCGTGTTTCTGCCGTTCGCGATGTTCCTCTCGGGCATCGGCGTTTGGCTCACGCGCCGCCGCAAATAATATCTAATCGAATCGGCTCCCAAAGTACTGGGGCGAGGCGGCCGCGATCTCCTCCGGGGTCACCAACGTGCGCCGACTCTTAATGAGCGCCAACGTTTCGGCGAGGTAGCGTGCTTGCATCGGCAAAAGCACGGCGTCGCCCGCTTCCGCTTCCAATTTTTCCGCCATCCGATCGACTCCCGCTCGACCGTCGGTGCGGAAGCGGCTAACCAACAGACTTTCGCGGGTCACTCGCGTCGCGACGGCGATTTCCGCCGGACGATTGGGCGCGGTTTGCATCAGATGGCGCAGGGCCAAGACTTCGTGGCCATCTAAAAGTTCGATGGGTTGGCCGCCCGCCATCGCAAAGGCCTTGAGCGCCGAAAAGGCGACCCGCAAACCGGTAAAGGATCCGGGGCCGGTAGGAGTCAGGAAGCGGTTGACGCTCTCCAGCCCAACCCCGGCCTGCTCCAGTACGGTCGCAATTCCGGTTAAAACCGACTCAGAATGCTTTCCGGCATCATTCAGGAGCAGTTCGGCCCGCAGCTTGACGCGTCCCCGCCGGTGGGCGTGGAGGCAAATCGAGCCCGTGGGGGCCGAGAGATCGAGGGAGAGCCAGAGCTCACCGGGAGTAGGCATCGCGTTTGATTAGCTTGGATGGGAAAGAGGAGGAAGAAAAAAAAGAGGCGGCAAGACTTAAGGGACGTGGTCAAGCGAGGGGTATGCCTGACCGGGGTATTTTCGGTTTCGGGGGTTGTCCGTCTTTAAATGCTTGCCGCCCCCAACGTAGAGCTTCCACGGCCGAAGCCGGAACTCCCTACGAACCATTAAAACTCTAGATTGCTTCGGCTGCCGCCCTCGCAATGGCACGTGACTAAATCGGTGTGTTGAACAAAGATGTGGGTGAGATAAGTATAACGCCCTGCAATATGAGCAGCAATATACAGAAAGTATACACGGACTCGGACCACCATATTTCGCTGAGAAATCAGTTAGTTGATGAGCTGTTCGAGTCCGACGGGATTCAGGAGCCGGGGGTACTTCGGGCAATGGCGGATGTGCCGCGCCACTGGTTTGTTCCCGAGGACCTTCAGGAAAAAGCGTACGAGAATATTCCGCTGCCGATCGGCTACGGGCAGACGATTTCTCAGCCGTTCATTGTGGCGCGCTGCGCGGAACTTCTGCGTTTGCGCGGTAGTGAGCGGGTTTTAGAAATCGGTGGCGGCAGCGGGTATCAGGCCGCAGTCTTGGCCTGTATGTCGGCGGAAGTCGTGACCATCGAACAATCGCCGGAGCTTTATGCGCGAGCGACGGAAGTCATCACGAAGCTCGGATCGGACAATTTGCGCATTTTGCACGGCGATGGGAAGCAGGGTTGGCCCGACGGCGCGCCTTACGATCGTATTTTGATTTCTTGCGCGGCGTTGGATTGCGAACCCGCGTGGGAGCGACAACTTCGGCCCGGTGGCCTGCTCGTCTTCCCGCGGCAAGTCGGGAAAGATCAATGGCTAGAGCGTTGGATCCGCGGAAAAGAGGGTTGGTTCGCCCGCGAACGCGTTCTGCCGGTGAAATTCGTTCCGCTTCTCTAGTCCCTCCAAGCAAGTTAAGATGTTCCTCATGCGTGCAACGGGCTATTCGATTTCCGTTCTGGGATCTCGCAAGGAAAACCAAGACGCCTTTCTGGTGGACAACGAGCGGGGAGTTTTCGCGGTGGCCGACGGAATTGGGGGCGGCGAGCGCGGGGAAGTCGCTTCGTTAATGGCGGTGACGGGAATCGGGGCCCATCCCGAGGAAGGCCGCTTGCGGGAAACGGTGGAGACGATCCAGCAGGCGATCCTGAAAGAGGCGATGGAGTCGCTGGGCGAAGCCCGCATGGGCACCACGCTGACGGCGATTCGGTTTCACGGGGAGAAGATTGAGCTTTGCCACGTCGGCGATTCGCGCTGTTATAAACTCCGCGAGGGCCTATTGCAGCAGTTGACCACCGATCACGAAACCTTCGATGAAGGTTACGGCGGTCCGGTCCTTTCTTCCTATCTCGGCATTCCGACCGATATGTTTCCGTTTCAGGTTCAGGATGAAGACTTTCCGGTCGCGGCGGGCGATCGTTTCCTGCTTTGTTCCGACGGCCTGTACAAACAAGTCGAAGAAACCGAACTCGTACAAGTTCTCGAGTCGCAAGCGGCGGACCCCGTGGCGATGTTGAAGCACTTGGCGGACAAAGCTTCGGCCGCCTCCCACTCGGACAACATCACGATCGTCTACGTACAAATCGAGAAATAAAAGCGGGCTTGTCGACAAGCTCAACCGTGCTATTCTGCCGAGCGTGAGTTGGATTCAGCCGGTCTCGGAACGCCGTTTTTTTTCATTGGCCGAAGCGCGCAGCCTGCTTCCCCTTCTTCAACGCATTACCCGTCATTCCGAAAAAGAACTCCAGGCCCGTATTCCCTTGCTCTCCCGCGCGGAGGGGAAACAACGCGGAATCTTGGACGACGAGATCCACGCGCTCTACCAAGCGTGGCAGGAGAAGGTACGGCGCTTAGGCGGCGTTACCAAGGGAATGTGGCTCGTAGATTTTGACAGTGGAGAGGGGTATTACTGCTGGCAGTACCCGGAATCCCATATCGAACACTTTCACGGATACAATGAAGGATTTCTAGGTCGCGTGAAGCTACATGAAGACCCCGCCGAAAATCACGGTCATCGGTGACGGTTGGAGCGGAAGGCTCCTCGCCGCGGCTTTGAAGCGCCACGGACAAGACTGCGAACTTTGGCTTTCCGAAAACAAGACATTCCCTCCCCCGGATACTATCCCCCTCTTTATCGGCAACGGCGAAACGGCCGATAGTGCCCGCAAGATTTTCGGCGCGGATCTGCAGAGGGAACTCTGGGCGCTTTCGCAACGCAACTGGGAGATCGCGCAATCCACCTTTCAAACCTTGGGAGTGAGAGCGTTGGCGGACGGTCTGCTGCGGGCGGACGGGACTCGTGAGGCGGGGATGAGTTTTTCCGCGGAAGCACTCGAAAGCAAATTGGATAGGCGCGTTTCCGTTGCGGGGCGTTTTCGCCGCCTAGCGGGGGTGACCGCCCACGGGAATCTGGATTTTGGTGCGCGTTTGGAAACGGCAACGGGCACCGTCGATCTGCATACCCCGTTACTCGTCGTGGCTTCCGATTCCTTTTCGCTCAACGCGATTCCGTGGCTCGCCGACAAACGCATTCCCGTTACGTTAAGCTCCTTTCGGGTTACGAAAGCCGATGTCCGGCCGAGGGACGGGGGAGCGACCATCCGAATGTTTCACTCCGGGGCGGAGCTTGCCGTCGAGGGCGAGCGTGACTGGCGTTTCGCGAGCGTGCGAAATCTCTGGGCGGATCGGGGCGTGGGGGTGAACGACACGGTTGACTCAGTGACCGAATCCAACCTGCGGGCCTACTTCTCGCAAGCGGGTTGGTTTGCTTCCGACGTTGCGATGCAGGCCGAGCTCAGCGTCGAGTCGGTCACCTGTGACGGGCTACCGATCATCGGACCGTGGCCGGGGCAAACTGGAATCGTGTTTGCGTTTGGATTTGGAGCCCGGACGGCGAATTTCATTTTCGCGGTGGCGGAAGATTTGGCGACGGCCCTGACGGGCGAAAAAGTGGAGGCGCTCGATCGCTTTTCCACACGGAGGTTGGTGTGAACGAAGAAATAGGTTTTGAGACGAAGCTGGTGCACGCCGGCGAGTTGCCGCTCGTGGATCGGGCGGTGACCCTACCGATTTTCCAGTCGAGCACCTTCGAGTACGCCGGGGAAGCGAACTACCACGATGTCCGCTACCTGCGGTTGAACAACAACCCGAACCAGCTTGCGGTGGCGGGCAAGATTGCGGCGATCGAAGGTGCGCAAAAAGGATTGGTGACGGCGTCGGGAATGGCGGCGATTTCCACCACCGTCCTTTCTCTGATCGATGCCGGAGAACATTTGTTGGCCCAAGAAGATCTCTACGGCGGGAGCCGTTACTTCTTCGATGGCGATTTCAAAGGGTTTGGTCGAAGCGTTTCCTACTTCCCGTTGAAAGAGGCCGCGAAACTCGACGCCTTCGTTCAGCCTAATACGCGGGCGATTTACGTCGAATCCATTTCCAATCCGATGATGAAGGTCGGCGATCTGCGGGCCGTCGTCGATTTTGCTAAGTCGCGGGGCCTGATGACGATCATCGACAACACCTTTTGTTCGCCGGTTATCTTCCGGCCGAGCGACATGGGCTTCGATGTCATCCTCCACAGCGCGACGAAATACCTGAACGGCCACTCCGATATCTTGGCGGGTGCGATCGTGGGGCGCGAAGCGCCGGTGGAAAAGATTCGCCGAACGTCGAATCTCTTGGGCGCGACCTTGGATCCCCACGCGTGCTACTTGCTGCACCGGGGACTAAAGACCTTAGGCTTGCGCGTGCGACGACAAAACGAAACGGCCGCCGCATTGGCCGAAGCCCTCCAATCGCACTTCGCCGTGCGCAAGGTCTATTATCCCGGTCTGCCCGATTGCGAAGGGCACGGTTTGGCGCGGGAGTGGTTTGACGGTTATGGCGCCATGCTGGCGATCGCGTTGGATACGGATGCGGCCCGGAGCGAGGCCTTTCTTTCCCGGCTCAAGCTGCCATTCAAAGCGCCCAGCCTCGGCGGGGTGGAAACACTCGTGACGCGCCCGGCGGCGACGTCCCACGCAGGTCTGAGCGCCGACGAGCGGAAACGGCTCGGTATCGTCGATTCCTTGGTGCGGATCTCGGTCGGCATCGAGGATCTCGACGATTTGGCGCGCGATTTTCGCCAAGCGCTCGACGGCATTTGAGGTTGCCACCACACCCAAAGCGCGGCACCCTAGGGGAAACAGGAGGAGTTATGCGTCGGTATTTATCCGTCACTTTTTTCGGTCTGGCGCTTTTCGCCGCAGGTTGCACTTGCACGAAGCAGGGCGATAAAACTTCTCCGGAAGGACAGGGTACTCAGATGGTCATCGAAACCGATAAGGGAACGATTGAAATTGAATTTTTCCCCAAAGACGCGCCCCAAACGGTTGCGCGCATCAAAGAACTTGTGGCTCAGGGCTTCTACAACGGATTGGGTTTCCACCGTGTCGTGCCGGGCTTTGTGATCCAGGGCGGCGACCCCAAGGGCGATGGAACGGGCGGTTCAGGCAAGAAACTCAAAGCGGAATTCAATTCCCGCAAGCACACCGAAGGTACGGTCGCGATGGCGCGCGCCCAGGATAAGGACTCGGCCGACAGCCAGTTCTATATTTCCTTGGGAACGCACCCTCACTTGGACAACCAGTACACGGTCTTCGGTCAGGTCACCAAAGGGCTGGATGTCGTTAAGAAAATCCAGATGGGCGACAAGATGAAAACGGTGACGCTGAAGTAACGCTCCGCGTTGTTGCCGGCAGTCAAGCCCGCCCCGGAATGTTCCGATCAGTGATGTAGATGCTGTCAGGTGAGGCGCGCCGCCGCGCGCCGGCCAATCCGGCCACGGACTCAGATCAAAGTGCCCGCGCCCTCTTAAAACCCTCTCAGAATCTCATGAACCTCAATGGAGAGACTCAAATGCCTAAGAAACTTTTTGTCGGGAACCTCAGTTTCGAGGTGACCGAATCCGATCTGACCCAGCTGTTTAGCCAGTGTGGTCAGGTCTCCGTCGCGACGATTGTGAAAGACCGCGACTCCGGCCGCTCGAAAGGATTTGGATTTGTGGAAATGCCCAATGACGATGAAGCCAAGCACGCCGTGGATCGCATGGCCGGCTACGATCTCAAGGGCCGTCAATTGACCGTGGATTTTGCCAAGGACAAGCCCGAGGGGGCGGTACGCGAAGGCCGTGATTTTGGCGGAGGGCGACGTCCGGGCGGCGGTGACCGCGGGGGCGGCGGCGGTTCTAACCGCCGGTAAGCTTCGGCAAAGTTGCCAGCAAGATTTCCATGACAATCAGCAAGACGATGAGTGCTTCCAGAAAAGTGTTTTTCTGGCTAGCGGCTAAATCGACGATAATCTCGATATTGTCCTGAAGCAGCGAGAGCTTCCGGTCCAGACTTCGGAATCGGATTTCCAGATCGAAGTTTTGGTGGAGCTCGCGGTAGAGCTTTTCCAATTCCTTGCTCTTCCAGGTTTCGGCCGGAGGATCCAGGATAGCGAGGTTCGACAGGACGTTTTGTCGGGTGCTCGCCGTCGATCCGATTACGCGCAAAAGGTGCTTGTTGCCGAGCGGCAAATGGCCGCGCCGCGCGAGATCGTCGATTAAGACGGCGGTGTCGGTCAGCATCGTCTCCGCTTTGTTTTCGAAGTATTCCAACCCAGCGGATTGGCCGAGACACATCGCGACCAGGCGAATCGTGTCGATGCTGAGTTTTTTCACTTCCAGAAACTCGAATTCCACGCGCACGTTTTCGCCGACGTGAACTTCAAATGTTTCCGACGTCGGCAATTCGAGGACTCCGCCAATCGTGGTTTTCAGTTTTACGATCTCGGTCTCGATATCCTCCGGCCGCATATTAAAAAAGACGAGGCAGCCGAACGGGTAGACGAAAAGATGGCCGCTTTCCCCGTACTGGAATTGGAGCTCCTGCGGCGAACTGTTGATCAGTTTTCCGCCCAAGAGACTGCGGATGCTCTTCATGTTCAGGGCGCCGAAGAGGTGGAGCGCTTGAACGGTATGTGTGGCCGTCGGCATGGACAATGAAACTACTGGACACACCGAGCCAATGCAAGGAAGCGGGGATGGAATAGAATGGGAGGATGCGACACATCTGGCTTTCCCTGGGGGTTTTAGGCCTTTTCACGCCTGCGGTGTCCTACGCCGCGGCTTCCGGGATGGAGCTTTTTGCTCGGGGCTCCGTGTCAAAGAATTACCTGACCGAAAGCAGTTACGTCCTAAGTGTTTCCGCCGCCACGGGGGTCGCGTTCACGCTCATCCCCCGGATTCGGTTAGAAGCCCGTTACACCAATGCGAGCTCGCTGCAGAACCTCATGACCGTCACTTACACTGGCTTTAGCGGAGCCCTGCATGACGTCATGACACAGACTTCCATTTACAGCTTAGGCCTCGACTTCGACCTCATGGGGCAACAATCTTCGTTCCAGCCCTTTGTTTACGTCGGGGCGGGCTACGTGCAGACCGAGCGCAGTTACTACGTGCTACCCTCGGGGGCATCGAGTTCGGTGTACTGGAAGGAACCGACGCGGAAGGGGGTTTCGGGGAACTTAGGGCTCGGATTCCGCATTCGGATCGCTAGTGCCTTTGCCTTTGAAGTCGAAGCTTTTGCGTATGCCATCGATATCGACAAACCCAATCCACTCGTGAACATCTTTGGCTCCGCCGGGGTGCGGCTCTTTCTATAGCGACTGTCTCTCTGGCGGTGTTACTGACCGAGTGCCTCCGAGACGCGGGGGCACCTTGACGGTCCCGCGCAAAGGTACCCACTTCCTTTCCAGGCAAACGTAGCTAAAGGTACGTGCTACCTTTCCAGTCAAGATTGGAACATTTCCCGGGAGATGTGCTAGACCGGCGGTTTTCCGCGCTCCTTCAAAAACTCTTGGATCTTCTGCTCGGCGCCGTTGGCGGAAGGGCGGTAAAAGCGCTTTTCCTTCAGCGCGTCGGGTAGGTACTGCGCTTGGGTCCAGCCGCGCGCGTGATTGTGGGGGTAATCGTATCCGGCGCCGTAGCCTTCTTGCTTCATCATTTTGGTGGGCGCATTGCGGATTGCGTACGGGATTTCGAGATTGCCAGTTTTTTGTACCGCCTCCATCGCCTCATTGATCGCCATATAACTGCGATTGCTCTTTTCACTACACGCCAGATAAGTCGTTGCTTGCGCCAGAATAATCCGACCTTCCGGCATCCCGATTTGGTGCACGGCTTGAAATGCGCTCGTCGCCACCATGAGTGCCGCTGGATTCGCATTCCCCACATCTTCACTCGCCATAATGATCAAGCGGCGCGCGATGAAAAGCGGATCTTTGCCGCCTTCGATCATTCGCGCTAAGTAATACACCGCCGCATCGGGATCGCTTCCCCGCACGCTTTTAATGAAAGCGGAGATCGTGTCGTAGTGAGATTCGGATTTCTTGTCGTAGTAAACTGATTGCGAGTGAGCCAAGCCTTCCCAATCGGCGAGTGCTATTTCCTTCTCCGGATCGATGCTAAGCAAAAGGTGCTCGAGAAGGGTCAACGCGCGCCGGGCATCCCCATTTGCGGACCGAGAGATCCCTTCCAAAACCTCCGGCGAGAGCTTGCGGCCTTCGGGGATCGCGCGGTGGAGCAGGCGCAGCACTTTGTCGGGATCGAGTGCTTTGAAGTGAAAGATCGAGCAACGCGACGCGATCGCGTTATTGATCTCAAATGACGGGTTTTCGGTCGTGGCGCCAATAAAGCGAATGCTGCCTTCTTCCAAAAATGGCAGCAAAACATCTTGCTGGCCTTTATTCAGCCGGTGCACCTCGTCGATGAAGAGCACCCAGGCCGGGCGACCGGCGCGGACATCCCGTTTGGACAGATCCAAGAGCTCGCGGATGTCCTTTACCCCGGAGGTCACCGCGGAAAGCGTGTGAAAGGGGCGGGAGGTGATCTGGGCCACCACATTGGCCAGGGTCGTCTTGCCGCACCCCGGTGGCCCCCAAAAGATCATTCCGGTCCATTTGTCCGAGGCGAGTAGTTGCCGAAAGCGTTGGTTGAGGAAATGTTCCTGCCCTTCGATCTGATCGAGGGCCTGGGGCCGCATCCGGTGCGCCAGGGGCGTTTGGAAGGTGGGGGCGTCGAAAAGGCTATCCTGATTGGCGTTCACACTCTTCTTTTGGTCTCTTTTTGCAAAAAATCAACCGGGTAATATCCCCGATTAACCTCTTCCCGGCGGTTGATTTGGGCGATCAACGCGTTGATAATCGCCCGAGATGACCACGCCAACGAGCGAGCCACCCCTGGAGATGCGCCGCCCCCTTTTTTCTTGGCACCTGACCAAGTACCTCAGCCGTGAGGTCCTTTTCAGTTTCTTGTCGGGAACGACCATTTTTTTGCTCATCATGCTGATGTTCCAAGCCGTTCGGCTCATGGAATTCGTGGTGATGCACCAGGTGGCGCTGGCCGACGTCGGACGGCTTTGTTTTTACTTGGGACTTTCCTTCCTGCCGCTGGCGATGCCAATCGCCTTTCTCTTTGCGGTACTCATGGGCATCTCGCGCGCGAATTCGGAAGGGGAGATCCTGGCACTGCAGGTGACGGGGATCAGCCTGCGGCAAATCTTCGCGCCGGTGGCGGCCTTCTCTTTCTTCATATCGCTGATCTGTCTTTACCTATCCCTATATACCGTCCCACAGGGCAATCGCCTTTTCGAACTGCTTTACACGCGCCTTGGCAACGAGCGCGTGATCGCCGCCCTAAAACCCGGGGTCTTTACCGAAAGCTTTTACGGTCTGGTCTTGCTGACGGAACATATCGTCCCACTCAAAAACGAATTGAAGCAGGTCTTCATTTACGACAATCGCGACGACACGCACCCGCTCGCGATCACGGCTGCCGCGGGTATTTTAAAGAGCCAACCGGAAAAGGGGATGCTGACCCTGCGGCTGACCAAGGGCTCGATTCACGTGGAAAACACCCAAGTGGAAGGCGTGCAGCAAAAAATTGATTTCGATGTCTACGACATCAATCTCGAACTGGGTGAGCAGGGCGAGGCCTGGCGTGCGTACTCACCGCCCTCCTATAACTTCCCGCAGTTGCGCCAACGTATTACCGAGACGATTCCCGATCCGCCGCAGCACCGGCAGCTTCTGGTCGAGTACCACCGCCGGTTTTCGATGGCGTTTTCCTGTGTCGTCTTTGGGGCATTGGGATTTTTCATTGGCATCTTGAGCCAACGGGGGATCCGCAGCTCGGCGATCATGCTCTGCATGGGGGTCGCGGTCGGGTACTGGACCTTTTACATTGGCGCCAACGCGCTCGCGGTTTCGGGGTGGATCCCGCCCTGGCTGGGCATCTGGCTGCCGAACTTCATTTTCCTCGGGGTGGCTCGGTTTTGCTACCGGCGCTACGTCGGTGGCTAGGCCCAGACCGGCTGTCTACACCCTAGGCAGAAAACACAATCTAAGTATCTAATTTTACTATTAAAAATATGGCACCTCCCTTGCTCTTTTGGGGGGTAGGGGGGAGTGCGCCCAGTGGCGAAACTTCTTAAATTTTTGGTCTATTTGGGAATTCTGACCTTTGCCGGCGTCTCACTCGCCGGCAGCAAGGCCCAAGACCGCCTTTTGCAAACCGGAATTACCAAACCCGAATTGCCATGGGTGGACGCCCCGGGAATTTTTGGAAAGGGTTTGAGTAACGGAACGCAACTCGACGGCGGCGGATCCGCACTTTTGAAAAATGGCGGAAACGGAAAGGGATCGGGTGGCAAGGGTGGCGGCAAGAGCGGGGGAACCGAGTACACCCAGCCCGGAGCGGGATCCGGATCCGGATCCGGAAGCAGCAACGGTGGAGAAGAAAAAAGTGGCAGCACGCCGGGAAGTCCCGGCGAAATGTCTTCGAGTTCCACTCCCGGAGGTGGCGGCGCTCGCAAGCTGCCACGATTCTATCCGATGTGTCTGTTCATCGATTCGATGTACAGCTCTGCGGAAGGAAGTAAGACGATCAAGGGTTTGGTCGATCAGGCGGCTGCGTGCAATGTCTCCCTCGTGGTTTTCCCTTTCACCCTGAAACCGGGATATCCGGAGTCACCCAGCGTGATCAACGCCGCTCAACAGAAAATGTGCAATATCCCCCAAGCCGGGATCGCACCCGCAGCCTCAACATCGTCCTGCGTGAGTCACCCTTTGTCGGCCGACAAAATGTGTGTGTCCGATCCCCTTCCGCCAAAATACGAAAACGAAGTTGCCGGTTGCGCTCAGCTGCAAGCGGCACGCGGCGTGGGTTACCAATACAAGGACAAGGCAGAAGAAGAAGCTTTCAAGCACGGTGCTCACGGCGGCGGCGGCTCCGCGGCCGGTGGCGTGGCCGCACCTTCGATTGAAGACGCCGGTAAATGTGACACGAGCACGGTGGGCCACGAAGCTTTGGGGCACAGTCAATTCGGCCATCCGAACGGAGAAGGGTCGGGTCATGCCATCAAGGGCGTTGGCGGGGGCGACGGTGAAGGGTGGACCGGTTACGGGTGTTCCAAGATTTTTGCTAACGCTTTCGAAAATGACGGCCGTTGGACCTATGATCCCAACCAACAAACGTACTACACGAAGCCGAAAAACCCGGAAGCGTGGAAAGATATCAATAACCCCGAGCCGATTTTCAAAGCCGAAAAACAAGTCGCCCAACAAGCGCAACCACCGCAACTGAACACACCGCCGGGCCAACGCATCACGATGACCGAAGCGCCCAAGGCGCAAGACGCATCGAAGGTTCCTCCCGCGCAAAAGCCCGAGCAAAAGGCACAGATGGACGAGGGAAAAGACGGACGTCACCGCAAACTCGCGACCGCGTTGACGACGCTACTGAGCGGTAAGAGAGAAGACGTCGTCGATGGCCCGGGCGAGCTGGAAAAGCCGAGCAAGTTTGCCGCCAATCCAAAGGCCCCGCCCAACTATCCGCCGAAAAATCCGGGGCCCCGTATTGGGTTCGATGATGCCGCGCCCAAAGGCCGCAGCATCAAGGGCGGAGGTGCGACGGTGACCTCGGTCGAAAGTGCGCCGAGCGAGGTTTACGGCGAGAGTTCCGACGGAGCTCCGGGCGAGGTGAGCGCGGCTTCACCGGCGGGGGCTTCCATGTCGCCATCGGGCAGCTACGCGGGCGGAACCGGTAGCGGGGCGAAGGTGGGCTTTGACGACAATGCGCCCAAAGCTGGCTTGGGTGGAAATGCTTACTACAACGATCGGAGTCCGGCCTCGGTCGGTAGCGATGGCGTGAATCGCGTCAGCGGAGTCGTGCGGGTTGGTGGTAGTAGCGCCCGTTCTGAGCTCGGCGACGAAGAAGAATTCTTTGACGAGATCGGCGAAGAAGGGCAACCGGCCAAACGGAAGCAACAAGGATACCGCCGTCGCCCGGCTATCCGTGATCTTGCGGGTGCACGCGAAAATGGCATTACGAGGGCCAGAAGCCCGAAATAATCTCGCCGCTTCGACTTCACTGCGTTCGCAATGACTCTACTCCGGCGCCGGAGTCGCGCCTTATCCGTCACGTGACGGATCCTCTTCGACCCACCGGGGTGAAGCGTTGACGTCGCGGCCGATGCCCCGGTTATTCCTCGCTGGTACCCGGACCGAACGTCGTCTGCTTCGGTCCCGAGAGTTCCGGTGGAATCGGCTCGCGATCCACGGGCGGTTTCGGAATCGGTTCCTTCGGACGGATCGTCTGCGGTTCGCCGTCTTCCAAATCCACAAAGTAGTTACTGGTGGTACCGTAGGCGAGGAAGTGCTGTTTCAACACCCCGCCTTGCGCGGCACAAGCCGTCTCCGAAGAATGGATGCCGGGGTAATGGCGTTCATCGAAATTATAGATTTCCGTCTCCCGAATGCAGAACTTCCGGGTGGCACTACCGGCGTCGCCGGCATTCCAGTAGGAGTGCTCTTCACCCATCCCCCGGAACCACATCTCGCGGTTGCCGTGTTTTTCTACTGTGACGCAGGTGTTCTTGGGAATCACCAACCAACCGCGTGCGTGGTAAAACCTCTCGCGGCTCGTCGCCATCACGTAGTGAAAAGCGCGCGCCAAGTTGATGACTTGGCTCGATCGATTACAGACTTGAAAAGCGCCGTGCGCCGAGAAAGCCGTCCCCACCAGGCTCAAAAGACAAAGCAGTCGTATCCCCATAACCCACCCCCATATCTAAACTCTTAATACTCTTCGGGGGCGTTTTCAAATGGCACTTCGCGAACCCGGGTGCGCATGTCGGGCTTCGAGAAATCGAAAGTGGCGAGTACGTTCAGGGTCATCAAAATGGCATCGTGGGTCCGCTGCCCCCAAATGACTTTGCTCACCCCCGCTTCGGCGCGGATTTGCTTAGTGATCGAAAGTCCCAACGCGCCGCCGCCCACAACATAAGTCGGGCTGGCCGCGAGACGGGCATAGCTTCCGGCTGTTCCGGCTAGCGTTTGCGCGGTGACGGTCGCGGGAGCGAGCGCCTGGGCACTCAGCGAAAATAACGAGTGCGCGAAGATCTTGGCATACGCGCGGTACATGAACATCTGGGCGGCGAGGTCCAAGGTCAGCGCCGAGGAATAGCCGCCGAAGCGACCCAAGAAACCGGGCGAGGCGGACAGGAAAAAGACGCCCGTGCGCATTCCGTAGTGGGCGCGCAAACCGAAGTCGATGTTTCCATCCCCGACGACAATTTCATCGGCGGTCAGCGGGGTCGCCACCCCGGTGGGCAGTTTGAAATAAGTTTCGAGGGTCCACAGGGGGGTTGAGGAGACACGCCACTTCACGTTTCCGCGTAAGTCGCCAAACCCCGCGCCCGAAGCCACGACCGCGGCGGTGGCATCGCTGGTCGCGCTGGAGGTGGAGAACTGTAGGCGCAAACCCGCCGACCAATCTTCGGCGACCCCAAATTCGGGAGCGAGCCAGAAGATGCTGTCGCGAAACTGGATCGACTGGCTGTTGAACTGCGCGGCGTCGAGAAACCCGTCGGTAGAGTAGTTATTGCCGCTTTGAAAATAATCAAAACCGCCGCGCAAATGCAGGTGATGGGCATCGGGAATCCAAGCATAGTCCGCGCGCGCGGATACCGCGACGAAGCAAAGAGCCAAGCTGAGTGTTTTCAAGCGCTGCATTGCAAAGGTTTTCCTAAAAGGTAGCTGCTACCTTTTAGGAGACGACGCGACCGATATAGTCATATTCCATCGCGCGCTCTAATTTGACCAGCGCCATTTTTCCGCGTTGGATCTCGCCGGCGCGGATGAGGACGCAGCCGTCGATATCGGGGGCTTGCCCCTGATGGCGGCCTTGCCAGAGAAATTCGGACTCTTCAGAAACTTCTTCCACGAGTACCGGCACCACTTGCCCCACGTGCATTTTCAAACGGGCGGCCGAGCTTTCTTGCTGGACCTTCATCAGCGCATCGCGACGGGCTTCTTTCACGTCTTCCGGCAACTGCCCGGGCAAAAGGAACGACTTCGTGTTTTCTTCCTTGGAATAGGCAAACACGCCCAAGTGATCGAACTGCGCTTCTTTCACGAAGGCTTTTAGCTCCTCGTGTTCCGCTTCGGTTTCCCCCGGATAGCCGGCGATGATCGTGCTGCGAATAAAAACACCGGGGATGCGTTCGCGCAATCGGCGTAGGCGTTCGCGAATCAGGTCTCCCGTGACCTTGCGGTTCATCAAGTCCAGCATCCGGTCGCTGATATGCTGCACCGGCGTGTCGATGTATTTGCAGATCTTGTCTTCGGTGGCGATGAGCTCCAAAAGCTCGTCGGAAAGTTCATCGGGATATACGTAGAAGAGGCGCACCCATTGCAACCCCTCGATCTTCACGAGGGCGCGTAAGAGCCCGGCCAGATTTGTCCCGTTGCGCAGGTCGCGGCCGTAGTCCGTGAGATCCTGGGCAATCAAGTTGAGCTCTAATGCCCCTTGCGAAACCAGGCGAGATGCTTCTTCCACCAATGATTCAATCGTGCGGCTACGTAATGTTCCGCGAATCTTGGGGATGATGCAGAAGGCGCAGTTCTTAATGCAACCCTCGGAAACTTTTAAGTACGCGCGGTAAAACGGTTGCGAGTTGATGCGCGGCGTGTGCTCGTTGTGGATGTATTTCGGATGCTTGAAACCGAAGTCTTCTTCCTTCTTGCCGGCGATAAAATCCAAGAGCTGTCCATACTGGCCAGTGCCGACAAACGCATCGACTTCGGGAAAGGAAACTTTCAAATCCGCCTTGTAGCGTTGCGGCAAGCAGCCGGTCACAATCAGACGTTCGCATTTGCCCGTCTTCTTTTGTTCGGCGGCATCGAGAATCGCGTCAATCGACTCGCTTTTCGAGGCATTGATGAAGCTGCAGGTGTTCACGACGATGACGTTGGCGTCTTCGGCATCGGGAACAACCTTGAACCCATCGCCCACGGAGATGCCGAGCATGACTTCCGTATCCACGAGATTCTTTGGGCAACCCAAACTATGGAAGAAAATCTTCTTCTCGGTGACCGGTTTTGCGGAATCAAATGGCGACAAGCTGATTACCCCGTTAATCGCGGAAGTTAACGAACCCGAACTCAAGACCCAAATCGGTCTTGCGCATTAGGCCCATCACTTCCTGCAAATCGTCGCGTTTCTTGCCGGTGACGCGCACCTGTTCATCTTGAAACTGACTTTGGACTTTGATTTTCGAATCTTTGATTAATGCATTGATCTGCTTGGCTTTGTCGGAAGGCACGCCGACTTGTAGCGTGATTTTCTGGCGGATTGTCCCTTCCATCGCCGGCTCTTGTTTTCCGTAAACGAGGTTCTTGACCGAGATACCACGCTTCACAAGCTTGCCCTGCAAGATTTCGGTCACGGCTTTGAGCTTGTAATCATCATCACCGATAAGCGTGATCTCTTTCTTCTTGTCCCACTCAATCTTGCTCTTGGAACCTTTGAAGTCATAGCGTTGACCGAGTTCTTTTTGCGCCTGAATCACGGCATTGTCGACTTCCTGTAGATCGACTTTCACCACGATATCGAAGGAGGGCATGTTTTCATTCCTTCCGCGTGTTCAACACGTCATTGGGTTGCGCTTCGTACTTAAACACCCTGTCTTCGAAAGTGGGGTTGCGCTTCACGTTCTTAAAAACCACCACCACCTGCGAATCCGCGCTATCGGTCGTAAGCGACCGCAATACATAGCCGTTTTTATCGATTTTCGCAATTAGGGTCTCCCCCGAATCCGTTTTGGGGGTGAGCTGCAGAACCGCTTCTTTGGGGGAGTTGGAGACCAGCTTCACCTTATAGAAATCCTTGAACTTTCCCGTGCCGGCCAAAACCTGAAGGGAGCTCTTGGCCACACTCTTAGAGACATCCGGGTAGTAGTTCACGGTGCGGGATTTGCGGCGCACATTCTCGGCCATGTCCCAGTATTCCTTACCGTTGAGCAGCTGGGTCGTCTTCGAGGTCTTATCCTCCCAGCGCAGCCGGTTCGGTTTCGCGACGGACAGGGTTCCCGAGGTCGGTTCTTCATCCAACCCCGAGCCTTTCGATTTCACCGTCTGGGTGAAGTCGGCCCGGTAGGACTTGGTTTCATCCCAGCTCTTTTGAAGAAGGTCGATGGGATCGGCCGCCGCCGAAACGAGCGAAGCGGTAGTCAGCAGCACGAAGAAAACTTTCATGCGGGCCACTCTCTCATGAGGGCGGGGGGCTCGGTACTCCTTTTTTATTCGCCAATCTTGGATGATCGCCGCGATTCGCACGTGCGCGAGCTCAGCCACGAGGCCTACCGCACCAAGCCCTCGAAAACCTTTGGAACGAAAAGAATCGGATCGTTCCGATCGCGGATACCATTGAACTCGCGCGTCTCTCGAGCGAAACGCTTAATGTATGCGAGGGCGGTAGAATGATTGGGGCTGGTAGTAAGCGTTGCCCAGTGCGCCACGGCTTTCCAGATTGCGGGGGCAAAAACGTCCTCGGAGGACCAAACCCCAGTTTTGTTGGAGTTGCCGTAAGTGTGGACCATTCCGGCGGCCAAATCCTCTGGCGAAATATGGGCCCATTGTTTTTCGGTTAGGGCATTCTCGTTCGGGGGAGTAACTGAGACCACCCAGTCACTTTTGTCAGGTGCCAGAGACAGGTCGTGCCGTTGGCTTCGACTGGCGGCGCAAAGAGAAGTAATCCCATGAGAAGAGGCTTCATTGTCACATCGAGTTACCGCAGCTTTCGACAACTAGCCACGGAAAATCGGCGCCCACCCTTGATTTTGACTCGCCGCACCTTTGACCTTGAACTTCCAAATAAATTCGCTATGGCTGAGGTTCGTTGAGCACTTTGGCAACATGGTTAGGAATTGTGGGCGCTTGGGGTGCGCTCTCGCGAATTCCTGATATGCTGACACCGCGTCCGGTGGAGAACGGTTACGTCCGAGTCGTCGATTCGCATGGGCGCACGGTGATCTACCCGGCGGCCCTAAGACCTCCGATTCGGAACGACCGGTGGCAGATTCGCTACTATGCCCATCGAGATGGGACGGCGTTCGTTACGGATACGCCATTGCTAGGCGGCCCCGTTGATCTGGAAACTCTGCGTTGGGCTCGAGCTCCCTCGGTGGGGGTCAGGGATCGATGGCACCGATCGGTGCGCAATGCCATCCCGTTGCGATGGGTGGCGGATCTGACGGAGGCACGCCCTAGTCTGAAGCTTTGGGTGCGCTACACGTCGGGTCGCAGTGAAGACGGACGGGTGGATCTAGCGAGTCTCACGGAGCCCGTTCCGAACGCGCCGGTCCTTCGGCAAAGCAATGGCGATGTCGAAGCGATTCGGGTGAACGTTCTTTTGCCTTCCGAACGCGGGCGCCGGATCGGGGGCTATGTTTTCATGAGCCCCAGTGCGGAGGCTCCATTTAAGATGCGGGGAGTGTACCGATTTTACGATTGGAACCATCCCTTTGAAGTCGATTTTGCGGATTTTCTTCACGCCTACATGGTCGTCAAACACGAGAAGCAGGTTGTTCTCGCCGAAGGCAGTAGGGGCTTTCTCACGGAGCCGATAGGGATTTTGGTGGATATTCGCGATGGAAAAGTGCGCGTGCACTTGCGCGATCAATCCGCCGGCGATTGGAGCGTGCATGCGCCGGATGTCGGGTGTCCGGTCACGTTGCTGGAAAACGCGCGACGGGACTAGGCGGCTTTTTTCTCCGCCGCCTCCATAGTCGCTTGCATTCCGAAGAACGAAGCGCAGGCCAGATCGATGAGCTGGGCGCTTAGTCTTGGCGGCAGCCCAAAATAGTGCACGTGGTCACAGACAATGTTCATGATATCGCGCGGGTGCACGCTTCGGAATTCTCGGCCCTTTTGGCGGTAGTAATTATCGACGAGGTAGGCGTAGGCCGATTCGTCGAATTCGATGCCGTTCTTCTTGCATACCAACTGGAAAATAAATTTGAAGTCCGACTCGGTGGGATTGGGTGTTTCGATCTTATAGCGAATGCGACGCCAAAACGCCTCGTCCCCAATGTCGGCCGGATTCAGATTCGTAGAAAAAATCAGAAAGATTTCGAAGGGGACTTGCACCTTCTTGCCGCTGGCCAGTGACAAAAAGTCCATCTGCTTTTCCAGCGGGTAAATCCAGCGATTGAGAATCTCGCTGGGTTTGACCTTTTGGCGGCCAAAATCGTCGATCAGCAGAACCCCGCCGTTGGCCTTCAGTTGGAAAGGGCCTTCGTAGGCCAACTGTCCTTCGCGGTAATTCAAGTCCAACATCTCGAGCGTGAGCTCGCCGCCCACCACGACGAATGGCCGGAACACCAATACCCAGCGCGGATCCGCACCCTGCAAGTTTCCTTTGAGTGGGTGCCCGTCGGGCAAGGCTTCTTCCGGAATCGGGATATGCACTTTCTCGTCGAAGACTTGGATCATCTCGCCGTTGGATTCGATGCAGTAGGGCACGAACATGCCCTGACGGAAAAGCCGCGCGATGCGTTCCGACATCGTTGTCTTTCCGTTGCCGGGTTTTCCGTAGAGAAAGATCGGACCGCCGGAATTGATCGCGGGACCGAGCTGATTCAAGTACTCAGGAGAAATCTTGATGTCGCCGAAAGCGGAATCGAGGTGCTTCTTTTTGACGAGGCGCGAGGAGAATTTCTGCGCCTTCACTGAGTCGAGATAAGCCTTGGGGGAAACCGGCGCCGGGCCGTAGTAGGGTGAGCGTTCCTTGATGCCTTCGGTATACTCAGCACCCTTCGGCGTGAGGCCGAGCGTCAAACCCATCGCCCCGCCGATACCGCCGCCGCCCACCGGGGCGACAAAATCCTTGGCACGCAGAGCCGATACAATGGGGTCCATGATCCCGGCCGGCATCTTCATGGCGCGCACAATCTCGGAGCCCCGCGTTGATCCTTGGGCGTGGATCATCTTGAGGATGCAGTCCTCTAGGAAGAATCCCTCTAACTCGGCTTCTTCGAGTGACTCGGGGCGTTTGGGAATCCACACAGGCAGGTTTCTCCGTAGCCTCTACTTATCGGCGGGAAAGGAGGGTTCTCTGAAATAAATTGTGGTCATAGTGCGTCAAGGGGTGGTC
>CAZFMF010000033.1:0-35226 GCA_964519985.1 uncultured Pseudobdellovibrionaceae bacterium | reverse complement strand
CGACCAATAACTGGTCGGCAGGCTGGGCCTTGCGGATCATCGCTTGAAGCACGCCGACGTACTGTCCGTTACGGTTGGGGATTCGCAGTATTTCATACATCCGGTCAAGGTGGTGCGGAAGAATCCGCCGCGCCGTGCGGAAACTATCATCCTTTTCTTCCACTAAAGCGCGGTCCGATTCCGCGACATCAGTTTGGAATCGTACTGAATCAAGGTATCTTTGGCTGGCCTCGATCCGTTTTCGACCTTCCGATGAAATCTTGCTCAGCGCCTCCGTCACGCGTCGGCCGACCTCTTCTAAAGCAACGGACACCGGCGACCCATCGACCCATTCCTTGACCGTTCCATCGAAATATTCCGTCGACATGGTTTCCCGCGGGGCCATGGCGACGATCTCCTCGAGACGCCAACGGGTTTCCGGCGGCGCTTCGCGGTGCGAGTTCTGAATCGCTTGGAGGATGGGCTGATACTCTTTCGCGTCCTTAAGCCGAAGGTAAATCAATTGACTTGCGGCGGCGCGGGCGGCGGGAATTTCACTGTCCAGTTGGGCGAGCAGCGTTTCGAGGGGGAGGTCCTGCTGCGTTTTCTTTTCGGTAACGACGGCTTCGTCGTAGTCGAAGTCCGGAAATCGAGGTGGGTTCGATTCACCCCAGGCGGATAGACTTCCTAAAAACAAGTGGGTCGAGACCACTAGCGAACTGAAAACGCGTTTCATTGCTTCCGCCTCCGAACGTTGCAATCCTGAGTGCGAAGCAGACTCTACTTTTTTTGACGCGTTTGGTCAATTTTGAGTGCCGCTTATCACCTAGGGGGTGCGCAAGTAGAGGCCGTTGGAGGTACCGACATAGAGGCCAGAACCGACTGGAACGAGGCTCTTCACCCAACCCGCCCACCGCCCACTCGCGACGGTTTCGCTCGAGAAGGTGAAGCCGCCGTCCGTGGAAACCGAAAGCCCTCTATTGGTTCCCACGAAAACTTCCGATCCGGAGGCGTAAACGGAGTAGACATCGTTACTTGCCAAACCATCGGCCGTAGTCACTTTGGAGAAACTCACCCCGCTATCCGTGGAAATGGAGAGGCCCTCCCTAGTCCCCACGTACAGCTTGTTCCCCGAGGCGTAAATCGCATCGACGGCCAGGCCGGCCAACCCATCCGCTTTCGTCCTGTTCTGAAATGTCTGGCCCCCATCGGTCGAAATGGACAACCCATAACGACTCCCGACGTAAATGGTGGATCCCGAAACATAGAGAGCCATCAGATAGTCATCAATCATTCCGTCGGCGGCTGTTTTCAGGGAGAATGTGGCTCCCCCATCGGTTGAAATCGCGAGCCCATAAGAAGTGCCCACGTAGACATTATTTCCCGAGAGCGCAATATCGTAGACCGAATTGCCGCCCAAGCGACTCGTGAGCTTTATGTTTCTAAAAGTCTTTCCGCCATCGCTAGAAATGGAAAGCCCCGATGACGTTCCAACATAAACCTGGGAGCCGGAAGCCGCGACCGCCCAGGTGCTGCCCTCCGCTATCCCGTTTGCAGAAGTTCGGCCGATGAACGTTTTTCCTCCGTCCGTAGAGTGAGAAATCCCCTTAATACCCGCAACAAAGAGACTTCCCGGCTCGGCATGAATCGCTGATACGCTGCCGTCCGTAAGCGCGGTCGATACGCTATTAGAGAAACTGTTTCCCCCGTCCGTCGAGATGGAGAGCCCGTGTTCGGTAGCCGCGTAAATCGCGGTTCCAATCACCTGGAACGATCGAACCTGTGAATCTCCTAGGCCATCCTTTTCGGTCTTGTGCGCAAACGTCTCGCCGCCATCCGTTGAAACCGAAAAGCCCCAATTGCTCCCCACGTAAACGGTGGAACCATCCGCGTACACCGTATTTAGACCGCCGGGAGGCAGTCCATTCGCCTTGGTTTTTCGATCAAAGGTAGCGCCCCCATCTTTGGATATAAGAAGTCCTCCTAAGGAGGTGGTGGCATACATGACATTCCCCGAGACAAAAACGTGCGACACACTTTCATTGAGAAGCTTTTTGAACGTCATCCCATCGTCGTCGGAGACCGACAGGCTACCCGTCCCGCCCACGTAGAGTTTCGAACCCGCGAGCGTGATATGACTCGGCCAATCATCTCTCAGCGCCGAGCGGGTAAAGCTCGCCCCTCCATCGCGAGAAATCGCCAGGCCACCGTAGGCCGCCACGTAAATGTTTTTGCCGGCGACCGCAAAGTCGTAGACTTCACTTGTCGGCAAGCCGTCCGCACGGGTGCGATTGGTGAAGGTCTTACCTCCATCGTTCGAGATCGAAAGCCCCGCCGTCGAACTCGCGTACACCGTGGATCCTGAAACATGCACTCGATTGATTAAATTGCTCCCCAACCCCGAAAGGGTGGTTCGGTTAACAAATGTCTTCCCACCGTCGTGGGAAATCGAAAGCCCACTGTCCGTTGCCAAGTAGAGAGTCGATCCATCTTTGAAAACGTCGAGGAGGTAATTCGACGCAAAGTCGGTAAATCCGGGATCCCCATGGGGAACGGGTAGGTACGAGGCACCCCTTGCGCTGATTTGGAAAACGACAATTGAAAAAAGTAGAAGCGTTTGAAGAAGAGACATCATGCCGAGGCCCTCGAAGTTGCGCGTTGGCGCAAGTATCGACCTACGATTTTCCTTCGTACAGGCACGGCGGGTCATATTGAGCTAAGCGTGCTAATGACCAAGAAGATTAATGTGAGCGGGATTTCCTAATCCGCCTCCCCTTGCATGCCCGACCAAAAACCATCGACGTGACCGGCTCCTACCTTCCACTTCCGGCTTCGACTCCAGTCCTTACCTCCCGTCGCCTGCACTTGGTAGGTCATTTTCATTTCCAATGATTCCCAGTCCCAGCACGGGATCGGCGTAACAAAAAGGTTGAAGCGAAAATCTTTGATGGTTTCTCCGTTGGGTAATAGAAATCCGGTAATGCCTGCCTCCGTCATGACCGGCCGCGGGGCAAAAACCAGGTCGATGGGGATCGGTTGATTGAATTGCCCGCTATAGCTGTGCAAGCAAAACAATCCATCCAGGGAAGATTCGAGCGCCCAGATGGGTCCTGCCCGAGGGTGATCAATCGTATAACGACCGGCCATAATGCGGTCGAATCCCACCGCTTTTAGATACCTATCCGCTCGTCTTACTTTTCCAAACACAGCCTGAAGTAGTTTGATTTGCTCCGGGTGTTCGAGGCCCCGCGCGTAGTCGTTCACCTGTGAGCTATAGTAGATTGACTGGCTTTGAGCCAGTCGGTGCAATTCTCCGTCGGGATCCGCAGGCAGAGCGACACGTTCGTAGGTTTTTTTCCCTCCGCCCACCCACTCAATGTATTTTTGATTGGCCGCAATTTCTTCCCGTTCCTCGGGGGTCAAGCGAGAGAGGGCTCGCGTGACCAAGCTCGCAATCTCGGTCAGCGCCCGGCCCGAAGGTGCGATAGGAATCCACTCCGCAATCAAGGTGTCAAATTCCTCGGCCGACATCCTCTCCCGTGGGGCGTGCGCGACAATCTCCTCCAGCCTCCACCGCGATTCGGGACCCGAATCGCGGTGCGCCTGTTGGATGGCTTTCAAAATGGGAATGTAGTCTTCGTTTTCTTTGAGTCTCTGATAGATCAGAAAACTCGCCGCATCCCGGACGGAGGCGATATCGCTTTCCAAAAGCGCGAGCTGCTCGGCCAGGGATTGGCTCTGGAGCTTTTCTGTTTCGGCCGCTACCGCCGCGTCGTGGTCAAAATCAAAGGCTCTTAGTTTTGTCGACTCCGCCTTGGCCGGCCAGGATAGGACCAAGTGGGTCGAGATCGCTAGCGAGGTAAAAAAACGCTTCATCGCATCTGCCTCCGATTCAGGTAATGCTGAGAACGAAGCGGACTCTACTTATGTTAACGCATTCGGTCAATTGGACGGTAGGGGGTCTGACGAAAGGGGTTATGGTCGATCACCGTATCTCGAAGGTTGTACCGACGTTTTCAATGGCTAAAGATCCACTTTTCCATGCCCGTCCAAAATCCAAACTTTTTTCCCGTGTCCGACGGCGCATCTACCCTCCATTGTTGCCAAAAGCCCGCCGCTCCGTTCAAGGCTCCAATCGCCACATAAACCTTTCGAGGTTTCAGCGTTTCGCCGTCCCACACGAAGACGGGGCTCACGTTTAGCTGGAAAGGAAGTTCTTCGAACGATTTCCCGTGGGGAAGCAAATAACCGGAAATTCCGTCGCGGGTTTCCACGGGCCGTTTCGAGAAAATGTAGCTGATGGGCAAGGGGTGGGCGAATTGATCGCCCCAAGGATGCAGCTCGACGACACCTTCGAGCGAGGGGGTCAGTTTCCAACTCTTGCCTTCGCGCTCAACGGTGTAATGGTAGGATTCGCTGCGTTTAAACCCGGCCGAAAGCAAATACCGCTCGGCGATTTTGACCTTGCGGAGCATGGCCGCTAGGACAAGACCAAGCTGCTCGTCCGTAGCCACCCGGTGAGGTCCCAAAACATCTCGGTACCGGGACCCGGCGAGAAGCCTATGCGCTTCGAAAATAGATCCATCGTTTAAAAACTCGACCGGGATTTCGACCGGATCCGTTCCTAGAAGGGACTTCCTTACCTGCTCAATGTAGACTTGATTCGCCCGGAAGGCATCTCGGTCTTCGCTGGGAATTTGGGCGAGCGCAAGGGTCACCTTCGCTTCCAGCTCTTCCATCAACTGCCCCCGCCGGGGTCTCGCTGAGATAATCCTTAATCGTGGCGTCAAACCAATCGGCGGACATCGTTTCCCGCGGCGCCAACGCGACAATCGTCTCTAACCGCCAGCATATCTCGGGTTGGCCCCGCCGAATCGCATCGCGATGCGCCGATTGGATCGCGGTGAGCACGGGACGGAAATCTGGAGTTTCTTTTAGTCGCTCGTAGATTAGCAAAGTGGCAGTGTCCCGAACGGCCGCGACCTCGTCATCTAATTGCTCAATCAGATCCGACAGTGGCTGAAACCACATCTTTTCTCGCTCGACCTGAATATCCCGGTCGTGATCGAAATTGAAGACCTCGGATGCCGGCCGCTCCGCCCATACCGACGGAACATGCAGAAACATCCCGATCGCAATGCCTGCAAATGACGCGACACACTTGTCCGACCACATAGGAGCAGACTCTACATTTATTGACGCATCTGGTCAAATTTGCCGGAGGGTGGAACCTATCGCAAATCGACTTCATGCTCCGATTGGGCGCGGAACTCACCTAGCTCGTCAAACGCAAAGGTGGGGACAATGTACTTGTAGCCCGAAAAGACAAACAAGGTTCTCTGCGTGGAAAAGTAGTCGCTAGAATCGGAGGGATTGTTGAGTGGCGCATCGTAAATGACATAATTCCTTCCGCTCTTCCACCTCGCCTGAAAGACCGAACCTCCATCTAGTTGCTTCACCAGAAAATAGCCGGGGGTTTTCGCATCAATATGGTTTACGTTCAAAGCGGCGATAACGACGGTTTCCGTTCCCGCCGCCGGCATCGTTAAGGGATAGACGAAGTTGTTCAATATAAGCTCATGACGGAACTTACTCTGCTTCGGAAAGGGGAAAGCTCTCAGAATTCGTGTCGCCGTTGTGTCCATCTTGGGGAAGGTGATGGCGATCGGACTCGTGTAGTGGTTGATTTCGTTCATGGCATTCCATTTCAACGTATCCTTCGGTAGCACCGGATTGCCATTGCGTACGGCGAGCAAAATTTCGTTAATCGTAAGCGATTGGGATTCGGGGTTTGGATACTTGGGCTTTTCGACTTTGAGCACAATCTGCGTGCGGGCATCTTTATCGACTACCTCCAGCGTTTTGAGGCCTTCCCCCGCCAGCGCCACCTTGTGCTTCTGATCCGCTAACGCCTCGACGTCGCCAACGTAAGATTCATATTCTCCGGGCGGTAGCAGATAGAGCACTCCCGATTGGAGCCCATCGAATCGGCCCCGCGCCATTGCATGCACTTCGACTTCCGGTCGGAGCGACCGGAAAGACAGAGTGGGAAAAGGAGCGATATCCACCGCCACCTTCGCAGGATCCCACTCCAAGGACAGGAGCGAAAGCGGTATCTCTAGCGTCTCGCCTTCTTTGACGTCGTAGCCACAGCTTTTGACGTAACCGCCCGTGGCGAAGGTGACGAGCAAACACCCTTTCCCTTCGAAGACCTTGGTCGCAACGTCCGCTCCCGAAATGTTCTTGGTTCCTTTGCCGTCCTTACTAAAACTCGCATAGAACTTGCTGCCGAAAAGGGTTTTGGCCTCATTCGCCATTTTGAGTTTTACGAATCCGTACTTCCCCGTGGGCTCCACGTCGGCGGCAAAAACTAGCGATGAAATAATCGGCAATGAGAGAAATAATTTCGAGATCATGTCCTGGCCTTTCGTGGCCGAGTATCTAAAAGCTCGAATTTTTTGGCTAGGTTAGGCGCGTTATGTCGCCGTCTTGATCCCAATGATCTCATCTGCCGGTGCCGGTGCCTGGTGACGGACACGATGGAATGCACGAAAGCAGATGCCTCGGAATGGGTTGAATAACGCGCCACGTTCCGTGAACTGAAAACCGCCTCCCCAATCGGCACGGCGTCCCACGAGTTTTCTCCATCTTTTCCGATACGTATTGTGAGCCCGACTGAATCTCCTTCAAACGAGGTTTTGTGTTTGTCCGTTTCACAAGTTTAGCTCTGCTGATTCTCCTGCGGCCAAGCCACATCAGCTGGGCCGCGGACGAAACCGTCGCCGAGAACGCCGAAAAATTGGTGAAGGAATTTGGCTCGTTTCAACTCCCGGAAGCAAAAGCCAGAGAAGCCCAAGAGTTTTTACAAGGGATTGCTAACCGATTGCGGCTCCCGACGGACCCCGAGTTTCGCGTCGTCTACGTCAATCATCCCGCCGATCTCATCGCGGTGGGTAGCAAAGCGGATGTCGATCCGGCGACGGGACGCAAATACACGACCATCGTTGTTTTCCACGGTGCCATTGCCGACTGCCCCACGGCGGGACGTCTGAAGGCAAAGTTTTCCCACGAGATTGCCCATTCCGACTCCAAGCCAGATCGCACCGACGCCGAGGTCACGGTGCAAATGCAGCGGGAAGAGCTGCTCACCGCGGATCGGGGCGGTATGGAGCGGTTGGTGAAGGCGGGGGAGGATCCCCGAGAATTGCGCAATTACTTTATCGACGTCCAAAGCCGGAAAACGTTCGATCCCGGTCTTTATCAGGTTCGCGCTTGGGAGCGCGGCATTGTGAGCGCGATGCACTCCCACCCGCCGG
Organism: uncultured Pseudobdellovibrionaceae bacterium; assembly: GCA_964519985.1. Taxonomy (GTDB): domain Bacteria; phylum Bdellovibrionota; class FAC87; order UBA2466; family UBA2466; genus JAIEOG01. Next base: position 27,931 of record CAZFMF010000033.1, on the reverse strand, counting down.
AAGAATTTCGCGTTACCTTTTCGGAAGCCTGGCTGACGGAGAATGAAGCGAAACATACTTACCCGTCTCCCTCCCCCAAGACCGAGATTATGGAGGCTATCGCCAAATCGAAGCCAGCCGTACTCAAAGCGGAACCAAAACCCGCGCCACCTCCCAAACTCGCCGAGAATGAGGCGAAAGACGTACACTTGCGCGAGGTTCTCTCAAAACTCAAAGCACTGCCTCAATACCAGGGCCTGAGCGCGATAGAGAAGCTTCGCGTGTTGCGCGAAGTCCTGCCGCTCGAACGCGCGTACCATACGCTGATCTGGCATTTTTATGGCAACCCCGAGACCATTCGCCAAAGAAACGAGGGGAGACAAGGGTTTGATCACACCAACGCCGTCACTGAGATCGACTTCTATCTCAAATCTATCGAAGGTCGAGACCAAGACCGGCGATCCGAATCGATCCGAGACCTGGATTTCATGTCGGCCGCTCATTACTCCGACGGCTACTCCTATGACGATAATGTCCGACAACTGCATCCCATCCAACTGAAGTCTCCCGACGCGGGGGACGCAAAAGTGATTCTGGACGAGATCCAATCATTGCTTAAGGAAAATTCTTCTCGTCCCATGAAAGAGCTTGTTCTGAAAATATTGGAAAAAGACTACAACGTCCTCGGAAAACACTACACCAAGCTCTTGCCGGCTTTGAAAGCTCTCGCCGTCGATTTGCGTGACTCTCTGACCGAAATTCCGCGCGTTCGTAAGGTGCGGCAATTGGAAGCGATTCAGGAAAACCGAAAAAAGCAAAAAGGTCACGTCCCTCTAACCGAAACGCAGTATGCGCGGGCGTTGCGGGACCTGCTTGTTGCCAACCCCACGGAGGAAAACATCCAAGACTTCCTTCGACTCGCGAATAAAGAATACTCCCTCGGAACCACGCTTGCGCGATTAGACAATTCGAAAGCCTTTAGCGCCCTAATCCCGAAGCTGGCCTCCGAAATGGTACGGACCCGACATCCGATTTTGTTCTATTCCGGCCGAGAACTCTTTTCCGACACTCCCTTCCAGTCCGAATGGGTGAATACCCTCCAAAATGAGGCCCTCGAAAAAAACCACCTTGGGTTAACCGACAAATTGCGCGTGGCGGTACTCTTGGATGGGGTTGGGATTTCCCTCAAAGAAACGATTCCGAAGCTATTACCGACCCCCGAAAGTTTCTTCCGGGTCTGCACCCCGGAAAATGCAAAGCGGATGAAACAACTGGGAAGCGCGTGGGAGCAGATTCTGACGTCCATGAACACGAAGTGGACTTTGCCCCAAATGCGCAAGGTCCTTCAACTAGATCCCTTGTGGCCCAAGAGCGAGGTAACCGCCAAGACATTGGCTTCCTTTGGGGCCGTGGCGGGACGGATGGGATTCGACGGGATCGAACCCCTGGTGAATAAACTGACCGAACAGGAAAAAGATCGGTATTCCGCACCGACCTACCAATACAACTTGCACCACAGTGAGCAGTTGCAGAAATGGGCGATGGATCAGCTGGCCGCCTCCGATCAAGTTCCCGCCAATGCGGCCGATAGAATGGGCCTATTCCATGACTTAGCCATGCGGGGTGGAACTCTGCTCACAGATACCCTGGCGGAAGAGTGGTTCTTAGACGAGAAGACTCCCACCCCCAACGAACACCTTGCATCCGTTCTTGATGGCCGCCTCGTTTATGACTTCCCAACCCGGTTGAAGCTCTACCGAAAGTGGAGAAAGCAATCTCATTCGGATTCCCCGCCGGCGGTTGGCCGGGCGGAGTGGATGGACGCCGAAATAAAGCGCATCGATCACTGTTTCCCCGAGTCCTCCCCAGCGCGAGCGATGGCCTACGAGGATTTCGCCGGAGCAACGGCGGCTAGTTTCCGCGAAACATCTAAGATTCAAGCCCAGAAGTACCGGGAGGATGCCAATATCGAGGGAATGGCCTTGCGCGCCTTTTCGGGAATTTTCGCGGCCATCAAAGCCTATCGTCCCAACGAGTGGGGAGACCGGTCAAGCGAAGAGGTCCAACTTGCAGTGGTGAAGTTCTTGCTGGGAAAGGGCGAGTTTCCGCCGGAGTTTGTCATCAACCTACGCTCGTATCAGCTCACACCCCAGCGCTTGCAGAAACTGTTCGAAGGTTTCCCGCCTTCCCTCAAGGCCCTGATACTCAATCCCTTTCTGGCTAAGCCCCATGGCCTCTACAACACCGAATACAAGCAAAATCTCATCCGTCTCGTGGTGGAAGATCTCGGGGACTATCGGGCCCAGGGCGAATTATTGGTGAAGGGTCTTTTACACGGGCTGAATCGTGCGGCGGAGTACCAGGAGACACTCGCCCTTAGTTTCTTGCTGGGACAATCGATTCGAAGCAAATCGATCCCGCAGGGTGAAAAACTCCGGATATTTCTGGAAAGCCTTGGCGGCACCGGAGTCGCGCTTTCTCAACGCCTCTACCAACGCCGTTTGGTCTCCGATGAATTTTTGCCTTACCTGGCCCACACCCAAGATCAGTCCCGTGTCCCGGATCGGTACGACGAGTTTTTGCGCATCATGCAACTGATGAAGATCGAGGATCCCGATACGGTGGTGGAAATTGTCCGAAAACTAGGCGCGGGATCGGCAAAATCCACACTGGAAATTAAGTACCTGGATGGCCGACTTCCACCCGACGAAACACGCGCCCTAAAAAATCTGCGGGAATACCTCGTGCGCACGAATGAAATTGAGGCGGAAAAAGCCGGCTACACACTCGACTATCTTATTGAACACGGCGGCCCCGAATACCGCCCCCTGATTAGCGTCTTCAAGGACATTAAGCGGGGTCTGGACCTGCAGGCCGACTCCACCGCCGAGAGTCGCAACTATCCGACGGTCGCCCGACTCTATCATTCGGGGGAGATCGACGCGTTTGGCGTCAAGTGGCATGTGATTGAACAAGATCCCCGTCTCGGCGTACACACGGAATACTCCCACGAGCAGGTCGCCAGCGGCGTTCCATTGAAATCACTGACCGAAGAACAACGCCGTCGGATTTTTCCTTCGATCGCGGCCCGGGAGGAAAAGATTTTAATGGAAAACTTGGAAGGACCGGAGGATGGACTCATCCAATTCGAACGGGATCGCCATCTAGGGAACTTCAAAGTGGATTTCTCTGGAACGAACCCCGTTCTCTTTCTTTACGATTACCCCTTGCTTTCCACGATCACGCGGCGGCGAGCTAAGGGCATCTTGGAGTTGATCGCGCTCAGTGAGGCTTCGCGCGTCGGCGACCAAAGAATTCCATCGAAAATTCTTTCGGAAGAGATCACGCGCCTACTTTTGGAAGTATTGTCGGAAAGGCCTCCTTCTGTCTTCCAGCACAACCGAGTGTTGGCTCGGCTGCAGGAGCGACTCAAAACTCCTGCGGCCACCGATCGGGATCCCGTCGCTCGCACGTTAGATCTTTTGTCCATTGCCGAGAAGGAAGGCATTTCGATCGAGGCCACGGTCCACGACTACTTGGCGGCACTGCAGAACGCCGAACGCTACGCTCGCGATTCGGGCGATTCCCAAGTGACTCACGGGCATAGTACCCGAATGCGCGCACGCCTTACCGACATCACAACGCGCGCGATCCGTGAGCAAACGACGTTCTCAGCGCGGTGTGCGGCGGCCGTTCGAGGACTCGTGCGCAAATTGGTTTATCCGTTCTCTCGGGCTGGCGGAAGTCGGTAGAACTCCGCAACCGGCGTATTTCGAATCTTTTGGACAGGTCTGATTTTTCGCGCGAGAGGTTATTCGTGCGCACTAATGGGCTATAATTGCCCAATGTCCAGAATCTTTGCGCCAATCGTGCTCTTCGCGATCGTTGGACTAGTCTCCGCCTATGGCGATCTGGATTCTCTAGAAATGACGTGCGAAGGCTTCGCTCAGCTTCGCGCAGACCCGCTGCAGTCCGGCCGGGCCAAGACTCGGTCTTTGGATCAGGCAAGTTCGCTCCTATCCGAAGGACGTCAGCTAGTAGCCCAGCGCTCCCAATCGGCGGCAGCGCGTGCCGCGAACGCCCTAGGCCGACCGCTCACGGAAAGGCAAAAAACCGCGGTAGAAGAAGCCCACCTCGTGGGCAACGGGGAAAACGGAAAAGACGGAAGCCCGGCCAGAATCAACAATTACACGCAAGCTCAAATCCGTCAGAAAAACCTCATCCTTACCCAAGCGGGTTTTTCCCGACCCGATATCCGAAAGCTCATGCAAGACGGGATAGTGGGCGACCCAGGAGATAGTAGGCCGGAAGATCGCCTCTATATGGGTTTTCAGAAACAGCTTGAACCCCATCTTCGCGATGCAAAAGATCCCGAGGAGGGCATTCGCGCGGCTTTGAAGATCGCGACGGAGACGCACGAGCAAGACCGAAGCCGCGCAACGGGAAGGCCCGATTTGTTTCCTGAACTCAAACCACGCGTTCACGCCTGGGAACGGACCATCGCGAAGTTAAAAAAAGAACTCGAGACCCTTCAAAAATTCAAAGCCAAAGCATGGCCCACCTTCAAACAGCTTGAAAGCGATCTGGGGCCGGAGGTCGCACGTGCTGTCGCCCGGGACCTCCGCAATGAGATCGAAAAAGCGGGGGTCGAGGCAGCCTTTCGGGTTCGCGCGCTGGATGCGCTGATTGATGATCTCGCCAAACGCGCGCGTTTTGATGGCACGACTGAAGAGGTGCTCTATCGAGCTCTCCAACCCAAAATCGACACCTATGTCCAAAGGGCCATTGCCTCACCCACATCACTTATCACGTCCATTGCCGGGGCGAAGTCGATGCGGGATCAGATCGCAAAAGAGCCCGACGAACCTATCAAGCGAGGCAAGTTGCGGGCCTGGAATGAAGCGATTCGGGCCCTGGAAAAAGAACTGTCATCTCGTAACTAGCTCGCGGCTTCGAATACAATCTCATAGAAAACCCGCCCTACAACGGGATCCTGGACTGATCCCTCAGTCCCGTTTGAATTTTCCGGGAATATCGGCGCTCTTCACTCCCAAGGCCTCGGACCTCGCAATCACCGTTTCATTATCCATGTCCAGATCGAGCTCCAAAGTCGCCTCGGTCATATTCGACCGATAAAAATACATCTGAACGCGCGACACTTCGGCCCAGTCTTTCGGGCATTTTGGCGACTTGAAATACACATAGCCCTTGGGATCCGACGCGATATAGGTTTGCGGACCCGGGTTCACGTTGTCTCGCGGCCCGGTGATCGGCGCATAGCTCGTCTTGTCGCTATCATTGGAAACGCAACTGCCCGTCGCGGTCTTGAGATCGATATCTTCAATGAAGAAGTCTTGTAAGTGGTGGAAAGGGGAGTGCAAAAACTCGACACTTCGCGGCAAGGAATTCGCCGCCCAAGCGTTAGAAGTGATTAGGGCCAAACCAAGAACTTTCCAATTCATAGATCCTCCATGACGCAAGCCAGTCAACGTCTTTCGGCGGGACCATACCGTAAAGCCGCGCGGATTGCGAGCCACGCGGTTTTCCCGTAAAATAGAAGTATCTCTAACTCTTATTCCCCCTAAAAAAATATGAAACCTGCTCTGCGCTTTGACGCTCGCGAGATCGCGGTCATTTTTAGCCTGTTTATCTTCGTGTCCCTGCTGATGTTCACCGTAGGTATCCTGGTGGGCAAGGGTTTGACGCAGGCGCGCTACGAAGGGAAACTGCCTGCGGGCGCGGCTCATGGCATCGAGCCGCTCGTAAAACATGACTCGCCGCATTCGGGCGCATCGGTTTCGCTGGGGGCCCCGAAGTCGCACGGCGGATCGGAACATGGGGATGCGGAACACGCAGCTAAGTCGGACCACGCCACGGCCGAAGCGGACCCTGGTGCCCCGACCGAGGCGAAGCACGCGGCAAAAACCGAAGCCGATCATGGTGACGCGCACGCGGAGAAACCGCAAACCAACACCGCCGCGGCAACGCCCTCCACGGATCCTTCGCTCAAACTCATCCCGCTCAAAACGCCCCCGCCGAAAGCCACGGGAACGAGCCTTTCCGATCCGACGAACGAGGCCGAAGCGCTTTTAAAAAATCCCAAGATCTTGTCTTTGATCGAACCGGAAGTGGGTGAAACGGAAAAAAAGCCGGAAACCAAAGCGGAACGGAAACCGGAACGCAAACTGGCCACCGCCACTCCGTCAAAATCGGCTCCCACCCCCGTGAAAGAAACCTATACCGTTCAAGTCGGAAGCTACCCCGATGAAACCGCGGCGCGCGAACGCGTGGATGCGCTGAAAAAAATGGGGTACGCGGAGGCGTTTTTCTCGTCGAAAGAACTCGGATCCGCGAACGGAACTTGGTATCGCGTTTGGCTCGGGAATTATCCCAACTACGCTTCCGCCAAGAAAACGGGCGACGCGCTTCAGGCCAAGGGCGAAGTGAAGGGCTACATCGTCCGCAAGGCCGACTAGACTCATCCAGTCGCGTGGGTTAGTCTTCCGCCCATGCAAAGCATCCGCAAAGTCGACAAGCCATGGGGCTACGAACTGATCTGGGCGGAGACCAAAGACTACGTAGCGAAACTCCTCTTCGTGCGTGCCGGGGAAAGCCTCAGCCTGCAGTACCATAAAGTCAAAGAAGAGACGCTCTTCCTCGAATCCGGCGAATGCGACCTGCTCGCGGGCGAACACGAATCACAGCTTCAGAAAATGGATTTTAAAACCGGGACGGCTTTTCACATCCCACCCGGTCTGCGCCACCGGATGACCGCGGTCACCGACTGCCGTATTTTTGAAGTCTCGACCCCTCATCTTACGGATGTGGTTCGGCTAGAAGATCGTTATGGCCGAAAGTAAACGTATCGCCGTCATTTTGGCCGGCGGCTCCGGCACACGCTTTTGGCCGTTGAGTCGAGAAAATCGCCCGAAACAATACCTGCGCTTGTTCGGCGAGCGCTCACTCATCCAACACACTTACGACCGCGCGGCCCGCCTTTGTGCGAAAGAAGATATTTACGTTTGTACGGCCGAATCCCAAATTCGGGTGGTGCAGGAGCAGCTCCCGGGCATTCAACTCATTGTCGAACCGGAGGCCTGCAACACTTCCCCCGCGGTGTTGCTCTCCGCGCTGAGTTTGATGCGAAAAGGCTATTCCGGCGCCAGCGTCATGATGGTTTTTCCCGCCGATCACTACATCACCGATCCAATGGCTTTCGATCGCATCTTAAAAGACGCCACCACGGTGGCAACGGAAACGGATGGATTGGTGACGCTCGGAATCGTGCCGAACTTTCCCCACACCGGTTACGGCTACATTGAGGCGGGCGAGAAGTTTGGCCCCGTCGCGTCCAAAGTCGAACGCTTCGTAGAGAAACCGGATGCGAAAACGGCGGAAGGTTTTCTTCAGTCCGGCAAGTTTTTTTGGAACGGTGGCATTTTTGTTTGGCGCCTCGAGGCCATTCGCCAAGCCTTTGAACATTTCGTGCCCGTCGACTTGCGGGCCCTCCAGGCCGCGGGAACGACCACCGAAGTGCGTGAGATTTACCGCTCGATCACTCGCGCGCCCGTCGACAAAGCAATCTTGGAAAAAGCCCAGAACGTTTACGTCGTGCCCGCTCAGATGGGATGGAGCGATGTCGGCAGTTGGAACGCCCTGCACGAACTCAAATCCCTCGACCGCGAAAGCAACGCTGTCGAAGCTGACCGAACCTATCTCGCCGGAACCTTCGGCTGCCTGATCCATGCCCCGGACAAGAAAGTCGCCGCCATCGGTATCGAAAACACCATCATCGTCGCTGACGGAGACTCACTCCTAGTTTGTGCCCGCGACCAGGACCAACGCGTCCGTGACGCCGCCAAAGCCCTGTCCTAAAAGGTGCCCGTCGACTTCCGGGACCAAAAGGCAGGGGGTGCCGATGCGCGACCGGCACGTTTAAGGACCGAAAGTAGACGGGCACCTTTCGGGACGCTATGCTCCTCCAATGGCCGTAAAGGTTGAAGTTCCGTTTCATAAGGTTTTTACGAGCAAGCATTCGCCCGCGGAGACTTATGCGTATTTCGCGGATGTGGAGAAATCGGTTCCGGGGAATTTTCCGGGGGTTGAAGGGTTTGACTCGGTAGGTCCAGATACCTTTCGTTGGATTTTTGAAACGGTCGGGTACAGCGGCTACGAATTGCAGATCAAGCTCGTCACGAGGTTCAAAAAAACTCCCGAAACCCGAATCGACGTCACCCCGGTGGCCGAGCCGGGGGCTTGCCTATTCACCGGCAGTTGGGCCTTTGCGCCGGAAGGCAGCGGGACCCGCGTTACTTTTGATGTGAAATTTGAAATCGAACTTCCGGTACCGGGCTTTTTGAAGGGAATGGCGGCTCCGCTTGCGCAAAAAGAACTCACGAAACTCTTCGAACGGTACATCGGGCGTGTGGAAAAGAATTTCGGCTAGTCCGATCGCCCTCGGCCTATTGGCCGGCTTTTCCGCAGTCCTCGCCTTTCCACCGATCGAAATCACCAGTTTGGTTTTGCTCACCCCGTTTTTTCTCTTTCTCGCGGTGGAACGCGCGCGCAATCCGAAGGAGGCGTTTTTCGCCGGCTTCATGTCCTCCCTAGCCGTGATGCTGGGCGCTTTCTATTGGGTCGTCTATACCATTCATATCTTCGGCCACATGCCGTGGGTGGTCGCGGGCGTCATTTACATTCTCTTCGCGGGACTCGGCGCATTGAACTTTCCGCTCTTTGCGTGGGGTCTTTTCCAGCTGCACCGACGATTCCCCCGCTTGCGACAAAACGCCTGTTGGTGGGTACTCGGCGCCCCCTGCGCGTTTGTCGTCGTGGAATTTTTGGTCCCGAAACTTTTTCCCTGGTACGTCGGGCATGCTTTCTACAAAACGCTTTGGCTCAACCAGATTGTAGAGCTCACTGGCACCGAATACCTCACCCTGTTGGTATTCGCCTGGGGCGGGGCCGGTACGCTCGCCGCTCGGAAACTTGTTTCCCGACACTCCTTACGATCGGCGCTCGGAGTGCCGATCGCCCTGACGCTCGTTGCGATTGCCTTTAGTGTCCCCAATCGACACGGCGGGAGCCCTACCGTAAAAAAGCGCATTGCCCTGATCCAGGCCAACATCGGCTCGCTGGAGAAGGTGAAAGCGCGCCAAGGCATGCGCAGCAAAGTTCAATACACCGTCGAGCGGTATCTGGAGCTAACTGACCGCGCGATGCAAGGGCCCAAGCCCGATCTCATTCTGTGGCCAGAAACGGCGATGCCCTTTTCCCTCGCTTCCGACATGGGATTTGCCACGCCGGTGCGCCGTTCGGTCTTGCGTTGGAACACACCGCTGATCAGCGGAGGGTACGCTCCTTCGGCGAGTAGTGCATTCCGCGACTTCAACGCGGCATTTCTGCTCGATCCCCGCCCAGATGGATCGCTGGCGACGACGATTTATCGCAAGAATATTTTGCTCGCCTTCGGTGAGTACTTTCCGGGCGGAGAAACCTTCCCGGCAATCTATCGAATGTTCCCGGCGGTCTCGAACTTCGAACGCGGCAAGGATCAGCAGATTTTCACTTTGACCGACGGCACCCGCCTCGGCGTAACGGTTTGTTACGAAGCGATCGTGCCGTCCTTCTTCCGCAAGGTAGCGGGGCAAGGGGTCCAGGCGGTGGTGAATCTGACCAACGATTCCTGGTTTGGCCCCACTTCCGAGCCTTACCAACACGCCGCATTGGCGGTTTTCCGCGCCATTGAAACGCGGAAGCCATTGCTGCGCGTCACCAATACCGGCATCTCCTTCACCGTCGATCGCCATGGTAAGATGAGCCAAACGACGCCGGTTTATGATGAAGGCGTCCTGAGCGTGGATGTCGATATCCCGACGCAGCCGCCGATGACAGCCTATCTGAAATGGGGAGACTGGCTGATCGTCTTGTGTTTCGGGATCGCTTCCGTATTCCTTTTCCGGGCGCGCCATGTATCCAAATCTATTTGAAGGCTGGATCGGGGACAAAATCCTGATCTCCACCTACGGCGTCTTACTCGCCATGGCGTTTACCGTGGCTTATCTCGAAGCCATTCGGCGAGCCCTATCGGCCAAAGAAAACCCCAAACACATTGAACGCATCTTTCTCATCTGCGTGGTGGCCTCACTCTTCGGCGCGCGGCTCTTTCACATCCTCTTTGAAGAATTTGCCTACTACCGGGAAAACCCGCGCCAAATCCTCGCGATCTGGGAAGGCGGTTTTGTTTTCTACGGCGGAATGCTCACCTCTTTGGCGGGGGTCTATCTCTACACCCGATTTCAGCGGCTCTCTTTTTTGCACTTTCTCGATCTGATCACGCCGCCGGTGCTTTTGGGGCTCGCGATCGGACGCATCGGCTGCCTCGCCGCGGGTTGCTGTTGGGGCAAGACGACTTCCCTGCCCTGGGGGATTACCTTCTCGCACCCGCATTCGCTTTCCGCCATTCGTTACGTACCGGTGCATCCGGTGCAAATCTATGAATCCGTAGGCGCGCTAATGATCTTCTGGGCGCTACTGCGCCGGGGGCGAAAGAAGGCGCCCGAGGGAACGCTCTTTCTCATCGGCTTGGGTTGCTACGCGGCCTTGCGTTTTGTCGTCGAGTTTTTCCGCGGCGATGAATACCGCGGATTTCTAATGGGCGGGCGCATCAGTCTCGCCCAATTTTTCTCCGCCGTAATTATTGTCGTGGTGCTAGGTTATTCTAAGCACCGACGGGCGCTGCGTCTACAAAGCTGAGTTACGTCGCAGCTGCCGCAAAGCATTCGTTTTCTAGGAGAAGATATGTCGTTCTTCCTATTTCTTATTTCATTGGTTGTTTTCACGGCTCGTGCCGACGAACCGTTCAATTATGAGTCCCTAGTCGCGCTCATTCAGAAACATGACATCCGAAACGTGGAGGATTTGCTCGCTAAGCTTCCGTTGGAAATACGGGAGAACTACACATTGGTTTACGAAAGCGGCAGCCAGCAAAAAGCCTCTAAACTAAATCCGCGTGTCTTGCTTTTCGGTAAGGATGCGGAAATGGTGCTGGCGTTTAGCGGTGGAGGAACCGATGCAAAAGCGAACGCCATTGAAGTTGCCCAATTCCGTTCCATTTCTAGTCAAATCGAGCTTCGAGAAGTGCGATTTCCGTCAGCGATCAATGAATCCGTTCATTTCTCCACTAAGAATCCGAAAGAATGCGCCGCTTGTCATCAGGACCGGCCGAAGTACCTCTTTTCCGAATACAACATTTGGCCCGGTATGTTCGGAAGTGATGACGACTCCCTCGACCAAACCGATGGAGAAAAGAAAGCTTTTGATGATTTTGTGGCCCTCGCGCGTCTACACCCTCGGTATCGTCATTTGGAGAAATTGGGCACGGGCCCGCAGAAGTCGTATCCCTACTATCTGGGGCCGGTTCGCTACTCCGAGACGGTAGGTGAAGCCGAAAACGAGCATCGAAGATTTGAAAATCAACCGAATACGCGTTTTACGATTTTTCTGTTACGCCGATTGGCTCTTCGCTCGCAGGAAAAGGTCCTCGCCAATCCGTTTTTCCGGAAATACCAGGATGCGCTATTTTTCCTCTACTTGAATTGTGCGACCTCCCAAAGTTCCAAAATCAAGGAGGAGGTTCGCCAAGACTTCGAACGTCTATTTCCAAAAAAAGCAACGACTCCCGAGCTTGCGGCCGAACCGGCGTTAAATCTCCTTTTTGGTGTCTTGGGATTGGACGATTCAGAAGCGGGACTCGAAAAATCGAGCGCTCCAAAGGACCCTGGAACCTACCTACGCGACGACGACGGTTTCACCAACCATTCCCGTATGTTAGTCGCCCTACTGTCAGAAAAAGCGGAGATGAAGTTTCCCATGAAGACTTTGGCGAAAAATGCGGCCGGTTTTGGAGAAATGGAAACCTTGAAGCGAATGGACGCCCTAGCTCCTCTGGAGATCGACAAGAAACAAGCCTCCGCATCGTGCGAAGAATTGGGAAAGAAAGCACTTCAAGCGTTCGAAGACTTCAAAAAGCCGGGCGTACCTCGAGGCCCAAAAGGCAATCGTGCTCATTAGGCGAAAGCCGAGGACTCAAACGGGCTCTGAAGCTAAGTCGAGGCCTTGAGGGCCGATTCCAGATCCTTGCGCAGATCGTCGATATGCTCGGCGCCCACACTCAATCGAATCATACTGTCGCTAATGCCCAGCGCCTTGCGCGTCTCCGCCGGCAGCGAAGCGTGGGTCATGATCGCGGGATGTTCGATGAGCGACTCGACCCCGCCCAAGCTCTCCGCCAGCGAAAAGATCCGCACCGTTTCCAGGAACCGGCGCGCCTCGCTGATTCCGCCCTTCAGGAAGAACGTGATCATGCCGCCGTAACCCCGCATCTGCCGCTTAGCCACATCGCTCTGCGGGTGGGACGGCAGCCCCGGGTACAAAACTTTTTCCACCCGGGGGTGTTTTTCGAGCCAGCCGGCCAATTCCTTCGCATTTTCCTCGTGCCGCTTCATGCGTAACGCAAGCGTCTTGATGCCACGCAAAACCAGCCAACTATCAAACGCACCCGCGACACCGCCGGTGGAGTTCTGCAGATAGTGAATGCGCTCACTCAGCTCCACCTGACTCGTCACCAACGCACCGCCAACCACATCGCTATGGCCGTTGAGATACTTGGTGGTCGAATGCAAGACAACATCGGCGCCCAGCACGAGCGGACTTTGGAAATAGGGCGTGGCGAACGTATTATCGACCACCACGATCGGCTTGGGATTTTGCTTTTTCGCCCACTCCGTCACTTTCTGGATATCAACGACCTTTAAGAGCGGATTGGTGGGCGTTTCGATCCAAATCATCTTGGTATTGGGCTTGGCGAATTCGCTGACGTGTTTCGTCGTCAGATCCGCAAATGTCGTCTCAATCCCATGGCGATTCCACACCGTGCGAAAGAGTCGGCTCGAGCCCCCGTAGACGTCATCGATACTGATGACGTGATCTCCGGCGCTGAGCAAGTGCAGCAGAATATCCATCGCCGCGCAGCCGGAAGCGGTGGCGAAACCATATCTGCCACCTTCGAGGGCCGCTAAATTCGATTCCAATGCGGTGCGAGTGGGGTTCTTGGTGCGGGAATACTCATACCCCTGATGCGTACCGGGGGATTTTTGCACGTAGGTGCTGGTGGCGAAAATCGGCGTCATGATTGCGCCGGTGGAAGGATCCGGCACGACGCCCGCGTGGATCGCGTTCGTTTCAATGTGTTTCGATTCGATTTCGTTCATTATTTCCCCGAGGCACGCAGGCTCAAAAAGCTGATGAGATCAATCTTGGTCAGGACGTGCGTTACGGTTCCACCGTCCTCCACCAACGCGATTTTGCCGGATGTGAAAACTTCGGTCAGGCGGTCAACCGGATCGGAGCTGCGCACCATCTCGTAGTTGTTTTCCATCAGTCCTTCAATCGGATCCGAGTTCTTAGCTTGTCCGGAAATCAATGGACGCAAGAGATCGGTTTCGGTAATCACGCCCGCCACCGCCAGCCCGCGACGCACCGGCAATTGGGAGATCCCGCTATCGCGCATGCGCGCGATGACCGTTTCCACTTTGTCATTCACATCGGCAAAAAAGACTTCCGATTTCTTGTGCAACGCCCGCAACAACTCACCGACGCTGGTTTCCACCGGACGATCCATGAAGGAATTCTCGATCATCCAAGCATCGTTGAAGACTTTGCTCAGATAACGGTTGCCGGAATCGGGTAGGATGACGAGCACACGACCCGGGTTCGGGGTTTGCGCCATGTAACGAAGCGCGCCCACCACCGCTGCCCCCGACGACATCCCGCAGAAGAAACCTTCTTTGGTCAAAAGCGTACGGGTCATGAGGAGTGATTCCTTATCCTCGATACGCACTATGTGATCGACCACGGAAAAATCACAATTGCCGGGAACAATATCTTCCCCGATGCCTTCCACTTTGTACGTGTGGGCCGCGGTCATTTTCCCAGTCTCAAAAAGATCTTTCAGAATCGAACCCTTAGGATCCACACCGACGATTTTGATCTTTGGGTTCTTTTCTTTGATAAATTTCCCCAACCCCGAAATCGTTCCGCAGGTCCCCATTCCGCAAACCAGCGCATCAAACTGCCCCCCCGTCTGCTCCCAGATTTCGGGACCGGTGGTGTGGTAGTGCGTGTCGCGGTTATCCGTGTTGTGATACTGGCCGACGTAATAGGAGTTCGCGGTTTCTTTGGCCAGTCGCTCCCCTACCTTATAGTGCGACTGCGGCGAATCGGGCGGCGCCCCGGTTGGCGTGATCACCACCCGGGCCCCAAACGCACGCAAGTTCTGGCGTTTTTCTTCGCTCATCTTATCCGGCATCACGAAGATCGATTGGTAGCCTTTCACCGCGGCGGTGATCGCAAGACCCATTCCGGTATTGCCGGACGTGGATTCCACGATCGTGCCGCCCGGATGGATCAGGCCCTTTTGTTCGGCGCGCTCGATCATGAACTTGCCGATGCGATCCTTGATAGACCCCCCCGGGTTGAGAAACTCGCACTTAGCGAAAAGCTCGCCCGAAACGCCGCGCGTTACCTTGTTCAATTTCACCAAGGGCGTACTGCCGATGGCGTCGAGGATGTCCGTCTTAAACTGGCTCTGCGATTGAAGATTTCCCACTTTAAAAAGCCCCCTAATCCACTACAAAAGACGTTTTTGGAGGGGGTGTCAACCGGTGCGGAAACATGGTATGGCTGGGCCCAGAAAAAGGAGCTCGCTCGTGTTGGATCTCATCCCCGTTCGCAATGCGCTTTTGAGTGTTTTCGATAAAAAGGGCCTCGAGCCCTTGGCCAAGGCGCTGCACGAGAAGGGCGTGAAACTCTACTCCACCGGGGGGACGCACAAGCATCTCACCGAGGACTTGAAGTTACCGGCGATGAAAGTCGATTCCCTTACCGAATTCCCCGAGATGATGGACGGACGGGTCAAGACCCTACACCCAAAAGTTTTCGGTGGCATCCTCGCGCGCCGCGGTGAAAACCAAGACATTCAAGATGCTGAGAAACACGGCATTCCGCTTTTCGACCTCGTCGTGGTGAATCTCTACGATTTCGCGTCGACCCTCGGTCGACCACGCGAAGAACAGGTGCGGCTGATCGACATCGGTGGCCCGGCGATGTTGCGAGCGGCTGCCAAGAATTTTGAAGCGGTGGCGGTGCTTTCGGATCCCTCGGACTACGCGGGTTTTCTGAAACTTTTTAACGAGTCCGGCGGGCGCACCGATGCGGCCCTGCGCTTCCGACAATCCATTTCTACTTTCGAACGCACGGCCAATTACGACGCGCAAATTGTGCGGGAGTGGCGCGAACGGTCAGAGCTACCGGAAGTCATTTCGCTCGAGCCGCAAACGCCTTTGCGCTACGGCGAGAACCCGCACCAGAAGGCGGCGTGGGCCGGGCAACCGGGCGCATGGCGCGTGCTCCAAGGCAAGGAACTTTCGTATAACAATCTTTTAGACACCGAAGCCGCGGTGCGACTGGTGCAGGAGTTTTCCGAGCCGGCCGTGAGTATCATCAAACATAACAATCCATGCGGTGTGGCGGCCGGTGAAGTCTCGACGGGAGAACTTTTTGCCCGCGCTTTTGCCGCGGATTCCAAATCGGCTTTTGGCGGCATCGTGGCCAGCAATCGTCCGGTGGATGCCACCGCCGCGCGCGCGATGGCGGAAATTTTCCTCGAAGTCGTCGTGGCGCCTTCGTTTACGCCGGACGCCGTGCAGATCTTCTCCGATAAGAAAAACCTGCGTTTGGTCGAAACGTTGAAACTGCCGAATCCGACGTTTGAAATTCGCGCCGCGCTGGGTGGCTGGCTCGTGCAGCAAGCCGACCACGTCGGGCTGCCCAAGGAAATCAAAACGGTGACGCGAACTCCGGTCCCGCCGGCGTCGGAAAAAGATCTGCTGTTCGCGTGGCGCGTGGTGAAACACGTGCGATCTAACGCAATCGTGATTGCGAAGGATGGCGTGACGTTAAGCCTAGGAGGCGGGCAGACGAGCCGAGTGGATGCGGTGGAGATCGCCCTGAAAAAGGCCCCGCCCGAAGAGTTGGCGGGTGCCGTACTCGCAAGCGATGCTTTCTTCCCCTTCCGCGATAATATCGACTTGCTCGCCGGCAAAGGCATCGCCGCCATTATTCAACCCGGCGGCTCAAAGCGAGACGCCGAGGTCATCCAGGCCTGCGACGAAAACGGCATCGCCATGACCTTCACCAGTCTCCGCCATTTCCGCCACTAAAAGGTACCCACTTCTTTTCCAGTCATCGTGCGGACTGGTACCCGCTACCTTTCCAGTCATTTGGACCGGCAAATGTCGGCAGCCCTTCCAGTCATGACTGAAAAGGTAGCTGCTACCCCTGTGCGGCGTGACTGAAAAGGAAGTGGGTACCTTTTGTTGGTACCTTTTGTTGCCGGTACCGAGGTCGCATGCTAGTACGCGTTCTTGACTCAATCTTAACCAAGGGCTCAAGACGTGCACCTAGCACCGGTTTTCCTAGTTTTCATTTCGCTTGCCGCCGCTCAAGCGGGCGTGTTTGAAGAGCAAGTGCGATTAATCGCCCATCCGGGACCCGGGACCGATTGCCCGACCGGCCTGCAAATTCGGGGCGTCTTGCCCACGCTCGATCACGGCGAAGACAGCTATCGCCCCGAGGATGCACTATCCACGGTGCTGCTGACCGACCAGCTCCATATGAACCGCCTCTTTCACATTTTTGAGCGCATTCAGAATTCGCAGCTTCACGCGTTACCGCATCGGCGCATGGATACGGAACACACCGCATTCTCGGCCTGGCGGGTGTTCGCCCGGAACTTGTTGGACCACACGTCATTCGACACTTACCAAATGACCTACGTCACGGCGGCGTTTGGTGACGACTTGCTGTACATCTTAGAGCGCGACAACGACAACGCGGATCTGACCGCGGACTTGCTGGAGGTGCAAGGAAAGCTTCTGCGCCGTATGGCCTACGCGGTCAAATACTTCTACGCCTGGCGCCAAGTGTTTAAGGACATGTACCCTGGTTTCGTCCAACGCGGCAACCGCGGTTTCGCCGACATTATGAACGAGTGGCGGCAAACGTACGCCCAATACCAGATCGCAAACAAACTCTCAGCGGTCACACGCGAAACGGAAACCGGACTGCGCAAAGATCTGAGCGGGATGTTTTCTCCTGCGGCTATCCAACGGCCACCCCTCACCCTGGAAAACTGGAACACCCGTTTCCCCGCCCGCTACTTGCCGGTGATTGGTCAACGCGCCATCGAATACTTACGCCAGAATCTAGAATTCGGCCCCGTACGGTGGACACCCACCTACCTCGCCATTTTGAACGACCTCGCGACCGACCTCGAGGCGTACGACCAACGGGTAGACCGCGCGCGGCAAAAGGTTATGCACGTTCGTGTGCGCTATCTGCAACAGAGCCAATAACGCGCTGCGTATCATTTCCCCCGGCGTAAATACCGATAGGTGACTTGTAGAAATCCGGGGGATTTGTCCGCCATGCAACGCTCGCCCAAAGAATGGATGGTCCGCACGCGCACGGGCGATGTGCTGGGCCCCTTTTCCCAGCGCGAGCTCATGGAGGAGTTAAAACGGAACACATTCAGTACGGATGATGAGATCGCACCATCCCAAGGCCACTGGATTTCCGCGCAAGCGCTTTCGTACCACGACTCCGACGAGCTCACGAGCACCAGCACCCGGACGCACCACCCGTTTACGCAGTCGATCACTTCCGATTTACCGTCGAAAAACCCCGATCTGACGCCAACGCCCGAAGCGCGCGTGAATTTGCAACCCGGCGGTCCCGTCGGCGATGTGCGAATTCCCGCCCATTTGCTGCCCAAACGATCCCCGGCGCTCAATCCGATTATCCTCGGCGCCCTGCTCGCCGGAATGCTCCTCTCCGGTCTCGCGTATTTAAAGGTTCGCAAAAATTCCAGCGCTACCGGCAATGGCAC
Organism: uncultured Pseudobdellovibrionaceae bacterium; assembly: GCA_964519985.1. Classification (GTDB taxonomy): domain Bacteria; phylum Bdellovibrionota; class FAC87; order UBA2466; family UBA2466; genus JAIEOG01. Next base: position 9,945 of record CAZFMF010000033.1, on the reverse strand, counting down.
GCAAGCGGGATCGGCCTCTTCCCATTCCGAAGGGGAATCGCCGTTTGTCCGCCAGATCTACAATCAGATCCACGCCGGAAAAACCCAAGCCGCACTGCGAACACTCACGCTGTACCACGAGCGCGGACCCAGTAAAAACGACGTGGAGTACTTGATTCCCTATGCTGCGCTGCTCATCTTGGAAGGGGAATCGCCGAGCCGAGCCCGCAAGTTTTTGGATCAGGTGGTGGATTCCGATGCCAATGCATTTTTGAAATCCCGCGCCCACCTCTGGCTGGGTTACCTCGCGCTGAGCACCGACAAGATCGATCAAGCCGAAAGCCACTTTCTCGAGTCGCTACAGCTCACCCCTAAAGACCCCGCCGCGCGTTTTAACTTGGGTCGTACGTACCTGAAGCAGGAAAAATATTCGCTCGCTTTGGATTACTTGCAGCTCGCCGAACTCGAGATGCCGGACCTATGGCTCATCCAAATCTACAAAGGCCGCGCGAAGTTCGCTCTGGATCAACCGGCTGAGGCCCGCGTCGCTTTCAAGACCGCGATGGACGGATCTCCCGACCGCTGGATCACTTATATTTATCACGCACTCTTTTTGGCGCAGACGCAACAGATGACCGAAGCGCAGAAGCTCATGCGCAAGATGCTGACCCGCGATCCCCACTACGAACTCCACAGTCCGCCCCCGTTTGGTTACTACCAGGAGAAGCTTAATTACGGCGAATACCTCAACGCGTTTACCCACGTGATGGAAAAGTCGTCCGGCGAAGACAAAGAAGTCGGCAAGCGATTCATCCAATACCTCCTCTCCGGAACGGACGAAGGCGGGCGTCTTGAAGCCGTGGCCGAAAAGGGCGGCCTGGTCGCGCGGGTAATTGGATTAAAAGTCGTCCTCGACCGCGAATCGTCGGCCGGCGACATCAAGAAAGCGATTCAACGGCTACCCGAAAACTTAGATTCGTTCGGTTACTACGCCTATGTCCTGCGCGGTGAGGCCGAAGGCCGATTGGGCCTATTCGACGAGGCCAAAAAAGACTTCCGCCGCGCGATTGAACTCTCGCCCCAGTCGGCCATCAGCCACTGGGCCTATTCCGCTTTACTCCAAAAGCTCCAAGAGATGCCCGAAGCCCAAAACCAGGTGCGCGAATTACTCCGCTACCATCCCAACTATATCCCCGCTATTGTCTGGACCCAAAATTTGTAAGCTTGTAGGGTGTTTTCCCATGAAAGTACTGGTCTTAGGCTCCGGCGGCCGTGAGCACGCTTTGGCGTGGCGTCTCTCCCGTGACACCTCTGTACAACAAGTCTGCTTGCACCCGGGTAATGCCGGGACCTGGCAGGCCGGCATCCCCACCCTCGGCGACGTGCCCTTTACGGTCGACGCCATCTCGGCTGCCGCTCGTCGACAAGGAATCGAACTCATCGTCGTAGGACCCGAAGTCTTGCTCGCGCAAGGCTACGCCGATCGCTTACGCGCGGATGGCTTCAATGTCGTAGGGCCCGGAAAAATCGGGGCGCAACTCGAGACCAGCAAGGCTTTCGCAAAACGCTTTCTCCAGGCCGCCAACATCCCCACCGCCGACTACTACGACGTGGACTCCGCGGAAGGCGTTCGCAAAGCGGTCGGGGAAACCTACCCAATCGTATTGAAACTCGACGGATTGGCCGCCGGTAAAGGGGTGGTTGTGGCCCAGAGCGCTAGCGACACAGAAGATTTTATTCGAAGGGTTTGGCAAACGGGCGAGTTCGGAGCCGGGCCCCACCGCGTGGTGGTAGAAACTTTTCTCGAGGGCCGGGAGCTGAGCTACATCGGCCTTTGCGACGGGGAAACGTTTGTCGCGCTGAGCTCCGCGAGCGATTACAAACGCCTCCAGGACGACGACCGTGGGCCCAACACCGGCGGCATGGGGGCAATCTCCCCCTCGCCACTGGCTTCCCCCGAACTGGAAAAACGCATTCAAGAGAAGGTGGTCGGTCCGACGCTCGCGCAATTGCGCCACCAAGGTATCGAATACCGAGGCGCCCTATACTTTGGATTGATGATTAGCTCGCGGGGCGAGCCCTTTGTTTTGGAATTCAATACCCGTTTTGGCGATCCCGAAACCCAAGCGCTCATGCTTCGCCTGCAGGGCGACTTTGCGGAGTTGTTGTCCGCCACCGCGCAGGGGCGGCTCGCGCCGGCCGCGCCGCCGAAATTTTCTAATGACTGCGCGGTGTATGTGGTTGCCGCCGCGGCTGGTTATCCCGGGACCCCCCGGTCGGGCGATGCGATCGAAGGACTCGATTCCATCTCAGCGGATGCCACCGTTTTTTTCTCCGGAGTTGCCAAAGCGAACTCCGGTCTGACCACTCAAGGAGGCCGCGTTCTGGGGATTGGCGCGGTCGGACGCAACGCCGAAGAGTGCCGCGACCGAGTTTACGACGCTTTGAAAATCATCCGTTGGCCCGGTGTGCAATTTCGTCAGGATATCGGCGTAACTTTCACTTGAAGGGCCCTTCGCTTTCGGCTTTCATGTTTAGATATGGCAAAAATTTTCCCGTTTCGCGGTTTTCATTACAACACCCAGACCATTAAAAACCTGAGCGAAGTCATCACCCCGCCCTACGACAATATTCCCGCGGGGGATGAGAAAAAATTTTGGAATCGCAGCCCTTACAATTTTGCCCTCGTGGATCTCCCTCTGAAGGAAGACGATGATTATTCCGCCGCGCGTGCCACGCTGACGAAATGGGTCGAGCATAAGATTCTCGTGGGTGACGGGGCGCCGGGATACTACTGGTACCGACAGACCTTCCCGTTCGAAGGCGCGACTTTGGTTCGCGATGCCCTGATGTGCGCGGTTCAGCTTACCGACTTTGCGGAAGCCGTTGTGCGTCCGCACGAAAACACGCACGGCCGGGCAAAAAAAGATCGCCTTCAAAGCTTGCGCAAAACCGGATTTAACCTCAGCCATATTTTTGGGATGGTGAAGGACGCCGATGGCTTCTTAAGCTCTTTGCTGGAAAAATGGGAATTCCAGGAACCGTTGCTTCAGGGCACCACCGATGACGGCGCCCAACACGCAGTTTGGAAACTCGAAGCCGATAAGGTACCGCAGCTAGCCGCGTTCTTTGCGAACCAGCCCATTTACATCGTGGACGGCCACCACCGCTACGAAAGTGCCCTGGCCTACGCGCGCGAAGCCGGTGTTTACGGAAGTGAAACGCATCCGTCCGCACGCACCCTCTTTACGATTTGCAACGCGTTCGAGCCCGGTCTGATTGTTTTGCCCACGCACCGGGGTGTGAAGTCGCTCGGCGGGACCAAATCCAAACTCGACTCGATTGGCGAACGCTTTACTCTCAGCAGGACCAATCCCGAAGCGCTCAAGGCTTTTGTCGCCAAACCGGGCAACACTCCGACCTTCATCGTCGGTTACGAAGACCAACTCTTCACCTGCACGCCTAAGAGCTGGGAGCGCGAAGCGGCCAGCATGGGCAAAGCGCTTTACAAGCTGCCGATGCATTGGTCGGATCGCGTGTTGATCACTGGGATGTTCGATGTGCCGGAAGCCGACTTCGGTCAGCGCATTCAATACGAAAAGGATGCAATGAAACTCTGGGAGGAGCGCGGGAAATATGACCTGATGGTCTTCCACGCCCGTCCCCGCACAACGGATGTGACCGACGTGGCGGATCAAAAGGCGTTCATGCCGCCTAAGTCCACCTATTTCTATCCGAAGCTAGCGTCGGGCCTCGTTCTTCGGCAGTTGACACCCTGACTGGAGAAAAACTCGCGCGGAGACCCCACGGTGTGCTAAAAGCGGCGTCCGGATGGCTGCTCTCGCACACATATTTTTGCTGCTACTTTCGAGTACTTGGGCGGCAAACTCACGGCTTTGCATTCAGAATCTTCTGGGGGAGGCCTATGCCAGCGCCCCGCTTTCCGTGGCCACGGCTGAGGTTGGGAAAACGCATTTCGTCTTTCGCCTGGAGCGGCGGGGTCAGATCATTCTCACGTACGGCGATTCCGCTCACGCGTACCCCCCGATGCCCTTACCCGAGATTCCCGAATCGGCCTTGGAACGCGCCGATTCCGTGCGCACTCTCGTCACCCGCAATGGAACCATCGACCTTTTTGTTGGGACGAGTTTTCGATCCAGTTACCTAAACGTCTACCGCATGGAGGTGAGTCCCCGTAGTGATGGGGCGATCGAACTCAGCGACTGGAAGCTCGCTGGAACGGGGATTTCACCTCTGTTTCAACCCATTGGCCCGGATACCTTTGTCGAGATCAGCGAGAAAACCGATACCGGCGAGGAAACGGGAACGATTTGGGTTACGCGTCTTGGCGAACGCACGCGCGTCGGGCAATTAAATCTGATCCCTGAGTCCTTTGTCGCCTTTGTCGATCCAAAGTTGACCCTTTGGGTCGTAGGCACCAAGAAAGGTAGCAGTCCGCAAACCGCACGCCGTCTGTACTCGTGGTCCCCCTCCAAGGCATCGGAAAATGGGCAAACGCGCCCACTGCATCCCAACTCTTTTCAGCACCTAGAATTTCCAATTTCCCTTGCCTCGGGGGGCGGTACCGGAAGGGACGGTTTGGTCGTCAAAACGGTTTTGACCAGGGGGCGGGGCAAAAACCGGCAAATCTTCTACCGGGTTCACCGGTACCATCAAAGACTTTGGTCGCTCGTGGGCCTTCCGGAGGGTACCACGGTGCGGTCGGTCCGTGGCTTCACGGGGTGGCTCTTGCGCGGTGAGGCCGCAGTTCGAAAACTAGAAGCGGCATTTGCGAAGGTCGGGATCTCGGAGCGCGGAGCCATTGATGTCGCGCGAATGACGCTGAACGCGGAGGATTCCAAACCCGGCGACGAGGGATTCCCCGCGCTCTTCGTGCCGGACTTTGACCTCATTGCCGAAACCTTCAATCGTCCGGCGGGCGAAATGCTCGAATCGCTCAATTCCATCGACGATCTCCTCCAAGATCCCCGCCCGCACGGCACGCGCGAACAACATCCCGAGGCGTGGCGGCAGTGGGTCGGCACCCTGGTCTTGCAGGGGATACATTCGAACTTCGCCACGGACGATGATTCCCGAAGTGTGCTTTGCCACCGGTTCAGCGACGAATTGCAAGCCCTTCCCGCCTTGGCCGATGCCCCCTTTTGGGAACTTATCCAGTTGGCGTTGCAGAGAATACGCGCCGAGCAAGACTACAACGAGTCGCCGTAGAACTTCTTCCCCGACACCGCAAGCTGCTGCAAGTAGCTCGCAGGCTGGAAGCGCGGTCCTAAGTTCCGCTGCAAGATCTCTAAGTCGGCCACAATGGCTTCGATGCCAACGCTGTCCGCGTACCGCAAAAGCCCGCCGCGGAAAGGAGCGAATCCGGTTCCGAAGATCATGCCGATATCCACATCGGCCACGTCGCGTACCAGCTTTTCTTCCACGATGCGTGCGGCTTCGTTCACCATACCGTAGATGCAGCGCTTGATGATCTGCTCGTCGGGCACCGCACCGGCGTTTTCTTTTACGCCAATGCGCGAAAAGAGCTCAGGGTCATTCTTTTTTTCTTTACCGCCGTTGGCGTAAATATAGATACCCGACCCGGTCTTTTTCCCGTAGCGCTTCCCTTCCCCCACCTTGTCCATCAAAGCCGGTGGCTTCATGCGCTCACCAAAGGCGCCAAAGAGATTTTTGACTACCTTTAAACCGACATCGAGTCCGATTTCGTCAAGCAAAGTACACGGGCCCATCGGCATACCGAACTGCTCGATGACTTCGTCCATCTTGCTGGGCGGAACCCCTTCCGCGAGCAAGTAGACGGCTTCGCTTAAGTAAGGCGCCAGAATCCGGTTCACGACAAAACCCGGGCCGTCCTTGACGACGATCGGGGTCTTACCGAGCTTTTTCGAAAGCGCAAAGATCGTCGCCGTCGCTTCGTCCGACGTGTCTTTGCCGCGAATGATCTCGATTAGGGGCATTTTATCGACGGGATTGAAAAAGTGCATCCCCACGACCCGCTTTGGATCTTTGGCCACGGACGCAATCTGGCTGATGGAAAGGCTCGAGGTATTGGTCGCCAAGACGGTCTTGGCGTTCACTTTTTGCTCGAGTTCTTGAAAGACCTTCTGCTTGATCTCGAGGTTCTCCACCACCGCTTCCACGACGAGGTCGAGGGTATCAAAACCCGAATAGGTGGTCGTGCCTTCGATGCGTTCCATGGCATTGTTGAATTCGTTCGCGCGCAATTTCTTGCGCTCCATCGCCTTCTTGAAGATCTTCTGCGCCGCCTGGTACCCCTTTACGATGGCGTCCCAATTGATGTCTTTCATCCGCACGCGAATATCCTTGGCCGCGAAAAGCTGGGCAATCCCGCCCCCCATCACGCCCGCCCCGAGCACGCCCGCCCGGTGGATATCAAGCGCCTTGGCGCCGGACTCGGTGCCCTTGTCCTTTTTTACCTTCTCCTGGAGGTAGTAGACGTGGATGAGACTATTGCTCTCCGGCGTTTTCACCAACTCCATGAAGGCTTTCGCCTCCGTCTTGAGTCCGGAATCCAGATTTCCACCGTACGTCTTTTTCAACGTCTCGATGATTTTGAGCGGCGCCGGGTAATTGCCCCTGGTTTTTTGCATCACTGACTTGCGGGCTTGGTCGAAGATCACCCAAGTTCCACCCGGGACCTTGCTCAGGAGACTCTGGTGGCCGACCTTCTTAGCTTTGCGCTTGGTCTTGGCGAGTTCGCCCGCCCACTCAATCGCCTTGGCTTCCAAAAACTCCTTCGGAACGACTTTGTCCGCCAGGCCCATTTTCTTGGCCTTCTTACCGTCCACCGTCTTGCCGGTGAGAATCATGTCGAGCGCCGCCTCAAGACCAATGAGTCGGGGCATGCGCTGCGTCCCACCCCAACCGGGCAGGACGCCGAGCAGCACTTCCGGTAGCCCCATCTTGGTTTCCGGCGCATCGCTCATCATGCGGTAGTCGCAGGCCAGCGAAAGCTCCGTGCCACCCCCCATGCAGGCACCGTGGATCGCCGCGATCGACGGGATCGGTAGACGTTCTAGGTAGGTGAAGACAGCTTGCAACTTCATGAGCGCTCCGGCGGTTTCTTCCCCACCCGAACTCATTTTGTTGATCTCGGAGATATCCGCGCCGGCGATGAAAATCGTGGGCTTACGGCTGATGATAACTAGCGCTCCCAGATTCTTGTCCTTCTCGACCTCGAGCAGGAGCTCGAAAAGGCGGAGCATATTCGGCGTGCTGAGTTTATTGGCTCGCTCCTGAAACTGGTCGAAGACGATGACCCCCACCGCGCCGCGCTTTTCCAACGTGATCGATTTTTCCGCCGTGGTGAAGGCGTCTTCCTTGAAGTTCGAGCGAAATTTGCTGACCTCTTCCCGAAAACTCTCTCTGGTCAATTCCATTAGTTACGCTCCAAAAGAAAGGCGGCGCCTTGGCCCCCGCCGATACATAAAGTGGCCAAACCCCGGTGCGCATTGCGCCGGCGCATTTCCAGCAAAGCCGTGATGACCAATCGCGCGCCCGTCGCACCGACCGGATGGCCGAGGGCAATCGCTCCGCCGTTCACATTCAAAATATCATCTCGGAGTTCGCCCAACGGCTCACTGCGACCGAGCTTCTCGGTGGCGTAGCTTTTCGATTCCCAGGCGCGTTGGTTCGCAATGACCTGAGCGGCGAAAGCCTCGTTAAGCTCCACCAGATCAATTTCTTTCATGTCCATGCCGATCTCTTTGAGCAGCTTGGACGAAGAAAAAATCGGCCCCATTCCCATGCGCTTGGGCTCGCACCCCGTGAAAGCGAATCCCGCGATCGTGCCCAGAATTTCGTGGCCATCGGCGCGAGCCTTTTCTTCATGCATCAGAACCAAGGCGCCCGCACCGTCCGTAATCGGACAAGCGTTTCCGGCGGTGATGGTGCCGTTCTCTCGGTCAAAGAAGGGGCGGAGTTTACCGAGCGCCTCCAGGCTCTGACCATCGCGCGGCCCGACATCTTTAGCGATGGCTTCCGAATACTTGGGTTCGGTCAAGACCGGGATAATCTCATCGTCGAGGCGCCCCGCTTTTTGCGCTTCAACCGTGCGCTGGTGAGACCGTAGCGCGAAAGCGTCTTGCTCCTTGCGCGTAATGTTGAAATCGCGGGCCAGGACTTCGGCGGTGAGGCCCATATTCATCCCCGAAATCGGATCCGTCAGCCCTTCCATGACGGCGATGATGGGCTTGAGCATTTCCGGCCGGAACGACGCCATCACGGAAACTTTGGCGCCGGCCGAGCGGGCTTGGTTCAATTGGGCAAAGAATTCGGTCATCTCCTTATTAAAGAGGAGCGGCAGATTGGTCATGCTCTCGGTGCCCCCGACCAGCATGGTTTCGGCTAAACCGGCGCCGATTTTGAGGCAGCCTTGGGCCACCGCCTCCATCCCAGCCGCACAGTTGCGGTGGACGCTGAAGGCCGGTGTGCGCTCGGGCAAGCCCGCGCGTAACGCAATGACGCGACTGATATTGGCGGCGTCGGCGGGCGTTCCCGCATTGCCGAACACCGTTTCATCAATAGAATCGACATCTCCCCCGAAACGCGCCACGGCTTCGCGCGCCGCAGCGACACCCAGATGCACTGCGGAACATTCCTTTAGCGCGGTGCCGGCTTTCGCAAACGGCGTCCTCACCGCCGAAACGACCGCCACACGGCGATTTTGTTTTTTCCCAATCCAGGCGTTCATCATGATGCATCTCCTAGCGCGGATTCTAGAGGCCGAAGATCCAAACTTCAACCGATTGGCGGCTTCCAATCAAACCGGGTCGATGCGATAATGAAATCGGTTTCGTCGCTCATATTTTTTAATTCGCTTTTAGAAATTCAAAGGGACCTTATGTGGCAATGTCACTACTGCCGTCTGCCTTTGAGTCTTGATATGCAGCGCAAGCACCAGCTCTGCCCTGGCTGTGGCAGCGACCTGCATTCGTGCAAAAACTGCATCAACTACGACGAATCCCTTAGCTCCCAGTGCCGAGAACCCAATAGCCCTTGGCTCTCCGACCGAACGGTCGAAAACCAGTGCCCCTTTTTCGAGTTTCGACCCGCGTCGATGAACAATGCGCCCGCGACCGCGGATAAGTCCAATACCGAGGCCGAAAAGGCCAAAGAGGCCTTCCGGGCGCTGTTCCGCAACCCCTGAGCCCCTCCCTCCATCCCGATAAATTCATTGACCTATTCGCACCCCTCAAGTAGCTATCGGTGTTCCATGAGTACCAAAGAAACGAAGTCGACCAAAGATTCCCACAAGACGAAGACGGCAGCTAAGAAAGCGTCCGGCAAAAAGCCGGCTAAGGCCGCGAAAGCGCCGAAGAAGCCCGCCATCGAGGTTCAGGATCAGGGGGGCGAAAAGCCCGCGAAAAAACGGTCCGGACCCGCGGTGAAACGGCATCCTTTGACCGAAAAGACCTTTTTTGCCAAGCCGGGGGATGTCCCGGCCAAGTGGCGCTTGGTCGATGCCGATGGGCTGACCTTGGGTCGCCTCAGCACCTATATTGCCACCGCTCTAATGGGCAAAGATAAGCCGAGTTACACCCGCTCCGTGGATACCGGCGATTTCGTCGTCGTCATCAACGCGGAGAAGGTCCACCTGACTGGCAATAAGTGGCAGCAAAAGATTTATCACCACCACACCGGATATGCCGGCGGGGTGAAAAGCTACACGGCGCAATACATCCGCGATAACCACCCGCAACGCCTGGTGGAAAAAGCGGTTTGGCGCATGCTGCCCAAGGGCCATATGGGCCGTCATTGGTTCAGCAAATTGAAAGTGTACGCCGGAACGACCCACCCGCACGTGGCCCAGCAGCCCGAGCCGGTGAAAATTCCGAATTAATCGAGGGGAAAAAGACAACGCATGGCGACGACTGAATTTCAAGCAACCGGCCGCAGAAAAACCGCAATCGCGCGAGTGCGCCT
>CAZFMF010000032.1:0-35351 GCA_964519985.1 uncultured Pseudobdellovibrionaceae bacterium | reverse complement strand
CACGACTCCGGTCGGTACTACCATTGTCCGCTACGATCACTTCGTGGGGGTACGGCAAGCCCTTCATCGACTCGAAAGCTTCCGCCACCGCGCGCGCGATCGTTTCCTCTTCGCAGAGACAGGGAATGACGACCGAAATTCCATCGGGCGGGGAGGTAAAATCAGCTGGGGACGGCTGGGAATCGTTCATGGGACGCCTCGTCACGAATTTGCTTCGGCAATTAGGTATGCTACCGTCACTCCACTCGTTAGAGAATAAAGGTCCCGTGACGACACAAAGCAAGAAATCATTTCGCGTCGCGTTTATCAATCCCCCTTATTTGGGGCGGTTCTCCCGCTCCCAGCGCAGTCCGGGGGTCATCAAATCGGGCACGATGTATTACCCGTACTGGCTCGCCCACGCAGCGGCAGTACTCGATCAGCACGGGTTCGATATTTTTCTCTACGATTGTCCCGCCGCCGATATCCGCTTGGACGCCTTGGAAACCCGGCTGGACGAGTACCGACCCGATCTTTGCGTGATTGAAACCAGCACGGCCAGTTCCGCGAGCGATATTGAGACCGCGCGCCTTTTAAAAGCGCGTTTTCCCAAAACCCTGATTTGCATGACCGGCACTCACGTCACCGCCCTTTGGCAGGAGACTTTGGGGGCAGCGCCCTGGGTGGATTACGTCGCCATTGGCGAATACGATTTCATCGTCCTCGATCTAGCCAATGCGTTGGAAAGTGGGCCGTTGTCGCCCGAAAAAGCCGCCGAGATTCCCGCGCTCGGATTCCGAGACCGAGAAGGGGCGATGGCCCGGGGTCCGATCCGGCCCGTGATTGAAGACGTCAACGGGTTGCCGTGGATTGCGCCCATCTACAAACGGTTCTTAGAAACCAAGAATTATTATTTCTCCTTGGCCAGCTATCCGATGGTGATGCTGATTGGTGGACGAGGGTGCCCGGCCAAATGTACCTACTGCGTCTATCCCCAGGTGATGCACGGCCACCGCTACCGTCATCGCACCCCCGCCTCCATCGTGGGGGAAATGAAGTGGATTCAAGAAAACATGCCCGAAGTGGAGGAGATCGTTTTCGAAGACGATACCTTCACCGGGGATCGCGAGTTCGCGCGTGAAGTGGCGCGCCTGGTAAAAGAGCAGGGCGTTCACCTTTCCTGGTTCGCCAACCTGCGCACCAATGTCGACAAGGAAACGCTGGTGCAAATGAAATCCGCCGGCTTCCGGTGTTGCGCCGCGGGATTCGAATCGGGCGACGATCTTTTGCTGAAGAATATGTGGAAGGGGACCACCCTCGCGATGCAAAAAAAGTTCGTCGAGAATTGCCGCGAAGTCGGAGTGTTGGTTCACGGCTGTTTCATGGTGGGCTTTCCGGGCGAAAGCAAAGCGACCATGCAGAAGACCTTGGACATGGCGATCCATCTGGATCCGGATAGCGCGCAGTTCTATCCGGTCATGCCATTTCCGGGGAGCTCCTACTATAAATGGGCTAAGGAGAATGGGTATCTGGCCACCGATCGCTTTGCCGACTGGCTGAATGAAGAAGGCGGCCATCGCTGCGTGCTCAACTTGCCGGGCCTCAAAGCGGAAGAAATGGAAGCGTTCTGCGAGAAAGCCGTGCGAACCTTCCACTTTCGTCCGCGCTATTTAATGTTCAAGCTGGGCCAAGCCTTCCGCCGTCCGCGCGAAGGCATTCGCTCGATCAAATCATTTTTCTTCTTCCTTGTTTACCTGCTGACGAATAAGCGCAAATCGACCCAGCCCTTCGCGGTCCCGGCAATCGAAGTCCCCGAAAACTGGTACTCCTCGCACCCGATGCCGCGCGGGCGCATGTTTGATCAAGACACGGCCCTGGCCAAGATCGCCAAGGAAACCCCGGATCGGGCGCCGCGCCTCGTGGAGCTGGCGGTCGAGGCCCCGAAGCTGTAATAGAAAGCCATGAGTACTTTGGTAGTCGATGCGGGCGGAGTGGCGACTTGGAAGCGTTGGTTGATGCACGCTTTCGACAGCGTTTTTCTTCGCGTCCCCTTCACGACCGAGTTTCTCAATCAGGGCGTTTCTAAGAACCTCGGCATCTTGGCGGGTTGGCACCTTCTGAGCCGAATTGGGGTCGAGGGCGACTACCTAGAGTTCGGCGTTTTTCAGGGCGAAACGTTTCGCAATAGCATACTCGCCGCCCGCAACGCATACCGGGCAACGGAAGCCGGGCGCTTTACCGGGCGTTTCTTGGCCTTTGATTCGTTTGAGGGCTTACCGGCGGTGACATCGTCGACCGACGACTCCCGCTTTTATTCCCCCGGCCAGTTTCGTTCCGAACGCACCCAATTCGAAAGGACCGTGGGCGGACTGTTACGAAAGTACCCCGTGGAAATCGTGCCGGGCTGGTTCGACCGGACCTTGAATGACGCCACCGCGCAGAAAATCGGCCTGCGAAAAGCGGCATTCGTGAACGTTGACTGCGACCTCTACGAGTCGACGGTGCCGATTTTGAAATTCATCACCCCTTACCTACAGACCGGCACGGTGATCTATTTCGACGATTGGTTTTCGATTCGCGGCTCCATGGATGAAGGCGAACCGCGCGCCTGCCGCGAATGGCTTGAGCGCCACCCTGACATCTCCCTGGTCGACTACCGCACCGTCGGCATCACCGGCAAAATGTTCTTGGTCAATCGGAAATCCCCCCGCTCGGCATGACTCCGGTCTGGCGCAAGCACACGGCCCACGCGGTCTTGATCGCCCTCACGATCGTTTTCACCGCGATCATGCTTTTTGGCCTCTTGCCGCTCAAACCCTGGATGCACGCCGATGAGATGGAACGGTTCGCCTATCCCGGTTTCCTTCGCGGTTGGGGATCCGTAACGGAGGCGCTGCAGTCTCCCTTTGACTGGATCGATAACGGCCGAACTCTGCATTGGATATTTTGGAGTTTGCGCCCCTTCTCATCGAATCCCGACTTTTTGGTGGCGGCGTATAAAACGCTCATTTCGGTTTTGATGCTTTTGGGGGTTTATTTCACTAGTCGCACGATTTTCACCGCGCGGGGCCGCTCGGCAGCGGTCAGTCTCACCACCGGCTTTGCGTTTTCGATTGCCGCCCTGCTGCAATCAAACGAAGTAATGACCGAACCGATTTGCCTCGCGCTATTTCTATTCTGGCTGCCGATTTTCCTTTCGCGCGTCTTCGAAAAAACCCTGCGCCAGGAACCGCTGGAATGGGTCATTTGCTTCGCCTTGCCGGTTTTCATTCTTTACGCCAGCTTCCAGTTCTTCCTCTTTCTCATCGGCACCGCGGGCCTAAGTGCGTTACTTCTGGTGCGCGGGGCTTCCCGGCGCGCTTTGCGAAACCTTGTCATCATTGGACTTGGCTGCGGGATTGCTTTTGCCCTTTATCTTTGGACGGGGGGCGGCGGTCGCCGAACCTTTGTTTGGAACTACGCCTCCGCCATCCAGGTTTTCTCCGCCTTTGACGTCGGCACCGATACCTGGCTCCAGCGCTATTCCTTTGGCCTACGGACTTTTTTCTGGATGCACTTTACGCCCATCCTACTGACACCGGTCGCGCTCTACGGAATCTATCGACTGATTCGTCCCGTTCAGCTCTGGCCAAGTTTTTTTGCCGTCTTTACGCTGCTCGCCCTGGTGAGTAGCGCCGTGGCCTACCGTGGTGCGCTGCACCCGCGCTACTTCTTCCTCTCTAATTGTTTTCTCACGATCTGGTTTTGGGCTGGTCTCTACGTGGCCGCGCAGGACGCTTACCGCCGCCTTCCGCGCGGGGCATTTGCCGTCCTGGCGGGACTGGCGGCGGCGCTCTTTATCACCGACAGCATCGACCTCATGAAACGTCTGCCCTCGTTTGCTTCGACCCTTTCCTTTCCTATGTATTCCGATCGCGCCGACTACCATTTGAGCCGTACGGGGTTCGGTTTGATTCCTCGCACCGCCTTGGTCACGCCGCCTTACCGCTCCGCCTTGCTCTACTATCCCAACAAGATCCCGGGGCAAACGAATGACGGAATCTTCATTCTTAGCGAGAAAATATCGGAACACCTGCCCGAAGACACGCGGCCCGTTTACGCCGTTGAGAACCCAAACTATTTCATGAACGGCGTACTCGCACTCTTGTACTTCCGGCGTTTTGGACACTGGCCGCCCAACTCGGAGCGTGCGCCGCGGTGTCTAGTTGCAGTCTGGCTGCCCCCGACCTCGTCCCAAATTTCGGTCGCCTACGCGGGTTTCGAGAATAAGTCGGAGGCCGGTTCGCTTCGAAACCTCACCAACGCGCGAGCTCAAGCGGGCGCAGAAGTTCTCTTCCACGAGAGAACTCCGGAGTACGGCCTGGAAATGATCCGCATCCCTTAGCGTGGTAGAATAGGCAAGTGCGCCCCCCTCTGCCGCCTCTCTATAAAAAGGTGTTTTCGCTGGTGATCGCCTTCCTCCTCATTGGGGAGGTGATGCTTTTCAGTGCCACGGGCGTGCTCGGCCTCGAGCGCTTTGGATCGGAGTTCTATTATTTTACGCGCCACTCCGCGGCCGTCTTGGCCGGGCTCGCCCTAATGGTTTTGGTCAGTCGCATTCGCTACCAGTTTTGGGCGAAACTCGGGCAACCGATTTTGCTCATCCAGATCGCACTCATCGCGCTCACGCTCTTTTCCGCCTTTGGCCACACCGCGCAAGGTGCGACGCGCTGGATCCGCACCCCGTGGCTCGCCTTCCAACCGAGCGAGCTGGCGAAAATCAGTGTGACCCTTTACTTGGCGCGCTTGCTCACTCGCCCCAAACCCTTGACCGCTTGGCAATGGGCCGCGCATCTAACACCGGTCGGATTGCTTTTGGGATTGATTCTCAGCCAACCCGATATGGGCACCACCATCCTGATTTCCGCGGTGATGATCGGGATGCTTTTTATCTCGGGCGTGCGCTTAGCGTATCTTTACTCTTTGCTGGGCGGAGCCATCGCCGTTTTCGCTTTCACCATGATGCAGTCGGAATACCGGCGGCGGCGCGTCTTTGCGTTTCTGAACCCTTGGGAGGATCCGCAAGGCGCCGGCTTCCAGACGATCCAAAGTTTTATCTCCTTCCATTGGGGCCAGGCGCTAGGCGTGGGCCTCGGCAACGGGAACAGCAAGCTTTTCTTCCTGCCCGAAGTCCACACCGACTTTATCTTCGCGCTGATCGGTGAGGAGTTGGGCTTCATCGGTGCCATGGCGTTGCTCTTTCTCTTTGCCGGTTTTGCGTACTGGACGTTCAAAGCGGCACTCGCCGCGCCCGATGCTCTGGGCCGCTTACTCGGCTTCGGCATCGCGTTGGCGCTGGTACTCCAGATCTCGGTGAATCTCGGCGGCGTCACCGGTTTGCTCCCCCTCAAAGGACTTCCCCTGCCTTTTATTTCCTGGGGAAGATCGGCCTTGCTGGTGAATCTATTCGCGATGGGAATCCTATTGAACATCATTCGCCAATCGGCCATCCTCCCTCCACGGCCCCAATAGTTAGAAGATGAAATCCAAAATCGTCATCACGGGCGGCGGAACGGGAGGACATGTTTTTCCCGCCCTCGCTATCGCCGAAGAACTCCAAAAGCGCGGTCACGAAGTTTTATACATCGGCTCGGACCGCGGTATGGAAGCCAAGCTCGCGCCACAGAAAAACGTCCGCTTCCTTCCGATCCGCACCGGTCCCTTAAAAAATCAATCGGCATTGCGCCGGATCAAAACGCTCTTTCAACTCGCCGGTGCCATCGTCTGGTCGCTGCGCCTCTTGCGTCGCGAGAAAGTGAAGGCCGTGGTCGGCGTGGGCGGCTATATCTCCGCTCCGATGTGCATTGCGGGTTTCTTGCTCCGGCTCCCCGTTTTTCTGCAGGAGCAAAACGTTTCGGTGGGCATTGCCAATCGGCTACTCGGAAAAATGAGTCGGCGCGTTTTTCTTGGCTTTCCGGAAGCCGCTTCCTACTTCGCGGCGGAAAAATGCGTTCCCACCGGCAATCCCATTCGCAAAGAATTTTTCGCGCCGTTGCCGCCCTACAACCCCGCCGGAAAAACGCTTTTGATCCTGGGCGGCAGCCAGGGCGCGCGGTCCATCAATCAGATGGTGACCGGCCACCTTAAGGAGTTGCCCCCAGATTTGCATATCATCCACCAAACCGGAGTGAGTGACGTAGAATCAGTGCGGGCCGCCTACCAAGGGTATCCCGGCAAAGTCGATGTCACCGCTTTTATCGATGACATGGTGGGCACGATGTCGAAAGCCACGGTCGTGGTGTCACGAAGCGGGGCCATCACCGTCTCGGAGTTGGTGCAGGTCGGTCGGCCCTGCATCTTGATCCCATTTCCCCGACAGGGCCAGAACGATCAGACGGATAACGCCCGCTGGTTGGAACGCAATGGAGCGGCGGTAACGGTGGAGCAAGGCGACGATTTCGCGGAGCGCTTTTGGAAAGCTTGGCACCAAGTCTACCGCCCCGATGCCTTGAGCCGTATGGCTCAAGGGTTTTCCGCATTGCGGCGACCTCCGGCAATTGCTACCATCGGCGACCGAATCGAGGAGGAGTTGCGCAAGTCACCGCGCTTTCGGTCGCATGTACAATAAAATCAAGCATATTCACTTGATTGGGATCGGCGGCATCGGCATGAGCGGGCTCGCTCAGCTGCTCCTCAAAAACGATTACCAGGTCAGCGGCTCGGATATGGGCCGTTCCGAAACCGTGCGCCAACTCGAAGCCCAAGGTATCCGCATCTTCCAGGGACACGATCCGCTCCATGTCCAGGGGGCGGAACTGGTCGTCTACTCTTCCGCGGTCAAAGCCGATAATCCAGAACTCGCCGCCGCTCGCCGCCAAGATATTCTTTCCATCACCCGGGGAGAGATGTTGGCGGAGATGATGCGCCTGAAATACGGAATTGCGGTCGCGGGGGCGCACGGAAAAACTACTACCACTTCCATTATTGGTGTGGTGTTGGTGCATGCGCAAACCGATCCGACCGTCGTCGTCGGCGGCCGCGTCGATAATTTTGGCGGCACCAATGCCCGCGTCGGTGACGGCGCTTTCATGGCCGTTGAGGCGGATGAGAGCGATGGTTCCTTTAATCGCCTGAGCCCTTCGATCGCCGTCATCACGAATATGGACCGCGAGCACCTCGATCATTATGGTTCGATGGAAAAGCTCGAAGAAGCGTTTGTCACCTTTGCCAATAAAGTTCCCTTTTACGGATTGACGGTGCTCTGCGGGGACGACCCGCACTTGCAGCGGCTCCAAGATCGCATTACGCGCCGGAAACGTACGTACGGTTTTGGACGTCACTTGAATTACCGTATCGAAGGGTACCAACCGTCACCCGAAGGCTCTCGGTTTGAAGTCGTTGCCGGGCGGGATCGCTTGAAACTGAATTTGCACGTACCGGGTAAACACAATGCCCTCAACTCCGTCGCCGCACTGGCCGTGGCCGATGAGCTGGGGCTCGCGCGGGGGCCCGTGATTGAAGCGATTGCGCAGTACCGGGGTGTCGCGCGCCGATTTCAATTACGGGGAGAACGCGATGGCGTTCGCTTCTACGATGACTACGCCCACCACCCCACGGAAATTTCTGCGACGCTAGCCGCCGCCCGGGAGAAATACCCCGAGTCGCGCGTGCGCGTGGTCTTTCAACCCCATCGTTATTCCCGCTTGGCGGATCTCTGGGACGCGTTTGCCGGCTGCTTCCACCAATGCGACGGGGTCGCGGTCACCGATGTTTATCCCGCCGGAGAAGCGCCGCTTCCGGGAATCGACGGGGCGACGTTTGCTGCCGCCCTGGCTTTGCGGCATCCGGTCCCCGTCTGCAAAGTCGACGGGGGAATGGGCGGCATCGAGCACTGGCTGAAGGATAGTCGCGCGGGCGACGTCGTTTTGACCTTGGGAGCGGGAGACCTTCCGAATGTCTACCAAAAGCTCTTTTGAGGCCCGAAAGGGCAAGGGGAAAGCGACTCCGGAAGTACAAACCGCTTTCGTCCAGCATTTCGGCGACTACGTACGTTTCAACGAAGTGTTGGCGCCCTATCTGGCCTACCAAATTGGTGGACCGGCGGACGTTTTGGTTTTTCCGCGCGACGCCGCCGATCTCGTTTGGTTGGCCGATGCCTGCCGGCGTTTTGATTTGCCGGTCACGATTGTTGGAACCGGTACAAACTTACTGGTGGTGGACGAGGGGATTCGCGGCGTCGTAGTCTCGTTGCTCCACGCTTTACAGCAAATCGAAGTCGTCGAACGGGACGAAGCGGGTGTGCGAGTCAAGTGCGGGGCCGGCGTGAAAAAGCCGGATCTCTTGGAGTGGTCGATAGGCCAGAACCTCGCCGGCTTGGAGTTTAGCGCCGGAGTGCCCGGCACACTCGGTGGCGGCATCTACATGAATGCGGGCACCAAGTACGGCTGCTATGCCGACATCTTGCGCGAACTGGAGCTTTTTGATTTTGAGCATGGCTTGCGCACGGTCTCCCGCGAAGAATTGTATTTTGGCTACCGGGAGCAAACGGCGGTGGGTGACTCCTTAGTCGTTTCAATGGTATTCGCCCTGAAAGCGGGCGAGGGGGCGGTCATCCGCCGTGAAGTCGATCGCATCATTGCCGAACGCGCGGAGAAACAACCGCTCGATTTTCCCAGCTGCGGTTCTACGTTCAAGAATCCGCCGGAAGGGCTTTCGGCGGGACGCCTAATCGAACGGGCCGGGCTCAAGGGCACCGTCGTGGGCGGTGCCGAAATTTCCCTTAAACACGCCAACTTCATTTTGAATAAGGGCGGCGCTAAAGCGAAAGACATTCTGACGCTCATTGATATGATTCAGTGTAGAGTCCACGAACAATTCCAAGTTCGGCTCGAGTGCGAGGTCATTATCCTGGGAGATCGGAACCGTGAGCGTTCGGACCAAGTTCAAAACCCGAATTGAGTTCTCCAAGACCGGGTTGGTCTGCAGCGGCGGCGCGAGCAAGGCCGCGGCGTTCCACATCGGCGTTGCGCTAGCGCTGCGCGACAAGGGCTTTTCGTTCGTGGGCGGGCGCGCCGAGGAGCCAACGCCGATCAATGCCCTCCCGTTTCCGCGGCCTAAGTACCACCCGCACCAGATCGCGACCTATGTGGGATCGAGCGCGGGTGCCCTGATCGCCACACTCCTCAGCTCCGGCGTCAGCATCGAATCGATCATCAATTCCTTCGCCAAAGACACCGATTTCAAAGTACCGGGGACTTACCCCGAAATCCCGCGCATCACCTATCGGGACATGCTCGCCATCCAATGGCTCAAGCCCACGCATTTTTTGAAGAGTTTTAAGCAATCTCCCTTGTTGGGTCGGACGATGGAATCGTTTTTCCTCAAAAATCTGAGGGTCCCGGGATTCTTCTCTACCCGGGGCTTGGCCGCGTACCTGAAGAAAAATATCCTGGCGACTGATCGCTTCCACGAATTGAAACCGGATCTGTTCATCGTGGGTACCCAGCTCGATCATTCGCGCAAGGTGATCTTCGGCCGTTACGGCACGGATACGACGATCGATAACTATTCGCAGTATTCTTCGAGCGCCAGCATCTCCGATGCGGTGGGCGCCTCGATGTCGCTGCCGCCGATCTACGCGCCGTACCCGATCAAGCATTCCGGGGGAAAGCTACGCTACTACATCGACGGCGAAATCCGCGAAACGCTGTCCACCCACGTCGCCAAGGAAAATGCCTGCGACTTGCTCATTTGCACGTACACGCACCAGCCGTACCACTTCCGAGATGAAATCGGTTCGCTCTTCAACTACGGCATTGGCGCGATCGTGGTGCAAGCGCTTTACCAAGCGATCGAGCAAAAAGTTTATGGTGCGCGTAAGTCGCACGAAAACAAGATGGCCGCACTCAACACCGTGAAGGCTTTTTTCAAGGAGCACAAGTATCCGGAGCATCACCTCAAGGAGCTCGAAGCGCGGCTCGAAGAACGGCTCGATTTCAAGCAGTCCCTAAACTACATCTTTATCCACCCCGAACCGAAGGACCGCGAAATGTTCTTCGGCGACCACTTCACGCTCGACGCCCGCACCCTTCAGAACGTCGTCACCATCGGCTACAAACGCGCCATGGCCGAACTCCGCCGCTACGAACTCATCCCCATCACCTAATCCTTACAGCCGTACACTGGTGGCATGCACATTGCTCAACTCGCTTGCTGACGCGCGGTCTTGAGACCGCTTAGGCACGGCGCCCGGTCAAGATTGGGCGCCCGGTGACGTTTTTCGTCACCGCCCGGCAGAGACGAGGAAGTAGTGAATCGCCGCTCCAAACATCGGATTTCGCTCTCGCGGTTGCGCAAGTCGCTCCCGTTGCCGTCCCGGCAACGGCTGTTGTCGTATGTGCGCCGGCCAAAGTCGGCCCTCTATTTTGTGGTGCTCTGCCTCTTCGTGGTGGCGATGAACTATGCCGTACAACGTTCGGCGTGGCTTCCGCTGCCGGCCGAAATGCTCCCCAGCAATGAGAACAGCGTGGAGATCGAATCGGCTCCGGTCAAAATTCAGGAAATGATTCGTACGGAAACGCAGTCGCGCCGTGAAACGCCGAAGGTCGCACGCCCCAAGGAAATGCGCCGCGGCTGGGATTTCTTTCACCCGAGCTGGCGGGAAACGCCCGATTTGAATTTGGTGGGTAGCCCGAAGTTTCACCCGGACTCTTGGTCGATTTCGGAGAGCTCGCTGCGTAACTTCGTACGCGATCCCTCCCGGCGATTGGATCCCGAGTTCCAAGTCACGCCCGACATTCGCGAGCGCGTGCTTTTCTGGATGCGAATTCACACGCAGTACAGCAGCTACATGCGCGTGCTCCACGACCGCAACAATCCGAGTATTATTTACGGCGTTGCGGACTTCACACCGCTGTTCCGCGAAAGCGATGCCGATGGTTCGGCCATGAACAAGGTGTACCGTTTTGAGCGCGAGATTCTTAAAGAACTGCGCGCGAAGCTGACCGAGGCGGCCGGACTGTCGCAGACGCAGCTGCTATCGCCCTGGGAAAGGCACGAATTGCGTTCGATTCTTTCGAAAGCAGGCGCGTTGGGCACGGCGGAATCGGCGTCGCTCATCGGTTCGATTCGTTCGCAGACGGGGCAGCGCGATGAGTTCATTATGGCGCTCACGCGGTCGGAGGAGCTCTTGCCGTTTATCGAAGCGACCTTCCGCAGTTACGGCTTGCCGGTCGCCCTAGGCCGGATTCCCTTCGTGGAGTCTTCGTTCAATGCCCGTGCGTATTCGAAGGTCGGCGCGACCGGCATGTGGCAGTTCATGCCCTATACCGCGCGCCAAATGATTCATTCGACGAATAGCGAACTCTGGTCCGATCCACTTTTACAAACGCGCGCGGCCGCGCGCATGCTGATTATCTATCGCAGCATGCTGCCGGATTGGAGTACCACCGTCACGGCTTACAACTCCGGACCCGGGCGGCTCAGTCGCTTGGTGCGCAAGCACCATACGAAGAGTATCGGCAAACTTTTGGAAGTGAATGATCCGACCGGACTCGGTTTCGCCGGGAAAAACTTCTACGGACAGTTCATGTCCGCAAATCTCGCACAAGCGTATCGCCGCGAAATCTTTCCGTTGCGCAAACGCGACGACGATCTTCCGCTGGCGTTCGATCGCCCGCGCACCTTCTCGCGGCGCTTCCGCACCGCTCAGTAACATCCGTCATTGCGAGGAGCACAAAGTGCGACGAAGCAATCTCGTATCGCCGGACAGGCGACAGTCGGATGCGGGTTTGCTTCACTTCGTTCGCAAAGACAGGTCTAATTGACCGCGATGGAATCGCGGCCCATTCCGATATGCACACTGCGGGATCCGGCGGGGTGGCCGGCATCGTCTTTCCACTTCAGCAGGTATTCGCCGGGGGGCAGGTTCAAGTAATTGAAACCCGGGCGTTGGGGAGTCAGGCAAAGAGATTCTTGGGGGGCCAGCGAACCGCGAAACGGGAAGGGTCCGTACGCGGACTCCACTCGGCGTGCCCCATCGACGGACCAGAGCTCGACCCGCAGACAGCTTCCCTTCAAACCTTCAAACAAGCCACCATAAGCGCCGCCAACCAGATTTCCTACTTGGCCGTCCCGCGCTTGCGACGGGTTGGGACCAAAATCAGCGTTTTGCGAAGAAGCGATGCTCTCGTCGACGAAACGCGATTGCACCATGAAGAGGTCGCGTACGGAAGCCGCCTGCCGCGGGTTCCAAGGAATAGTATGACGCGTGAGCGGGTACCCATCGGCCTGAACATCGATGGCAATCACGCCGGACGGAAAATCAATGCCCGGAATTTCAAAGGTCCCGTCTTGATTCGTGAAGGTTTCAAACTTCGTATCGCCCACCAGCGTGATGCGAGCTTCCGGCAAGCGTGGCGCATTCGGATCGACAAGGCGTCCGCGAAACGACGACATTCCACCGCGCCCCAATTCCACGTAGTAGCCGCTGCCCGGGCGCACATTGAGTCGGAACGTGCGTTTGTCGGAGTCGGGCCGCGCGAGGTAGCGGAAGTTTTCGGCCACGTTGAAATAGCTGTAAAACCCTAGCGCGGTGGTACGGGGAAGCAATGCATCGACGAGTAACCCAAAGTAATTTCCGGCTCGCGCGGGCTGATCCGCCATCTCGAAGGCTTCGCCTTCGAGGGGATTGCGGGATTCGGGATCGAAAACCCGGCCCATCACGGTGGCGAGTCCCGCGACCTGGCGGATACCTACGAGCGCGCGCGTGAGAACATCGACCTTCTCCTTCGAGACCATAAAGACCGGGACGTGCACATCGGCCCCGAAGATGGGAACCGTGCGCTGGGTCCGGAAGTAACCTTTGGTGCGAAACTCGAGAACGATCTGGGAATGATTCGGAACGGCCGCGAGGGTAAGGTTTCCTTCCGCGTCGGTTCTCAAAGTGCCATACTCCGGAAAGCCGATCGCTTGCACTTCGACTCCGGCCAGTGGCTTCGGCGCGCGGTATTCCCCCGCGGCCCCTTCAAACAGTGACAACGAAACCGCGACATGTCGACGGTGGGAACCGCTCGATTGGGCGGTGACCTGAATGTCTTTCAAGTCCGCGAAAAACTTGATCTGGGTTTTAGCGGAGCCGGCGTTGATTTCATCCCGGTAAGCAATCTCACCGTACGGCAGATCGATATCCTGTCGGCGGAAAATCCCGGCCACTAGGCGATAGCGCCCGCGCAAGGCCTTCGCTTCATCGCGGAATTTCTGCTGCGGATACTGAAACGAGAGGTAGCGGGTCCCCTGAGGATCGCGCGTGCCCACCGGCTGAAGGTAAAGTTCCACATGGGCCTTCTCGGCCTCGAGCCATTGCGCCAACGCGTCACTCGCGTAAAACTTCCCCATCAGATCGGTATCGAAAGCTGTGTCGGAGAAGGCGTCATTCACCGTCACCGCGGAAGCTGGCTGGGTCGCGGCAATGGCCCGCGACACGCGCTGAGTGGGCGGTTGCGGTTGAGTAGTCACCGTCGACGAGGGTGGCGCAACTACGCTGGGCGCGGGGCCGACCGAAATCGACGGAGCCAACGCCGGACCGACCGCGCCGAGAACGGGACCTAGCGCAACGAGGGGGCCTTTCAATGCGGAGATCGGAGCGGACGGCTCCGCCACGACTTCGGGCTCCACTGCGGGAGCGCTGTCACCGCGAGAGCGAAGCTCGTGGCGGTCTTGAGATTGCTTCGGGGCTTCGCCCCTCGCAACGACCGGGTTCGGTGCCTCGTTGAAAGCGGCCATGACCTCCTCCGGGGCAACACCGGGGGCGGTGGTAATGATGGGGGGCGCGGCCGCAGCCGTCTTCCTGGATTCACCGCTCGACGCGGAAACTTTCGGCGCGGCAACGTCCGGAGTCGCAAGGACGGGGACTTCGGGCTTTACGGGAACCGGTTGGTTGGCGGCGGAAGCAAAGACCTTCGTCCGGGCGGGGCGGCCGCGCAAACGAGCCGGGGCCGCGACCGGAAGGTCGCGAGGTTGCTTCCGCTTGGCCAGCTTCGCAACAACACGGCTTTTCTTCACCAGCTCCGGTTCCGGCTTTACCGCCGTCCACTGAAAGAACTCCGGTGCTTTAAGCTGATTGAGGCTATCGCGAATGTCCTGGAAATCGTTCCGGGCGAGGGTGCCGGCAATTTCAACGACCGGCGTTTCTTCGGGATAGGTTACGCCGAGGGCGAGTTCCACATCCACCTGCGCCTCGGCCAGGGTGCGGGAAGAATAGTCGCTCTCCGTTAGCGGCGCTTCTTCCAATGCGCGATCGAGTTGCGCCAACTCGGGCTGCCAGCCATTCAAGATCGTTGCGTCCGCGACCCGATCGGCGTTCAACTCCGATTCTACAAACCGATTGCGACGGGCAAACTCTTTCGCCAGTGCCGCTTGCATCAGCGGATCGCGGCGCGTGCGCCACTTGGTGTGGTACCTCGGCTTGGCGAGTTTACGCGGGCTGCGCTTCACGAAGCGTTTGGCGATCCGTTTTTTCAGCACCAGTTTAGGCGCCAAGACCAAGGGCGTAACCGGCGCTTTAAATGCTGGAGATGGCGCGGGCGCCACGGAAGCGGAAAGGGGCGAAAACAATGTGGCCTTCGGTGCCGGAGCGGGCTCACGAAAAATCAACGACGCGCCGACGGTGGCGGCGCAGAAAACAGCCATGCCCGCGGGGCGAAAGAGGAGTTTGGAGATTTTGAGCCAGAATCCGTTCACGGCTACCTTTTAGAAGAGACGAAAGTGGTGGGCACTTTCAGTATGTAAGATCGGTTTTTTTCGCACAAGACTAAATATCAATTAAATGCTTGAAAATACTGGGTATTCCGACTATCCTGAGACTACTCATGTCTCTCCCTATGAATACTCTGTCCACTACCCTGGAAGACCGGCTCTCCACTTGGGTTTCCGGCTGGCTAACCAAACAGCGGCTACCCACGGCGTTCCAGGTCACGCCCCTGGCGGGCGATGGTTCCCCCCGGCCGTTCTATCGCATTCAGGTCGGAGAAGAAGAAAAGGCCCAAAAGACTTTCGTTCTAATGAGCGAACCCGCTTGGACACTTAGCAAAGACTATCCCCCCCTTCAAGCGTATCTGCGGGAGCAAGGGTTACCGGTGCCCGAATTCCTCGCCGTGGATCCGAATCTCGGGGCGTTGCTCATGGAAGATCTGGGCGACGAATTGCTCCAGGCCCGGTTGCTCGCGCAACCCGAAGAGCGAGAAGACTGGTTGGACGAAGCAGCCTGTCTCCTTGCCCGTCTGCATGGTTCGACTTTCCCCGTGCCCCGAAACCTACCGGTGGCGGCGCGCGCATTCGATGCGACCAAGCTGCAGGAAGAACTCACGTTCACTTTGGATCACTTGCACGAAAAGCTTCTGGGTTTTCCGGCGGATCCGACCTTGATCGGAAAGGCCCGCGGGTTTTGTGGGCAGCTGGGGGCGTTCGAGCCCCGCGTTTTTTGCCACCGCGATTACCACACGCGCAATCTCTTGGTTCACGAAGGCGAAATTCGCCTCATCGACTTTCAGGACGCGCGGATGGGACCCATCGAATACGATCTGGCGAGCCTGTTTTTCGATCCCTACATTCCCGTCACCCCCGCCGAGCGCGCGCGGCTGACGGAACTCTATAAACAGGAACTTTCCGATTACCCGCTCACCAAGTTCATTGATTGGAAAGCGCTGGGCCATCGCATTGACCTGATGGGTTTCCAACGCGTGGTGAAAGCCGCGGGATCGTTTGCGTCGTTCTATACCCGTTATGGCAAACGCACGCACTTTCCCTACCTGTTGCCCGCTTTGGAAACTGCGCAACGCTTACAAAAAATCCTCGGAACGGAAGTTCCCGGTTATCCCTTGGAGTCGTGGATTCGAAAAGTCCAAGAGGGACTGCCGTGAAAAAAAAAGCGGGCACGGGAATTCGCAAGGCGATGTTACTCGCCGCGGGCCTCGGTACGCGTCTGTTGCCCATTACCGAAAAGCACCCTAAACCGCTCGTTCCGGTACTCAACGTCGCCAATATTCTCTACGGGCTATTCTTACTAAGACGTTGCGGCATTGAAGAAGTGATTCTCAATCTCCACCACCTCCCCGATCAACTCGAAGCGTATTTGGGCGACGGGAAGGACTGGGGCCTGCGCCTCGCCTACTCGCGCGAAAAACTTCTGCTCGGAACGGGTGGTGGACTCAAAAAAGCGGAACCCTTCTTCGACGGCGAGCCGCTGATCCTCCTCAATTGCGATTTCATCACGAATACCGACCTGCGACCGTTCATCGAAAGACACCAAGCGAACAAATCGCTCGCATCAATGATTCTCTGGGAGAACGCCCAGGCCCAAGCCTTCTATTCGAAGGTGGGTATCGACGGGGCGGGGCACCTTTGCTCCTTACCTTTACTCACCACGCAGCCACCCGCGCGCACCGGAATCTTTACTGGCATTCACATCCTCGAAAATGATGTTTTCTCGTATCTGGAAGAAGTGCCCAGCGGCATCAATCAGGTGCTCTATCCCGCGCTCATGAAAGAAAAGCCGGATCGCATTCACGGCTATTTCATGGAAAACGCCTACTGGTACGACACCGGGGAATTGCGCACGCTCTGGTCGACCTCGATGAAGCTGCTAGAAGCGCTACAGAGCGGGGAAGGCCCCTTGCGGGAATTCCTAAAGACCTTTGGAAAGTACGAAGAAAAAAAGCCCGGCATTTGGGCGCCGGTAGGGGTCGAGTTGCCAAAAGAAGTCGTGTACCACGCGCCGGTAGTCCTCGGGCAGAACTGCAAAGTGGGTCCACGGGCCGTTATTGGCCCTTTTGCCGTTTTAGGGGATGAGTCGGAAATCGCCGAAGAAGCTAGCGTCACACGCTTTGTGGGATTGAGAGGCTCCCGGATACCTGCTTACCAGGTATCCGGGAATGCCATTCAATTTGAAGAACGTTTGATTCCTATGACGTCGTTACGCGCGTAGCGACGCAACCCCTAGCGCTTGATAGCGCGGGCGAAGTCCGAAGGAACCGTCTTGGCGCGACCGCTCGCTTGGAGCGCCGCCGGTCCGCTCGTGGCACCCACGATCGCACCCGTTGCCGCCTTTTGCGCCGCTTGTCCCCGCACCTGCGCGTTACGCAAGGGGTTGCCCGCCGAAAGTCCGGACAATCGCGATTGCATCACGTTCGCCGTAGCCGCTCCCACCTGACCGGGGAGACCAAACATGCCACCGCGCGCTGCCGCCAACAACGCATTGACCGCTGCCATCGCGCCCTGCTGCGGGTTCACCGGCAGAAGGCTCGAGTAGCGATTCTGATTGTCGTTGGTCGCAAACTGCGACGGGCCCTGACTCTGCGGATAAACCGGAGTCGAAGCATTCTGCTGCCCGTACGGGGGCAGGATCATCGGTGCGGCCGCGGGCGGCGCGCCCGGATCATTGGGCGTCGGCAACGGTTGACCCGAATCTCCCGTCGAAATCGGCGCGGGCGAGATCGGGGGCGGAGGCGGCGGGGGCGGAACGATCACAGGTTGATCGTTATTGTTCTGGCCCAACGCGCCCACCAGCGCTTTCAAAGCTTCGTTGTCATTCTGCGCCTGCAGCGCCAGGGCATCCAATTCCGCCTGCCGACGTTGCGCTTCTGCCGCCAAGCGAGCTTGCTCGGCGATGTTTTCATTGATCAAATTAGCGGCTTCCGCACGCTCCCTGGCGGCTTGCGCTTCCAACGCCGCAAGCGCTCCGCTCGCATCCACCGGTCCGAAGACCTGCGGAGGCTGCTGGGGTCCAGGCGGAGTCGTCGCCGGAGGCTGCTTGCCGCCCGGAGGAAGGACCTGGTTGTCATCTTGAACCGGTTTGTCCTTGTCCTTGCGTTCCCGCGAGCTCGAACCGTCTTCGCTTGCATCCGGCTTCGCACCGAGTTTGCAAACATCAACTTCCTGAACTTCTTTGAAGGCCGTCACGTCCGCTTCCAAGCCTTGCTTAGCATCGGCGACGACTTTGTCTAACGCTTCTTTCTCGCGCGGATTCTCCACCGCCAATTGAGCGTAGGCCGTCATGAAAATCGAATTGGTCGAATCGACCCAGTTCGCAATCTTCTTCTCTTGTTCCGAAGCGAAAGGCTTGTGCGCATCCGACTTCAAGCGCTCACCGCGCGCGGCGAGAAGTTCCTTGATCTGGGTGCTCAACGTCACGAGCGTTTTGATGTCGGCTTCTTTTTGAATTTCCACTTTGCCCGTGGTGGCATCCTTCTTTTCGAAGAGTGCCCAGCGAAGTTTCTTCGTGTACTCATCCAAACGCTTCGCGAGCGCTTTGGCGCCGGCGTCTTTATCACGGTCGCACGCTTCGAGCTCGACACGGAAGCCTTTGAAGCCTTCCACCCATTTCTGGATCTTTTCCAAACTTTCCGGCTGGACTTCGGCCGCTAAGGGGCTGCCGCCGATCGGCACAACCTGCGTCTTAATCAACTTGCCCGCGTTTTCATTCAACGAGGAGAGCAAACCTTCGTACGGTAAGTCGCCCGGCAGCTGCTTCTGCTCCTGCTCGGCACGCACCGTGGCCGTCGCCGACCCACCGGGTCCTTCGACGTGCGCCTGCACTTCGGGCGCTTCCGCAAATCCGTTAGTGGAAATCCCTAGAACCAGGATACCGATCATGAAGTTTTTCACGTTCAACTCGCGTTTCATCTGCAACCCCTGCTATTCAACTCTGCTTCAGAAGCTCAACAACCACGTTTCACTTCGAAATCTGCTGTCCGTTTCCTAAGCCTCCTCAACACCAGACGGCACAACGCCGAATGGTACCCACTTAGAGAGTGGACACTCTCAGGGGCGGTTCATTGCAACCAACGGACCAATGGTCGCGCTAGCCTCACCACCGAAAGTTCGTAACTGTCCACCGTTCGTACACTCCCGATCGGGGTGTCAGGCGATTCGACAAAATCTGGGTAGGTGCGTCGTAGGCGTAAGAAATCACTAGGGAATCTTTTTCCGGCGGGCATAAAATAGGGGTGTCAGCTTTCTGAACAGCGGCGGTGACGATTCGGGTATACGCCGAAAAACTCAAGGAAAACGCCAATGAGAACCGTCATTCAACGAGTGGTGCGTGCACAGGCCTCCGAGGCCTCTGCGTCAAACAAAAGCCTCGCTTCGGTGGGTAAGGGGATGGTGATCCTAGCCGGTTTCGAGGAGAAAGATTCACCGGTGTACATCGAGCAGATGGCGCAGAAGATCAAATCGTTGCGCATCTTCTCCGACTCCGCGGGCAAGATGAACCTCTCCGGCCCCGAGGTCGGAGCGCACTATCTTCTGACTTCGCAGTTTACGCTCTACGCCGAATGTAAGTACGGCAACCGCCCTTCCTTCGATAAGGCGGCCGGTAAAGCGCGCGCGAAGGAGTATTACGAGCACTTCGTTCAAACCATGAAACGCATCATGGGCCCCGAATACGTGCAGTGGACACCCTTCGGATCCGACCTGGAAATCGAACTGGTCAACGAAGGTCCGGTCACCATTTGGCTCGATAGCACGGAAGTGCTATAGCTACCGGCGATGGCGGAAATCGACGAACGATACGAAGATAATGTGCCGGGGAAATGGTACGTCGATAAGAAGTGTATTCTGTGCAGTGTATGCTCCGAGGCCGCCCCGAATAACTTCCGCGAAGCCGCCACCAACGACCATGACGTCTGCTATAAACAACCGGAAACCCCCGAAGAAGAAGCCCAGTGCCAAGAAGCCATGGACGCGTGTCCGGTGGAAGCCATTGGCAATGATGCTCAATAGCCTTGCCGAGAGCCCCTCTCGAGCCTATAACGCCGCAGGTAATCAAGCGCCATGACCTACGGAACACGCATCAGCGGTATCGCCTACTATTTGCCCGAGGGGCGAATCACGGCCGAAGAGGCGGCCGAGGTGACTGGCTTTGCCGCCGAACGCCGCCGCGAAAAATTGGGCATTGATTCCGTGGCCGTGGCGGACCCCGGCCAATTGACGTCGGATCTCGCGGTCCACGCCATCAATAAGCTCCTTCTCGAAACCCGAATGGACCCGGAGTCGATCGATTTTCTCATCCTCGTCACCCAAAGCCCCGACCGTCCCCTGCCCGCGACCGCTTGTATTGTGCAGGACAAGGCGCGCTTGCCGAAGCACCTATTGGCGTACGACGTCAATCAAGGGTGTTCGGGCTTTGTGATCGGGCTCGCCCAAGCCAAGGGGCTTATCGCTAGCGGCATTGCCCGCCGGGGGTTGGTGGTGACGAGCGAAATGTACAACCGCCTTATCGCGTCGGGCGACCGGGACACTTACGGGCTCTTCGGAGATGCCGCCACTGCGGTTTGCATCGAGCGTTCCGAAGATGCGAGCGCCGGAATCGGCGACTTTTTCTTCGGGGTCGACGGGTCCGGCGCGGATAAACTCACGTGGCTACCGGCCCCAGAGAATCGCCTCTATATGAACGGGCGTGGGATATTTGAGTTCGTGGTGCGCACTTTGCCTCCGGAGATCCGGTCGTTCCTTCAACGGAAGTCGCTAGAAATCAAAGACATCGACCACTGGATTTTCCATCAGGCCAATCGCTATATGAATGAGCGCCTGGTCGCCGAACTCGGAATTCCCCCCGATCGCGCTTTCTTCGACATCACCGAAATGGGCAATACCGTCAGCAATACGATTCCCATTGCGCTGAAAAAGGCGCAGGAAGCCGGTGCGATGCACGGGCGCAGAATCCTGATGGTGGGTTTCGGCGTCGGTTTATCGTGGGCCGGTGCGCTCTATACGTTGCGCGAAGATGGAACGCTCTAACGACAATGCGTCGCGCTCACCCGAAAGCCGTTCAAGATAGTTTGACTCCGGCGCCGGAGTGATAAAGCTGGGAGATTGCTTCGTCGCTGCGCTCCTCGCAATGACCGTCGTGCGCTACATCACAAGAGAGCGTTCGAAGATGCGGCTGAAGTGGAAGAGGGTGCTCTCTTTGACTTCGTTCATTGTGGGGCATGCATCGCGTAGCTCTACCGCCATTGATGTCATCACTTCGCTGGGAAAGCCGCAGGGTCGGATCTTCGCAAATCCCGTGAGGTCGTTGGTCACATTCAAAGCGGTGCCGTGGTAGGTCACCCACGACGAAACCGCCACGCCGATACTGGCGATTTTCTTTTCGCGGCCCTCAATCCAAACACCGGTGGCGCCCGGACGGCGTTCGCCCTTCAGACCAAAATCGAAAAGCACTCGGATCAGGACTTCTTCGAGGCGCCGCAGGTACTGGTGGAGGTCGCGTTCGGAGTCCTGAAGTTTCAAGATGGGGTAGGAAACCAATTGGCCGGGATTGTGGTACGTGATCTGCCCGCCGCGTTCGACCGAAACGGCCGGAAACGCCGTGTCCGTTTCCTGCGCGGATGAGCGGCGACCGAGGGTATAGACATCCGGGTGTTCCACGAAGAGCAGCGAATCGAACCCCTCACTGGATTTCTTTAGTTTATCGACGAGCTCCAGCTGTTGCCGGTACACGCGGTCATAGTCCTGCACCCCGAGATCGGTGAGGAGAAAACCGCGTTCCGCCCGGCGCTCACGCGCGGACGGAAGGTGAGTTCGTGCTGCTTCCATGTCGGGCTCCCGCCGCGGGTGCCTTGTAAATATGAATGGGCTGGAATACCGCGGCTTCAATGGCTTCCGGGAACGCCTCGGGTAGGGTCGGGTGCGTATGGATCGTGCGGATAATGTCTTCCGCACACGCGCCCATCTCCACCGCCAGAGTCGCTTCCGCGATTAAGTTGGAAACTTCCGGACCGACCATGTGCACGCCGAGCACCGTCTCTTCCTTTTCGGAAACGATGACTTTGATGAAACCATCGGCTTCGTTGGTCGAAAGGGCGCGGCCGTTGGCGACGAAGGGGAACTTGCCCACCTTCACCTTGATGCCTTTTTCCGCGCACTCTTTTTCGGTCAGACCGCAGACTGCAATTTCGGGATCGCAGAACACGGCCCAAGGAATCGTCTTATAATCCTTGAACGATTTTTCGCCGGCGATGGAGCTAGCCACCAGCAGACCATCCATCGAAGCGCGGTGGGCGAGTTGCGGCGCCCCGGCACAATCCCCAATGGCATAGACGCCGGGAACATTCGTCTTACTCTCGTTGTTCGTGAGGATGTTTCCGCGGGGATCCATCTTTACGCCGATTTTGTCGACGCCAATGCCATCGGTATTGGGCTTGCGGCCAACCGAAACCAAGATATGCGTCGCCTTCAGCACTTCTTTTTTTCCGGCGGTTTCGACTTCCAAGCTCAGTTCTTTCGCCTTAGCCGGATCCGATTCCTTCAGGCCAATCGCCTTCGTATTGGTCATGATTTTCATGCCGAGCTTGCGGGCCTTCTTTTCCACCACCGCCACCAAATCCGGTTCCACCGCCGCGAGTATCTGCGGCAAGGCTTCCACAATCGTCACTTCACTGCCGAGTTTTGCGTAGGCCGTACCGATTTCGACGCCAATGATACCGCCGCCAATCACCAAAAGCTTCGGCGGGATCACGGGGAACTCTAATGCGCCCGTAGAATCCACGATATTCTTGCCGTTGTACTTCAGGATCGGAATTTCGATCGGGCGCGACCCGGTCGCAATCACGATCGCCGGCGCGGTGAGCGTTTCCTTGCCGGAATCGGTGGTCACTTCCAAGGTCTTGGCGTCTTTGAAAACGGCGGTTCCCTTGAAGGCATCCACTTTATTCGATTTGAAAAGACCCGCGATGCCACCGGTGAGTTTCTTGACGACCGTGCCCTTCCACTCCTGGAGCTTTTTAGGATCCACCGACGCCTTGCCGACATTCAACCCCATTTCGGCGTACTCGTGCTGCGTCTTATGGAATTGGTTGGCGGCGTAAATCATTGCCTTAGAGGGAATGCAGCCGACGTTCAGGCAAACCCCGCCCCAGTATTCCTTGTCGATCACCGCGGTTTTTTTCCCGAGTTGCGCTAGGCGAATGGCGCAAACGTAGCCACCGGGGCCAGCTCCAATGACAATCGCGTCGTAATTTTTCATGCAAACACCAGTCGAGAAGGTTCGGTCAGGAAGTAGACCAAACGGTTCATGAAGCGCGCGGCATCCGCGCCGTCCACCACCCGGTGATCCACCGAAAGGGAGAGGAACATCATGTCGCGAATGACGATTTCATCGTTCACCACGACCGGGCGCTTGCGAATCGCGTTCACCCCCAAAATGGCAACTTCGGGGTAGTTGATGACCGGGGTCGCAAAGACGCCACCGATGCTACCCGCATTGGTAAGCGTAAAGGTACCGCCCTTGAGATCATCCACCGCAATTTTACTGGAGCGGGCTTTTTCCGAAAGCGTCGTGATATCGGAGGCCAATTCCCAAATGCTCTTGGCATCGACGCCCTTGATCACCGGAACCATCAAGCCATTTTCAGTATCGGTCGCGATACCGAAGTTGTAGTCGCCCTTTAGGACGATTTCTTGATTCTCTTCATCGAGCGAAGAATTTAGGAACGGGAACTCCTTCAAAGTGGGAACCAGCGCTTTGATGATGAACGGCAAGAAAGTGAGTTTCACGCCGCGTTTTTCCGCTTCCGGCACCGCGGCTTTGCGCATTTTCACCACTTCGGACATATCGACTTCTTCAACGTAGGTGAAGTGAGCGGCCTTGTGTTTGGAAAGCGACATCGCCTCGGCGATTTTCTTGCGCACTCCGCGTAGCGGAATCTTCTGCAAGGCGCCGCGCGGGACGACTATCGTGGACGGCATCGCGGGTTTGGAGCCGCGCACATCGATCGCTGGCACCGGATGGGAACTGCGCGGCGCCGCGGCCTGTCGCCCTTCATAGGCCATCTGCACGTCTTCTTTCGTCACGCGGCCTTTGGGGCCGCTGCCTTGGACTTCGCCCAGCTTCACTTCCAAGTCGCGCGCGAGTTTGCGCGTGGCCGGCGTGGCCAAAACGTGGAACGGAACTTCTGGCTCGGCGGCGACCATCGGTGCGGACGGTGCCGGTGAGGCTTTGCCCGCGGCGGTAGCACCCGCCGGCGGAGCCGCTTTTTGCGGAACGGGGGCTGAGGGTGCGGGCGCCGCTTTGGCGGGCGCAGCCGCCTTGCCGGCTTCAGTAATGCGCAAAATCACTTTGCCGACGGGAACGGTTTCGCCTTCCTTGGCAAAGAGCCCTTCGACCACGCCACCCACGGGCGCCGGAATTTCTACCGTCGCCTTATCGGTCATGACTTCCACCATCGGCTGATCGGCGGCGACGGTTTGCCCCGCCTGCACCAACCACTTCGTGATCTCGCCTTCGTGCACGCCTTCGCCGATATCGGGTAGTTTAAAGTCCATTTGTCCACCGCCTAGCATTAGAAATTTTTCACCTTGCCGACCGCCAGAGCCACTCGCTCGGCGTCGGGCATGTAAACGTGTTCCAGAGTGTAAGGGAAGGGCGTGTCCCATCCCGTCACCCGCACAATGGGTGATTCCAAATACTCGATCGCTTCCTCGGCAATCAAGGCCGAGAGCTCCGCGCCAAAACCCGCCGTCTTCGGGGCTTCATGCACAATGACCACGCGGCCCGTCTTTTTCACCGACTCGAGGATCGTGTCTTCGTCGAGCGGAACGAGCGTGCGCAGGTCAATCACTTCGCAATCCGCGCCGCGCGGGGCCGAAAGCTCCGCCGCCTGCAGGCAGACCGGGACCATCGCACCCCAAGCGAGTAGAGTCACGTCCTTCCCCTGGCGCACGATATTCGCTTTGCCCAACTCGACGGTATACGCCTCTTCGGGAACCTCGCCTTTGACGGAACGGTAAAGCTTTTTGGGTTCCATGAAGAGCACCGGATCGTCATCGCGCATGGAGGCGATGAGCAGGCCCTTCGTGTCGTAAGGGTTCGAAGGAATGACGACCTTTAAACCGGGCGTGTGACAGAAGTAGGCTTCGGCACTTTGCGAGTGGTAATGGCCCCCGCGAATCCCGCCGCCGTACGGCGTGCGAATGACCATCGGAGCTGAAAACCCGCCCCCGGAGCGATAGCGGATTTTCGCCACTTCGCTCACGATTTCGTCGAAAGCCGGATAGATGAAATCCATGAACTGGATTTCCGGCACGGGGCGCAAGCCGTTAACGGCCATGCCCATCGCCATGCCGATGATCCCACTCTCCGCCAGCGGCGTGTCCATCACGCGGGATTCGCCGAATTCTTTTTGCAGCCCTTCGGTCGCGCGAAAAACCCCGCCGTTGTGCCCCACGTCTTCGCCCATGATCACGACGCGCTCGTCGAGAGCCATTTCGGTCGCCAACGCATCCCGTACCGCTTGCACTAAAGTCAAAGTCGCCATTTTCGGTTTCGCTCCTTAGAGAGGAAATGCTTCGCTGGTGTTTTCAAACTTGCCGCGCAATTCCCCTTCGCGCACGAGCGCCTTCATCTGGCGCTCAAGCTGGGGTGGCATTTCCGCGTACACATCTTGGAAAAGCGTTTCCAATCCCGGCGGCGGAACGGGTTCCGCCTTCGCAATCGCCTCGCCGATTTCCGCTTTCAATTCTTCCTGCAACGACGCTTCCTTCTTCTCGCTCCACAGGTCGCGCTCTTGGAGGTACTGACGGAAACGCAAAATCGGATCGCGCTTCTTCCACGCTTCGTAAAGTTTTTCATCGCGATAGCGGGTGGGGTCATCCGACGAGGAATGGGGTCCCATACGTAGAGTCACCGCCTCGATGAAACTCGGCCCGTCACCACGACGAGCCCGCTCCGCGGCCTCGCGCGTGGCAGCATAGACCGCGAGTACGTCGTTGCCGTCGATGGCCACACCCGGCATTCCGTAGCCGGCCGCCTTCTGCACGAGATTGCCGGTGGCACACTGTTTATGGAGCGGCACGGAAATCGCGTACTGATTATTGGTGCAGATGAAAATCGTGGGGGCCTTGTACACGCCGGCGAAGGTCATGCCGGTGTGAAAATCGTTTTCGGACGTCCCGCCATCACCGAAGTATGTGATGGCCACTTCGCCGGTCTTGCGAATCTTGCCCGCCATTGCCGCACCGACGGCTTGAATCACCTGCGTCGCGATGGGGCTCGAAATGCTAAAGAGCTTCAAGTCGGCAAAGCTGTAATGCACCGGCATCTGGCGGCCTTTGGCGGTATCGTCCGCATTGCCCCAGAGGTTGCAGAGCATCTTGTGCATGCTCGCCCCGCGGTACAAAAAAACGCCCGGCTCGCGGTAACTGGGGAAAACCCAGTCTTTCGCTTCCAACGCCGCGGCAGTGCCGGTTTGGATCGCTTCCTGTCCGAAGGAAGGAACGTAGAATCCGATGCGGCCTTGGCGTTGCAGCATCATGCCCCGTTCGTCGAAGGCGCGCGTGAGCGACATGTTTCGGTACATGCGGATCAGTGTTTCCTTGTCGATCTTGGGCTCGCGCTGTTTGTCGACGGAATTGTCCTCATTGAGAACGTAGTAACAGTCTTCCCGCAAAACGCTGGCACGCGCGGATTTCGCTTTCTCACCGATGGTTTTCTTAGCCTTCAACGTTTCCCCCGTGCGAGTCGTATCAAACATTGGGTGCTCATTTCTTTCGAAGTAAGCCTTCGAGGAATTTCTCTCCCGCGCGGTAGCTGCTGCGCACGAGGGGCCCCGACGGCACCGACAAAAATCCTTTTTCCAATCCCAGCGCTTCTAGTTCTTTGAAAACCGAAGGCGGCACGTACTGATTCACCGGTAGGTGCCAATTCGAAGGCCGTAAGTACTGCCCAATCGTCAAAATCTCCACGTCCACCGCGCGCAAATCGTCCATCGCGACCGCGACTTCGGCCGGCGTCTCGCCGAGGCCCAGCATGATGGAGGACTTGGTCACCAGCTTGGGCTGAAACGCCTTGGCCTGGCGCAAAACTTCGATGGATTGGCGGTAACCGCAACGCACGTCGCGCACCTGGGGAGTCAGGCGTTCGATGGTTTCAATATTGTGGGCAAAGACATCGAGGCCACTGGACGCGAGTCGCTCGATCGCTTTGACGTCGCCGCGAAAATCGCCGGACAAAACTTCGACCAAGGTTTCGGGGCGCTTGCGTTTGATGGCTTCCACCGCGCGAGCGATATGATCCGCCCCGCCGTCCGGCATATCATCGCGATCCACGGTGGTGAGCACCACGTAAGTCAGGCCCATTCCCGCGATAGCGGTCGCAACATTTTCGGGTTCGTCGGTGTCGGTGAGCCCCCGCGGGTTCCCACTTTTCACGTGGCAGAACTTGCAGCCCCGCGTGCAGGTATCGCCCAAAAGCATCACGGTGGCGGTGCCCCCGCTCCAACATTCCGCCACGTTGGGGCAGGCCGCTTCCTCGCAAACCGTGTGGAGTTTGAGCTCGCGCATCAAACCCTTGATTTTTAAGTAGTTTTCTCCGCCCGGAGGACGGATCTTCAACCACTCGGGCTTCGGTTCAATACGGGTCGCGGCGATGGGGTTTACGTTCTCCAAGTGCCGAATACGCTAGTAGAAAACCCGGGGGGTGGCAACCCGAGCGCGCTGACCGACTAACGGCAGAGCGCCGACTCGCGAAACTCTACGAGGGCCTTTTTTGCGTCGACTTCGTAGTAGTATTCCCGACCATCGACCGAAGCCCGGCTACCGTGAAGACAACCTGATAGTAGGCATTTTTCGTATTGGTACCTGGAACGAAAGTGACGATGCAGGGAACCGCCGGTGGGACGGCGGCTGCGTTCTCGCAACTGACTTCGGTTTCTTCGCCGCTCAAAATCGTGGCGGTCGAACCGCTCTTGAGTTGAATCTTGTTGGCGGCAGCAAAGCCAGTGACCGAAACCAAGGACAAAGCAAGAATAGTTTTCATCGGCAAAAAGTAACGACGCGCGGGATCGGGGTAAAGGCGGGCTGCGTTAGCGCTTCGTTTTCGCGACCGTTTGGGTGGAACGCGCCATCGCCACCAAAAGGAAAACTAAGAGGATCAGCGCGCCAATGGGTTTCAATGCCGAATCATACGCGAAGCGGTAAAAGCCCCGCGGCACCATATCGGAATAAAAAACGGAAATCAGGCACCAAGCGGAGAAGGTCACGCCGCCGAAAATCCCATTCGAGATCGGCAAGAAGCGCCGAAAGATAAAAACCGTCGGAATCAGTGGCGTGTAAACGGTGTACGCATTGGATTGGCTGAGCGGATAAAACAAAACGCAAAACGCGGAGCCCATTCCGAAGGCCGCAATCCAGCCAAAAACGGCGCGCTCGCCTTTGGGGATCTGGGTCGCCCGCATAAACCAAATCAAGTACGCAGCGAGGCTCAAACCCACGAGGGCCGCGATCCGCATGGCCCAATCAAACGACGGGACCGTGCCAAACCAATATAAAACAAAATGCCAAACGTGGTGAAACGCCAACCACGCGTGAGAGGAGTAGTCCTGCGTGGTCGTCACCCAGCGGTATTGCACCAGCGCGAAAAGATCCCAACCTAAGACGGGTAAGGCCGCGAGGGTCACGGCGGCGGCGGTACCCAAAGCCGTCGCCGTAAAGCGCCAGTCTTTGCGCGTTAACCAGCAAACCAGAGTCGCTAGGCCAATGATGGGCAGCGGCTGAAGATTGAACGCCATCCCGATCCCCAGCGGAATGGCCGCCCAGGCCGTTTTCTTACCCTCGAGCAAGAGGGCGAGGGCGAAAAAAACGCCGCCCACAATCGTGATTTCCATCTTATGCGTCAGGATCGATCCCACCAGCTCCGAACTGAACATCAGCCAGAAAAGATTGCGCATCGGCGCCTTTTTGATGTCGAAGCCCACGGCCTTTTTCATCGCGTTCAACGCGCGCGCTAGCGCGTAAGTGAAAAAGCAAACCTCCGCGATGAGATAAATCATCAAGCCGACAATGGGTTTCAAGTAGGCGAAGAGCGCAAAGAAAAATAGGGCGCAGCTGGGCGAGTAGTGAAAATGGCCGTGGGCATTGGCGAAATCGACCGCGTAAGGATCGCGGCCGGCCCAGAGTTCGATCGCCGGCATGGTGAAGGAAAAATAGTGGCCGTAGACGACTTTTGTAGAAACCACCCCGAGAGTCGCCACGACGCTAATGACCGCAATCCAAAATCCCCAAGACTTGTTGCGGAAGAAATCCTGCATGGATCAAACCCCTCTTTTTTCGCCCCAGATTTCCTTGTGCATTTGCAGCTGCATCGTTACCGGCGCACCGGCTTCAAGTATCCATTCGGCGAGTTCGAGCGGTTTTACTTTGCCCGCCACCGGCGAAAAAAGCACCGCGCATTTTTCGTAGAGCCCGCGTTCCGCGCAAACTTTTTGCGACCAATCAAAGTCAGCGCGAGAGGCAACGACAAATTTTATCTGATCCTTTTCATCGACGAGATCGCAGTTGCCCCACTCCATGGCTTCGGCCTCACCGCTGTCCGGACATTTGAGATCAATCACCTTAATCACTTCGGGCGGCACTTGATCGACCAGGAAACTGCCGTTCGTCTCGAGTGAAACGGTGTAGCCCTCTTTCACCAGCGCCTGCATGAGTGGATAGATCCCTTGCTGGCCCAGCGGTTCCCCGCCGGTCAAACAAACGTAGCGGGTCTTATGCTTGTGCACCTCCGCGAGGATATCGGGCAGCTCCATGAGCTTGCCCTCCCAGAAGGAGTAACGCGTGTCGCAATAAGTGCAGCGCAAGTTGCAAGTCGCGGTGCGGACGAAAACAGTAGGCTTTCCGGCGAGAAGGCTCTCCCCCTGAATGCTGTAGAAGATCTCGTTGATCTTAATGACCGCGCCGCTCATGCCGCTTGGAATTATCACAGGCGAAGTCGGCTGGAAAGGTTTGGCATCTCCGTTGCTTAGACATTGCAAAGGAGGCTGGCCATGTTTCGTACTTTATCCGTTTTGATGGGATTTGGACTCTTGGTCCTGGGTATTTTCGGGCTTTCGCAGCCTGCCGCGCACCTGGTCGCTTGGTTAGATATTGCGGCAGCTGTGGCGTCCTTCACCATCGCCGGGGCGGTTACGTGGCGCACTTCACCGGCTTCGCGGATGGGTGCGCCTCTCACGCTCGGGGTCGGATTGCTCGTGGTCTGGTTTGTTTCCTTTGCCGCCGGCGCTCCCGTTTGGCTGACCTGGTGGAACTTCTTCCTCGGTACCGCGTTTTGTTTCCTCGGACTCTCTTCGTCCTGGGCCGCGGAAGATTTCCGTGTCCGCCGTCGCACCTCGCATCCCCCCCATTATAGTTTGTACCCGTGGGATCCGTTTGCTACCGGCGTGAACGGAATGGGATGGCTCGGCGCCCCCGGAGTCATCAGCAAATCGGGACAACGCCGGGGACCACGCGGTTACAAACGTTCCGATGCACGCATCCAAGAAGACATTTGCGATCGGCTTTGGGATCAATGGGACATTGATGCCACCGACATAGAGGTCCGCGTCCAAGGTGGTGAAGTCACTTTGGAAGGTGTGGTGGAGAATCGGTGGGCCAAGCGCCATGCCGAATCCATCGCGGACTCCGTCAGCGGAGTGCACGACGTGCACAACCAGCTGAGAACGAAGCGACCCGGGACACCGAGTGTCCGGGCCGCTTCGTAATTTTCCCTAAGACGTGCCCGTCTACCAGGAAGGTAGACGGGCACCGTTTTCTAGGATAACCGCTTCAAGATGCGAATCACTCTCTTGCTAGCAATGGCTTTGGTTGCCTTTTTAGGCTGCGATCAGGAAAAACCCGTCTTGTCGTCCCCCGCCTCACGCGATACGGGGAAACCCTTAGCACCGCCGCCGGCGGCACCCGTTTCCACCCCCAGCGAGCAGGCCGCTCCTCCGGCGGAAACTCCTTTAAAAACTGCGGACGGTGAGTTTGTGGGATCCGTTTCGAACGACTACCTGTCGGGCAAAGTCTGCCAGGACCTCTTCTTCAGTGGGCAGTACGACCAGGATTTGGTTTTCGAGGGCCGAAGAAACTTGGCCGAGGCGGGCGCTTATTCCGCCCAACCCTGCGATGCCAGCCAAGCGGTGGCCAGCTGCAAGAAGGTGAAACCGGACGGCGATCTCATTGAAACCCTGATCGGGTACTACTACGACATCGAAATCGGGCTCGCCAAGCAAGACTGCGCGGACGATGGCGGCGTGTTTTCCCCCATCTAAGCCGAAAAACCCGCAGCGAAAAATGTCACTTTAGTTTTTGTTTCCTTACGTAAATAGGAGCCTGCAAAACGCAGGGCGGAACTTTCACCGCTAAGTAATCGCAAAGGCGCCCCGACGGCGCTTTCACTTTCTTGCTGCGTAGCGTTTTGACGGGGGGCCTCGCCCCCCCGTAAGACCAAGCAATGAAATCCTTCATCGCCGGTTTTTTATTCTTGGCCAACGGGGTTGTCGCCAGCGCGCCGACCTTTGTTCATCATCCCACACCCACGGAGCCCAAGTTCGTGCGGCCCGATTTCTACGCCACCGTGAAACAGAAATTAGACCCGATGCCGAAGAAGGGCAGTGCACGCCAAAAGCGCGATGAGCGGGAGTTGGCGTCGCTGCAAAAGTCGCGCACGCCCGCGCAGTGCGATCAAGCGCGCAGCGAGGTAACGCTCAGTCTCACCGGGTTTTTTGGAACTCCCCATGGACCACTGCCGGTGGCCGAAACCCAGAAGCTCGAGCCGTTTTTCGCGCAGCTTCGCAATGACGGCGACTACTTTATCCAGAAATTAAAGGTCGATTACCCGCGACCCCGCCCATTCAACTACCTACCGCTGGATCCTTGTGTGCCACGCGAAGTGACGGGCGCCTATCCCAGCGGCCACGCGATGCTCTCCGAGCTCTTCGCCCTGGTACTAACCGATCTCTATCCAAAACAAAAAAAGGCCCTGGCCGCCCGTTCGCGCCGTATCGCGCACCACCGCGTGCTAGCCGGCATGCACCACCCAAGTGATATTGAAGCGGGTCGAAAGCTCGCGGGGCTTGTCTATGCCGAGATGAAGAAGTCGCCGGAATACCGGAAGGCCTTGGCTGAGGCGAAAGGGTAGATCGCTTCACACTCTATCGAGCAATAGTCTGGTCCCGAATCTAGCCGGGCACCTTTAGGGATAACTAGACCGTTTGTTGGCGGACTAGAGAACGGCGGAGTTTTGTTTGGTGCTTTTTTATTTCCGCTTCGTCTAGGACTCCGGCCAGGGCTTGCTCGGCGCGCTTTTGAGCGTCTTTAGCACGGGGAACATCGATCTCGGTGGCTTCTTCGCAAGTTTCGGCGAGTACGATGACCTTGTCTTTGCGTACGATCGAAAAGCCATAGCTCACCGCGAACCGGCGTTCGCCGGCGCTACCCGGAAAGCTTAAGACTCCCGTCGACAGCAATGTTACCAGTTCCGTATGCCCGGGCAGCACGGTGATCGCACCACTCTCGGTGGGCAGCGTCACGCGATCGACTTTCACCCCTTCGAGGATGCGTCGGGAAGGGGTGACGATATCGACTTCGATCATGCGGCACCTCGCAGCTTTTCAGCCTGCGCGATCGCCTCCTCAATCGTTCCCACCATGTAAAACGCCTGCTCGGGAAGATCGTCGTGTTTGCCTTCGCAGATTTCTTTGAAGCCGCGCACGGTGTCGGCGACTTCCACGTACTTGCCGGGGTTACTCGTGAACTTTTCGGCCACGAAGAACGGCTGCGACAAGAAACGCTCAATCTTACGCGCCCGGGCGACGGTGATCTTGTCGTCTTCCGACAATTCGTCCATCCCGAGAATCGCGATGATGTCCTGCAGGTCTTTGTAACGCTGCAAGAGACGCTGCACCTCGCGAGCCACCTTGTAGTGTTCTTCGCCCACGACTTCCGGCGCCAACAGGCGCGACGTCGACGCCAGCGGATCCACCGCCGGGTAAATGCCTTTTTCCGAAATCGCACGCGACAAGTTCGTAGTCGCATCCAAGTGGGCAAACGCAGTGGCCGGCGCCGGATCGGTGTAGTCATCCGCCGGAACGTAAATCGCCTGCACCGAGGTTATCGAACCCTTCTTGGTCGAAGTGATGCGCTCTTGGAGCGAGCCCATTTCCGTCGCCAGCGTAGGCTGGTAACCCACCGCGGAAGGAATGCGGCCGAGCAGCGCCGAGACTTCCGAACCCGCCTGGGTGAAACGGAAGATATTGTCGACGAACATCAAAACGTCCTGGCCTTCGT
Source organism: uncultured Pseudobdellovibrionaceae bacterium (assembly GCA_964519985.1). Taxonomy (GTDB): domain Bacteria; phylum Bdellovibrionota; class FAC87; order UBA2466; family UBA2466; genus JAIEOG01. The sequence goes on along the minus strand of CAZFMF010000032.1, from coordinate 2,300 downwards.
CATCGCGGAAGAATTCCGCGGCGGTAAGGGCCGAAAGAGCGACCCGCAAGCGCGCACCCGGCGGCTCATTCATCTGACCGTAGACGAGGCAGGTCTTGTCGATAACGCCCGACTCCTTCATTTCCATCCAGAGATCGTTCCCCTCACGGGTGCGTTCACCGACCCCGGCGAAAACCGACAAACCGCCGTGTTGGTTGGCGATGTTGTTGATCAATTCCATGATCAAAACCGTCTTGCCCACGCCGGCGCCGCCGAAAAGACCGATTTTTCCGCCCTTGGCGTACGGAGCCAGCAAGTCCACGACTTTGATGCCCGTCACGAGCATCTCGACCTGAGTGCTCTGATCTTCGAAACTAGGTGGGGAACGGTGGATCGGCAGCTTTTTCTTGGCCGTGATTGGGCCCGCTTCATCGACAGGTTCCCCGACGACATTCAAGATGCGGCCGAGGGTATCGCGGCCCACCGGCATCATGATCGGGGACTTCGTGTCCTTCACCGCCATGCCGCGGGTCAATCCATCGGTGGAATCCATCGCGATGCAACGCACGACACCGTCACCCAAGTGCGCGGCCACTTCCAAGGTCAGATTGTCCTTAGTATCGCTCAAACTCGGATTTGAGACTTTCAAGGCATTGAAAATCGCGGGTAGGGCATCGGGCGGAAACGAAACGTCCACCGCCGGTCCGACGACTTGTGTGATTTCTCCGTGCTTATCCATCTTGGTCTTCCTCTCAATCCTTATTTCATCGCTTCGACGCCGCCGATGATCTCGAGCAGCTCTTTGGTGATCCCGGCTTGACGGGCCTTGTTGTACTCGAGCGTTAGCTCATCGATCATATCCGAAGCATTGGTGGTGGCGTTTTCCATCGCGGCCATACGGGCGCCGTGCTCGCTAGCCACTGATTCCAAAACCGCCCGGAAAAACTGGGTCTGAAAGTGCCGCGGCACGAGTTCGTGCAAGAGCTGTTCTTTGGACGGCTCGAAGAGGCTTTTGCGGAAACGCTCTTCTTCGGTCACGGTTAGGATGCCCGCGACGCCTTCCGGAACATCGGTGGAAACTGGGATCAGTTTCTCGACGGTGACCGTCTGTTGGATCGCCGATTTGAATTCGTTGTACGCGAGGTAAACCGCGTCGAAATGCCCATTGCCGAAATCTTCGAGAATACCTTGGGCCACCACGCTCGTAGAACGGTAGGTCGCGCGCCCCAAGAGGCCTTCGTAGTTGGTGCCAAAACGCGGATCGCGCTTGAAGGTGTCGTTCGCCTTGCGGCCGATGGTGTCGATGACCACTTCCACACCCTCGGCTTGTTTCGCCTTCAAGAAATCTTGGGCCGATTTGAAAACCGAGGAGTTGAACGAACCGCAAAGGCCCCGATCCCCGGCTAGTACCACCAGCCGCACGCGCTTTTCGACGCGCTTTTCCAACCACGGGTGGCGCACATCTGGCATCTGGGCCAACGACATCAGAATCGAGTAAATGCGGTAGGCGTACGCGCGGGAATTTACGATCGCTTCCTGCGCTCGGCGGAGTTTCGCCGCGGAGACCATCTTCATCGCCCGCGTCGTCTGCCGGGTGTTCTTCGTACTGACGATGCGTTTTTTAATGTCTTTTTGACTGGCCATTTATTTACGCAAACTTTGACTGAAACTCGTCGATCACCGTGTTCAATGTCGCCCGCAAACCGTCGTCGAGTGCCTTTTTCTCCCGAATCGCGGCCAGAACTTCCGGCTGCTTCATGTCCAAATGCTCCAAAAGTCCCTTCTCGAAATCGGAGATGCGATCGGTCGGGATCTTGTCCAGCTTCCCAGTCGTACCGGCGAAGATGATCACAATCTGGCGTTCGACCGGAAGCGGTTGGTACTGGCCTTGCTTCAAGACCGCCACCATCCGTTCACCGCGCGAAAGCATGTTCTGCGTCGCTTTGTCCAAGTCGGAACCGAACTGCGCGAAAGCCGCCATCTCGCGGTACTGCGCGAGATTCAAGCGCAACGACCCGGCAATCTGTTTCATCGCCTTGATTTGTGCCGCGCCCCCGACACGGGAGACCGACTGACCGACGTTAATCGCCGGACGCACGCCGGAGTAAAACAAATCGGTGTCCAAGAAGATCTGGCCGTCCGTGATCGAAATCACGTTGGTCGGAATATAGGCCGAGATATCCCCCGCCTGCGTTTCGATGATCGGCAAGGCGGTGAGGCTGCCGCCCCCGCGTGCATCCGACAATTTCGCCGCGCGCTCAAGCAAGCGGCTGTGCAGATAGAAAACGTCGCCGGGATAGGCTTCGCGGCCCGGTGGACGG